>CAXSGJ010000005.1:164218-189469 GCA_964236865.1 uncultured Polyangiaceae bacterium
CCCGGGCAGGTTGTGGTCGGTCGACAGCCAAGCGCCAACGCCTGTCCCCGTGCCGCTCACCAAGCTCAATAGCGGCGAGCGAGCGCTGGACGCCAATAAGTCGTACCAGCCGACGATGCTCCCGACGCCCGCCGGTGGCTACCGCTGGGTCGTGTTCACGAGCACGCGGCCGTACGGAAATACGGTCAACGTGCCCTCGGTTCAGCAGGACTTCAGCAACACCGCGAGCTACCCCAACGCCAGCTATACGGCGATCACCAATTACCAGGACATCCAGAGTCAGCTGTGGGTCGCCGCCGTGGATGACTCGGTGTCCGGCGCCACGGACCGCAGCCATCCCGCGTTCTGGCTGCCGAGCCAAAACTTCGCGGCCAACGCCGCGACGGGTTACATCAACGAACGCGGCTTTTGGGTTCTAGATGCCTGTCACGCGCCAGGTCACGGCGCTGCGTCGACGTGCGAGGTCGATGAAGACTGCTGCGGTGGCAATGCCACGCCGAAGAGCAGCGCGTGCCGGCTCGACACACCACTCACCAATCCGCCGACCCGGCATTGCTCTGCGCTGCCCGCGCCGGGAGAATGCACGGCCGACGCCGGATCATGCGGCGCGACCTCGGATTGCTGCGCGGGCCTGGTATGTGTGGGCGCCGCGTGCCAGCCGCCACCACCCGTGTTGGTCGTCGGCTACGTGAATTATGAGCGGGTTTACCACTCGGATTGTCCGGACGGGAGCAAGCCGGTCTGGCGCTTTTTCGATTGGAAGGCCGTCACCCCTGCCACGAACTCGAGGCTCGAAATCTACGCGGAGACCCAGGCTGATCCCGCGCTCTTTTCGGTCGTGCCGGTCGCGCCGAATCCAGTCGCGCCCGGGACGGGGCTGCATATCGCCGACGTCACTCAGTCGAACCCGAGCGACTGGATCGGTGCCGCGGTCTCGCCCGTGCTAGACGCCAACAACCTGAAGTCTCAAGAATATCTGAAGATCACGGTGCGCTTCGTCTCCAATGAAGAGCGCACGCTGAGCCCAATCTTGAAAGATTGGCGACAGAGCTACAGTTGCGTCCCGGCCGAATGACTGCCGAGGCTCCCCTCTCTTTTCGCCGGGTTGGCTACGCCCTCACACTGGGTATGATCGCGTGCGCCTGCTCATCGGGCTCGGGTGACCGCCCTTCTGGCATCGTCGATGACGCCAGCGGTGGGCGTGGGCAAGCAGCCGATGGCGGGCGCTCGGGAATGGGCAGCGCAGGCAGCGGCGCCCGAGAAGCGGGCGATGGGGGCGAACCGGACCGCGCGGACGGCGGCTCAGCCGGCACTGACACCGGGAGCAATCCGGGAACCGGGCAGCCGCCGCTGGGTCCCGCCGCGTGCAGCGAGAGGGGGGCTTGGACGGATTCAAAGATCGTGGACGTCGTGTCGAGCGCTGCACCGGAATCCTTCCTTTCGGTGACGCCCGATGAGCTCGACTTGGCGTTCGTGCGGAGTGGCAGCGTGTACCTAGCCCATCGCGCTCAGGCGGCGGCTCCCTTCAGTATGGGCGGAGCGTTGGCAATCCCGGCTGGCTGGAGTGTCGCGCAGGGCGCGAGCCTCAGCGCCGACGGCAAACGCCTGCTGTTGGTGAGCGATCCCGACCAGAAAAAGCTCGGTGAGATGCGGCGTCCAACGCGCGATGCGGCGTTCGCGGGCGGCGTGGACGAGAGCGCATTCGCCGCGGTGAACCAAGACGCCGTGTACACGGGTAAGCAATACGCTTTCCCAGTCGTCTCATTCAGCGACACCCAGCTCTTCTACAACTCGTCGTTTGCCGGTGGCTCGTCGACCATCGTCGTTTCGACGGGAAGCGCGGGCGCCGCCTGGAGCGCGCCGGTCGTGCTGACGACGCTGGTGTTCGACGGGACTGCCAGCCAGCGCCGCTTGCCGACAGGCCTGTCGGCGGACGCGCGCACCCTGTTCTATTTCAACGAACGGACGCAGCTGGAAGAGGCGCGCTTCCGCGATATGCCGAGCGTGGCCTCCCCGTTCTACGACCTGGTCGAGCTCGGGGCGCGCCGAGCGGCGGCGCCCAATACAGCCTGTGATCGTCTGTATTTTGGCGCCGAAAACGACATCGTGGTCGAAAAAGACTGAACCGAACGCCGGGGCACCCACACTTCGGCCGCCGTCTCACGCAGACGCACAAAAGTGACGCGGGTCGGTTTTAACCACTTTAACCGCAACTTGGGCGCGCCCGTTCATCCGGTTCGGAGCGTCACACATGATTCGCGTTTTTCTGCTCGCCACGGTGAGCGTGCTCACGGTGCTCATCACGGGTTGCTCGGCGTCGGACGATCCGAGCGCGCCGATGATGGGCAACAGCGACGTCGCCGCCATGGCCACCCCCGCGCCCGCGGTGTGCGCCAACCACGAGCAGGGTTGCCCCTGCGACGCACCGGGTGACCTCATCGATTGTGGCCGGGTAAAGCGGCAAGCCGGCGACTACGTCTGGTGCTCGACTGGCATGCAGACCTGCAGCCCTGACGGCGTGTGGGGGAAGTGCACGGGCGACGCGGCGGCGACCGGGACGACCGCGCCGTAGCTCAACGCCGGCGCGGCACGAACTTACGATCGAAGAGCCGCACGCGCCGGACCAATAGATCGAGCAAGAAGAGTACCAGCGACGCCAGCACGAAGTAGGACCAAAGCGGCCGGTAAAAGACGATCTTCTGACCTGCGGGGCTGAACACCCGCGACGGGTCGGGATCGATCGCGCCGCCACCGGCCAGTACGGCGCGGCTCAGACGATCCAGATCCGGATCGAAGCTCGCGTATTCGCGCGGGTAGGGGTTCGTGACGTGACCGTAGCTCGTCGCCATCGGTCTGAGCTCGCCGTTCTCACCGGCCTTGGCGTGCTCGGCACGCAGCAGGAATGAGCCGTATTGAGCGAGAGGGAAATTGGCTTCGTAGCGGCCGGGAGCGGTCTGCCGCATCGGCACTTCGTGCCGCGCGCCGCCCGAGCCGGGACCAGTAACCACCAGCTTGGAGACGATGCCGTTGTCGAAGCGCTCGTCGGCGGTGAAGGCATCCACGGTCGCGTGCACGTCCGAGCCGAGCATTTCCGTCTTCATGGTGAGCTCGCGGCGGTGCTTCACGCGCATGTGCTCCCGCACCAGCTGACCCCAAAATTGCGAAAAGCCCGACCAGCGCAGCCAGTCGATCGACCAGTTGTTTTTGAGATCGCTGGTCCAGGCCACCGCCCAGCCCAAGCCAGCGCGCCAGCGTGCCAAGATTGGATCGCCGCGCTCACTCTGCAGGATCAGCTGCGCCGGGGCCGGTTTCAACTGGGTCGCGACGTAGCCGTGCAGCAGCGGCGCGGCATGGATGGCAATGCCCTTCAGAAAATCCGCCGACGCGACCTGCTGCACGGGAAACCAGTCTTCGACCGCCGCTTGCTGCGCGATCAGCTCGGTCTCGCGCGTGAAGATCTTGGGCAAGCTGTTGGGGTCGGGCACCGAGTGGAAGCGACCTCCGCCGGTGTCGGCGATCAAGCGCAACAAATCCTGGTTCGTGCCCTCGCCTAGGCCGACCGTGGTGACTGTGATCGACTCCGACAACATGGCCTGCACGAGGTCTTTGATGCCCTGCGCGGGGGCTTGCCCGTCGGTCAACAAGATCACGTGCTTCTTGCGCGCTTGGACGACGGAAAGATCTTGGTACGCCATGTCCAAGCTGGAAAAGATCTCTGTTCCCCCGCCTGGTTGAATGCGCTGGATGTCGTTTTGAATTCGGCTGCGATAGCGCGAGGGCTGCATCTTCACGTAGCGAACGGGCGTCGAGTCGAACGCGATCACCTCCAGCAGGTCGTCGCCCTGAAGCGTGGAGAGCGTCGCTTTGCAGGCGGCCTTGGCCATCTCGATCGGCAGACCTGTCATCGAGCCGCTGCGATCGATGGCGAGCACCATGGCGACGCCGGGCATTTCTTTCCTGTGCTCGGCATCCATGCGCACCGGCAGCAAGCGTTCGATGCTGGTGTGGGCCCAGCCGCCAAGGCCGTAGCCCGCCTCCCCGCCCGCAAACAGGAAGCCGCCGCCGAGATCGCGAACGTAGCGCTCGACCAGCTCCTGGGCGGGTACGGGGAGGGCCTCGGCCGGTACATCGGAGACGATCACGAAGTCGTAGCGCTCGAGCTCGCGCAACGACGCCGGAAACGCCGTTGCCGGCCGCAAATCCACGTCGAATTGCTGAGCATTGAGCGCGCTCATCAGATAGCTCGCGCGCTCCGGTTGACCTTCCACATACAACACCGTCGGGCGACCGGGTACATCGACCGTGACACTGAACGCGTTGTTGTCGCGAAAGGTGTCGTCGGCGATCTCGTCCAGGCGAAGCGCGTAGGTGACCTCACCGCCCAGGCGCACGACCGACTTGAACTTGAGCTCGTTACGACCCGGCTTCAGATCGAGGTCGCGCACGCCGTCCAGGCCATTGAGTGCTTCCCCCTGGAAGAGGCGCGCCTTGGCGTGCGTGGCGCGGCTCGCATAAATGTCCGCTACGAGCTCGAAGGTTTGACCTACGTCGACCTTGTCTGGAACCGTGAGCCCGCGCACGGCGACCTCGCCCGGTGGCGGACGGCGGTAGGGAACCGCGTATAACGTGACGCCGAAGCCGCGCGCTCGGTTGGCCTCAGCCAGCAAATCGCCATCGGTCTCCAAGCCGTCGCTGACGAGGACGACGCGTTTCAGAAATCCGGGCGGAAACAGGCCGTAAGAGAGCGCGATCGCCGCGCGGATATCGGTGCCTGCGGTGAGCGGCTTCCCATCTGCCGCGCGGTGACGCAAATCCTGGACGCTGGGCACGTTGCTCTTTTTGTTCTGCTCGACGTCGATCAATCGGGGGCGCTCGGCAAAGGTCACGACCTTGAGCTCGTCGTCGGGACCTTTGGCGCGAGCGTAGGTCTCGATGGCGCGTCGCGCGTCACGCAAGGCTTCATCGGGCACGGAGTCGCTGACGTCGACCAGCAGTACCGTACAGACCTTGTGCGTCTCTTCCGAGCGCACCAGCCGGGCCAAGCCCAGCGCCAACGCGCCCAAGAAGGCCACGCGAAACAAGACCGACAGCGCGCGCTGTGGCCAAGGCAAATCCGCCAGCGACCGCCCGAGTGCGAGCAACAGCAGCGGCGTAACGAGCAGCAATCCGAGCGCGCCCGGCTCGAGCAGTTGATAATGAACGCCGCCCCTCAGCCAGCGGAACGCGCCTTCGCCGGCGCCCAACACGAAGTGGCGATAGGCCAGGAAAAGCAAGCCCCCGACCGACGCGACGAACGCGGCCCACGCGGCGCGACCGAGCCGCGACATCAGACGGTGACCCGGCGGTGATAGGTGATCCACTCCAACACGGACAGCGCGGCGACGATGGCGAGCAAGTACACCCAAGCTTCTCGTTTGGATCCTGGAACGCCGATACTGGCTGGGCGCGCCCGCTTGTTGCTGAGGGCAAGCTGCGCGACCGGCGTGATGCGGCTCTCGTCCAGGTCAGAGAGGTTGGCCGCAAACTCGCTGCTGGATGCGTCGGCGCCCGAGCCAGTGATGAGCTTGTAAAACCCGGCCTGCTCGCCCAAATAGACGGCGCGTCCCTCTTTCACGGGCACGGTGTGCGGGGCGCCCCGCGGGTCGATCACGGTCGCCGAGTCGGCGGAGCTCGGCACAGGCACACGCCACACCTCACCGGTGCGGAACGACGAGACGTAGCCCGTGTCCTCCTCGACGAACGCATTGATGGTGTTCAACACCAAGAGCGGCCAGGCGACGCGCAGCACCAAATCGCTGTTACGCGGGTCAAAGCCGAGCGCGACGAACGGTCGCCCCGCGCGCGCGCCGGAAACGAGTATCGGCCCTTGTTCGCTCGCGCCGAGCACGCGGTCCGAGGCCACGGGCACGAGCG
Organism: uncultured Polyangiaceae bacterium; assembly: GCA_964236865.1. GTDB lineage: Bacteria > Myxococcota_A > Polyangia > Polyangiales > Polyangiaceae > PMG-095. The sequence goes on from CAXSGJ010000005.1 coordinate 170,132, forward strand.
CGTGACCGGTCGAGACTTGCACGTCCCCAAGCGCCAAAAAACGCAGGATCGAACTTTTTTTATCCCACGTATCAAAGCCAAAGTCGCTCAAGGCGCCGGCCCGCGCGAGCGGCGCACCCGCCTCCGGTGGGTCGAGATAGAGGGCAGCGGCCACGCTATCCGGCAATGCGTCGGCCACGCCGTCGAGGATCGCAACGTCGAAGTGCTCGCTCGGGATTGTTTTGCCCGGGCCCACGGTCGTGACGTCCAAGTACTCATCCAGCAGCAACGCGGCTTCTAGATACGTGTTGCCCTTTGAGATCACCAGCACACGCGCGCGATGCCGCTCAGGCATCAAAGCGTACGCGTGATCGTCGGCGGGCAGATCGTCCGCGCGATTGTCGGCCAAGCGGATCTTGGCTTCTAGCGTGCGGCTGGCGCCGGCTAGATCTTGGTAATAGCGCGGCAGACGTTCGTTCGGGCCGAGCGCAAAACGGCTCACGTCAATGACCGCGCCGTCGCCCAGCAAGGTGAGCTCGACCTGCGTCGGGCGATCGTTCGTATTGGCGACTTCGAGCATCACCTCCGAACGCGATTTATCGAGCGGGTAGCGGCGCACGGAAAACTCCGAGATCGCCACATTTTTTCCTGACTTGCCCACCGGAAGGAACTCGAGGTTGACCGCGCTCAGGTCGACGCGCTTGGCAACTTCGCTCACGTCGCCGAGCACCCCGTCGCTCACCACGACGACCTCCGCTTTGGGCAAGCCGCGCAGACTGTCGACCGCGAAGGATAGCCCACGCTCCAAATCGGCTCGGGTGTCCGAAGCGGTCAGCGCATCAATGGCTGGCTCGAGCTCCGTGACGTCCGAGCTCATCGTAGACAGCGGGCTCGGCAGCGACCCCATCTCCACGATCAGGGCGCGGTCTGCACTGCCCAAGCCGCGCACCAATTTCCGAACCTGCGCCTTGGCCACCTCGATACGACTCGGCTGGACGTCGATCGCCTTCATGGAGGCGCTGCTGTCCACCAGCACGACGATGTGACGACCATCGAGGAGAGCGCTCTTGGGCCTAGGGTCGCCCAGGGCGAGTATCAACAGCGCTAGCAGCACGAGCTGCAGCAAGAGCGACAACAAGCGCCGGAGCTTCGAAAATAGCTCAGTCGCCTGCCGATCGCGGAACACCGCGTCCCAAATCCGCGCAAAAGGCACGGGCACTGCGCGCCGCCGCAGCTTCAAAATGTAAAGCACCACGGTCACTGACGCCGCGCCGCCAGCGAGCATCAGCAACTGGCTCATGGGCAGGCCGGCGAGGGTCATCAGCGCAGAAATCCCCCGCGCCGGAAGACGCGCAGCACGAGCTCGTCGAAGGGTGTGGTCACGTCAGCCGGGAAATACGGCACCTGCTTCTGCGCGCAGAAACGCTCGATGCCCGCCCGGTAGTCGCCCACCGCGCGGGCCATCTTCTCCAGCATGCCGTCGGTGATCGTGAGCTCGCGCTCTTCGCCGGTCTCGCAATCGTAGATCCTTACGTCGCCCTTCAATGCCGGGCGCGCCTCCGCTGGATCGCACAGCTCCACGACGTATGGCTCGAATTTGTTGAAGCGTAGTATGTTGATGCCCGCCTCGAAGCCCGCCGGGTCGTACAAGTCACTGAACAACACCGCCAACCCGCGCCGCTTGTGCTGCGCCACGAAACTCTTCAAGGCCGTGCTCAGGTCCGTCGTGCCGTGCGGCTCGAGGCGCGACAAAAACTCGAACACTTTGAAGATTCGTCCCTTGCCGCGCGTGGTCGGCATGCGCGAGATCACGCCGTCGTTTACGGCGACCACCGTCACGCGGTCGAGGTTCGCTAGCCCCACGTAGGCGAGCGCCGCGCACAGCTTGCGCGCTTGGTCGAACTTCCTACGCTCGCCGAAGCCCATCGAGGTCGAACAATCCACAATCAAGTAGATGCTGAGGTCTTCCTCCTCTTCATACAAACGCACGAGCAGCTTGCCGAAGCGCTGGTACACGTTCCAGTCCACGGAGCGAAAGTCATCGCCCGCCGCGTAGTCGCGATGATCGGCAAACTCGATGCCGCTGCCCTTTTTCTTGCTTCTCCGTTCGGCGCGCAGACGACCCGCAAACACGCGCCGGCTAACCAGCGCTAGCATTTCCAGCTTACGCTGGAAGTCATCGTCGAACAGTGGTTCGCGCCGCGCCGCCCGCGGGCTCGCTTCACGCCGAAAAAGATCCAGAAAACTCACCGAGACGGCTATTCCTTCGTGGGCGCCAGCTTCTTCAAAATTTCTTCGATCACCCGGTCGGACGCGACGCCCTCCGCCTCACCCTCGAAGCTGAGCAGCACGCGGTGACGCAGCGCTGGCAGCGCCGTCGCCTTGACGTCCTCGATGGAGGCCGCGAAACGGCCATCGAACAAGGCGCGCACCTTGGCGCCGAGCAACATCGCCTGCGCGCCACGCGGCGAGGCGCCGGTGCGCACGAAACGCTTCACGAGCTCGGGCGCCTCCTCGCCCGCCGGGTGGGTGGCGAGCAGCACTCGGATGGCGTAGTCCTGGACGTGGCGCGCAACCGGCACCCGGCGTACCAGCGCTTGCATGCTCAGGATTTGCTCACGCGTGAGCACGCGCTTCACCTCCGCCTGCTGTGACGTAGTGGTGCGGTCGATGATCGCGTGCAGCTCGTCACGCGAGGGGAACGGGACCGCCAGCTTGAAGAAGAAGCGATCGAGCTGGGCCTCCGGCAATGGGTAAGTTCCCTCCATTTCGAGCGGATTCTGTGTGGCCAAGACGAAGTAGGGCTCTTCGATCTGATGCGTGGTGCGGCCCACCGTGACGCGGTGCTCTTGCATGGCCTCGAGCAGGGCGCTCTGCGTCTTGGGGGTCGCCCGATTCACTTCGTCCGCGAGCACGATGTTGGCGAAGACCGGGCCGCGACGAAATTCCAGCGTGCGCGCGCCCGCCGCGCCCTCGTCGAGCACGACCGTACCGATGATGTCGGCCGGCATCAGGTCGGGCGTGAACTGAATGCGCGAAAACTCCAAGCCCAGCACGCCGGCTAGGGTGCGCACGAGCATCGTCTTGCCCAAACCAGGCACACCCTCGAGGAGCGCATGGGATGAACCGAGCATGCACGAGAGCACCCCGTCTACCACCTCCCGGTTGCCGACGATGACACGCGCAATTTCCTCACGTAGCGCGCCGATCTGCTTTTGAAATTCGCTGACTTCTTCGCGCGCTCGATCGGCGTCCGTCATGGGTCATTCTCCTGGCGCTCGGGGGTTCGCACGGCGCGTGATTTTGCTCGCGTCACGAGCAGGGAAAGGTTCATTCGCGTGGCCGAATCAGCTGGAAATAGCGCCGCACGTAAAAACGATAGCCAGACGGAATTTCATCCTGGGTCAGCGACCGTTCAGCGACGGTTTGATAATCAGTGAAGACTTGTTTGTAGCCGTGGCCCACGAAACCGCGCTCGGCGGCGCCGAAGATGACCTGCGAGGAGGCCGCGCCTTGGCCGGTATCTGCGCCAGCGGCGGTCACGTCTTGGGTCTTTCCCTTCAGATCGGTGGCTTCGCCAGCTAGGTCCGAATTGTGCCCGCTCCCAGCGCCCGGCCCGGCGCCATCGGGCGGGCCCGCTCCTGGCTTCTCGCCCTGCTCGGCGCCGCTCCCGCCGGGCCGACTACGAGCGACCGGGATCTCGATCGAGACACTGCCCGGGCCGCTGCCCAAACGAAGCGGGCCCGCCTTTGCCTGTCCGGCACCTTGACCTTGACCCTCACCCTGACCCTCGCCCTGACCGCCTTGGCCCCGCGCGCGCTGACCGAATTTCTGCATGCGCTGCATCTGATCTTTGCCGCCCTTGCCCTGTTGGCGCATCAACTCTCGCATCTCCTGCAGCTTCTTCAGCAACGCCTTCTTTTGCTCTTCACTGGCCTCCTGCTTGGCCATGCGATTGATGTCTTGCGCGCCTTGCTGCAGATCCTGCGCGCTCTGACCGGCTTCTTTCAGCAAGTCGCGCGCGGCTCGTGCGAGCTCTTGGTCGAGCTCGGACATTTGTTTTTGGCTACGCTCGGCACGGCTCTTCTCGCGATCCAAATGCTCCAACCGGCGTTCGTTGTCGGCAAGCTTTGGATCCGCGCTCGCGCCCGCGTCCGCGTCGCTGGTCTTCTTTTTCAAAAGGCTTTTGTGTTCTTGTTCCAGCTCACGGCGGCGCTCGGCGATGTTCTTGAGCCGCTCTCCGCTATTGCTCGCCGCCTTTTCCAGCGCTTGACGGAGCTTCTCCAGCTCGGCCGCGCTCGGCCGATTCTCCTTATTTTTTAACTTTTCTGCGAGCTCACGCAGGGCCTTCTCGGCGTCTGCCAAGCGCTTTTCTTCCAGCGCGGCTGCGGCCGGTTTGCTGAGCCCGCTCTTTTCGAGCTCCCGCGCCAGCCCCTTCAGGCCATCGTCCCGTGCACCTTGGTCGAGGTCGACATTGTCCTTCAGATCGCGCTCGAGGTCGCCCATGCGCTGAAACACGTCGTGCCGGTCAAGACGGTGTTCCGCGATGTCTTCTACCAGCTGATTGAAGCGACGCACCGCGACCAACGCGTTCGGGTCATCGTTGTTCGCTTGCAGCTCCTTGGCAACGTCTCGAAACAGCTCGATGTCGTCGGCGCTCATCTGCATGGGTTCGAATGAGACTGGCTCCGGTAGCCGGCGATAGTGGCGGACCTCGAGCGTGGACAGCGCGCCCAGGCCGAATACCAGCAGCAGGACCAAGACGGTCTCCGGCGGGACACGGATGGGCACCGCGCGGCGTGGGTCGAGCGCGCGAGCGGTCGCCACGCCGTCCTCGATCGCGGCTTGCATCAACGCGGACCGTTCCGCTACCGGAACCTCGCTGAAGGTCAACGCGCTCGTGACGCGGTCGTGGAAGCCGTGAAATTTGTCGAGGGCCAGCGAGCCGCGGCAGGCGGAGCGGCGCGAAAGCAGCGCCCGAGCCACGGGAAATATGAAGGCGCCGAGCGGTAATAATCCGACGAGCAGGAAGCCTCGCTCGACCGAGCCGCCCAGGCGCAGCGCCTTCAACAAGGTCAGGGCCAACACCGCGTAGCCGAGCGGCAACGGTAAAAACCGCATTCCGTTGCTCAAAGCAGCGGCGGCACGTGCTCGGCGTTCGGCCCGATTCGCCGCGCGCCGGAGCTCACCGATGCCGTCGCTGGAGGCCATCCGTTCAAGTTAAGCACCCGAATGGCATCGAGCACAGCTCCCAGCCCGCGGCCTGCGACACGAGCGCGCGATGGCCACTTTCGCCGTACACGTGATGGCTCGAGGCCAGTAGCCAGCGCGGCGCCAGACGGCCCGCGGCCCGAGTCGCGCCCGCGCGGGGTGGCCGGCGTCACGGGGCTTGACCCCTAACCATGCGCTGGTCTCGAATGCGAATGAATTCGCGCTTCTCCATCGCCTTTGCCCCCCGGAGCCCCGTCACCATGCCCAATGAATCGAAGCCCATTGTACTCGTCGCTGACGACGAACCGAGCATGGTTGCCATGTTGGCCAGTCACTTGCGCTCGAAAGGCTACAGCGTGCTCGAAGCCTCTGACGGTGACCAAGCCTGGGAGCTCGCGCACGAGCACTTGCCCAATCTGGTGCTGCTCGACGTGATGATGCCCGGCATGAGCGGCTGGGAGGTCTGTCGCAAGATCCGCGAAGCGGTGTCTCTTGCTCACACCGGCGTGATCATGCTCACCGGCATCGGAGAAAATTTGAACGAGATGACCTCGCCGCTGTACGGAGCGGACGCCTATCTCGACAAGCCGTTCGAGTTTTCGGATCTCGATCGCAAGATCTCCGAGACGATCGCGAGGCGCGCGGACGGCGCGCTTGGGCGCGCCGACGGTGACGGCGATGAGGGCAGCGGCGTGAAGAAGGCACTACGCGCGGCGACGAGTGCTAAGAAGCCCGCCAAGGCCCAGTCGAAGACGGCGCCCAAGCCGCCGTTGGCGAAAGCCGTCGCGCGTCTCGAACCCGACGCGGACGAGGTGCCGGAGAAGGCGAAGACCGAAAAGACGGGCAAGCCCGCGCCCATGCCGATGCCCGCCGCACTGAGGGACATGGCCAAGCCGGCCGCGAAGGTAGCGCCGAAAGCCGCCGCGCCGGTCGCCAAGTCGCCGAGTAAGCCGTCCGAGAAGGCCAGCAAAGCCGAACTGAAACCGACTGCGAAGGATCATGCAACGCTCGGCCCGAAGCCCGCTAAGCCCGCGCCGAAACCCGCTAAGCCCGCGCCGAAAGCCAAGCCCACGCCGAAAGCCGCTAAGCCCGCGCCGAAAGCCAAGCCCACGCCGAAAGCCAAGCCCGCACCGAAAGCCGCCACGCCCCCGCCGAAAGCCGAGCCGACGCCGAAAGCCGAGCCCGCGCCGAAAGCCGCCACGCCGCCGCCGAAGCCCGCCAAGAAGCGTTAGCTCGCGCCGCGCGTCCGCGCCGACACGTGAGCCCAAAAGTCGCGCACCTCGGCCAGCTCCGTGGTGCGCCGAGCGGGCGGCAGCGCGGCGAGCAAGCGCGGGCCATAACCCTTTTGGTGAATGCGCGGATCGAGCAGTGCGACGATACCCGCGTCGTCTCGTGTCCGTATCAAACGGCCGAAGCCTTGCTTCAGGGTGATTGCCGCCGCCGGAACGTGCAGCCGCATGAAGGGGTTCTCGCCACTCAGCTCGAGCTCCTGAGAGCGGGCCTGCACCACCGGATCGGTGGGCACGAGAAAAGGGATCTTCTCCAGCACGACCAAACGGAGCGCGCGGCCGGGAATGTCCACGCCTTCCCAGAAGCTCATGGTAGCCACCAGCACTGCGTCACCGGCCGCCCGAAACGCGGCGATCAACGTGGCTTTCGGCGCCGCGCCCTGCACGAAGATGCGCTGACCCGGTAGGCTCCGCAACAATAGCGCGTGGAGCGCGCTCATCGAACGCAACGAGGTGGTGAGCACGAAGCAGCCACCGCGCGTGATCTCGATCAGCTCAGCGATGCGCTTGCCCGCTGTCTCGGCGAACGCGGCACTGCCTGGCGCCGGCAAATCCTTGGGCGTGTAGAGCAGCGCGTTCTGCGCGAAGTCGAACGGCGATTCGAGCACGAGCTCGGTCACGGGTACGGCCTCGCCACGTAGGCCCATGCGCGAGCGAAAAAATGAGAACGGGCTGGCCGTGGGATCGCCCTTGGATGGTGCGATCGACAGCGTCGCGCTGGTCAGCACGACGGAGGGCACCGTCTCGAAAATTCGGGCGCGAAAGACGTACGAAAGGTCGACGGGCGTCGAGCTCAGCGCCGCGCCGTGGCCGCCCATATCGAACCAGGTGATCCGGCCTGGAGCCCCGGAGACGATCGCGGCGAGCTCTTCACGGATCAACTCGGCGCGGGTCTCCACCATCCTGAGCGCCTCGACCGCGGCAACCGCCCCGCGCCCGCGCGCGCCAGCGCCGATGGTCACGCGTCCCGAGGCGGCGCTCGCCGCAGAGCCCACCGCCTCGAGCGCGTTGTCGAGCGCGTGATAGCGATCTCGAAGTGAACCGACCCAGGCGTCACGCGGCAGAGTGAAGCGGTCCTCACGACCTTGGCGCTTGAGCTCGGTCCACAATGCCTCTCCGGCGACTCGCGCGCTCTCCAGCGTGGGCGACTTGGCACCCGGCGAAAACAGCGGGTCGCCGGCGCCGGCTGCGGTCATCCCACGCTCCGCATCGCTCAGCAGCCGCTCCACGCGGGCGCGCGACACCCGCATGCCAAAGAAATCCGTGGCGATATCTTCGAGCTGATGCGCTTCATCGAAGATCACTGCGTCGTAGTCAGGGATGACTCGCGCTGGGTGCGGACCGCGCAGGGCCAAATCGGCAAAAAACAGGTGATGATTGACGACCACGAGCTGTGCCGCTTCCGCCTCGCGGCGCATGCGCGTGACGTAACATTCGTCGAAGTAAGCGCAGCCCGCACCGACGCGTGTCTCGCTCGACGAGCTCACCTCACGACGCAACGGATCGTCTTCACGAACCCCGGCAAGCTCGGCGAGGTCGCCGGATTGAGTCTCGATGAGCCAGTCGTCCAGCATGGCCAAGGAGCGCGCATATTGAGGCCGTACGCTAGCTTCACCGCTGCGAAATTCGGCCAGACGTCTCCGACACACGTAGTTGGAGATGCCCTTCATCAAAGCGGCTCGCACCGGGACGCCCAAGGCGCGCTCAATAAGGGGCAAGTCTTTCCAGAAGATTTGCTCCTCGAGCGCGCGCGTCGCCGTCGACACGACGACCTTTTTGCCGCTGAGGAGCGCCGGCACTAGATAAGCAAGGCTCTTGCCGGTGCCGGTACCGGCCTCGCAAATCAGCACGCGGTCTAAGGCAAGCGCGCTCTCCACCGCGCTTGCCATCGCTAGCTGAGCCGGGCGGACTTCGTACGCAGGCAGGTTTCGGGCGAGCGGGCCGTCGGGCCCGAGAAGCTCAGCGGCAGTCGCCATTCGGGCGGGTGACTAGCCGTCCTTGGGAGGAGCCGAGCCGTCTTCGACGTCGAGGTATTTCAAGCCGACGATCTGGCCGTCGGATTCATCTTGCAACCACGCAACCTCCGAGCGACGCGGGGCGACCGACTCTTCATCGCCGACGGTGACGTGGTATTCGTGGCCCTGCCTCAGTGGCTCTTCCACGACCGCGCGCACGCCCCCGCGGCTCACGTTCAGGGCCCAGCCGTGCGTCTCGAAGCCAGGCGCCCGCACCAATACTCGCTCCGACGACTCCCGACGCGCACCTCCGCCGTGCCGACGTGGCGCGCGTACTTCGTGCTCAGTTGCCGATGGCGGAGGCTTTTCGAGGGTCACGGGCAAAACCGACCGTAGGCTAGCACGGGAGCCATCTGCTGGGCTCCCTCTGCTGCGGCTCCGCGTGTCCTTGCCCTTCGAGGCGCTTGGATCACCTGTCGATCTTGACGCTCGCAGCTCGTTCCGCATACGATTCCTGGTGCTCCCCGCAAGGCTCGAGCGCCTCAAACGCGGACATGCCTGCAACAACCCCGAGTGAGCTGAAAAAACTCCTGCTCGCCGAAGGCTTCGAGGTGTACCGCACCTTGAGCGATCAAGTCGTGCTCGCCGATCGCGTCCGCGACAACTTGATCATGGACAGCGGCGTCTCGGCTCGGTTCGGGTCTGAGCCGAGTGTGCGTTTCGTGGTCCGCGCACAGGGCAGCGATTTTCCGACCGAATCCCCGCCGGAGATCCTGCAACGAGCGCGCTCGTTGGCGAGCGAGGCGGTGACCCGCAGCTACCTAGAAGTCGGCGCAAAAAGTGTCGCAGTCGAGGACCCGGGGGACAGCTCGCAAACCCTCGATGTATGGCACGAGGTGGCCTTCGAAAAGACGCTGTTTAGTGACAGCGAGCTAGTCAGCGAGCTGCGTTACGCCCTGGCACTCGAAAAGACCGCGGCGCGCTGAGCTAACCAAAGCTCGCGCGCGGATCCGCGTGCCAGCGGCGCCTCGTGCTCGAAACAGCGCGGAACGCGCGGCCGGACGCGTAGACCCGCCACGTGGAGCGTGGTATTTGCCGCGCCCTTCAGGCTGAGGCCGCCAGGTGGCCGGCGTCGCAAGCGGCTTCACAGAGAGTTTTTAGAGCAATGTTGAGCATTTTCCGCGGTGGCGGCGTTTCGCAAGTGATCGTGGGCGGCATCGCATTTTCGATCATTTTGGTGTTCGCGCTCGAGTTTCGCGCGGGGAGAAACGGACCCACCGCGAGCCTTAAGAAGGAATGCGCGGTCGAGCTCAAAGGCTCGTGCATCGACCCGAAGGAGTACTACGCCTCCTTTGGCTTGGTCGCTCCGCGCGGTTTGGACCCGAAGGCGGCGCGCTCGCTCGGTCTGCACAAGAAAGTGCTCGACGGGCTGCTGGAGCGGGAGCTCTTGGTCGCGGAAGCCGAGCGACTAGGAGTCGGCGTCAGCGCAGAGGACGTGGAGGCAGAACTATTCAGTGGTCGCGCGCACGTGTCGGTGCCGGCGGTGGACGGCGAAAAATTGAGCTATCAATTGGGCTTGTGCCGTCGATCCGAGGATGCTCAGGGCTGCGAGCCAGGCGCCGACACCATGGTTCGCGAGCTGCACGTGAAGCGCACCGCCGACGAGCCCTTCGACTACGCAGTGTACGAACGTGAGGTGCGCATTCTCGCCAACCGCGGCCCCAAAGAGTTCAAAGAGATGCAGCAACGTGAGCTCGTAGCCGCGCGCATGCGCGACCTGATCCGCGAACCGGTGCGCGTGCCGGAGAGCGAAGCGTTTGCGATCTTCGCGCAGCAGCGCACCACCGCCGTGATCCGCAGCGTCGCTCTGATGCGCGATTGGTTCGCGAAGTACGTCGTCGAGCAGAGCGACGTGGCGCTCGACAAGTGGCGGAGCGACAATAAGCCCGCGGTCGACTCGGCCTGGGAGGCAGAGAAAGCCAGTTTCAGCGCGGGCTGCACGCCCGTGCGTGAAATCGTGCTCGAGCTCGGGCCGGGCGCCAGTGACGCCGACCGCGCCGAAATCCGCAAGAAGCTCGAAGTGGCGCGCGAGCGCGTGAGCGGCGGCGAGAGCTTTGCAAGCGTGGCGCGCTCACTCAGCGAGGGTCAGACCGCCACTCTAGGGGGCGAGCTCGGCTGCGTGGGAGCGAGCTACGGAGTAGGCAATGAAGAGTTGCTCAAAGCGGCGAATGCGCTCAAGCCCTCCGAGCTCTCGCAGATCATCGAGACCCCCCGCGGCCTGCATCTCGTACAGGTCGACGCCAAGCTCGACAGCACGAATCTCGAGCTCTACGGGAAACGCTACCTCGCACGCAAACTGTTCGTGAACGCCGCCGCGCAAGCGGATCTCGAGGCGTTCGGCGAGCAGCTGATCAAGCGTGCCCAGGGCGGCGAAAAATTGGAGGACGCGGTCGCGGCGCAACTTGCGGTCGCGGCGCCCGCGCCGAAGAAGAAGCCGCTCGAAGACAAGGCGCAGGTGAGTTCGCCTGCCTTGGCCGCAAGCGATTGCCCGAAGGTCGAGATCTCCTCGCCGTTCACTCTTTCCGGCAACCCCGCACCGCAGCTGACCCCCAAGGAGCCCCTGGCCGCGCACGCTTTCGAGCTAAAAAAGCCGGGCGACCTTTGGCAATCGCCGATCGCTACCAGCGACGGCTCGGTCGTGATTCAGTTGAAGGAAAAGAGCGCCGCGGAGCGGACCGAGTTCGACAAGAACAAGGACCAGATCCTCGGCCCGCTGACGCGTGCCAAGGCGACGGAGGCGTTATCGCACTATATCGCGGAGCTGAGGAAAAAGCTGGGCGATCGCGTCAAAGTGGACGCGCGCTTCAGCGAAGAGCCCAAGTCGGCCCGGAACGACGACGAGTGACCGCCCGAGCCTACGAGCCACTGACCCGCGTCGAAGCCAAGCTGTCGAACGGTCTGCGTGTCAGCGCGGTGCGGATGCCGCACGTGCGGCGGAGCGTGATTGACGTGCATACGCGCATCGGGTCTCGTTTCGAGAGTAAAGCGCACAACGGCATCAGCCACTTCCTCGAGCACATGCTGCACCGTGGCACCGCGCGGCATCCGTCGGCGCATGCGCTCGCTCTGGCCTTCGAGGCGCTGGGCGGCGCGCTGTCCGCCATGACCTACGTCGACCACGGCGCAATCAGCCTGTCCGCCCCCCCGGAGAACCTCTCGGAGCTGATCTCGATTTTGGCGGAGGTTTTGCTAGCTCCGATTTTTACTGGCTTGGACGTGGAACGCGGCATCGTTCGCGAGGAGATCCTGGAGAGCCTCGACGAAGACGGCCGCTCGATCGACGCCGACCACTTACTGCGTAAGCTGGCTTTTCCGGACCATCCCCTCGGCTATCCGATCACGGGCTCGCTTCAGACACTGGCAAGTTTCGACATCCCACTCTTGCACGAGCACCATGCCGCGCGTTACGTCGCTGAGGGCAGCGTGGTGACCGTCGCGGGGCCGCTCGATCCGGACGCCCAGATCGCCGAGGTTGCCGCGGCCTTCGGTGCTTTGCCGCACGGCCGAGAGCCACTGGCCGAGGCGCCTGCGGCGCAGTCTGAGCTGCGTTTTTCGCACATCAAGTACACCGGCAGCCAGGCGGCGGTGCGGGTTGGCTTCCGCGCGCCGGGCGAGCGCGATCCGGATGAGCCGGCGACGGAGCTGCTCTTGCGCGTGCTCGACGACGGCATGGCCACCCGGCTCTACGAGCGTTTGTGCGACGAACGCGGGCTTTGCTACGACGTGTCGGCCAGCTACGAGGCGTTCTCAGACGTAGGCCTGTTCGATGTGGCCGCCGACGCGGCGCCGGAGCGGGCGGAGGAAGTATTGCGTGAGGTGTTTGCGGTGCTGCAAGCCTTGCGCGACGAAGGTCCGTCGCAGAGCGAGCTCGACAAAGCCAAACGGCGCTTCACTTGGCAGCTCGCTGAGCAAGACGATGACCCGGCCGCATTGAGCAGCTTCTACGGGTTAGGCGAGCTCACCGGCATCGCGCGCACGCCGAACGAGCGGCGCGAGTTGCTCGAGTCCACGTCGCGCGAGGAGGTCCGGCGTGCCGCCGAGCGCTTGTTTTCTCGCGACGCCCTGAACGTGCTGGTCGTCGGCCCCTTAGGCGCCAAAGTACGCGACCGCCTGGAACGGGCAAGCCGCGCGTTCTAACGGCGGCGAAGCGCGGGCCTGGCGTCCGCGCGGTCATCGCGAACCAGCGCCTCTGCTACGCGAATCACGCGCCGTTTGGTCGCCGCGCTGACGCCGCGCAGCACCGACGCCAGACGGTCGTCGCGCGGCTTCTGCTTACTGGGTATGGAGAGGAGCTCAGCCACCTCGACGCCCAGCGCGGTGCCGATGCGCTCCATGGTCTCGAGCGAAGGATTGGCGTTTGCCGATAACCGCCCGCGCAGCACGCGCTCGAGCCGCGCTACGGTCTCCACCGTGACCCCCGCTCGCGCGGCCAGCTCGGCCTGGGTCAACCCGGCGTGGATACGCAGCCGACGCACCTGCTCGGCCAGACGCAAGGCGAGGTCGGTCGCCCGCGGTCTAAGCACGTCATCGACCACACGAGCTCGAACCGAACGAGCGCCTTCGGACTTCAACGACATCGAACCTGCCATCCTGCGGAGTTCTCATGCCGCGATGATGGCGCCCGCAAGACACCAAGGTTTCGGCCGCGTCACTCGGGCGTCGCGCGCGCAGCGGGGGTCACGACGAGTCGGCGACGCACCGCGCGCGCTTCGACGCCGAGCAGGCGGACACTGCTCAGCAATCGATCGACCGCGATCCCAAGGCGCGCCGCAACCTCGTCTTCCGCCTGGGCGCCATCGACGCGCGTCGTAAAGACGGCCGCGTAACAACGGCCAACGCTTGCGCCGATCGCGATCGCGTAGCCGAATATCCCCTGCGCGGTGGGTTCGACTCCGACCACTAATTGCGTGTCGAAGTCCGCGGGCGCGGGGAATTGCCGGCGATCAACGACCGCCTCCTCGTGCACGACCGGTAGCGAGAGCCGCTCCAGGCGCGCCTGGGCCTCGCAATCGTCGCGACGCACCAAGCGCTCCGCGCGCCAGCTGCGCAAGGCCAGGCGTGACCCACTAAGCCCGTGGTCAAGGACGAGCCAGAGCGGTCCATCGCTGATCTGCCAGCTGGCTTTGCTCGGCAGCGCGAGCTCGACCGGAAAATCGAGTGAGTGGGAGCGTACCCGCGACCCCACGCCTCCGGGTAGGTGCACGCGCTCCGGGGTCACGGGCCGCGAAGCCGCGGAATGCGGCGGGGGCGAGCCCGCACAGGCTTGCAGCAAGCCGCCGAGCGCTAGGCCGCAGGTGAACAGCAAGGCCTTGACCAAGGGCGACCACGATATCTCGATCCATCCGCCGTTTGGGCGTGCTATTTCCAGCGCAGACTGCGGCGCGCTCATGTCACAACGAAGCAAGCGACCGGACCCCCAGTCCGCCAAATCCGACAAGCGTGGCCAGCCTGGCCAACGCGATCGAGCTCGTCCCGCGCGGCGGCCGTTGGCTCCCCTGCCGGAGGTGGTCCTGGCCCGGCGCCCGGCCAGCGTGCCCGCGCCCGCAACGTCGGGAGTTGAGTCACCGGCCGCAGCGCCGATGGCGATTGCGGATGAGCCGACGACGCCGGCCAAGCGCGCCGCACGGATCGTGACCGGCGCAACGGCGGTCGACGAGACGGAGCTCGAACGCCGTCACCTGCTCGCGCGCTTATTGGACAGCGAAGGTCCGGGCGCCGTCACGCGCGCGGCGAGCGCTTACAAAAAGGCCGGCTTCGAGTATCCCGAAGAGCAGCTGGTTCAGCTCAAGCTGCTCGAGCACAAGGACGAGTCAGAGGTGTGCGGCGCGCTCGGCGTGCTGGCTGCGCTGCTCGACCAGCAGCAGCCCGAAAAATTGCCGGTCTTCGAGCAGCGGCTCAAGCGCTTGGAAGAAAGCGCTGAAGAGCCGGAAACGCGCCAGCGCGCGGCGGAGCTCCGCCGCGTCCTCCGCACCTGAGCGCGTCGTTCGAACGACATGGCGAAAGAATCGAAGCTCACTGCGCGTTCCTTCGAGATGAAGCTCCGAAAGCTCGTGGCGGGCCTGGGCCGGGACCGCGACAACGAGTCGTGTATTGCTTGTGAGCGCTGCGTAGCCTGCGATTCCTGCACCTTCTGCAGCGATTCCGAGCGTTTACTTCGCTGCAATTTTTGCGTCCGTTGCGTCCAGTGCTCGGACAGCTTGCACTGCCGCGGATCGCGGAACCTCAACGGTTGTCAGCACTGCATCGATTGTGAAAACTGCACCGCGAGCTCGTATTTGGTGCGCTCCATTGCCCTCAGCGGTTGCTCGTACTGCTTCGGCTGCGTCGGGCTCACCGGGCGCGACTTTCACATTCTGAACGAGCGCTACGAGCGGCGCGACTACTTCGCCCTCACTCAGCACTTGAGTCGCGAGCTCAAGCTTTGAGCGATGGGCGACGCCGTCTTCGAAGCGCTCTGGAAAAACGTACTCGACGAGTGGGACGAGGAACGCCCGCACCGCACGTTCCTCGAGCTTTGTGAGGCGACCGATCAGCTGGCGGAAGCTGCCGCCCGCTACCGCGGCATGAAGGGCGATCGAGAACGCTCCGGGGTCGCCGAACAGCGACTTGCATTCATCGCCATGGTCGCCCTGGCCAAGCTGGAAACGACCCGGAGCAAACCGCCACGCACGCGACGCGCGAGTCACTGGCTACTCGCGGTGAGCTTTGGACTCGCGGCTATCGGTCTGCTGGCCTATCTGCTTACGTCGCGCTGAGGGGGAAGGTAAATACCCGTAATAAAACCGCAATTACGGTCACCACGGCGGCTCGCCTCGGAATAGTCGGCGCAGCGCGGGAGTTAGGAAGCTGCGGCGACACCGGCGGTCTTACTGCCGGCGAGCCGAGCAATCGATGTATACCCGGGCCCGGCCCATTACGGGGCGCGCCGCGCCAAGGAGCTCACTATGAAGTACGCCGCCGCAATCGTTTTCTTGTCCACTGCCGTCGCCGCTGGCTGCGCTGCCGACCCGCCGAAGCCCGCCGAGGCTCCCATGCCGACCCCCGCCGCCACCGTGCCGCCCGCGCCCGTTGTCGTTACACCGCTCGACAAGCCGGGTGACGATCCTTCACGTTCGAGCATCAACATCTCGGACGAGATCAAGAAGGCATGCGGCATCACTGACGCCGAGGCTTTTTTCTCCTACGATTCGGCC
This sequence comes from uncultured Polyangiaceae bacterium, assembly GCA_964236865.1. Classification (GTDB taxonomy): domain Bacteria; phylum Myxococcota_A; class Polyangia; order Polyangiales; family Polyangiaceae; genus PMG-095. Next base: position 185,819 of record CAXSGJ010000005.1, read on the forward strand.
AACGTTCGCCCGCAGGACAAGGCCGTCTTGAAGAAGCTGGCCGATTGTTTCAGCACGGGTCCCCTCAAAGGCCGCGAGCTTCGCCTGGTTGGCCACGCCGACCCGCGCGGCGAAGAGGAATACAATATGGTGCTCGGCGGCCGCCGCGCCGACAACGTCAAGTCGGCGATCGCGGACCAGGGCTTGTCGTCGGCGAAAATCGCCACCACCTCGCGCGGCAAGCTGGACGCCACCGGCACGGATGAGTCGTCCTGGGCCAAGGATCGGCGCGTCGACGTCGTCCTCGGTAAGTAATTCGAGCATCCGATGAGCGTCGCTTCTCTAGCGCTATTTGCCGATCCCAAAGGCGTCGACCCGATCGGGTTGATGCTGGGCGCCTCCGGCGTGGTGCTCGTGGTTCTGTCTATCTTGGTCGTCGCTTCCTGCTTGGTGTGGCTGATCTGGTTCTTGAAGTCGGCGCAGATCGGGCGGCTGCTCAGCACGCACCGGGCCTTCGAGAAGGCCACCGCCAGCACCGAGCGAGCGTCGGACTTGATCGCGCTGGCGATCGCCCACAAGGCCGCGCCCGGAGCCCGCGTCGTACTGGAGCTAGCCAAACGCCACCACCAACGACACCTGACCTCGGAGCTGCTCATGGCCGTCGCCCGGCGAGCCATCGCCAGTGAGCAGCAACGATCCATGGCACTGATGCCCACGCTCTCCAGCATCGCGTCCGCGGCGCCGTTCATCGGCTTATTCGGAACGGTGTGGGGCATCATGGACGCGTTTTTACGCATCGGTGTGGAAAAGAGTGCGTCCCTGCCCGTAGTCGCGCCGGCGATCGGCGAGGCGCTGATCGCGACCGCCTTCGGCTTGATCGCCGCCATCCCCGCCACCATCGGCTTCAATTACGTCGACAAGCGGATCGGCGACCTCTTGGACGAACTCACGGCCTCGGCCGAGGTGTGGGTCGAAACGCTGATCGCCGATCCTGGAGACGGCGGCATGCCCATGGCTCGCGGTCGAGGCTGACCATGGCGATGGGCGCCGCACGCAGGAGGGGTCGCGGTGGCGGTTTCCGCGACATCAACATCACGCCCTTGGTAGACGTGATGCTCGTACTCGTAATCGTCTTCATGGTCACCGCGCCCCTGCTCACGACCGGTTTGCGGATCAACCTGCCCGAGGTGCACGCGGCGCAGACTCCAGTCAAAGACGCGCGCCTGCTAATCACCGTGACCAAGGACGAAAAGGTGCTGTTCGGGGAGGAGGACGTGACGTCTCACATCGACCAAGCCCTCAAGGACAATGCGCGCGTCCAAAAAGAGCATGAGCTCTATATCCGCGCCGATAAAGATGCGCGCTATGGCATCGTGGCCACGGTCGTCGCGGCCGCTCGCAACAGCGGCGTCGAGTCACTCAATCTGTTGGTCGAACCGCAGCTCGAGCCCGAGGATGACGCGACGGACGACAAAAAGAAGTCGGTCACGAAGGGCCCCTGAGCGATGACCGCCGGCGCGTTCTTGCCACGGGAGCTCGCGCTGGCGCTGTTCTTGGCCGCCGCCGTCGAACTGTCGCTCTTTGGGCTGTTCGTCGTTGCGGGCCAGAACCGCACCAAGGTCGTCGCCCACGAGGCCGAGCCCGCTCGGGAGATTCCGATCGCGGTCAAGCCGGTGCTCGATGATCTGCCCTTGCTGAAGCTCGGCAGCAAGCACGTGAAGGCGAAGCTCCCCGACATGTGGACCAAACAGGCGCCGGTGCAGCGCTTCGAAGAGAAAAGTGCGCCCTCGGCGAAGGCCGAGAAAACCCCGCAGGCAATCCCCACCACGCCGGTTGCGACGCGCGACGCGGCGGCCCCGCCGCCGGACGCGGCCCCCGCCAAAGAGGTCGATCAAAAACTGGCAGACGCCGCGCCCAAAGAGGAAGCGGTGCTGCCCGCCGAAGGCGCCGCGGACGGCGTGAAACAAGGCACGGAGACCGACCCCCTGAAGGCTCGGGCGCTCGACTTGTACCGCGCCAAAATTTTGGGCTGGTTCCAGGTGCGCTTCCGGCCGCCGACCGAGATCCCGTGCGACGTGCTCCACGGCTTGAACGCGGGCGCGCAAATCACGGTTGGCCCCGACCGCACCATCACCGGCTACACGCTGGGTTCGGCCAGCAACAATGCCGTGTTCGACGCAAAAGTGCGGAGCACACTCGACGCCATGGTCGGCCAGCAGTTGCCCCCGCCGCCGCCGCTGTATCCAGACCTCTCCCCCGGTACGTTGCTCCACCCCATTTTGTCCGGAAAGGCCGCCCAATGCGAATGATCGCTGCCGCACTCGCGCTTCTCTCGTTCGCCCTGCCTGCGCTCGCCGACAACGCTTCGGTGCCGAGCGCGCCGGCGCCGGCCGCGGCGGCGGCCAGCGTTCCGAACGAGGACGTGCTGGGCGAGTTCGTGGTGACCGGCGTCACGACCCAGGAGAAGCTGCCCAAGATCGCGGTCTTGCCTTCCTTATCCCCGGAATACGAGGACGTGGTGGTCCGCGGCGTGGTGCGCCGCGACTTCGAGCTGACCGGCCTCTTCGAATTGATCTCCGATAACAAAGCTCCGCCCGGGCTTTACGGGTTCGAAGATCCGATCGACGTCGACGCCTGGCAGAAGCTCGGGGCGGAGGCCATCGTAAAGGTGGCGTCGCAAAAGAAAGATGACAACACAATTCAAGTGTTGGGCGTCGCGTATTTTTTGAGCGTCGGCAAAGAGCCCGTCTATCAAAAGACGATCGTCGTGCCCAAGGCTGACGCGCGCATCACCGCTCATCGCATCACCGACGCCTTGCTCGGCGCCCTCACCGGCCGCCCCGGGAGCTTCGCCAGTGAGCTGACGTTCTCGGGAAAATGGGCGCAAAATAGGCGGATTTTCCGGATGGACGCGGATGGCAACTCGCTGCTCGCACTCACCGACCCCATGGACACCGCGATCGCCCCCAACTTCGGAGCGCCCGGCCACATTCTGTACTCGGTCAGTCACGAGTATGCGCCGTTCACGGTGATGGATCACTATCAGAATGCGAACAAGCCGCTCAGCTTGCCGTTTTCGACATCGATCTACAGCTTGGCCTTCAGTAAGGATCGCAGCAAGCTCGCGATCGCTGTCAGCGAGAATTCAAAGAGCGCGATCTACGTCGGCAACCCCGACGGAACCAACATGAAGAAGGTCTCGACGAGCGAGCTTGCGACCCGACCCGCGTGGAGCCCGTCCGGCAAGCTCGCCTGGGTCGGCGGCGATCCGAGTCAGGGGTCGCAACGCATCTGGGTCGAGGGGAAGCCGGTCTCGCCGGCGGGCTTCACCGCGGCCTCGCCAACCTTCTGCGACACCGAAGACGGCATCAAGCTCGTGTACTCCGTGGCCACTGGTAACAACCATCAAGACCTGATCATTGCCGCTGAAAAGGGTCAAAATATGGCTCGCCTGACTCAAAACCAAGGCTCCAACAGCTACCCCGCGTGTAGCCCGGACGGGCGCCTGGTGGCCTTCTTCTCGACCCGCGACAAGAGTCCGGGGATCTGGCTGATGTCCCTGAAGAGCTGGAAAGCTCAGCAGGTCTCCACTCAGGAGGGTGAGAGCCTGAATTGGGCCGCGCTTCCGGCGGTGCCCGGCACGCCCTAACATTCTCAAACGAAGAGGCTGCT
>CAXSGJ010000006.1:0-65165 GCA_964236865.1 uncultured Polyangiaceae bacterium
CGCCGACCGCCCGCTGTTGGCGACGCTGATCCCAAAGCGATTGACAGTCATGTTGGGCGGAACGCGGGCCAACGCGTCGCGCCACATCTGCCCGTCCGCTTCGGTGCCAAAGCCGGCCATCGACACGATCACGCCGGCAAAGCCGTAACGGCGCGCGGCCGCCTCGCTCGAGGCGAGGTCGATGCTGCGCCCGTTGTTCATTTCGCGCAGCATCCAGCTGGCCGCAGCGGCGAGCTGGCCATCCGAGCTCACGAGCCAGCCGCGCTTGGCGAGCTCCGCCGCGATGTCGGCGGTCAAGGTGCGGGCGCTACCGCCCACGGCGCGGTTCGGCATCGCATCCGTCGAGTACACATCCACGGTTTCCGGCACGTTCACGTGCTCCCCAGGAACTCTCGTGAGGCGCGCGCTCGAGCCCGCGCAACTGAGACACCAGAGCGCCCACACCGCCCAAAACCAGCGCCGCAGCAACATCGGCGCCGAGGCTAGGCGCCGATGTTGTCTACTGCAACGCTCTCGAATCAAGGCCCCGCCACCTATCGGCTATGCCGCGGTACCGAGCCGTTGTTGCGACCGGTGACGGTTCAAAGAGCCGCCGCTACTGGGCAGCGGTGTTCACCCATTGAATGCTATCGACATAAAACGTCTGCGCGACGGCAGCGCCACCGACCGGCGGGGCTACCTTCCAGAAGAAGCCCGTTTCAACGCCGCTTGCCGCCGTGTTGTAAGTCACGCCGCTGAGCGGGATCTGGTAGAGTTTCCAGGTGGCCGTGAGCGTCGCGTCCAACGCAGTCGTGCCTTCGGCCGAGAAGCTGACTTTCTCGCCGCCGACTGCGCCCTTCGCATAGAAGTTCACGTAGGTCGCGCCGTCTGCCAAGCATACGGGGGCGTGGCCCGTCGAGCCGAACCCAGTGTACCCACGAACCCATGCCACGCCTGCCCACGTGGGCATGGCGGCCGGAGTATAGGTCCACTTGGAGCAAGCTCCGATGGCGCCGGGCGCGCGGTCCGTGCACGCGCTTGCGGCGATCTGTTTGTAGCTCGTCGCGGCGTCCTCGCCTTCGTAACCGCTCGAGTAAAACGAGCTCGTCACAATGAAAGGGAGCGGCTGTAGTGTTTGGACCGGCGTCGCCATCGGATCGCAGAACGCGTAAGTCGGCGCGATGACCGGACCGCCACCGGAACCGCCCATGGTGGTTGCATCACCACCGGTGCCGCCGCCCGTTCCGGCAGTGCCCGCGACGTCCGACCCACCAGACCCGCCGCCGCCACCCGTATCGGTGCCGCCTGCTGAGGTGCCGCCCGCCGCGGTGAGGTCGCCGCCGGAGCCGCCTGCTGCGGGCGAGCCGCCCGCGGCGGGGGCGCCGCCCGAGCCGGCCGCTGTGCCGCCGCCCGTGTTGAAGTGCGTCGTGGTGGGTGCGGGGTCACTAGAGCACGCGCCCAAGAGCGAGATGGAATACGCCCCGAGCACTGAAAGCCCCAGGACGCGACGGATGGTAGGGCGCGAAGGCGCCTCAGTACGGGTATTGGTCATTGTTCGTCTCCTGGGGCTTCGTGTCCGACGTCCGGAAACATGATCACCAAAAGCAGTATTATTATATTGAAAACGGAATTGAGCAGAACGGGACACTGAAGCCGGCGTTTCCTCGCGGGTAGTCGCCGTTCCGGGGCCGCCGGTCATCTGTGCGTGGCCCGAGCGCAGCATGACACAGGATGGCGCGCGGTTTCCTCGTCGCCGGACGCGCAGTGATCAGACCGTCACTGCTGGGCCCGACGTGACGAGGCTCAATCCTTGCCAAGCGCGAGCTCGGTCCTAGGAAACCAGCACGAGCTTCACTGTGACTAACTTGTGTAAAGTTTCTCAGCCCTTGCCGGAGCTCCATGGTTCCGACACAGCCGCTCGATATCCAGAGGTCCCAGAGCCGTCCCACCACGGGTGGCCACGGGAGCATTCATGGACATAGCAGTCATCTCGGACCTTCACCTGGGTACCGGCGGGGCAGCCGACGGCTTCGGGCACGACGACGGGGATTTTCTCAAGTTCTTGTCCTTCCTAGAGAAAAACTTCGAGAGAGTCGTGTTGCTCGGAGACATTTGGGAGACGTTGACCGGAACCCTACCCGGAGATCCCGCTCAAGAGCTGCGCCGGGCGCGCGAGTCGCACCGGGAAATCGCAGCTCGCTTCGAGCGGCCCAACTACCTGTACGTGCACGGCAATCACGACCTCATCGCCGGCGCCGTGCAGGGTACGCCGGATGAATTCATCATTCGGGCCGGCAGCACGCGCATCTTATTTACGCATGGCCATCAGAACGATGACTTGGTGCAGAAGCGGCGTTGGCTCTCGGAGCTTGGCGTATGGCTCGGCGGTTGGATTCGGCGTGTGGGTCTGAGCGCCCTATACCGGTTGCTGAATGAGCTCGATGTGAAGCGGGGCGGCTTGTCACCGGACAGCACGCGCTGTTCTTTTCAAAAGTGGGCCATGGGCATCGCCGCCGAGCGTGAGTTCGATGTGATGGTCACCGGCCACACCCACCTTGCTGCGAATGCGGTGCACGGCGACCGTTTGTTCCTGAACAGCGGCTCGTGCAGTGAAGGTCAGCTGAGCTTCCTCAGCATGGACACCGCTCGCTCGCGCTACGCCGTGCACACCTCGTTTTGAGCGTGCGGCGCGGCGAGCCGCACGAGGGGGCGACGATCATGTTGAACCGACGCTGAAGCGCGCACCGGCGCGCTCCGACTTCCACAGCCCATAGCCCTGTGCGGACAAATCAGCTCCTTTCCGCGCTTCAAGGCCGCTCGCCGTGACGCGCGCTACTCATTCAAGAAGCAACGACTCCCGCCCCTCTCCACCGGATACAGCGCTGGGGGCTCCTTGGGACAGCGCTCGAAGACCTTTGGGCAACGCGGATGAAAGCGGCAGCCCGCGGGCGGGAATGCCGGCGACGGGACCTCGCCCGCTAGCGGTTTGCGCGTGCTCGAACCGGTTGATACGCGTGGGATCGAGCTGAGCAAGGCTTGAGTGTAGGGATGCGCCGGCGATTCGAAGAGGCGCTCGGTCTCGCGTAACTCCACGATTTGCCCGACATACATCACCGCCACGCGATGCGCGATGTAGCGCACGACGCCCAAATCATGGGTGATGAATAGGTAGCTGAGCCCAAGCCGCTGCTGCACGGACTTCAGCAGGTCCAAAATCTGGGCCTGAATCGACACATCCAGTGCCGACGTGACTTCATCACACAAGAGCAGCCGTGGCTCGACGGCCAGGGCGCGTGCGATGCTGATGCGTTGCCGTTGCCCACCGGAGAACTCATGGGGATAGCGAGCGCGCAGCTCGGTGTCGAGCCCCACCTGGGCCAGCAACGCGCACACCTTTTCGTCCACGTCACTGCGGGTTGCTTTGCCGTGAAGAAGCAGCGGCTCAGCCAACGTCTCTGCAATCGTGAAGCGCGGATTCAGGCTCGCGTAGGGGTCCTGAAAGACGAGCTGGAGCTCGCTGCGAAACGGCCGCAAGCCGGCGCGCGATAGGCCGGTGATCGGTCGCCCATCGAGCTCGGCCGTGCCAGATGTAACGGGGTTCAGCCCGACCAACGCGCGGGCGAGCGTCGATTTACCGCATCCAGATTCCCCGACCAGCGCCAATGTTTCCCCGGCGCGCAGCTCGAAATCGACGCCATCTACGGCGCGCACCAGCGTGTCTTCCACTCGGAAATGCACGCGTAAATCGCGCACGGTGAGCAGCGTCACGAGCGCGCCATTTCTTCGACCGGCGCGATGCAGCGGCGCGAGCGCTCAGGCCCCACGCTCACTAGTGCCGGCTCGCCGTCGCGGCAACCGGGTCGCACCCGCGGGCAACGCGGCGCGAAGGCGCACTCCGTCAACGGCTCCTCGGGCAAGCGCGGTGGCAGCCCTCCGATGGGTTGAAGGGTGCCGCCTCCGGGCACGTCCACGCGCGGCGTGCTCTTCAGCAATGCCTCCGTGTAGGGGTGAAGCGGGCTAGCGAGCAACTGGGCGGTCGGCGCTTGCTCCACGATCCGCCCCGCGTACATGACGACCACGCGATCGCAAAGCTCCGACACCACGCCCAGATCGTGCGTGATGAACAGCACCGACATGCTCCGGCGCTGACGAAGAGAGCGCAACAGGTCCAAGATCTGGGCCTGAATCGTGACGTCCAGCATCGTGGTGGGCTCGTCTGCGATCAGCAGCTCCGGGTCACAGAGCAGCGCCATGGCGATGCACACGCGCTGGCGCATGCCGCCGGAAAGCTGATGCGGATAAGCGCGCAGGCGTTCTTCTCCAGGTATACCGACCTGACTCAGCATCTCGAGCATGCGCGCGCGGGCTCGGGCGCCCCGCATATTCAGGTGCAGCTCGAGCACCTCTGCCAGCTGCTCTCCGATGCGCAGGTAAGGGTTCAGGCTGGTCTGCGGGTCCTGAAAGATCATGCTGATGCGGTTCCCCCGGATTTTGCGCAGCCCCGGCTCGCTCATGCCGACGAGCTCCGCATCCCCCAGGCGAATGCTGCCCGTGACTTTGCCGGCAGGCTTTTCCTGCAACCCCAAGATGGCCAAGCTGGTCACGCTCTTGCCACAGCCGGATTCGCCGACCAAGCCCACGACCTCTCCCGGTTTCACGTCGAAGCTGATGCCGTCGACGGCGCGCACCGTGCGCTCGCGCGTCACGAAGCGCACGGCCAAGTCTTGAACGCGTAGCTTGTCTTCAATCATGTCCGGGCCTTCGGATCCAGGGCGTCGCGTAGGCCGTCACCCACGAAGTTGAGGCTCAGCAGCGTGGCGCCCAAAAATAGGCTCGGCCAGGCCAGAATCCACCAATAGGACCGGATGGGATTGACCACCGCGATCCCGTCCGCCACGAGCTGACCCCACGACAGCGCCACGCCGAGGCCCAAGAACGATAGAAAAGATTCCAAAATGAGCACCGACGGCACCATCAGCGTGCCGTACACCACCACCACGCCGAGTACGTTGGGCAACACGTGGCGGAGCAGAATTCGAGCGTCGCTCGCGCCGATCAACTCGGCGGCGAGCACGAATTCCTGATGGCGGAGAGTGAGCACTTGGCCTCGGACGATGCGGGCCATGGTCAACCACTGCACCAGACCAAGTGCCAAAAACACCGGCAGCGCGTCCCCGCGCGCCGTCTCGGAGAACATCAGCATGATCAGGATGACGAGGAACATGTAGGGCAGGCCGTACAAGAAATCGACGAGCCGCATCATCGCCTCATCGACCTTTCCACCGTAAAATCCGGCGATGCCCCCGTAGGTCACCCCCACCAAGATCGAGACCACGGTGGCTGCGATGCCGACCAGGAGCGAGGTGCGCCCGCCGACCAACACGCGCGCGAAGACGTCACGACCGAGGGTGTCCGTGCCAAAAATAAAATGCGGCGAAGGCGCCTGATTGCGCAGCGGGGGCTGCGTGTGGTTCGGATCCAGGCCCAGCAACGGCGGCAAGAGCGCGCACGCGAGCGCAATCGTGGTGAGGAGCACGGCGCCTGCGATCGCCAGGCGATTACGCAGTAAGCGCTGTAAGGCGAGCTCGAGCGGGCTTTGCTGAGTCACGCGCCGCTGCTCCGGACGCGCGGATCCAGCCAAGAATAGGCTAGATCGACGATCAGATTGAATAAGATGATCATGCCGAAGTACACGATGGCGGTGCCCAAGACCACGGAGTAATCCCGGTTGATCGCGCCTTTCACGAACCATTGACCCATGCCCGGGACCGCGAACAAAACCTCCACCACGAACGAGCCGGTCATGATCGCCGCCGCCGCCGGGCCCAAGAATGAAACGACGGGAATCAAGGTGCCGCGCATGGCGTGCCGCGCGATGACCCAGCTCTCGGGCAAGCCTTTGGCGCGGGCCGTGCGCACGAAATCCTGCTGCATGACCTCGATCATGCCGCTCCGCGCCAAGCGTGCGATGATCGCGGCATTCGGTAACGCCAAGGCGAAGGCCGGCATCACCAAATGCCGCAAGCTGCCCCATCCGGCTACCGGCAACCACCCGAGCCACAAGGAAAACACGATCATAGCGCCCGCCCCGAGCACGAAGCTTGGCAACGAAACGCCAAAAAGCGCGAGCGCCATGCTCAGATGATCGGCCAGCGAATTGCGCTTCAAGCCGGCAACGATGCCGAGCGTCAGGCCGATGACCACGGACAGGACCAAGGCCAAAAGGCCAAGCGCCACGCTGACGGGGAAGGCCGGCGCGATCAGCTCTTCCACGGTGCGGCCCTGCACTTTGATCGACGGGCCCAGAGTGCCTTCGACCAGCAGGCGGCGCATGTAGATGCCGAAAAATGCGCTAGCATTTTTCGGCACACCGTACTGAGCACGCAGCGCCGCTTCCACTTGAGGGCTCGTGGCGCGCTCGTTGGCGAACGGGTTACCCGGCGCCCGGTACATGAGCAGAGTCGTAGAGAAAATCAAGAGCACGAGCGCGGGCACCAAGAAGACGACGCGGCGTAAGACCAAGGGCGGGAAGAAGCGCAGGGAGAGCCCGCCCGCCACCGCGGCCGCGAGCAAGGCCACGTGAACGCCGAAGGCAAAGCGCAACACCACGCCCACGATCAGCGCAAACAGCAAGGAGCCGAGCACGCGCGTCAGCCGAGGCGGGCACCACGCCGTGGCCCCCAAGGTCGCCAGGCCGAACAACAACGCCAAGACTTCAATCATGGCCGGCTGGCGCGCGGCGGCGCGTGCTCGTCGACGTAGATTGAGCGCAGTGGATGCAAATCGCGCAAATTCGAGCGCGTGGCTCCGTCACTACCGCGGAGCTCCGTGTAAAAACCTTGCACCTTGGGCTTCACCATGTCGCCGATGACATAGAAGTACACCGGCAAAATCGGAAATTCATCGTGGACGAGGATGCGCTCGGCCTCCGCCAGCAACTCGAGGCGAAGCTCAGCCATGACTTTCAGCCGCGAGGCAGCCTCCGTATCCGCGCGCATCGCGTCCGCCAGCCGCTTGAGCTCCGGCGCTTGGTGCGCGTGCTGCAGAATGAAGTCCGGAGCCGCCACGAAATCCTCCACGTTGCTCGCCGCCCCGAGCAGGCGGTCGTACAGCAGGTTGCCCCAGCCGGTCTGATTGTTGCCGCCATTCGTGGCAAACAAGTCGAGGAAGGTATTGGGGTCTTCGTAGTCTCCCACCCACGCGGCGCGCGCCAAGTCATAATCGAGCGAACGCGTGCTCTGCTGATAAGATTGCCACTCTTGATTATACGCGGAAACATCGATGCTCAAGTTGCGGCGGAGCTGGTCCGCGATCACCTCCGCGATTTTCTTGTGCTCCTCGAGCGTGTTGTACAAAATTCCGAATTTGGGAAAGCCGCGACCGCCGGGGAAGCCGGCATCGGCCAATAGCTTCTGAGCCTGAACCACGTCGTAGCTGATGCCGGTGTCCGGCGGGGTGTAGCCGCGGATGCCCGGCGGCACGAAGCGAAAGGCCGATTGCTGACCGACGCCCAGCACCTCGCGCGTGATCACGTCGCGATCGACCGCCAGGTTCAACGCCCGACGCACGCGCACGTCATCGAACGGTTTACGCGTCACGTTGATGCGATAGTAGTAAACAATCAGCGCGGGCCCGATGAAAAAATCGGGGCGCTTCCGCAGGTCTTGAGCAAGCTCTTGCGGATAGGTGTTTTGAGGTAACCAATCGACCTCGCCGGTGAGGTACAAGTTCAAACCAGTGGTTTGGTTTTCCAACGGTAAGGCGTCCGCACTTCGTAACTTGACCTCATTGCGGCCCCAGTAGGTGTCGCTGCGTTCGAGATGAATGCGCGAGCCCACGCTCCACTCCGCGAGCCGGAACGCGCCGTTCGATACGATATTTGCCGGTAAAAACCAGTTTCGCCCGGTCTGTTTCTCGATTGCCCAACGCGGCACGGGGTAAGCCGGATGAAACGCGGTGAGGGCGAGGAAGTACGGAGTGGGCGCGACCAGCTCGACGACCAACGTGCGTTCGTCCTTGGCAAACACGCCGCCGTCGATGCCGAAGTGCAACCGGGCGTCTTGAAACAGCGCACGACGGCGTTGGCCCTCCTTGGCAAGCTCACTCGCAAGATCGCGAAGCTCAGCTTGGGTCATGTCGCCCGGAGCCCGGAGCAGGAACGCTCGCAACGCGGGGTTCGGCGTGCCCTTCAGCACGGCGTCCAGGTGCTGCGTGCTCGCAAAATCGCGCACTGCTTGCTTCGGAACGGCGCCGGGGTTGGCGCGGCCCAAATCGCGAAGCGCGGTCGCAATTGGCCCTTCGAGCGCGCTGGCTTGCGCTTCGTGGGTGTTGAAAGCCTCCGAATAGCGCACCATTTGCATGATGTACGCGTACTCGGCGCCCAAGCTCGGGTCTTGTAAGCGGCGCCAAGAGTACGTGAAATCTTGGGCCGTGAGCGGGTGCCCGTCGCTCCAGCGCGCGCCGGGGCGGATGTGAAACGTATACGTTTTCCCGTCTGGGGTGATCTCCCAAGACTCCGCCACGCCGGGCACTGGCTCGAGTGAAGGCGCGTCCAGCCGCGTCAAGCCCTCGAATATTGCCTCCGCAATGCGACCCTCGGGCTCCCCCGTGATCAGGTGCGGGTCCAAAGTTTTTGGTTCGCTCGCGTTGACGAACCGTAGCTCAGCGCGCCGACCGGTAGACGCGGAAAGGGTCAGACCGACCACCGCCAACGAGGCGGCGATCACGAGCAGGGCGCTAATCAGGCTTCGGAGCATTGTCGTACAAGTGGCACCAAACGCGGTGCTCGTCCGTGGGGGAAGCGCGCTCGATGAGCCGAGCCTCGGGCACGAAGCGGCTGCAGGGCTCGAACGCGCTCGGACAGCGTGTGTGGAAGCGGCAGCCTGACGGCGGGTCGAGCGCTGAAGGCAGCTCACCCTGCAGGAACACCGGGCTGAGCGGAGCGTCCGGATCTGGAACCGGATTGGCAGATAGGAGCGCGCGCGTGTACGGGTGCTGCGGAGAGGCAAACAGCTGCTCGGCATCCGCCACTTCGACCAGCTTGCCCAAGTACATGACCGCAATGCGGTCGGCGATGTGGCGGACCACGTTCAAGTTGTGACTGATGAACAAGTAGGTGAGCCCGTATTCGTCTTGCAGATCGCGAAGCAGGTTCAAGATCTGAGCTTGAATGGAGATGTCCAAGGCCGAAACGGCTTCGTCGCAAACGATGAACTCTGGCCCCAAGGCGAGCGCCCGAGCGATGCAGACCCGCTGGCGCTGCCCGCCCGAAAATTCATGCGGGTAACGGCGGCGGTAACTGCCGGGCAGCCCGACGCGCTCGAGCAGCCCCGTGACCTGCCGGTCGAGCTCAGGCCCGCGCGCACGCCCGTGCACGAAGAGGGGTTCGCCGATGGCATCGCCCACGGTGCGCCGCGGGTTGAGCGACGAATACGGATCTTGAAAGACGATCTGCATGCGCTGCCGCATCTTGCGGAGCGCGCTCCGGCTGAGCTCTGTCAGGTCCTGACCGCCGAAGCAGACACGGCCCGCACTGGCTTCGAGCAAGCGTAACAGTAAGCGGCCCACGGTGGTTTTCCCGCAACCGGACTCGCCGACGAGGCCCAAAGTCGTGCCCCGTTCAATCGAGAAAGACACATCTTCCACGGCACGCACTTGGTTCACGACGCCGCCGAACAAGCCGCCACGCACCGGGAAGTACTTGCGCAGACCACTCACCTGGACGAGCGGCGCAGGACCCACTAACGCTGAAGCAGCTTGCGACATCTGGAGCGTACGCGGGAGAGCCTAGCACGGCGATGTTTGGATCCTCACGAGCTCGGCATGCGCGACGCAGCGGGCGCCCGCTGTGGGTCGTGAAGGAAGCACGCGGCCGCGTGTCCGGGGGCGATGGGGAACAGCTCCGGCGGGACGCCGGGACACGGCTCGAACGCGAATTGGCAACGCGCACAGAACGCGCAACCGGGCGGCAACAATCGCGGTGAAGGCACGCGCCCGGCAATCGCTTCAAGCCGCTCCGCGGAGCGGCTTGGGTCGGGGAGCGCCGCGAGTAAGGCCCGTGTGTACGGGTGCGCCGCGCGCTTGAAAATATCCCGCACCTGACCGTGCTCTACAATCTTTCCGGCATACATGACCGCCACACGCTCCGCAAAATGAGCGACCAGGCCGAGATCGTGAGTGATGAGCAGGATTGCCATGCCGAGCTCCTGTTGCAAGGACCGGAGCAGCTCCATGATCTGAGCTTGGATGGTGACGTCCAACGCGGTCGTTGGCTCGTCGGCGATCAGTAGCTGGGGACGGCAGGCGATGGCCATGGCGATCAACACGCGCTGCTTCATGCCCCCCGAAAGCTCATGAGGATACTGCCGCGCGCGGCGCGCCGGAGACGAGATGCCGACGCGCTTCAAAAGCTCGACCGCGTGAGCCTTGGCCGCGGCCCCGGTCAACCGTTGATGCAAGACCAGCACCTCCTCAATCTGCCGCCCAATCGTGAGCACTGGGTTTAGCGAAGTCATGGGCTCTTGAAAGACCATGCCGATTTGGGCGCCCCGAACTCGGCGCATTTCTGGCTCGCTCAGGTGAAGCAGCTCGCTGTTTCCAAAGCGGACACGGCCGGCCGAGATGCGGCCGGTGATCAGGCGCATGACCGACATGGCCGTCACCGATTTTCCACACCCGGACTCTCCGACCAGAGCTACCGTCTCGCCCACGCGGACGTCGAGATCCACGCCTCGCACGGCGGGGACTAGGCCCGCATCCGTCTCGAAATCTACGCGTAACTCGCGAATCGAAAGGAGCGGCGGGGCTTGCGGGTCGGAGCTTTTCATCAGCTGGCGCGCCTGCGAAGCTGTGGGTTCATTGCGTCGCGCAAGCCTTCGCCGACTAAGTTGAATGCGAGCACGACGACGAGAATGGCGCCGCCTGGAAGAATGAACAACCACGGCGCGTCGAAGATATAGGAGCGACCATCCGCCAAGATGTTGCCCCAGGTCGCAAACGGGGGCCGCACACCAAAGCCGAGGAACGAGAGCGCCGATTCGGTGAGGATTGCATAAGCGACGTCAATGGTCGCGGAGACCAAGACCGGCGCCATCGCGTTCGGCACCATGTGACGAAAGATGATGCGCCACTCGGGCAAGCCGAGGGCCCGGGCGGCCGTCACGAAGTCTTGCTCGCGCAGCGCCATGAACTCCGCCCGCACGAAGCGCGCCGTGCCCATCCAGCTGGTGATGCCGATCACGATCATGATGTTGTAAATGCTGGGGGGCAGCAGGGCAACGACGGTCAAAATCAAGAAGAACGTCGGAAAACAGAGCACCACGTCCGTGAAACGCATCAACAGCGTATCGACACTGACCAAGCCTAGCTTTTGCTTTCCATAGTAGCCCGCGACCCCGCCCACCGAGATACCGATCACCAGCGAGATGCTGACCGCGACGATGCCTACCGAGAGAGAGACGAACGACCCTTGCAACATGCGCGCAAACACATTGCGCCCGAGCTCATCCGTTCCAAATGGGTAGAAGCCGAGCGGCGGCCAGAGCTCTTTCGCGATTGAAGCGGACGGAGTGCTGAGCGGCGGCCGTAGCTTGTCCGGTAGCCGCACCATCGCCGGATCCAGGAGCACCCACCACTCGGTGAACAGCTTGCCCAAGATGGCTAAAACGATCAGCACAGCCAAGGCTACGAGACCGGCCATGGCCAGCCGGTCTTTGCGCAGGCTGCGCCAGACCTGCTGCGACGGAGTCTCCGCGAGCGCGAGCGCTTCAGCCGGCGAGACCCGCCCTTCCGCGCCTTGCCCTGGGGTGGCGGGTGAGGTCATTCCAACCGAATCCGCGGATCGACGAGCGCGTACAGGATGTCAGACAGCAAGATTCCGGCGAGCGTGAGCGCCGCGGCCATGAAATTCAGGGTCAGTATGACCGGAAAATCACGCGCCAAAATCGCTTCATAGCCGAGCAGGCCCAAGCCGGGCCAAGCGAAGATCTGCTCGAAAATGACCGAGCCGCTTATAAGCCCGGGCAGCAAGAAACCGAACATGGTCACGAAGGGCAAGAGAGCATTCCTGAGCGCGTGGCCGTACACGACCTGGTCTTCGTCCAGCCCCTTGGCGCGGGCGGTGCGCACGTAATCCTGGCCGATCACCTCCAACATCTGCGAGCGTAGCGGGACAGCACCGCAATGCCCGTCAGCGCCGCCATGATCGAAGGGATCACCAAGTGCCAAATGCGATCCATGAAGCGAACGATTGGGGGCGCCCGCTCGGTGCCAAACGTGTGCAGGCCGATCACGGGCAAGTGAACAGTGCGCACCACGAATAGAATCAGCAGGTACGAAAGGAAAAAACCAGGCACCGAGATCAATGCGTAAGCGACGAGCGTGGTGGATCGGTCATACAGCGAACCGCGCCGCAGCGCGGCGTGAATGCCGGTTGGAAAAGACGCGGTCCACACGATCAGCGTGGTGAGCAGAAAGAGCGGCGCGGAGTTCAAAAAGCGACCCCAAATTTTGGGTAGCACCGGCATGCCGTCACGAAACGACTTCAAATCACCCGTCAATAAATCGCGCATCCAATGAAAATATTGAAGGTAAAAGGGATCATCAAGGTGGAAGGAGGCGCGGATGCGAGCGATGTCGACGGCCTTCATCATTGGGTTCATGGGGTCTACTTCACTCGGCCTGCCGGGCGCCAAGTGGATCACCAGGTGTGAGATGAGAGAGATCAGCACCAGCAACAGCAGCCGCTGCAAAATCGTGCGCAAGAGGAAGCGCCACATCAGGCCGCTCCTGGCGATGAGTTTCCGGCGCACCAGGCGAGCGTCATTGGGCTAGGCCGCGCGGGGCCGTCCGCAGCTTTCTCCACTCTGCGATGGATTGGTCCACCGGGCCGAACACCGGCTCGCGAATGTTCTCGATGACGTCTTGGCCATCGCCGGTTTTGCGCACGCGCACGATGCGCCGGTCGAACACCACCGGTTTTAAGGGTTCGTACAGAAACGTGTAGGGCTGGTCTTCGGCGATCACGCGGTGTAGTTGGCGGGTCAGCTCGATTTGCGCGTTGGTATCGTACTCGGTGCGGATACGCAGGATCAGGTCATCGGCGCGCGGATTCGCATACGCTACGTAGTTGAGCTCGTCGGCGTGCGTCTGGCTGGAGTGCCAAATTTGATATTGATCTGGGTTGAGATCGCCCCCGACCCAAGCCAGCACGTAGGCGTCAAAGTTGCCGACGTCCACGAATTCACCGATGAGCACGGTCCATTCGAAGACCTGAATCGTGCAATCAATGCCCAACTTTCGCCATGCTTCCTGGGCTATCGTCATGACCGCCTTGCGCTTCTGATTGCCATTGTTGGTCACCAAGGTGAACTGCAAACGTTTGCCGTCCTTCTCCAAGAGCCCGTTCGCATTCTTCTTCCAGCCCGCTTCCGCGAGTAAGGCGGCCGCGGCCGCGGGGTCGTACGGCAACGGCTTCAGGCTCTTGTCGCCGAACGGGGTGCTCGAGAAGTACGGCCCGATGGAGCGCCGACCTTGCCCGTACAGCACGTGCTCGATGATGCTGTCGACATCGATCGCCATGCCTAGCGCTCGACGCACACGCGCATCCTGAAAGAGGGGCCGCCGCATGTTGTAACCGATGTACGTGTATTGCCCCTCGGGGCTCGAGACGACTCGATAGCCCGGATCCTTCTGATAGCGCTCTGCTTGAAAAGGTTGAGCCTCGTAGCGATCCAAGGCGCCGGCTTGAAACTCGAGTTCCATCGTCAAGTAGTCGGGGATGACCCTAAAATACAGTTCCTGATATTCCGCCTTCCTCCGCCAATAATCGTCGTTGCGCGTCAGACGAATGAATTGATCGGGCACCCACTCCGTAAAGCGAAACGGCCCCGTGCCGATCGGTTTGCGATTGTAGTTCGAGTCGCGAAGGGTGAATTGATCACGTGCTTCGCCGTGAATCCCGCGCGCGTCCATCTCGCGGGCGAGGCCGGCCGCATTCAGCAGATGCTTGGGGATGAGATCCATCGATGCCCAATCGATGATGGCGGGGGCGTATAGGCGCTTATATGTGATACGCGCGGTCAGCTCGTTCACGACCTCGACCGACTGAATCGAGACGAAGGTGGAAGAGCGCGGGGACCTGTTCTTGGGATCGATCAGCGCCTCGTAGGTGAACTTCACGTCCTCGGCATTGAACGGGACCCCGTCGTGCCAGTGAACACCCGAGTGTAGAAAGAAGGTGATCACTGGATTATGCTCAGCCACGGCAAGCAAGTCGGGAAATTTATCGCGGATCTGAACCAAGAGCTCTGGCTTCTTGAGCCGAAAGCGATCGGCAAACGGGTAACCCTCAAAGTAGTCAGCGCCCAAGACCGAGCCCAACTGCTCGAACAGCCGCGCCTCTACTTTGGACAACCGAAACTTCACCCGTTCCGGAACGGCGACGGTCAGATCCAGCGCCACTGGCTGGTTGGTCCCCTTTTCGTCGCGTACCAGGACGGTCTCGGACAGCTCGCGGGTTTCGCCCGCTACGAGCTCTAGACTTTGAATGCTTGCGCCGGACGCGCCAAGCTCTGCGCGTTGCCACGCGTGATGGAGCGCGCTCAGCAGGCTCAGACCCGTCACGGGCGTCCCGTCTGCCAGCTTTCGATCGGGAAGCACTGCCAAGTAGGCGTCCTCCGTCACCTCCCAGCGGTCCGCCAATAGTGGCACGAGCTTGCCCGTATCGTCGGTGCCGATCAGCGTTTCCGTCACGTTGTTCAACATGATGTCCTGCGCGCCGGACTCGCTCTGCAAAATCGGGTTCAGGAGCTTCACGTCTCCGATTTGAGCACGCAAAAATGTCGTCAAGCGCTTGGGGTTGTGCTCCGCTTGGCTGGCATAACTCGGCACCCAAAGCGCAGACTGCGCCAGCACGAGGAAGATCAGCACAGGCAGCGCGATCAAGAGCCATTTCGTGCGCATCAGTGCGAGCCGACTATGCGCTTTCGGTCACCGAGGCGTCAAGGACGCGCGGTCCGAGGCCACGCGGGTCGCACGCGGATATCCGCTCAGAGATAGGTCGCGGCTTGCAGCAACGCGGCGCGCGCGTCCGCGCCACTTGCAACCTTGTCATGAGCGACGATCACTCGCGTCAGACCGGGCAGCTCGGCAAGGCGCTCGAAGTCGGCGCGTAGCGCCTTCTTGTCCTTGACGTAGATCAACTTGGCCAGGCGTGACACGCGCGGCCCCGGTGCGGAGCCGAACACGGTCGTGAAGACGTAGCCGAGCAGATCGCGCTTGGTGTCCATATTGAACATCAGATCGTTGAGGACCACGCTCGTGCCATCGCTCGATCTCACGATCATCACGCCCTCGGTTTCATTCACGCCGCGCAGCGTTTCGAAGCGCACTGTCTCGTCCTGCGGAAACTCTTCGTAGTCGCCGTCGACAGGCACGACCTGCGCGACGCGCGTGCGGCCACCCTTGGGCGCGAACACGCGCAGCGCGGGATAACGCTGTTTGTACGCTGGCGCGTCCAAGCGGTGCCCACCATTTGGGACAATCAAATACGTCGGTTCGCCGAAGGCTTCGAGCTGAGCGCGCGCCGAGTCATCGACCGCGATGCCGTTGTAGATCAGCAGCCTTCCGGCACTCAGTCGCACCGCGAGCATCACTCGGCGCAATGACATGCCCGGCAGCGAGCCGCGCAGCCAAAGCAGATTGTCCGCGAGCTGCAGCATCGGCTCGTGGGGGAGCACGGTCCATTCGGCGTATGCCTTCGGCATGGGAGGATTAGAGTCGAATTGTTCTGTCCTTTCAAGATGACGCTGCTCAACGTGAAACCGCTCGAGCAAGTGAGGGAGCGCTCGACCTCGAGCAGCTAAGTTGCTAGACACGCGCATGCGATTTTCGTTGTGGGTAGGAGCTCGCGGCGTCGGTTTGGCGTCGGTTTGGTGCGCAGCCGGCTGCGCTTCGCGTCCGCTCAGCTCCGTGGCTACGCCGGTCGGCAGCGCACAAGCACCCGCACCCAGCAACAGTGCTTCGTCCGAGGTCGCCAAGCTGTGTGGCGGCATCGCCGGGGTTCGCTGCGAAGCGCAGCAGTATTGCGTGTTCGCGCCGAGCGCGCGCTGCGGAGCAGGGGACATGTCTGGTACCTGCAAACAGATCCCGGGAATGTGCACCATGGAATATGCCCCCGTCTGCGGCTGCGACAGAACGACGTACAGTAACGCGTGCGTCGCAGCGCGCAGCGGCGTGTCGGTCGCGGCGACCGGCGGGTGCCCCGAGGACAACGGCGGCTCGCTGGCAGACGGGGCGCTGTGTGGCACCCGCGGTGTGCCCGGCACGTGCGCAGCCAGCTCGTACTGCGCGTACAAGTCCCAGTGTGGCGAAACCGATTCCGGCGGTATTTGCCGACGGAAGCCTGAAATCTGTAGCGACGTGTATGCAGCCGTCTGCGGCTGCGACGGCAAGACTTATCCGAGCGCCTGCTACGCAGAGCGCGCCGGCATGACGGTGCAACGAGCCGGCGCTTGCGCGGCCGATCAGATACCGGCGCTACCCCGCCCATGAGGCTCTCGAGCCCGCACGTAGCGGCGGACGTGCTGCACGCGCTTTGTGCTAGCGTTCGCCACCCTTATGACCGACCCGAATTCTGACCGCGCACCCAGCGCGTTTCGTCCGGTACCGCGCACCGGAGTGATCTATGTCACGTCCGAGGCGACGCGCGCGGGTTTTCGCCCGGAAGATCCGGAGTGGTGCAATCTAGGTCAGGGCCAACCGGAGACGGGCCCCTTAGCTGGCGCGCCCGCCCGCGTGACTCAGCTCGATATCTCGCTGAACGATCAGGAATACGCGCCCGTGGCTGGGCTGTGGGAGGTGCGAGAGGCCGTCGCCAGCATGTACAATAACCTGTTTCGGCGCGGCATGCCGTCGCAATACAGCGCTGAAAACGTTGCGGTGTGCGGCGGCGGGCGCGTCTCGATCATGCGCGCTTGCGCGGCGATCGGGCAGATCCACCTCGGTCATTTTCTGCCGGATTACACCGCCTATGAAGAGCTGCTGGACGTGTTTCGGCGCTTCACCCCGATCCCGATCTTGCTCGACCCTGAACACGGCTACGACTTTTCGCTCGATGCGCTGCGCCGCGAAATTTCTGGGCGCGGCCTGGGCGCATTGCTACTTTCGAATCCGTGTAACCCAACCGGTAAAGCGATCACCGGGCCGGAGCTCGAGTCCTGGGTGGCGACCGCGCGTGATCTCGACTGCACACTGCTGCTCGACGAGTTCTACGCCCATTATCTTTGGAAAGACGGGCCGTCGCTGTTTAGCGCAGCCGAGTTCGTAGAGGACGTCGAGCGCGACCCTGTGGTGATTTTCGACGGCTTGACCAAAAATTGGCGTTATCCGGGCTGGCGCGTCAGCTGGACAGTGGCCCCGAAAAAGATCATCGAGTCGCTGGCGAGCGCCGGCTCATTCCTCGACGGCGGCGGCTCACGGCCGATGCAGCACGCCGCGCTCTCCGTCCTTACAGCGGAGCATGCCCGCGCGGAGGCAGAAGCCATTCGCACCACCTTTCGGCGCAAGCGCAACCGCATGCTGGACGGCCTACGTTCGCTCGGCGTGCGCTTCGAGCGCGAACCGGAAGGCACCTTTTACTGCTGGGGCAACGTGTCGAATCTGCCTGCCGCCATCAATTCCGGAGACACGCTGTTCCGCGCCGCGCTCAAGCACAAGGTGATCACGGTGCCGGGTCATTTCTTCGATGTCGACCCTGGGCAGCGCCGCGGCAGCCGAGCTTCACGGTTCCTGCACCACGCGCGCTTTTCCTTCGGACCGAGCGAAGCCACGATTGATGATGCACTGGCTCGCCTTGGCCGCGTGGTGCGCGACGCGAACGGCTGAGGCATGCCCCGTGGTGACGTATGCCGCGGGCCGCACCGGCGCTGCAAGCGAGCCTAGAGACCGCTTGCACTAACGCCGAATCCAAGGGCGGTCGCGTGCCCGATCCGGTGCCTGCACTGAGAAGTAGTCGGCCGTGTTCCAAATTCGAAGCGTCGCTCGTCTCGTCTGCTCCAAACCGGGACAGTCGCGCAACGCGGTATCGATGACATCCCGCAGGATTTGCGTCGATTTGTCGATCGTTCCGCGTCGCCGCGCCGAGCGCACTTGGGCGACTTCCGCTGGCATGTGCCGTGCACTAGGAGTGCTCGCCTGGCGACGCCCGGGCGCCCCTCCGCTCGTAGACCGCGTCGCCGGCTCCTACTTCTGAGCGGCTTGGAGTGCTTCCCTCGCTCCAAGCCGCTGTTCTAATGTGTCCACGGCGGCCGCTATGCCCCGGTTGTAGAGCCAGTGTTCGTTGCCGCGGCTCTCGTCCGGCAGGACGAGTACAGGAAGGTCGCGGCGAAGAGGACCACGCGCAGCAAAAGTAGATGTTAGGCCCTGCGGCGTAGCTCGTTAGCCATGGACCTTTGTCGACGGCAGGGCGCTACGCTTGCGAGAAGTCGGTCTGCTGAACTAGACCGCGCGAAACCAACGGGTTATCCGTATAGACGAACAATGTACGACTTGAACGAGATCGCCATTTTCGCACGTGTCGTGCGGGAGCAGAGCTTCACCAAAGCCGCGCGGTCGCTGAGCTTACCCAAGTCGACGGTGAGTGAGCGCGTGTCGCGGTTGGAAGAGCGGCTTGGGGTAAAACTCTTGGAGCGCACCACGCGTCATGTTCGACCGACCGCCGCGGGCGCAGCTTATTACGAGCGGGCGGCTCGCATGGTAGCTGAGATCGAGGAGGCGAACGCTGCCATCACCGACATCCATCGCTCGCCCAAGGGACTCTTGCGGATAGGCTCGCCGCTCTTGTTCGGCCACGCCTTTTTGGGTGATTTCATAGCGGAATTTTTGGTTTCCTATCCGGAGGTCGAGATCGAGCTGATCGTGGCCGACCGGCGCTTCGATGTGGTCGAAGAAGGGTTGGACCTCGCCATCCATGTCCTGGGCCCGATTGAGGCTTCGCTGGTGGCGCGCAACATCGGCAGCGCCGAGCGCTTGTGCGTCGCCAGCCCTTCGTATCTAGAACGGCGCGAGCCGCCTGCGCTGCCGAAGGATTTGCGGAGCCACTCATGCTTGGTCTCGAGTAACGATCGCCGGGCGATCTGGGTATTTAGCAAGGAAGGGCGCTCGGAATCGATCGCCATTCAAGGGCGCTACTCGGTAAATTCCGTGCAACTTGCGCTGAGCGCGGCGCTGCGGGGTGCGGGCATCAGTGTCCTGCCTGCATTTTTCTGCGCGGAGGCCCTGCGCGCGGGAAGCTTGTCAGCCGTGCTGGAGGATTGGTCGGCCGGGCACTCCGACCTACACGTTGTTTATCCGGGCAGCCGGCACTTATCTGCTCGCGTGCGGCTGTTCGTCGATGCGCTGATAGACCGCTTCACCAGCCTGCCACCCTGGGTTTTGGGTCCAGACGGCCGCGCCCTGGTGATGGACCTTAGCCGTGCGACCCCGGATTCGTCGTACCCGAGTGCCGGACGTCTTGGCCTTTCACCATGAACACCACCATCTCCGCGATGTTCGTGGCGTGATCGGCGAGACGTTCCAAAGACTTGCCGATCGAGAGTAAGCGCGTAGATTCGAAGACCACGCCGGGGTTCGACATCATGCGCGGCAGGAGCTCCGGATAGAGCGAGGCATAGTAAGCGTCGACCTCTTTGTCGCGATCGATGACCTGATTGGCTTTGACGGCGTCGCCGGCCACGAACGCGTCGAGGGCGTCATGCACCATGCCTTGCGCCACATCAGCGATACGCGGGATTGGGTCGTGGGCGCTTTGGGACCGGTCCGCGCCGAGCTCCGCGACGCGCTCGCAGATGTTCACGCCGAGATCTCCGATCCGCTCGAGATCCGTAACGAGCTTGAGGGTGGTGGTGATGAAGCGCAGGTCGGAAGCGACCGGTTGCCTCCGCGCCAAGATCTGAATCGCGAGCTCGTCGATCTCGAGCTCCAATTGATCGATCTGACTGTCCATGTCGATCGTGCTCCGAGCCAAGGAAACGCTGCGTTCGTTGTACGAGCGCATCGCCAACACGAGCACTTCCTCCACATGGGCGCCCATCAACAGCACGCGATCCCGTAGCAGCTCGAGCTCGCTCTCGTATTCTCGATCGGTATGACGTCTATCCATGATTCACCCCCTCACCCGAAGCGACCCGTGATGTAGTCCTCAGTGCGTTGCTCTTTCGGGCGCGTGAAGATCACGTCCGTGCGGTCATGCTCGATCAGCGTGCCAAGGTAGAAAAAAGCCGTAAAATTGGCGACGCGGGCGGCTTGCTGCATGTTGTGCGTGACAATCACGATGGTATACGACCGGCGAAGCTCGTGGATCAGCTCTTCTACGCGCGCGGTGGCGATGGGATCCAACGCCGAGCACGGCTCGTCCATGAGCAGCACCTCCGGCTCGAGCGCGAGCGAGCGCGCAATACACAACCGCTGTTGTTGACCGCCAGACAGCCCAGTTCCAGCGCGGCCCAGGACATCCTTGACCTCGTCCCACAGCGCCACACGCCGAAGCATCTTCTCTACAATAGAGTCCGGATCATCCGGACGCTCCCCGTTCAATCGCAAACCCGCCAGCACGTTGTCGCGAATGGACATCGTTGGAAACGGGTTGGGCTTTTGAAACACCATGCCAACACGCCTGCGCACGCGCACCGCGTCCACGTCGCCATGATAGATGTCCTGTGCGTCCAGCAGCACTTGGCCCCGAGCGCGCGCGCCGGGTACGACCTCATGCATCCGGTTCAAGCAACGGACGAAAGTCGACTTGCCGCAGCCCGAGGGCCCGATCACCGCCGTGACTTGCTTGTCCGCAATCTGCAAGCTGATGCCCCTCAGCACCTCCGCCTGGCCGAAGTATGCATGCAGGTCCACCGTCTTCATTTTGGGGACCAACGCGGCCGCCGATACCTCATCCCAACGCGACTTGCTCGTTTCTTCGGCAGAAGTACCTTCGCCACGAAACGACTTTTTCATGCTCGATCTCGTCAAAGGAGGTGATGGCGCGGTCATCGGCTGCTCACCCGCATGCGCACCAGCAGGCGCGCGGAAATGTTCAGGAGGAGCACCAGCAATAGCAGTACCAGCGCCGCCGCCCATGCCTGTCGGTGCCATTCCTCGTACGGCGACACGGCATAGGTGTAGATGTTCACGGGCAAGGAAGCCGTCGGCTCGGTCAGACCGCTACCCCAAAAGCGATTGTTGAAGGCCGTGAATAAGAGAGGCGCAGTTTCACCGGCCACCCTTGCGACCGCCAGCATCACGCCGGTCGCGATGCCCGGCGCGGCGGTGCGCAACATCACGCGCAGCGTAGCGCGCCACTTGGGTAGCCCAAGGCCGAGCGCGGCTTCGCGCAACGACTCCGGCACGAGCCTGAGCAGCTCCTCCGTCGTGCGAGTGACGGTAGGCAACATCAGCACGGCGAGCGCAATGCCGCCCGCCAAGGCGGAGAATTGTTTGGTTTGCAGCACCACCAAGGAGTAGACAAAGATGCCGACGGTGATGGAGGGGACGCCCGACATCACGTCTGCGCTGAAGCGCACCAGTTTCCCGAAGCGGGAATGACCGAACTCCGCTAAGTACACGCCCGCCAAAACACCTGGCGGAATGCCCATCAGGCACGCCAAAAACACTAGCTTTAACGAACCGACGATGGCGTTGGCCATCCCGCCCCCGGCTTCTCCGACGGGCTTTGGCAGCTCCGTAAAAAAGTCGAGGTTGATGCCGCCGACGCCGCGCGCGGTCACGTAATAGAGCACGCTGACCAAGGGCACGAGCGCGACGACGGATGCCGCCACGCACGCCGAGCGCACCAAGACATCGACAAACCTGCGGCGGCGATAGCCACTGACCATCACAGCCGGCCAATTTCCGGTAAGCGCCCGACGCGCCAGACCAGGAGCCGCGCCACGATGTTGAGCAGCACCGTAACCACGAACAGCAATAGGCCAACCTCGGCCAGTGATGACAGGTACAGCCGACCCGTGGCCTCGGTGAACTCATTCGCGATCACGCTTGCCATGGTGTACGAAGGAGCAAACAGGGAAGCGCTAATTTCGGCGCGATTTCCGATGACCATGGTGATGGCCATGGTCTCGCCGAGGGCGCGCCCCAGGCCGAGGATCGTCGCGCCGATCAGGCCCGAGCGCGCGAACGGCAACACCGCAACACGCACGGCTTCCCACGGCGTCGCGCCGAGCCCAAGCGCGCCTTCGCGGAGCGAGCTCGGCACCGCGCGCAACACCTCTCGGCTCACCGAGGAGATCGTCGGCGTGATCATGATCGACAGGATGATGCCTCCTGCCAGCAGACCGAAACCATGCTGCGGGCCTTGAAAGAAAGGCAAAAAGCCTAGCCAGCGCCCGAGCCGCGGCTCCACCGACTCGCGCAGCCACGGAGCCAGCACGAAGATACCCCACAAGCCGTAGACCACGCTCGGTACCGCCGCCAAGAGCTCCACCAAAAAGCCAACTGGCGGGCGCAGCCAGGCGGGCGCGAGCTCCGACAAGAAAATCGCGACGCCAATAGAAATCGGCACGGCGAAAGCAAGCGCGAGCAAGGACGATGCCAGCGTGCCGTAGATGAAGGGCAACGCGCCGTACACATCGCGAACCGGATCCCAGACGCTGGAAACCAAAAAACGCCAGCCGAACTTGGCGATCGATTCCGACGAGCCACGAACCATGGCCAAAGCCATCGCCGCGAGCGCCGCGAACAGCAACGCTGCGACGAGCGCCGTGGTGCGCCGGAATACGAAGTCTCCCCAGTTTACCTCACGGCCAAAGCGCGTGAGCATTCGGGAGCGCCCTCGCACCAGAGAAACGTCGTTCCTGGACATGTGCGGATCAGGAACCGGACAAGAGCTTCTTGTCGCCCGAGCGCAGCTCTTTGAGGCGGGCTTCTACTTTGCTAAGGACCTTGTCGGGGATCGGTGCGTAGTCCAGTTCTTTGGAAAACTTCTGGCCGTCGTGTAGGCCCCACCAGACATACTTGGCAAGCGCCGCGCCTTTAACCGGATCTTTGGCGTTCTCGTAGACGAGCAAATAGCTGTAACTGGTGATCGGGTAGGCGGCGTCGCCGTCGGCATCGGACAGGGAAACGAACAGCTGGTCTGGCATCTGAACCGAATCAGCGGCCGCAGACATCGCCTGGGTGGTGGGCGCCACGAATTTGCCGGCTCTGTTCTTGAGTTCCACCATCGGCAACTTGTTCTGCGAGGCGTAGGCGCGCTCGATGTAGCCTATCGTGTAAGGCGAAGTCTTGACTTGACCGGTGACGCCCTCATTGCCCTTTGCACCGAGTCCGAGCGGAAAATTCACGCTCTTTCCTGCGCCGACCTTGGCCCGCCACTCTGCGCTGATTTTCGACAAATAGTCAGTGAATACCGAGGTCGTGCCGCTGCCATCGGTCCGGTAAACGACCGAAATTTCCTTGGCCGGCAACTTGACCTCCGGGTTATCGGCTTTGATTTTCGGATCGTTCCAGTTCCGGATCTTGCCGGCGTAGATGTCGACTAGCGCTTCTGGCGTCAGCCTCAATGTTCCGGTTATCTCAGGGACGTTGTAAGCGATCACGACGGCGCCAATGGTAGCCGGGATGTGCAGCAGCTTGCTTGGCGCTTGCTTCGCCTCGTCGT
The DNA here is from genome assembly GCA_964236865.1 of uncultured Polyangiaceae bacterium. GTDB lineage: Bacteria > Myxococcota_A > Polyangia > Polyangiales > Polyangiaceae > PMG-095. The sequence continues at coordinate 23,645 of CAXSGJ010000006.1, forward strand.
CCTTCATGGGCGCGTCGGTGGCGCCGAAGTCGACCGTGCCCGCGATGATCTGGCGGATGCCTCCGCCTGAACCGATCGATTGGTAGTTGATTTTGACGTTTGGATTGAGTTTGTTGTATTCGGAAATCCACTTCGAATAGAGCGGGTATGGAAAAGTCGCGCCCGCGCCATTCAAGCTGATGGCTTCTTCCTTCTTCGGCGCCGCCGTGGGCGCCGCGCCAGCGGCGCCCACATCGGCGGTCGAGGCGCCCCTGCAGGCCGCCAACGTTAGGACCAGAGCAGCGAGCACATTTAGGCGGACAAACATTGGCTTTTCTCCTACCAGCAGGGGCCTAGCGATGCGCTACGCCCCCGCAACAGGTAAGTGACAGTTGGGTGACAATGACGATGGCGTGACGATTGGACGATGATGGACGAGGTCGGCTTGGCTACGAAACTCGTACGGTTTCGAGTCGGGAAGGTGACCAATTTCGGTTACTTAAGCTAGCGGCGACAGGGCAACAACCGCGCCCTGCCGCGCCGGCTCGTTTGCGCATAAGTTCACTAAAAAGTCGTGCTTACGTCACATTCGAAGTGTCATGTGCGGCCCGAAAGGAACCGTTGGCTATGAAACTCCCTGCTATTTTTCTCACCCCCTCGCTTACGTTCGCGGCCCTCAACGCCTTTGCCCAGCAGGCCCCTGTAACGACTGCGGAGACCTCGCCTCAGGTCACGGGTACCTTGCCCGCCGCTCCTAGCGCTGCCGCCCCCGTGACTGAGGCGCCCGCGATGAGCGCGCCAAGCGCCGCAGCACCCAACTCGTTGCCCGAGCTCGTCGCCCCGCTCCCGCCGCCCCCCACCAACCCTGCTTTGGGCAATGACGGAAACCCGTTGGCGGGCTGGCACAACGGCGTGTTCTACCTGCGTGATACGACGGACAACTTTCGCCTCTACGTGCAAGGCCGCGGGCAGGTGGATTTCTATAGTTACGCCGGCTCCGGCGTCGCGGATACGGCTCTCAAGCCAACGCTGTTCTTGCGCCGAGTGCGCGCAGAGCTTGGCGGTGAATTTTTCAAAAGCTGGTGGTTCAGCATCGCCGGCGACTTCGGCGCCACGAACATCGACAACCCGCGGGGCGCAAACGAGACATCTGCGGCCGCTCCGGGCGCCGCGCCGTCGGATACGTCGGGTAGGTACGCCAGCGCGCAGACCACGCGCGTCAGCGCGGCGCCAACGGACGTGTTCCTGAACTACCGCGCTCACCCGTTATTCAACGTGCAGGTCGGCCAGTTCGACGCGCCTTTCACGATGGACAACCGAACCAGCGACAAATACATCCCATTCATGGAGCGCGCGCTTGCTGTGAGGGCGGTGGGCGTTCCTTTCAATAAAGAGATCGGCGCGATGTTTTGGGGTGAGACGCCGGACCGGTACTTTTTCTATTCCGCGGGCCTGTTCGACGGTGATGGCCAGAACCGCCTCAACACCGACAGCCGTGGCGATCTGATGGCCCGCGCATTTGCCCACCCGTTGGCGACGGACAAAAGCGAACTGAAAGACTTGCAGATCGGCGCGAGCTTTCGCTACGGCTCGCGCGATACGAAGTATACCTATTACGACTACCCTGGCATGTCGACGCAAGCCGGCTACACGTTTTGGAGTCCCACTTACGGCGGGTCGGAGGGGACCACGCACATCGTACCGTCCGGAAACCAAACCGGCGTTGCGGGCGAGCTGCGCATACCAATCTCGAACTTCGATTTGACGAGCGAGCTCGTTTACATCGAAAATCATACGCGGGAGGTACAAGAGGGTTTTCAAGCCAGCACGAGCCTCCGACGGGGCGATTTGCACGGTTATTCTTATTATATCCAGGCGGGGCTGTGGCTCGGAAAACGAGATCTATCTGGCCTCCCTGGCTATGAGAACATGACCCATGTGGACTTCTCCAAGCCAGACGCGGCCGTGGCCCCCCACGCGCTCCAACTGCTGGCCAAATGGGAGCAAGTACACCTGAGCTACGATAGCGCCAGCCGCGCCGGAAGCGCGGACGTCAAAAATGTCGACGGCGACATCAAGGTGAACGCGTTCTCGCTGGGCGTGAATTACTGGGCAACGAAGCACATTCGCCTAAGCGCCAACTACGTCTTGAACGTCTTCCCAGATTCTGCACCCACCAGCGCCTCAGCCGTGGGCTCGCCCACGCAATCGAGCAACAATCGCGCGCTCGCGCCGGGCAACACCCTGGCCAAGGGCGTGAACGACGACGCGCGAGACAACGCACACGCCCTCCACGAGCTCCTACTACGCGCAGCCGTGGCGCTCTGAGCTGACATCGAGATGCCCGCGAGCTGGCTCGGACTCAGGCCTTTTGCCGGACCGCCTCGCGAGGTCGGGCGAGCTCGCACGACCTCGCGAAGCGCCGGGGTACTTGCTGTGGCCGCCGCGGTCGCAGCTTTGGCCTGCGCTCGTCCCGCACAGGCACAGGTGCTGGCACCGCCCGTGGCGCCGCTTTCGGGTCGCGATCCGAGTTTGGCCGAGGACGGCTTCCCGCTCGCGGGCTACCACAGCGGCTTGTTCTATCTCCGCGACACGGAGGACAACTATCGGTTGTACCTGCAGGGTCGAGCGCACTTGGATTTCTATGGCTATTTCGGACCCGGCGTGGGGGACACGTCGCTCAAACCGACGCTCTTTTTGCGCCGAGCACGGCCAGAATTTTCAGGGGAACTATTTCATAGTTGGTGGTTCATGATCGCCGGAGACTTTGGCGCGACGGCGATCGATAACCCGCGCGGCAGCAACGAAACCTCAGCGGCGGCGCCAGGGATGCTGCCCACCGCGAATAGCGGTCGTTACGCTAGCGCGCAGAGCGTGAAAATAAGTGCCGCGCCCACCGACGTGTTCTTAAACTACCGCGCTGCGCCGTTCTTGAACGTGCAAGTCGGCCAGTTCGATGCGCCGTTCACGATGGAGAATCGCACGAGCGAAAAGTGGGGGACGCCCTTCATGGAGCGTTCCCTCACGGTGCGTGACGTAGCCGTGCCTACGCAAAAGCAACTCGGCGTCATGCTTTGGGGTGAAGCGTTCAAGATCTTGAATTACGCCGTCGGCTTATTCGATGGGGACGGCCAGAACCGGCCCAACGTCGATAGCCGAGGAGACCTGTTTGCTCGCGCCTATGTGACTCCTCTCGTGAACAGGAAAGACGCCCTGAAAAATTTCGAGGTCGGCGCCAGTTTACGCTATGGCTCGCGTGACCCGAAGTATGTCGCTTATGACGTGCCCGCCCTCACGACTCAGGGCCAATACGCATTCTGGAATCCGACGTACACGGGCTCTCGGGGCCTCACCCACGTCATCTATTCAGGCCGGCAGCGGGGCGTCGCACTCGAGGCGCGGTTGCCGGTCGGCCTCGTCGATCTGACCGCGGAAGCGGCGTTCATCGACAAGGGCACCCGAGAGGCTGAGGACGGGTCTCAGGCCACCCCGAGCGTGCGCTTCGGCAGCCTGCGTGGTCAATCGTATTACCTGGAGCTCGGCTATTGGCCGCTCGGTAACCGAGATATCAACGGATTGCCGGGCGTACAAAATATGCCGCATGTGGACTTTACCAAGCCCGACAAAGCGCCCGAGCGCGCCCTCCAACTTTTGGTCAAGTGGGAGCAGGTCCGCCTCGGCTACGCCAGCGCGCGCCGAGGCGGCCGCCCAGACGCCAAGAATATGGATGGCGAGATTCGCGTCGACGCCTTGTCGCTCGGTGCCAATTACTGGTTGACCAAACACCTGCGCTTCACCGTCAATTACGTGGTGAATCTATTTCCACACTCGGCCCCCGTCACCGCCGTCCCCCCGGGTGGGCCCATACAGTCCTCGACGCAGCGCGCCGCGGCGCCTGGGAATACGCTGGCCCCTGGCCTAGACGACGACGCGCGCAGCAATGCACACGTCTTACATGAAGCCTTGGCGCGCTTCGCGGTCGCTTTTTGAGCTGCGGTGCCCTTGGCGCAAGATGCCGGTCGCAGTTTGACGCCGTTTTCGCGACGCGTTCTGCCACATTGAATACGCCGTTGCTGGGAAGTAGCGTCCCGAAGTGGCTGTCGAAGATACGCGAGAACGGAAGCTCCTCGCACAGAGGCTGATGATCGCGGTGGTTGCACCGGTCGGCCTGCTGCTTTTGGTGGGTTTAATCTTGGCGTTCCAGGTCGTCAAGATGACCGACACGGCACACTGGGTCGATCACACGGATGAAGTGCTGGGCAAGATCAGCGAGATTCAGTCGCAGATTGTCGATCAAGAATCGGGCATCCGGGGCTACCTGCTGACCGGCGACCGCGTGTTTTTGGCGCCCTATGAACGTGCTCAGCCGATGCCGCTGTTTGGGGCCGTGCACGCCCTGGTGGCCGACAACGGGCCGCAGCAGCTCCGCTGCGACGTGGCCCGATCCCGCTACGAGGCGTGGCTCAAGATGTCCGAGGCCATCGTGCGCGAGACCGGTGACCTCGCACGTTACCGAACCATGGCTGAGCTATCGGAACGCAGGCGGCGCATGGAGTCCATCCGCGAAGGCATTCAGCAAATGCTCATGATGGAGCAGACCCTGCGCGTAGAGCGGGCCGCAGCAAACAGCGAATCCAATCGCTTGACGACGTTTCTCGGTCTACCGCTGTTCCTGACGCTCGCCGCTGGCCTCGCGTTTCTGTCGCGGCGACAACTGGCAGAGGTGTCGTCGACCTATACCGGCCTGCTCAACGGTGAACGAGAGGCGCGCGCGGCTGTCGAGGCTCAAAGTTGGGTGCGCACTCAGCAGGCCAAAATCGCGGAGGCGGTGCAAGGTGACCCACCGCCGGAGGAACTGGCGCGACGCGCCTTGGCGCAACTGTGCGACCACTTGGGCGCCGTCGCCGGCTCCTTCTTTGCCGGTGAGACCGGCGGTTTCAGGCGTTTGGCCAGCTTTGGATTCAGCTCAGCGGAAAATGATTGGTTTCCAAACGGCGAAGGCTTGATTGGGCGCGCCGCTAATGGTCGCACGCTGCTGCACATCAAAGACGTGCCCAAGGACTTCGCCAAGGTGCGCTCCGGGACTGGGGACCAGGCCCCGACCGAGCTGGTTTTGATGCCCGCTCATGTAGACGGCACGCCACTCGCGGTGTTGGAGCTGGCATTCTTCACTCCCGTCGAGCCGCGCGGCCTCGAGCTCCTCTCGCGGGTCGCGGAGACGATCGCGGTGGCGCTGCGTTCGGTGCAACAGAAGCGACGCCTGGCGGACTTGCTGGAGGAGGCGCAGCGCCAGGGGGAAGAGCTGCAAACGCAACAGGAGGAGCTGCGCGTCGCGAACGAGGAGCTCCATCAACAAAGCGACGTGCTGCGCAGCGCGCACGCGCAGCTCGAGGAGGGCAAGGAAGAGCTCGAGGCCACCAACTCGAGTCTGTTCATGCAACGCGATGCTCTGCAGAAGGCTCAGGGTTCGTTGTCGGAAAAGATGGCCGAGCTGGAACGGGCAAGCCGCTACAAATCCGAGTTCTTGGCCAATATGTCTCATGAGCTGCGAACGCCGCTCAACAGCTCATTGATTTTGGCCAAGTTGCTGTCCGACAACCGCGACGGCAATTTGACCGAAGAACAGGTCAAATTCGCGAGCACGATCTATTCGGCCGGCAACGACTTACTCGCGCTGATCAACGACATTCTGGACCTGTCGAAGATTGAGGCAGGCAAGGTTGACGTGCGCCCGGAGAAGGTCTCGCTGGCGCGCTTGGTCGAGCCCGTCAAGAGGACCTTTGAGCCGGTGGCGAAGCACAAAAACGTCGGTTTTACGCTGACCCTGAGCGACGCCCAAGCCATGATCGAAACCGACTTGCAACGCGTGCAGCAGGTGCTGAAGAATCTGCTTTCCAACGCATTCAAGTTCACCGAGCGCGGTCAAGTTTCGCTCACGGTCGAGCAGAGCGACGCGGGGTACGCCTTTACCGTCCAGGACAGCGGTATCGGCATCGCCAAGGCGCACCACGCCTCTATCTTCGAGGCATTTCAGCAAGCAGACGGCACTACGAATCGCCGCTTCGGCGGTACCGGGCTCGGCCTGTCCATCTCGCGTGATCTGGCGCACATGCTCGGCGGAGATTTGCGGGTGGACAGTGAGCTCGGCACGGGCAGCGCCTTCACGCTGCTCTTACCCAAAGTGTTTACGGCGGGCAGCACCGAGGGCCCGCCGCTGCCAGCCTATGACCGACTGAGTACTCGAAACCGCGGTACGCCACTGCCTTCGCCACCACCACCCGCAGTCGGAAGCGTTGAAAAGCCCGCCTTCGAAGACGATCGCGACCGCATCGACAGCCAACGCCGGCTGCTTCTGATCATCGAAGACGACGTGTCCTTCGCCGAAATTTTGGCCAAACTCGCCGGGGAATTGTCCTTTCAATATTTGGTTGCGCACAGCGCGGAGGAAGGGGTGCGTTTGGCAACGCAGTTTTTGCCGGCGGCCATTCTTTTAGACATGAACCTTCCAGACCGCATCGGCCTGACCGTGCTCGACCGCCTGAAGCAGAACGGAGCCACGCGGCACATCCCCATCCACGTGATGTCCGTCGAAGACTACTCGCGCATGGCGCTGTCCATGGGGGCCGCGGGTTACATGTTCAAACCGGTGAAGCGCGAAGAATTGGTCACGGTCTTCGGCAACATGAAGGACCGTTTCTCGCGTTTGCAGCGGCTCTTGATCGTCGAAGACGACGCGGTTCAACGCGACGCCGTGAAGCAACTTTTGGCGAGTCAAGACATCGAGATCGTGGCAGTGGCAACGGTCGCGGAAGCCTTGACCCAGCTCGCGGCTGGAACCTTCGACTGTGTGGTGACCGACCTGTCGCTACCCGATGCCTCCGGTTACGACTTGCTGGAACGCATGGCAAATGATGACTCATACGCGTTTCCGCCGGTCATCGTGTACACGGGGCGCTCGCTGACCCCAGACGAGGAGCAGCGCTTACGTCGTTTCTCGAGCTCGATCATCATCAAGGGCGCGCGCTCGCCCGAGCGGCTGTTGGACGAGGTCACTCTCTTCCTTCACCAAGTAGAGTCCACTCTGCCGGCCGATCGCCAACGCATGTTGCGCCAAGTGCGGGATCGCGAAGCGGCCTTCGATGGCCGCAAAATTTTGGTCGCCGAAGACGACGTGCGCAATATCTTTGCCCTCAGCAGCATCCTCGAGCCCAAGGGCGCCAAGCTCTTCATTGCTCGCAACGGGCGAGAAGCGCTCGCGCACTTGGAACGTACCCCCGGCATCGATCTCGTGCTGATGGATATCATGATGCCCGAGGTCGACGGCTTGGAAGCGACGCGCTTGATCCGTGCTCGCAGCGAGCCCTGGAGCAAAGTCCCGATCATCGCTTTGACCGCCAAGGCCATGAGCGACGACCGCGAGCTGTGCATCAAAGCGGGCGCCAATGACTACATCGCCAAGCCGCTCGACGTGGAAATATTGCTCTCCCTAGTTCGCGTGTGGCTACACAAGCGTTAGAGCATGCAGACCTCCGAAGACATCGAGATTCGGCTTTTGCTCGATGCCATTTTTTTGCGCTACCACTACGACTTCCGCAGCTACTCGCCTGCTTCCCTGAAGCGCCGCCTGAATGTCGCCAAGCTGCAGATGGGCACGGCTACGCTCTCTTTGCTTCAGGACAAAGTGCTGCAAGACCCGGCTCAGTTCGCGCAGCTTCTGCAGTTCGTCACCGTTCAGGTCAGTGACATGTTCCGGGACCCGAGCTTCTTCGCGGCTTTCCGCGAGAAAGTCGTGCCGGAGCTACTCACTTACCCTTCAATCCGCATTTGGATCGCCGGTTGTAGCTCGGGTGAAGAGCTTTATTCCTATGCCATCTTGCTGAGAGAAGAGGGCCTCCTCGATCGCACGACCTTGTATGCGACCGATATCAATCCGGAGGCGCTGCGCAAGGCGGAGCTCGGGCTTTACAGCATCGAACGAGTGCAAGCGTTTACCGAAAATCATCGCCTGTCCGGCGGCAAATGCTCGCTTTCGGAGTACTACACGGCCGCCTACGGCTCCGCTACCTTCGACCGCACGCTGCGCAAGAACGTCGTGTTCTCCGACCACAGCCTGGCTACCGACAGCGTGTTCGCGGAAGTACAAATGGTGTCGTGTCGCAATGTGTTGATCTACTTCGACCGCACGTTACAAGACCGCGCTTTGGGGTTGATGAAAGATGCCCTGTGCCGGCGAGGCTTCTTGGGCCTGGGCTCGAAAGAAAGCCTGATGTTCACGCAGCACGCCTCGGCATTTCGCGATTTCGTGTCCGGAGAACGTTGGTACCAGCGATGCTAGGCGAAAACGTGGCGACGCTGCTGGCGTCGTGCGAGGCGCTGCTCATCGGCGGCTCGGCCGGCGCAGTGGAAGCCTTGAGTCAGCTGCTGCCCGCCGTCCCGAAGGACGCTCGAACCCCAGTCGTCGTCGTGCTGCACTTGCCCCCGAACCGGCCGAGCCTACTCACCGAGCTGTTCGGACCGCGTTGCGCTGCGCGCGTGCAAGAGCCCGAGGACAAGCAGCCCTTCAGCGCCGGAACTATTTGGTTTGCGCCCTCGAATTACCACCTGCTGCTGGAGCGGGACCGCACGTTCTCGCTATCGGTCGATGCGCCGGTCAATTTCTCGCGGCCCTCCATCGACGTCCTGTTCGAGTCCGCAGCGGACACGTTCGGCAACACGGCGTGCGCCGTGCTGCTGACTGGCGCCAACGAAGACGGCTCGGTCGGCGCAAGCGCGATCCGCCAGAAGGGCGGACTCGTGGTCGTGCAGGATCCGAGCACCGCCGAAGCCCCGCAGATGCCGAGGGCGGCGATTTCTCGCGCGAGTCCGCAAATTATTGCATCATTGGCCGAGATAGCGGACTTAATTCACCAGGCGACGAAAGCCCAATGACCAAACCTCGGCGTCCCGTGAAGTTTTTGCTCGTCGATGATCTCGACGAGAATCTGCTCGTACTCGAGGCCTTGCTTCGCCGTGAAGGGTTGGAATTGCTGAAGGCCAAATCGGGACGCGAGGCGTTGGAGCTCGCGCTCGAGCATGACTTCGCGCTGGCGCTCATCGATGTACAGATGCCCGAGATGGACGGCTTCGAACTCGCCGAGCTGATGCGCGGAGCCGAACGCACTCGGCACGTGCCGATCATCTTTGTCACCGCCGGCATCCAGGAACGTCACCGGGTGTTCAAGGGCTACGACGCCGGCGCGGTAGATTTTCTATTCAAGCCGCTGGAGCCGCAAATTTTGCGGCACAAGACCGAGACTTTCTTCCAGCTGCACCGTCAACAGCAGGACCTTGCGGAAACGCTGCGCTTGAATGAAGAACTGATGGCGGTCGTCGGCCACGACCTCAGGAACCCGCTCAACGTGGTGCTCATGACGACGAGCCTCCTCGCGTCATCCACCGATCCTGATCTGAAGAAGTGCGTGGCGCGGCTCCAGTCGAGCGGCTCACGCATGGCGCACATCATCGATGAGTTGTTCGATCTGTCGAGAGCACGCTTGGGCGGCGGTATTCCAATCGAGCGCAAAGCAATGGACCTATTGGCCCTCACGCGCAAAACGGTCGCGGAGTTCGAAGCCACCAATCCCAGCCGCCAGATCGACGTCGTGCCGACCGGCGATCTGCAAGGAGACTGGGATATCGGTCGCCTGGGCCAGGTGCTGTCGAACCTGATTGGCAACGCGCTCCGGCATGGCATCGTCACCGTGCCGATCACGGTCGAGCTCGTCGGCGGCCCGAGTGAAGTGGTGGCGTCCGTACAAAACGGCGGGCACATTGCCGCCGACCTAATGCCCCGGCTTTTCGAACCCTTTCTGTCCGGTGTCGGGCGGCGCACGCGCGCGGAGGGGCTCGGGCTCGGTTTGTACATCGTGCAACAGATTGTTCAGGCGCACGGCGGAGACGTGAAGGTGACCTCGACCCCGGAATCCGGTACCCGGTTCGAAATTACTCTGCCGCGGCATCCCGAGAGCTAGACTGCCGGCGGCGAGCCGATGAAGAAAAACGAGGTCGTCCATCAAGCTCTGCAGGCCGCGCTCGATTCGTGGAACTGGCGACCGCCGAACCCGCACGTAGTCGGCCACCCGTCGGAGGCAGTGGTCGAGCCCGGCGTCCGCACCGAGCTATCGACCACCGTGTTCAGTGGTGAAGCCAAAGAGTGGCTGCACTATCTGAGTTTACCGGCCGGCGCCCGCTTCGAGGCAGGCCTCTGCGTGCGCGTGCACTTACACGCCGACTTGCGAGTGGCGGCCTTCGTGCCGGTAAATGAGGATTCGCGCTGGCTGTCCGACCTCTTGGCGCTCGGCTTGAAGCGAGTCCGCAAGCGCCTCGAGGACAAGCCGAAGGTGCTGAACGTCTTCGACGAATTGATGTTCATCAACGCCAAACGCGGCGAGCGGTCGATCAGCGTGCTCTTGAGCCCCGACGTGCCGAGCGATGGCACTCGTGAAGTGCCGCGGGACGGTCTGAATGGGCGCGGCGAGACGCGGGTCGTATTGCATTCCCGGCTCGCGCGTTACGTGCGAGAAGCCTTGCTCGCCGAACCACGTACGCCGGAACAAGCGGCGGGGCTGTGCTGGCCATTGATCTCGCGCCTGGCCTCACAGCTGGCTTACCCGGCGTCACCACGCGACCGGTTCCTCGAAAAAATCGAGGTATTTTCCCGCATCACGTTCGTCTCGATCAACGTCTTGTACGAGAGCCGTAAGTCCGGCCTACTGCAGCCCAGCGCCGCTGGCGTGATGTACGAGGACATGGTCAGCGCCTCGAGCGCGATCCCACGCCGCGAGCTGATGGACCGCCATCCGTATTTTCGGATGTTGAACAAGCTCGGATTTCTTCTGCGTGGTCACGGCTATGGCGGAGATGCCGGCGAAGTCCGGATCGCGGCGTGCGAGTACCTGGACACGGTCTACTTGCGCTTGAGCCTGTCCGGCGCGATGCCGGACGTGGCGCCCGCGATGAAGGCGATGGAGTTCGAGCGGGTCGGACGCAAGGTGCGTACGGCGACCCCGACCATCGGCGAGAACGGGATCGTGGACTTCGAGGATCTCGAGGCCTGGAAGACGGTCTCCGACCCATTTCGCGACTTGGGCTTCACGTTGCTCCGCCAGTTGGGCATGGGCGAATTCGGCCGAGTCTACGAAGCGTTGAATGACAACAGCTCGAATTACCCAGGGCGCGTCGCCCTCAAGGTCGACCGGATCATCGGCAAGAAAAAGAATGCCATTCTGGAGGCAGAGGCCGCTATGAACGTGGGTCGAGCTTTGGCGCGCGTCCCGCACCTGATGCGCCTATACGATACCGGAAAGCTCAAGGGGCAGCGTTTTACGTATCACGTCCTCCAGCTGATCAACGGCGACACGCTGGACAACTTGGTCGGTGTGACGGGCACCGAGCACGCCAGCGTCAGCCGGCCCCCGGGCGCGCGCGCCACTGAGGGGGAGGCGGAAGCGGAATTTGCGCGCGCCGTGAGCACGCGCGGTAGTGAGCTGTGGCGCCGGCAGCGTATGGCCCTACCCTTCACCCACGCCCTGTCGCCGGCAATGGTCCTGGATTTGTTGACGAGCGTGCTGCTGTGGATGGAAGGCGTGCACGGCGTCGGCTACGCGATCAACGATTTGAAGAACGGCAATCTGATGATGAGCCGCCGCGGGCAATTGAAAGGCATCGACTTGGACTCCTATGCGCAGGTCCATTCGCCGAAAGACAAAGTCACTGACTTCATGTTCTTGGCGGTGTCGGTGATTTTACTGCTGTTCAGCGCGCCCGTCGCCAACCGCGGCCGCAACGTTCCGTGGGAGGCGTTGATCGAGAGCGAGGCGCGGCTGCGCGCCGGTCTGACGGAGGCCTGGCCGTTTGGCAACGTAGAACAGCTGAGCGACGGGAGAGTGCGTCGAGAAGAGCTCACGAGCGTGCTCGTGGATCTGGTGCAGCGCAGTCGCCATTTGATCTACACCAAGCGTCCGGAGCTGTTTTCTCAGGACATCGGCCGCATGGTGAACCTGAAACACGAGTTTTTGATCGAAGAGCTGGTGATCGACTGAGCCGATGCCCTGAGCGGACATGTAGGAGATTTGCCGAACGCTCCCACGGATCGGCAGACCGGCGCGTTACTGCCTTGCCGCCGCCCCGCGAACTCTTTCAGAGTAGCCAGCCGAGCTTGAAGTCGAAAGTCGGCAACGTAGTACGGCCAACGGTGTTCAGCGTGGAACGGACCTTGTCATCGTTCGGAGTGACCAGCTGCTCCGGCACGCCCGGCGGGACGTGGGTCGCGTAGTCGACGGTGCTGGGCGCGATGGGAATTTGAGCACCCACGTTCACGCCGATCGAGAAACCAGACGAGAACGTCTTCAACAGACCGAGCTGCGGGGTGAGCACCAACGTGCGCACGGAGCCCCGGCTGTCGATCTGCACCGGTGAAGCCAAGCCGCTCGCGGCGCTCTCTTCTGGAGTGAGTGCGTAGCGGTTGGCCAGTGTGCCAACGATCTTTGCGTAGCCGAGACCCGCGCCCAGGAAGAAGGCGTTCCCAAAAGGGTAAACTCGCCCGTATAAATCGTACTCGTGATAAGAAATCGTCGCGTCTCCGTACAGGGAGAGCTTGACGGTCGGAATCATCCCCAGGTTGAAGCCCGCGCCAAAGTAACGAGTCACCTTGATGGTGCCGCCCAGACTCAGTAGGTCCGGTAAGCCGGTGCCGATCAGAAAGCCGATGCGAAAGGGTCCGAAGATGCCGTAGGAATCATCTTGGGGCTCGCTCTCGGGCAGCACGGCGCTCGGCGTGCCAGGCGGCGCGTCGGGCGTTGATTGAGCGCCAGCCTGTGCCGGACCCGCCCCCGGAGCTGCTCTTCTCGGTGTGGCTGCCTTCGGCGGAACGGCGGGCACGGGCCGTTTCGGCCCGTGCTGGGCCGGCGACTCAGGAACCGGGGCAAAACTAGCGCCGCCTACGCTAGGTGGGCCGACCGCCGGAGAGGGCGCGCCGGATGGCGGCGACGGAGCTGGGGATTCCACCGGCGCATCGGCTTTGACGGCGGGAGCCGGCGGCGGCGCAGCCGAGGAATCTGGTGCCGCGGACGGGGGATCGACGGGCGGCATCGCTGAAGCATCCGCGTTCGGAAACGCTGCCGCGGGCGGCGCGTCCACTGACGCTTGGGCCGGAGCGGGGCGCGTGACGAGGAGCTGACTCGAGGTCAGCAGAAGCATCGATAGCGTTGCTGCGACCGTGTTGATCCGTTGCACTAGGCTCTCTATACCATCCCCCGTGCGTCATGGCCGCCCGACGCAGCTCAGCTGAATTCACCGCGAATATAGGCTTTAGTGCGCTCTTCGCGCGGATCCTCGAACAGCTCGGCCGAGGGACGGTATTCGATCAGATAGCCGGTGCGACCCCCCGCGCTCGTATCGACGAAGAGGAAAGCCGTGCGATCAGCCACACGCTGAGCTTGCTGCAAGTTGTGCGTCACGATCGCGATCGTGTACTTTTCTTTCAGCTCCAGCATCAGATCTTCGACGCGCCGCGTGGCGATCGGGTCCAGGGCGGAGCAGGGCTCATCCATCAAGAGCAACTCGGGCTCCACCGCGATGGCGCGGGCTATGCACAAGCGCTGCTGCTGCCCACCGGAGAGCGATAGGCCGCTGGAGCTCAGCTTATCCTTGACCTCGTCCCACAGCGCAGCGCCGCGCAATGCAGTCTCAACCCGTTCCGCATAGTCGCCCTTGTAGTTGTTGAGCTTGAGGCCAAAGGCGACATTTTTGTAGATGCTCATCGCGAATGGATTCGGCTGTTGAAACACCATCCCGATTGAGCGACGCACCGCCACCGGGTCGATCTCCGGCGCGTAGATGTCCTGCCCACGATAATGGACCGAGCCTTCGAAGCGAAAGCCGTTCACGAAATCGTTCATGCGATTCAAGCTGCGCAGCACCGTGCTCTTGCCGCAGCCCGAAGGGCCAATGAACGCGGTGATCTCGTTGGACACGATTGGGATGTTCGTGTCCCGGACGGCCAAGAAATCACCGTAGTGCAGAGTTTTGATGCGACAATCCATGACCACGGGGGCGGTGGCGGCGGCGGCGATCTGCTCGACGCTGTCAGGACCGGTAGCGGGCGTCTCGGACGCGCTGGGCGCCGGTCTTTCGTGAGTGTTCATGGCTTTTTCTTCCTTCACGGAGCTCCGAGCGATCAGTGTTCCTCGGGCCGCCGCGTGGCGACCTGAGCCGTGACGTTCAAGACGAGCACGATGCTCACGAGCACGAGCGAGGCGGCCCAAGCGAGCGACACTTGATGCTCGAAGGGGCTGCCTGCAAAGTTGTAAATCAGGACGGACAGTGAAGCGATCGGCTGGGTCAGCTTACCCTCGAACCAATAATCACTGAAGAGGGCGGTGAAGAGCAGCGGCGCGGTCTCGCCCATGGCGCGGGCAAGGGCCAGCATAACGCCGGTCAGAATGCCCGGTGTGGCGGTTGGGATCACGATCCTGAGGACCGTTTGGGCTCGGGTGGCGCCCATGCCAAAGGCCGCCATCTTCATCTTCGAGGGCACGGCAAGCAGCGCGGACTCGCTAGTCAACATCACGGTAGGCACCATCAAGATCGCCATGGCGCAGCCGCCGGCGAGGGCGCTGAAAGAGCCGGTGGTCACCACCACCGTCGCGTATGCGAACACGCCGGCTAGGATCGAGGGCAGGCCCGTGAGGACCTTCGCCGCGAACCGGACCACCGTCGCAAGCTTGTTGTTGCCGCCGTATTCAGCCAGGTACACCGCACCCAAAAACCCCAGCGGGAGGGCCAAGCAGGTAGAGATGGCGACCACGACCAGCGTGCCAACCACCGCGTTACCGATGCCGCCACCTTCCATGCCTGCGCCGGGCGTTAACTCGCTGAAGAGGGTCGGGCTGAGCAATGCGCCGCCCTTGATGATCAGCATGTACAGCACGGAAAAGAGCGGAAACATCGCCAGCAAACTGAGCGATACCGCCAACACCGTCAGCAGTGCGTTACTGAGCGTGCGCCGGTTTCCGAGCGTGCGACGGAAAGAATTGCCAGCGCTGGTGGCGGCTGACGACGGTGTGAGCGCGGCGTTGGCCATCAGCCGAGCCCCTTCAGCTCACGGGTCGTGCGCAGCATGATGAACGAACCGAGCGCATTCACGGCGAGTGTGATGAGCATCAACACGAACGCCGCGTACATGAGCGCCGCGACCTCGACCTTCCCCGCTTCAGGAAAATGGTTGGCCAGGAGCGCCGCCAGTGTGTTGCCTGGAGAGAACAATGACCAGCCGAAAACGTTGGCGTTACCAACCAACATGGCCAACGCCATGGTCTCGCCCAGCGCGCGCCCGAAGCCCAGCACGAGCGCACCAAAAATGCCCCCGACGGCCGTCGGCAGCGTGACCTTGAAGATCACTTCCCAACGCGTTGCGCCGAGGCCATAGGCCGCTGCAGCCAAACGCTTGGGCACCGCCGCCATGGCTTCTCGAGAGATGGCCGTGATGGTGGGCAGAATCATGATCGAGAGCACGAGTGCCGCCGGAAAGATTCCGGGGCCGCTGAGCCGCGTCGAGAAGAATGGGATCGAGCCGAAGTGTTCGTTCAGCCAGCCCGATGGCGCACGCACGGCAGGGATCAACACGAAGATGCCCCACAGGCCGTAAACCACGCTGGGAATCGCGGCCAAAAGCTCGACGATGTTCTTCATCACCAGCTCGACTCGGCGCGGTACGAAGCCCTGACTCAGCACGAGCGCTACCGTTACGCCGAAGAAACCGCCGAGCCCGAGCGCGAGCACGGAGGTGTAGAGCGTGCCCACGATCTCGGCCAAGATGCCGAACTGCGCACGGTTGGGGTCCCAAACCGAGGTGGTGAGGAACGACAGGCCGTAATTTGCAATCGCGGTCCTGGCGTTGCTCAGCACTTCGAAGACGACGCCGGCGAGGAGCAGCGCGACGCCGATGCCAAACCCATAGGCGACATTCTTGAAGGCGCCATCGAAGCCCTTTTGCCAAGGGCTTGGCGGCCGCGCGACAGACGACCTGAACGCTTCGGAAAGATCCGGCTTCGCGCTCGCCGTTGAAGTCTTACTGTCTGCCATGTTGCCTCTAGTCGCTGGGTGAGCGCGCAGCCCTCACTCGATGCTATCGACGGCCTTCAAAACGTTGCTCGCGACCGTCTCGGGGAGCGGCACGTAGAACAAGCTCTCGGACAGCTTTTGACCGTCGGTGAGGCTCCACTTGAGCACGCTCTTGAGCGCCGCTGACTTGGCCTTATCGGTGTACTTCTTGTGCGCGAGGATCCAGGTGTAAGTGACGATTGGATAAGACTCGTCGCCCGCCGGGTCCGTCACCCAGGCGCGCATGTCCGCCGGCAGATCCACCGCCGCCAAGGCCGTGGCAGAGCTCTTGAGCGAGGCGGCCACGAATTTGCCGGCCTTATTCTCGAGCAGCGCCGTCGGCTGCTTCGTGGTGGCGGCGAACGCGAACTCTATGTAGCCGATGGCCCCGGGGGTCTGATGAATCTGAGCCGCCACGCCATCGTTCTTAGCGCCGCCGACGCCCACCGGCCACTCCACGGATTTGCCCACACCGGGGCCCGACTTCCACTTATCGCTGATCGCCGCGAGATGCTGCGTGAAGACGAACGTCGTTCCGCTGCCATCGGAGCGGTGAACGACCGAGATGTCGAGCTTCGGTAGCTTCAGACCGGGGTTATTGGCCACGATCTTTGGATCGTTCCACTTCTTGATCGTGCCCAGAAAAATGCCCGAGTACGCCTCGCGCGACAGCTTGAGATCAGTGATGCCTTCGAGGTTATAGGCGAGCACGATATTGCCTGCGGTCATCGGTAACAAGATGACGTCGTCCTTGGCTTGCTTGATCTCTTCGTCGGTCATGGCTGCATCGCTCGCGCCAAAATCGGTCTGACCTTCGATGAATGCTTTGATACCCGCTCCGCTGCCCGTGGACTGATAGTTGACGCGGATGTTTTTGTTCTTGTCCCCAAACTCGCGAAACCACCGCGAGTACAGTGGCGCCGGGAAGCTTGCGCCCGAGCCCTGCAGCGTCACGGTCCCCGATGCGGGCGCGGGAGCGGCGGAGGCAGCGGCCGCCATGTCGGCCGGTGCCACGTCTTTCTTTCCGCAGCCCATCGCCAAAGCAGCCAAGCTGATGAACGCGAAGATCGTCGTCGCGATGCGTGTATCCGAAATCATTAGTCGGCCTTCCGTCACTTGAGAGAATGAATTGAACGCTTGGGTACGCGATCTCTGGCGGTGCGTCAGGCTCGAAGAGCGACGACACCAAATCGTTGCTTAGTTCGCGCCTTCCCTGGGACCGGCTGGGCGGATGATCGAGCGTTCCGCGCGGCTTCGAACGCTTTCGAGGCTCTCTTTCGGTCTTGCGTTTTAGAGACCGGCCCGGGGCGGCTCGCGCTGAGCCTAGGCGACCGCGCGTTTTTCCTGAGGCTGCCCGCTCCTGAGTACCACGCTGAACTTGGTGCCTACCCCGGGCGTGCTTTCGACACGCACGCTGCCCCCCATGGCTTCGACCAAGTGCTTAACGATGGACAAGCCGAGGCCGGTGCCACCGACGTCGCGCGAGCGTCCGGCATCGACGCGGTAGAAGCGTTCGAATAAGCGCGGCAGATGACGCGGTTCGATGCCTGGGCCGTTGTCCTCGACCGACAGCTCGACGTCTTGGTCGTGCACGACCGCGCGCAGGCGAATGGTGGTGCCCGAAGGACAGTACTTGACGGCGTTGTCGACCAGATTGGTGAGCACGTGCTCTAGCGCGCGCCGGTCGGCCACCACCCGCTGCAGCTCCTCGGCTGCGTCGTTTTCGAGGGCAGTGCCGCGCTTGGCTGCGCGCTCGGCGAACAAGCTCAATACTTGATCGTAGACGGCGTCGACCGATAGCGGCTCCATGTTGAGCTTGAGGCCTCGCGATTCGATGCGAGACAGGTCCAGGAGATCCTCGACCAAGTCGTGTAGCCGCTCCGCGTTGCGTTCGATGATTCCGAGAAACGCTTTCGTCGCCGTAGGATCATCGGAAGCCGCGTTTTGCAAAGTCTCGGCGGCCGAGCGCACCGCCGTAACTGGCGTCCGCAGCTCGTGCGACACGTTGGCGACGAACTCGCGGCGCAGTGATTCGAGTCGGCGCACCTCGGTCACGTCCACGAACACGGCCAAGAGCCCGCCTTGATCGCCCGGCAGCTGGGCCGCCCTCACCTGCAGCCGCCGCGGCTGAATCGTACCGAAATCGATCTCTCGTGTCACGGGTTCCAGCGACCGACGACCCAAGTCCAGGAGCTCCTTCAACTCCGCGTGACGCACCACGCCGAGCACCGTTTTGCCGATCGAGTCCGGGCCGACGAGCAGCATTTCACGCAGCGATGGATTCAACACGAAGATGTGGCCGGAGCGATCGAGCAGCAGCACGCCCTCTTGCATGCTCGCGAGGATGCCGCCCAAGCGGTCGCGTTCTTCACTCAGGTCACCGAGCGTGTGCGACAGGTTCTTCGCCAGTTGGTCGAGCGCGCGACCGAGCTCGCCGAATTCGTCGTCGCCGGTTTGGCGAGCGCGCGTCGAGAGATCCCCACCGGCCATGCGCCGAGCGACTTCCGTGAGCGAGCGCGCGGTGCGCGAGGCAAGCTCGGCCGCCAAGATGGAAACGATGATCGCAGCGGCTAGGGCGATCGCCGTGGCTAGCGTGAGGGTCCGATTCAGCTCGGCGCGTGCAACATCGATTTCCGTCAGCGGCAAGGCCACGCGCGCCACGCCCGCGATCTCTTCGGCGCGCGCGAATGGCACGGCGACGACCAGCATGTGGCCATCGACAACCGACGCGTACCCGGGCTCAGCGCCCGAAAGCGCTAGCGCGCCGCGGACCTCTGGACGGTCGCTCCAGCTCACTGGGTCGTCGTGCTCGCGCGAATCGCCCAGCACCTTGCCGTCCTTACGCAGCAAAGTGACCTCGGCGTTGGCGCGGCGGCCCAAATCACGGGCCAACGCGTGCCAACGCGCGCTGTCTTCCCACAGCACGTAAGAGGATTCGGCACCCAGCGCAACCAGCTTGGCGCGCACGATCAACTCGGCGCGCACGCGATCGGTTAGCTCGCGCTCTAGACGGCCGCTCGAATAGCCGTAAGCAACGACCACTGACACCAGGATGATTCCAAGCGAAGTCAGAAAAAGCTTGGCGCGGATGCCGAGCTTCACGCAGTCGCCTCGTCGGGGGTGCCGACGAAGCGATAGCCGACGCCGCGAACCGTCTCGACGTAGTCACGCGCCGCCTCGAGCTTCTCGCGCAAGCGCTTGACGTGGGTATCGACCGTGCGCGTGGTGATGTCGGCTTGAATGCCCCAGACGTCGTCGAGCAATGTGCTGCGCGTCTGCACGCGATTTTTGCGGTCGTAGAGCGTAACCAGCAACTTGAACTCGAGCGCAGTGAGCTCGATCTCCAAGCTTTCGACCCACACGCGGTGCGCGTCCCGGTCGATTTTGAGCTTTCCGAACTCGACCGTGGCCTCCACGTCCTTCGCCTCGGCCTTGCCGCGGCGGGTGATGGCTTGAATCCGCAAGAGCAGCTCTCGGACACTGAAGGGCTTGGTCACGTAGTCGTCCGCGCCCAGCTCGAAGCCGACCACGCGATCGATCTCTTCCCCGCGAGCGGTGAGCATGACTACGTTGATACCCTTGGTCGCGGGCGCCTCTTTGAGTTGCTTGCAGACCTCCGTGCCGGCAATGTCGGGTAACATCAGATCCAACAGCACGACCTCGGGCTTCTGCTCACGCGCGATGCGCAGCCCTTCCCTGCCGAGCTTGGTCACGAATACTTCGTGGCCGGCCTGCCGGAGATTGTACTCCAGCACCTGCTGCAGATCGGGTTCGTCTTCGACGATCAGAATGCGTGTCATCCGAGAAACCGGTTACCGGTAAATTGTGGCGGTTGCGTGGCGGCCGAGTAGCACTCGTGTAGGAAAGCGGCCGGACCGGCCCAGGTGGCCGCGCGCCTCCTCGGGTCGGTTCCATCATGGTAGCGCAAAATGTGGGCTCGGCGGAGCTCCGCGAGCCCCTACCCGCTTTCGCCGAGCTCGGCGTCAGCCCCGGCGTCCCATACCTGCGCTAGGCGCGCGCCACTGCCGGCTCAGGCCGTCTCGGTTGACGCAGCGCGTGGAGGCGTGAGCCTTCGCCGATCAGCATGCAGTGGCCGCGCCACACGACTCGGCGCCTGAGGGCGCCGACCAGCCAAACGCCCCACATCGCGATGTCCTTGAGCAAGAGCAGCGGCAGCTCCGTCGCCCGCGGGAATGCGCCGTTGATGACCCGAATCAACCAGGCGTCCGAGGCATATTTCGCGATCAGAGCGAGCACGGACAGCTCCGCGAGTCGGTTCGAGCCGACGAAGGGCAGCTTCGCACCGAACGCAAGCAGCACGAGCAACGTGGTTAGCAGGGGCCCGGGATAGAGTAAGGGCTCACCCCAATACAGGCGCGCCGCCAGGCGACGGCGCATCTGTGCCCAACGCACGTGGCGCGCGGCGAATTGGCCGACGCTACGCCGCACGTTGACGGTTCGAAGGACATGCGCCGACAACGCCACGCGCAAGCCGGCACGGCGGAATGCCTGGCCGAGCACGTAATCTTCCGCCAGCACGTCGCGCACGAGTTCGAAGCCGCCGACGCGCGTGAGGTCTGATTTTCGGAACAACATCGACTTGCCGATCACGCAAGGATGGGCGGCCAATACATCCGCGCCGCACACCGCGCGTGCGACGTAGGTCGCCAAATGCAGATTCTCCAATCGCGCGCCCAAGCTCTTGCCACCGGTGCCCGAGAGCAAGCTCGAAACGAGCCCCACGCCCGGATCTGCGAGCTCTGCCGCCAGCGTGCGCAGATATTCAGGGTCCGGGCGCACGTTGGAGTCCGAGATCAGCTGCACGTCGTACCGAGCACGCTGACTCAGCGCCGTTAGATTGCTGACTTTCGGATTCATGCCCAGCGACGGCATGCCAAAGACGAGCTCTAGCCTCAGCTGCGGAAGCTCGCGGCGCAGCGCGCTCGCCACGCCAAGCGCGGGGTCGCGTGGGTCTTCGGCGCCGAGCACGAGTTCGAAGTCGGGGTAGTCCTGGCGAGCCAGCGAGGCCAGGTTTTCGTATAAGCCTTCGTCTACCCCGCAAAGCGGCTTCAAGACGGAGATGGGCGGGGTCGGTCCGCGCTTGGACGTCCGCCCCCGCGCCCGCACCCGCAGCACCGACACGTGCGTGACCAGAGTCATCGCCAACGCAAAGCTCGTCAGGATCAACACCGCGAGCAACCCAAAATCTTGGATCGTGAAGCGCGTCAGGTCCATGTATGCCTCCGTTGACGGAGTGTGCGGGCGCGACATGGCGAGCGCGCAAAGGACTGGCAACGTTATCGCAAACGAAGTCGGGCGACGCGCAGTCGGTCTACAGAATGTTAGCCGGCGCCGAGGGCTTCCGCCATGGGCACGTCTGCGAACCGATACCCTACACCGCGCACGGTCTCGATGTAGTCACGGGCGGCCCCCATCTTCTCGCGCAGGCGCTTCACGTGCGCGTCCACGGTGCGCGTCGAGATCTTGGTGTCGAGCCCCCACACTTCATCGAGCAGCGCGCCGCGTGACTGCACCCGATTGCGGCGCTCGTAGAGCGTCACCAAGAGCTTGAACTCCAGCGCGGTGAGCTCGACTTCCTCGCCTTCGACCCAGACCCGGTGCGCGGCGCGGTCGAGTCGCAGATTACCGAACTCGATCGTCGGGCCGTCACTGACGGGAAGTTCACGACGCCGCAAAACAGCGCGAATTCGCAACACCAGCTCGCGAACACTGAAAGGCTTGGTAATGTAGTCGTCAGCGCCAATCTCGAAGCCGACGACACGGTCGATCTCTTCGCCGCGCGCGGTCAGCATCACGACCGGCAGCGTCTTCGTCGCCGGATTGTCTTTAATCGAGCGGCAGACCTCGGTCCCCGGCATATCGGGCAGCATCAGGTCGAGCAGCACCAAGTCGGGCTCGCGCTCCCGGATCAGGCGCAGGCCGTCCGCGCCCCGCGCGGCCTCCAAGACCTCGTGCCCGGCGCTCTTCAGGTTGTAGTCGAGCACTTGCCGGATATCGGCTTCGTCCTCGATCACCAAAATTCGAGCCATTTGTGTCCTCGCGATTAGCCGACCGATGTGACTGCCAGGTGACGAGTCGGTAGCAGCTCTGCACTCCCCACGACGATTGTGTCGCGCTTCGTCATCAACGGACGTCGATACGAAAACCCTGCCAATCGACGCCACCCCGGTCGTCCCTCAGTACGACCCACATGAACACGGGCCCGGCTTCGTCCGGGGAGGTCCACGTGTCGTCGCTGGAGGTCTCCGTGAACTCGCTTTCCTGGCGACCGGTGTGATCCGTGTCGAAGGCGCCGCGCGTGGCGAACCAAGAGACGCGGATCGCTTCATGGCGATCGACCAGCACGTGGCTCTCCGGGTCGAGGTACGAGAAGGACTCTGAGCCACCACAGCCTTTGGGCGTCGTGCAGTCGTCTGGGCAATCTTGGATGGCCTCGCCTGGACTGCAAATGCCATCGCCACACCGGGCCTTGCTCGGACAAGCGGACCACGAGGCACGCAGCGTGAGGTTGGACGAAGCGTCGACCCGTAGCGGTTCGTCGACGCCGAGAGGAGTGAGCGCGGCGTCATGCAGGCTTGCGATGGTGACCCCGAGCAGCTTCGGGTTCTCGTTGCTCTTGGTGGCGCGGTTGTAAGCTTCGAACTGCTCACCGGTACTGCCGGCCAAACCACAGGTGATGCGCGTCTCGCCGAGAGTCGGGACGTGAATGCCGCCCGCGGCCACGTTCAAGATCACGGGCTGGTAATAACCGTCCGTCGAATCCGGATCGGTCGGGCGGCCTTGAGTTTGATGAAGCGTGCCGTTGCTGGAGCTCGCGCCGGTGCCGGCGTCGCTGTCGGTGTTCGCGACTGGCTGCGGGACGTCCGGGCCGAACTGCGCGCAGCCGTTGATCGGCAGGGTGCCTTTCGGGGCAAGGCCGGCGCCGAGCGGCAGTGTCACCGCGCTGCTGCCGAAGCACGCCGTAGCGACGTCGTTCAGCTCGTTGGTTGGCTTGGGCTGGGTACAATACGACCAGCTCACCCGTGGCGCTTTGACCAGTCCGTTCGCGTCGACGATGAGTATCTTGTAGGTGACATCAGTGCCCGGCAGAGCTTCGGCCGGGCTGGACCCAATCGCCAACACG
Source organism: uncultured Polyangiaceae bacterium (assembly GCA_964236865.1). Lineage (GTDB taxonomy): Bacteria > Myxococcota_A > Polyangia > Polyangiales > Polyangiaceae > PMG-095. The sequence continues at coordinate 46,908 of CAXSGJ010000006.1, forward strand.
CGTGCTTCCGTAACCGCCGACGAGCGGTCGGTAAATTCTGGCGTGCAGGCGGCCGCGGTCACGACGAGCCCGGCAAGGGCTAACTTCTGGCATGGATTCACCATTCGAACCTCGCGCCGAATACGGGCAGTGTTGGTAGACCGGTGATGTAAGCTCGTTTACCGTACTTGTAGTCGTAGACGACTTCTTCCGGGTTATCTCGGTCCGTGATGTTCTGTACGTCGACGTATACCTCGGCCTTCCACCACTTGCCGTTGAAGCGCTTGGCGATGCGGGCATCGGCCTGCACGAAGGCTGGGATACGCTGCGAGTTCTGGGAGCCGAAATTCGGCTCGTATAGGTCGCGACGGGCGCTGTAAAAGGCGCTGGTCACGGGGGTGCGTGGGAAACCCGTAGCATAACGAAAACGTGCGCCGACCTCGAAGCCGCGGCCGAGCTCATAAGAAGCGACCACAGTAGCAACGTGCGTCTGATCGAAGTCGAAGAGCCGCCAGTCGAGGCCCGGGTGATCTTTGCGCTCGCTCCGCATCAGCGTGTAGCTGATCCAGCCGAAGAAGCCCGCAGTCAGCTCATGACGCAACAAGATCTGCGTGCCGTACGCGCGGCCCTCTCCGCTTTGCACCAAGGCTTCGGCCAACAGCGGCGTGCTCGAGTCGCTGCGTGTGATCAGATTGGACGACTTCGAGTAAAACAGGACCTCCTCCAAGGACACGTGCTCGCTGAGTTTGACGTTGGCACCTCCCAGAAGGTGATAGGCGTGCTCGATATCGAGTTGAGGGTTGCCGAACACGGCGGATAAGTCCGCGGCCTGTGGAGACTGGTGGTAGTAGCCAAATGCGGCTTTGAACCCGAGCCTCGGCAGCATCTGGTAAGAGGTAGACAGCCGCGGGTCGAGCGCGCTCGTTTCATGCGTGACGCCGCCGATGCCGGGCGAGTCCGGCCGCGTGGGCAAGCGATGGCTGGCGGTCGTGATGAAGGGTTCGACGCGCAGACCGGGCACGAGGTGCAGGCGATCCCCGAAGAACGCGAAGTCGGTTTGCACGTAGGGAGCGACGGACAGGATCGTCGTATCCCAAGTGTCGCCATTGACCTGACCACCCGGGGGCTGACCGAACACCGCGTAGTCGCCCTCGCGCGCGGGCAACGTGATCGAGCCGCGGCGGTTCAGGGCGGACCGGCTGCCCTCCACGTCCAAGCCGACCGTCGTCACGATGTGATCCGAGAGTCGACCACGCCAAGCCGACCTGAACCCGAAGACCGTACTCTTCGCGTCGAGCTGGGTGGGAGTGCCTCCGAAAGATTCTTGCGACTTGGTGTGATCGACGCCAACCCATGGCGTGAGCAAAACGCTGGAGCCGTCGTCCAGCTGGCGCTTGTAGGCGAGGCCCACACGGCTGAACGAGGTCAGCGTGTAATCGCTCTTGTCCTGCGCCGGATCCTGGTTCTTCAAGGTGCGGGTCAGCGCGTCCCGCGACGTCAACGCCAAGAGCTCGATGCTTTCATTTTGCCCAATATCGTGGCTGAGCTTGACCTGGGCGTCGTAGTAGTCGGGGATCGGCACGAAGTCGCCGACGTCTTTGTCAGTGACGAGCGAGAGCGAGCGATCCAAATAGCTCTTACGCGCTGCGATCGCGAAGCGCGTGGAGCTCGACAAGGGAGCCTCCACCATCGCCGCCGAATCGATCACGTCGGCCGCGACGAAGCCGTGTACACCGGTGGTACGAAGCGCGCGAGTGTCGATCGTAACCAGGCCACCGAGCCCGCGGCCATACTCCGAGCCGTAGCCGCCGGGTGCCAAGTTGATCGCCCGCACCAGATCCCCGGCGAACACCGAGCGTAGACCGCCGCCGTGATAGAGGAGCGGAATGTGAATGCCGTCCACGTAGATGCGCGTATCTTGCGGCGCCGCGCCCCAGACTACGAGCTGGCCAGAGCCGAACGATGCGCGGGCCACGCCGGGTAAGTTTTGGACGACTTTGAGCGTGTCCCCTTGCGTACCGGGAACGCGACGGCCTTCTTCGGTTTTGATCTCGGTGGAGACGACTTCCTTCTGAATTTTGGGTGCGACGACCACGATCTCGAGATCGGATTCCTCGCCCGGCGGGACGTCTTCCTGCGGCTCGAGCGCATACTTGACCGAAAGCTTCTTGCCCTTCTCGAGCTCCTCTTCGGTCGTGACGGTGGTCAGCTTCGGGCCGCTGATCGTGATGATGTGCTTACCGAGCGGTACTTCTTTGAATTCGAAGTGGCCGAGCTCGTCCGTCGTCGCCTCGCCGAAGCCGTCGATCGAGACTTTCACGCCCGCGATCGGCTGCTTGGTGAAGCGATTTTTGATGTAACCGTCGTAGTTGATGACCGGCGTGGGAGGCTCGACCGTGAACACGAAATCGTATCGGTACGTGATCTTGACCGGCGCCGGGCGGTTGTCGATCTCGGCGGGGTCGAAGCTGAATTTTTTGACCGCGCCGAGCGCAGCTTGATCGAAGGCCGGGCCGGCCGACTGCTGCACGACCGCGTCCGCCACCGCGCCCTTGTCGTCGATCGCGATCTGCAGCACGACCGACGCGGTTTTCCCCGCCGCCTTTTCTGACTCTGGATAGGGCGCCTCTTCGAAGTGAACGAGCTTGGGCAGCTTGGTCAGCTTTGGCTGATGGGCTTGCGTCTCTGCCGAGTTTGCCTGCGCCAGCACCGACTCAGGTGCGCACAGTGAGGCGAGCAGCAGCGCCGCCCCGAGTAGCTTCTTCACCACCTTACTCTCCAAGTACGAAGCGCATCGAAACCACAAAGTTTGATTGCACGGCTTTGCCGCAGCGAGTCGCGGCATTGAAACTCATGCGCTTGGCCGCCGCGACCGCCGACTCATCCAGGCCGTGGCCCAAGCCGGACACGACTTGCGCGCCGGTAACCGCGCCGGAAGCGTCGATCGTGACTTGCACGCGAACGCGCCCCTCGATGCCGGCGGAGCGCGCGTCGTCCGTGTAGGTCGGCTGCACAAAGCCCTGCGGCTTCGCCTTCACGACGTCCTCGGCGCAGTCGTCCGCCGCCACCGCGGGCCGCTCGGCGGCGTTGCCGAAAGTTTTTTCCTTATGGGCCACGACGTCGGAAACGGGCTGCGGTGAGCCCATGGGCACGGCGATCCCGCCGGGCCCGCCAATGCCGTTCCCGGACAACGAAATCCCGAAATCAGGCATGGCCGCCAACGCCGGATGCGCGGCGGCGACCGGGTCGGGCGGCGGCGCGACCGGAGGCGGCGCTGCCTTGGCCGGCGCGAGCGGGCGCTGCAGCATCTCTTTCGGGGCTTCGATCGGCTTCGGAGGCTCTGGCGGCTTGGGCTTTTGCTTCTTCTTCGCAGAAGACATGATTACGGCGACGTGCTGCGCCTCCGGAACGGCCTTCTTCAACACGCTGAGACCGCCGAACGCAGCGACGTGAAGCGCCACGCTCAAAACCGCCCCGGCGATGTAGCCGACTTTAGCCCAGCGCATGTCTCAGTTCGCTATCTCGACGTTGATCGCGAACTTGGTGATGCCCTCGACCTTCGCCAGATCGATGACGTGCACAACGTTGCCGTGTTGCACCTCTTTATCCGCGGTCACGATCAGATTGAGGTCTTTGTTTCCGGCGAGCGCGCTGCGAAGGTTATTGATTAAGTCCGCTTCGGTGACCGGCTTTTGATTGTAATAAGTCTTACCGTCTTTGGTCAGCGTGACCGCTGCCACGGAGGAGACGGAATCAGTAGAGCTGGCCGCCTTCGGCAACTCTACCTTAAGGCTCTGCGACACGATGTATTGCGCCGACACCATCATGATCACGAGCAGCACGAGCATGACGTCCACCATCGGCGTGACGTTGATCCCGGAGATCGGCGCGCGCCGTCCCCCGCCTGAGCTCATCGTTCCAGCCATGAAATTCGATCCTTCAGGTGGGTTCGGGTTGTTCGGTGGCGGCGACGTGTTCGTCCAAAGCCGCTAAGTTTGCCGCCGACTTGCTGGCGGGCAATTCTTCGGAGAGCGCGCGAAACTCCGCGATCAGCTTGGCGTCGGCCTTGAGGAAGGCGAGCAGCTCCTTGCCTATCAGGGCGATATTGTTCTCGACCGTGCTGACGCGCTTCTGGGTCAGGTTGAAGCCAACGACCGCAGGCAACGCGACGATCAGACCGACGCCAGTGGCGATCAGTGCTTCGGAGATGGCCACGATCACGTTGCCCATGGCGGCTTGGTTGCCGCCCGCGCCGCTGCTGCCCAGCATGTGGAACGCCTGGATGACGCCGATCACCGTACCGAACAAGCCGAGGAAGGGCGCGTTGTTGCCCAGCGTACCGAGCCAGGTCAGCCCACGCTCGAGCTCCGGACGTTTTCGCATCAGCGAGGCATCGAGCGCCTCGGAGACCGAGTCCGGACCGCCATCGAGCCAACCCAAAACGGGCAACACGACCTGCGCCTCGAGCGACCTGTCGTTCTTCAGCAGGTTCTCCGCGCCGCGGCGGTCCCCCGCTTTGAGGAACTTGAGCAGCCCGTCGGCCAAACCGCTGACGTTCTTCGATGAATTGCTGCGAAAGTAGATCCAGCGCTCGAACATGATGCCGATCGAGAACATGGACAGCGCGACCAGCAGGTAGAGCACCCACGACGCACCCATCAGCGAGAATTTTTCGAGACTTGTTATGAGCATTTGCCCGTTCCTTTACAGGTGAATTCGGTGACGAAGAGACCTGAGCCCGGGCCTCCGCCGTCGGCGTTGAGGTCCAGCAGCCGGCCGTGCTTTTCCAGCACTCGCTCGCCGTCCACGTACAGCGAGAAGACGAAATTTGCGCTCGGTTTTCCGCATGCGCTGAACATGTCGACGCGCACCAAGTAGCCTCCCTTTTCGGGATTGTCCGTCCAGACCACGTTCTCCGTCCGCAATCCGTCGGGGTAGCAGGACGCGAGCGAATCGTGATCGAGCAAACCGTTGCCGGGCATGGGCATGCCCTTTTCATCGCCGGCGTCGAACAGCTGCGTGGTGTTCGGGTGTTTCGGGTCGAGCTCTTTGCCGCTCGGCCCGACGATGTGCAGATCGAGGTCCGCGTCCGCGCCCCAGGACAATGAGGCCACTACGTGACCTGCCGGAATGAATGGCTGGATGTTCAAGCTAGCGGTCGCGACCGCGCCGAAGTGGCCACTCTCGTCCGCGGCCGCGACGTTCAAGTCGTGCATGCCGGCGGGTATATCGCGCGAAAAGTCGCAATTGGCGGACCACGTGAAGGTGCCAACGGTCATCAGATCCGGCGCTCCGACGGGCACCACCCAATAGCCATGGCTGAGCCCTTCGAGACCCAGCGCAACCGACTGTGACTTAGAGTTTGCCAAGCCAGAGATGCCTTTGGACGCTGTGCCGGCCATGAACTCAGTGTTGCGAATATTGATCTGCGCGACCTGCGGGCTTGCATCGTCGGTCGGCGTGGGGATGGTGCCTTGCCCGCCGCCCTGTCCGAGCCTCACCCCCGGAAAGTCGCCCTCGAAGTAGGTCCCGTTGGTCACTCGCAACGGCTCGCCCAAACCCGAATGGGCCGACGACGAATCCCCACAGCCCGAGAGCACGAGCGCCAACGCGGAGACGATTCCCAATCGCCCGCCTCGCATCACAGCTCCCCCTGGAGACGGATGGTCCATACGTTGTTCTTTCTATCCACTGGCACACCCGCGGTATTGCGCGCGGCCGCGTCGCGAATGATGTCGTACTGCGCGACCAGGCGTGCCCGGTGCGGCACCTGAAAACCTACCAACGGGGAGTAGGTGTTGATCGTCTCGCTGGTCGGGATCAGGGTTCCACGCCGCGAATCCAAAAAGTCCGAGTTCGGGTTGTAGGCGTCGTAACGGAAGCCGGCGATCGGCCCTTGTTTGAACTCGTGATAGAGAGCGATGTAGTAACCGAACTCGCGCTCGTCGAAGCCATTCGTAGTGGGGTCGGCCACGAACACATTGCGGTCCATGTTGGAGCCGAAACTGAGTTCGGCGAACAGATGCGTTTTACCGAACTTCGAGACGAGCTCCGCACCGACGTCCGCGCCCAAGAGCCAACGTGTAAAGTTTTGGGAGGGGCTCGCCGCCGTACCGGGCAGGCCGACGACTTCAGGAAACTGCACGAGGTTGTCCTCTGAGACGTTGTCACGCCAGGTGAGCGTGTTTTTGGTCGCGTCGGTACCGGGGTGGAAGCCCTTCCCGTTCAGCACCGACACGCCGCCGACGATGCGCAGCGCGGACGGCAACGTGACGTCCACGCCGACGCGGCCGAGCACGTCCTTGTGCGCGTTCGGATCCTGCAGAATGAAGCCAGTGCGGTCGCCCAGCGGTTGGCCATTGACTACGCCCACCGAATAGCGAAACCAGGCGGCTTGCCCGGAGATACGCAGGCCCAGATCGGGCTCCGCGGGAAAAAACTCGCGCGATGCGAACGAGCGCTCCGTGAACGGGCGTTCGCGCGGCGATTCGAGCAATTCGCGACCGAACGGGTTGTCGAACAAGCCCATCGTCAACTGCACGAGCGGGGTTTGATCGGCGTTGCGATACGCGAGCGAGACCTCGGCGTGCTGAACGCCGATCGCGGCGCCTCGAACGCTATTGGCGTCCAATTCCAGGAGCATCGCGCCGTATCGCCAGTCTCGCGTCAACTTCAGTCGCGCGCGGCGGAGCACGAAGCGATTCAAGTTCAACGGCGCGCCGCCTTGCGCCAGTTGATCTTCGGAGTCTTGATGACCCTCGTACTGGGCTTGGATGTAGCCCGTCACTTTGAGGGTGTCGTCTACTAGCGTTGCAGGCGCTGCCTGCTTGGCCGTCACGTCGTCTTTCTTCGTCTCACGAGCGGCGACGGCGGGCTTGGCCGGCGCGGGCTTGCTCAAGCTCTTGAGTTCTTTCTCTAGTTCTGCAATTCGCGCGTCCTGCTCGTCCAAGTCGGCGCGTTGCATCGTAATCTGCTTTTCGAGCTCCGCGTTGGCGGCCGGGGCGGGCTCTGGAGCGGCTTGCGGCGCGCTCTCCACGGGCGCGACGGGAGCTGGCGGCTCCGGCGTTGCGGGCGGGGGTGCGGGTTGCGCGGAAGCGGGCTTGCTGAGCGCCGCTAAAAGCGCGGCGGCAAGCACCGCAGAAGTATGCCTATTCACGAATACTCCGAATCACTGAATGCTGGGCGAGAAAATGCCGGGGCGTCCTTGAAAAATCGAACACCCCGGCAGTCTCCGGCTAACTAGTTTGAACGGGGGGACTCAGAGAGTCCCAAGCTTGGCCTTCTGAGCTGCCGTCAACTTGCTGTTGTCGTAGGTCGCCGGGCAACCACCGCTGACGCAGTGATTGGCGAACTGCGCGGCCGTGACCGGCGCGCACGCGTAACAGCCATTCGGGCCATCGCACGACACCATGCCACCCGTGCCACCCGTGCCGCCCGTCGGACCGCCGCCGCCGGTGCCGCCGGTGGCCCCGGGCGATTCGCCACCGTCACCGCCGGCGCCAGCGGTTTCACCGCCGCCAGGGACCGCGTCGCTGCCGGCGTCGCCGCCGGAATTGACCGCGCCGGCGCCAGCCGTATTGCCCGAGCCCGATCGGCCGCCCGCGCCGGCGTCTTCTTCATCACCGCCGGTCCCCGCGCTGGGTGCAGCTTGGGTGTCTTCATCACTGCAGCCGGGAGTGGCGGACAGCGCGAGAAAGGTGAGGCCTGCCGCCAAGAAACCGAGTTGTTTTGCTTTGAACACAGACATCACTTGACCTCGCAGTAGCCGTAGTTGCACTTCTTGGCGGAGCCAGTGCAGTCAGCGTTGGACGTACAGACCTTGCAATCGGTGGCGCTCGCGCCGCCCGTCTTGCGCTTCGAATCGAAGTAGCAGCCACAGGCGCCCGTTGGCTGAACCGACATCAAGGGCCCGACCTCGCTGGTGCGCGAGACATTCATGGCGCAGAGCGGTACGACGTTCGCATCGATCTCGACGTCCACGACGGACTTGTCTTGCGCCGCAAACACGTCAATCAGAGCTTTGGCTTTGAGGTCCGTCGGTGTGCCTGCCGAGTTGACGGTGGCCAGCACGTGAAGAGGTCCCCAAACCGGGTAATGCCCGTCGCGGACATAGATCTTGTCTTTCTGGCTCGCGCCGGAGTCAGCCCAAAAAGCGCAGGTTTGTCCGTAGCCTTGGAAGGCCAGCTTTTTGATCGTCGCGCTGTTCGGATCCGCCTCGCCCGAGGACAAGATGCCGATCGTCTTCTTGGGATCGCCGGCCGGCGTGCCGATGGCGGTGACGACGCCGCCGCTGCTACCTGCGTTGACACCCTTCCAGATGCTGGCATCGAGCTTGATGGCTTTGCCCAGCATGGCCTGCGTGCCCGAGGTGTTGTTGCGCACCGCGAATAGCGCCGGGTTGTTCCAAGTCGTGTCGCTCTGATCACCAAAGCCGAAGGTGAGGTACGCGGCCTCCGCGCTGATCGATGTCTGGTCGGAGCCGACCGGTACGACGAATTCCATTACCTGCGCGAAAAAGGTGTCAAAGTCGCCGATGTTCGCGGCCGTGACCATGTCTTGCGTGACGCCCGGGCAAGTCGTCGCGAACACGTCCGAAACGCCGACATCCACGGCCTGGGCCGAGGTCGTCGTACAGTTCGTTTCGCCGGTGGGATTGGCCGCCGTCGGCGTGTCCCACCAGACCGCGGTCGTCGTGGCGGTCTGCTTGGTGCCCAAAATCGCCTGCACGCCTGTGCACGAGCCATTCGAGAAGTACACTAGCGTCGTCGTGGCCTTGACGGTTTGACTCAAGCCCGCCAGCACCGGCTTCACCGCGCTGGACCCGGAGATGTAAACCGGGTTCGGCAGCGCGGAGCAGAGCCCCGAATTGGTGATTGCCTGTGCGCTTCGGATGAAGGCACCCTGCGCGAGTACGGAGGCGCCGGCGAGCGCCAAGCCGGAAACGACCGCGCGCTTCGTTAGTTTGTTTAGTCTGCCCATTTTAACTCCACTCCTCATTTGGAAAATTGCTTGTCGAGGAATGCCGCGGACCGTATTCGTGACGTGTGGCGGCGCGATGACCGAGTCGAAACGTTTTGCGGTGCTCATGGTGATGCTCGAGGTGTAATTGGGTGCCGTTTCGACGGATTGCCGCTCAAAAGCGCCGCTGAATGACGCTACGAAGGGTTTCAGGTGTCGAACGGGGAGAACGCAAGGCGTTCTCGTGAACGGGCGCACTGTCTCGCGACTCCGTGACGTTTGGATGACTCGTCTGAAAATTGGCGGTGACGGGTGCAGATTTGGCAAGCCGTCTTCGCGCGAAGAATTGACGGCGGGAGCAGCCGGAGCTGCAAGCCAGTGCCGCGGAGGTCGACGCATCGCGAAGACTCGCGTTCGTCACGGAGTCGGTACGAGCGCGCCGGGCGGCCCATGTTAGCAAGCGCGCATGGTGGAGCTTTCCAGACGCGCGTGGCTGAGCGGGCTAGGAGCCGCTGCCAGCGGCCTAATAACCCGCGTGTCGAGCGCGACTCTCGTGCGCGGCATGCCGCTGGATGAGTTGGTCGGGCGCAGCCAGCACGCCCTCCTGTTCACCCCGCTGGAAGCTCGCTGCGCGTATCGAACGATCGGTGAAAGACGCATGCTGGTGACCGACACGCGGGTCCGTGTGGAAGGCACCCTGGCTCTGGAGGAGCCCAGTGACAGCGAGCTTGTGATACGGACTCTGGGCGGTCAGCTCGATGGCGTCGGTGTGTTGGTTCACGGTCAAGCTGAGCTTCGACGTGGCCAGCTGAGCGTCGGCTTCCTGGAGCGCGCGCCGGACGGCGCCTGTTGGGTCACGGGCATGGCCCAGGGCCACTATCCCCTCGCGGCCCGGCCCGCGGCGCTCGTCCTGCAGGCAAGCCCGCAATTGCCTACTCTTCTCGATTGGCAGCACAGCGCGGTCAGGCTGCTCGCTGACAAGTCGCTCGGCGATGCAGAGCAGTTGGTCTCGGGCGTCCGGCACCGATGAAGGCCGCGCTTCTTTCTGCGCTGCTCGCGGCGAGTGCGTTCACGGTTTCAGTACGTAGCTCCGCCTTCTGCCGAGCAACCACCTGTGATCCCGGCCAGGACGATTGCGAGCGGAGCGCACAAGGCTGCTCGACGCTCGGCAAGCCGCTGTTCTGGGCGAGTCGCTGCTTGGAGGTTTACGTGCAGGCGAACGGCGCGCCTAGTCAGGGTTTGAGTTTTGCGCTCACCAAAGACAGTGTCACGCGCGCTTTCGGCGCGTGGCTCTCGGCGAGTTGCGGAGGGGAAGCGCCCCTGCTCGATGTGCACGTGCTCGGACCGATCACTTGTGCAACAGCCGAATACAACGCCACGAAGATCGACGCGACGACGAACGACATCCGCAAGAATGCCAACATCGTCATGTTTCGCGAGGACGACTGGCCGTACATCGGGGCCGAGGATACGCTGGGCTTGACGCAGCTGAGCTTCGACACCGAGACGGGCGAAATCTACGACGCAGATTTGGAGATCAACGCCTTTCTGTATCAGTTCAGCGCGGGCGATCCGGTCACGCACAATGACCTCGACTCGGTGCTGACGCACGAGGCGGGGCACATGTTGGGCCTTGCCCACACGCGCGTCGCCAACGCCACGATGGTCGCGAGCTACGTGGAAGGAACGGACGCGCTGCGCACGCTCGCCTCCGACGACGCAAAGGCCGTGTGCGCCGCTTATCCGCCCGAACGTGTTCCGAGTCGCACGAGCTGCACTCCTCGACATGGTTTTTCCGACGTATGCGGGGCCCAGCAACCCGCAAATTCGGGCACAAGCGAGGGAACTGACGCGGAGGCTGCGGCCAGCGCGACCGCGGAAGGAGCGCGGCAGGGCTGCGCCTTTCGCCCAGGTCCGCCGGAGCAGATGTGGCGCTGGCCGACCGCCGCGCTCGTCGCCGTGCTCGTATTCGGCGTGCGGTGTGGAAAGCGCTCGCGCCGGTTCTCGTAGTGGTGGCGCCCTGTTCAGCCCGTGAGCGGCTTTTGATATCTCTTGAGTTTCTCGTACAGGGTCGAGGGCGCAATACCCAGTGACTCGGCGGCGCGTATTTTGTTGCCCGCGGTGAGCCGCAGCGTTTGAGCGATCGCCGCGCGCTCTAGGTTGTCGAGCCTCAACCCCGCGAGCGGCAGCTGATCCACTGGATCGGCGTCCGGCGGATCGAACGCCGAAGGAACGTCTAAGTGTCGCGCCTCGAGCCGGACACCATCAAGGAACGCGAGCCCGCAAGCCAGCGTGTTTTTTAGCTCACGCACGTTGCCGCGCCAACGTCGCTCGGCGAGCAACCGCAGCGCTTCGGGAGCGATGCGCACATCGGGGCGACCCAGGTCTTCCAGCAGGCACACGGCGAGCGCCGGAATGTCCTCAGCGCGATCGCGGAGGGCCGGCACTTGAATCTTCGCTCCGGCCAAACGAAAGTATAGGTCTTGCCTAAATCGGCCGGCGGCGACCTCTGCCTGCAGGTCGCGATTGGTGGCGGACACGATGCGCACATCGAACGGCCGATCGCGCGAGCCGCCCACCCGACGCACGGAGCTATTGCCGAGCAAGCGCAATAGCCGCGTCTGCAGATCGAGCGGCAACTCGCCGATTTCGTCGAGAAAAAGAGTGCCGCCGTGCGCCCGCTCGAAAGCACCGGCGTAGGCCGTGACGGCGCCGGTGAATGCGCCGCGCTCGTGACCGAGCAGCTCACTCTCCGCCAGGTTGCTGGCGACAGCGCCACAGTCGAATACGACGAACGGACCGCCGCGCCGAGTGCTCGCTTGATGGATCGTGCGTGCCAGCACGTCCTTGCCGGTGCCGGTTTCGCCGGTCAAGGTGATGGCGACGTCGGCCCGTGCCAGAGGTTGCAGCAGCTCGAGCACCTTGCGCATGGCGTGCGATGTCGCGGCGACCTTTCGCGCCTTGGGCGCGAGCGGCGCGCTGAGGTCCTCGACTGGTCGGGGGTAGGGCGAAGCTTCATGCACGCGACTCGCGCGTCCGTTGCCCCAAAATCCGCTTTCTCTGATGGTTCCGCTCGGACCTTGGTCTGCATCGACACCGAAGCCGACGCCGCTCGCTGCATCGACTGCCAGGGTGCTTATGGTCATCGGCGGCGTTATAGCAACGTGCGCAACCGCCAGCTGTTACGATTCAGAGGCTTCTCAAAGGCAAAATGTGCGTTCCGGTCCACGCGTTGAGCGCGCGCAATCGCCATGAATTCGTCACCGGTCGGCCCGTGATTGACACGGCGGGCCCCCTCGCCAATGTTCTGCCGCTGTAGGAGGACCTCGGAAGATGCGTCGTTGCTTTGCGATTTGCGGCCTTGCGTGCTGCCTCTTGGGGGTCCCTGGCTGCGGTTACACGGAAAACCAATGGCAGGCACAGCTCGCCAAATACAACCAGCTGTCGCGCCAAGACGATCAGGAACGCGCGCAGCACGCGGCCGACCGGCAAGATCTCGCCGATCAACGAGAGCTCGTGACGCAGCTCAAGGAACAGCTCGAGAAGATGGGCGTGCACGTGTCCACGCTGAGCCAGGAGCTCGAACAGACCGGCTCGCAAAACAAGACCTTGGCCAAGAACCTGGAAGAGGTGAACCAGGCACTCAAAGAATACCAAGCGCGCGCGGCGCAGCTGGAGCGCATCAAGGAGCGCTTCGAGGTCTTGCGTGACAAGCTGAAGAAGCTGACCGAGCTCGGGCTGAAGGTCGAAATTCGACGAAACCGCATGGTGATTCGTTTGCCTGGAGACGTGCTGTTCGCGTCGGGTGACGATAAGCTCCGGCCTGCCGGCAAAAAGGTGCTGGACGCCGTGGCTGAAGTGATACGAAACGACAAGCAACTGTCGGGGCGATACTTTCAAATCGCAGGCCACACCGACAACAAGCCGTTCAGGGGCGGTCGCTTCGAGGACAATTGGGGCCTGTCGGCCATGCGCGCGCGCGAGGTGCTCGTGTACCTGATCGCTCCGGTCAGTACCAAAGATGGCGGCGGCGGCCTGAGCCAAGACCGCTTGCACGCGGCTGGTTACGGCGACACGGATCCGGTCGGCAAGAACGACACCGACGCCGAACGCCAGCAGAACCGCCGCGTGGAGCTGGTGCTGATGCCCGATGTCGAAGAGATGCTGGACCTCAAAACCTTGATTTGAACGAGCGCCCCTCTCAGGGCCTTGGGCCGGCGCGCTTCCCGCGCAAGCGCTGCCTGGCATAAAGAACTCAAATCTTGCATTACGAAACCTTGCGCTGGCGGCGCCCGTAAACTGGTCTGTGGATCGCCGTGACCAGCTATAGCGCCAGCTTCTGGCCCGCGTTAGAAGTGGCGCGCTTGACGCTTTCGCGCCGCCCTAGCCCCGCCGAGAGCACATCCGAGCAGCTCATGGAGCGCTATGTGGATGGCGAGGCGGAGTCCTTCGAGCTTCTGTATCGGCGGGTGTCTCCAAACTTGATGGGTTATTTGCTGCGCCTCACGCGTAACCGCGAGCGCGCCGAGGACCTCCTGCAGATCACGTTCTCGAAGATCCATCGGGCACGGGGCAGTTACTTGAGAGGGGCGCCTGTCCTACCTTGGATCCTGGCCATAGCGCGCCGTTCGTTTCTGGATGAGCGGCGGTCAGCGCACGTGCGCACGGAGGATTTATCGCCCGACGGTTCACTTCCCGAACAGCAGAACGAGGACCGGCCGCTGCCCACCGAGCTTTCGGACGCATTGGAGATCGCTATCGGCCGCTTGCCTGAGACGTACCGCGAGGCCATCGTGTTGACCAAGATCACGGGCCTGAGCGTCGCCGAAGCCGCCACCGTTTTGGGCGCCACCGAAACGGCCGTCAAGCTCAGGGTCCACCGCGGTTACAACCAATTGCGGAAAGATCTCGAGCAGTACTCGCGTACACCATGAGCTTGCCCAAACCGGACCCTCTCGCTGATTTGCCCTGGCCGAAGCCAGAGCGCCCGCGCGAGGAAGTGTCAGCCGCCATCCGCAGCGCGTGCACCAAGAACCTGTGTCCCGTGCAGCACATCACCGCGGGCGCGCGGCTGACGCTGTGCATCGCCGCTTCCAGCGCGGTCGCTGCGGTCGCGTTTTGGTTCGGAATTCGCCACAATCGCTCCGAACTCGGGCTGCGCATGGGCGTGTACGGAGCGCTTGGCTGGGCGATCGTGCAGGCCGTCGTGCTGTTCGCGGCCTTTGGTCCGCGGCGCGGTGGCATGGCGACGCGGACTCTGCGCTTGGCTTTGGCCGTTGCCGTGCCGGTGCTCTATCTCGGTTACCTCACGCTTTCCGCGTGGTCGTTCGTGCCATTCAATCAGTTTGCCGAGGGTGCGCGGCGCAGCCACGCCCTAGGCTGTGGCTTGATAGCGTTGGTGTTTGGCGCGCTCGTGAGCGGCGGCGTGCTGCTCGCTTGGCGTGGCACCGATCCGGCCACCCCGCGGCTCTCGGGAGCACTCGCCGGCTTGGTTGGGGGAGTGGGCGGCGCGCTGGCGGTCGGCATCGGCTGCCCGAGCCACGAGGCGTGGCACCTCTGGGTATCGCACGGCTTGGTCGTGCTCGTGCTCGGCGTCCTGGGCTTTGCGGCGGGTAGGCGGCTACTCGCGCCGTGAGCTTTCGCGGTTTTCCGACCGCGCGGGTGCTCCGCGAAAAGCTATTCGAAGTGCTGCGCTACGCGGCGCTCGCTGGCGGCGTGTACGTCCTGGGGTCGCAGCTCATGCACCACTCTTCCGGCCCCAAAGAGGGCACCCGAGCCGCGGGCTTCGACCTCCCGCTGGTGGGTGAAGCCGGCCGCGTCAGCTTGGCCTCGCAAAAAGGCAAGCCGATGTTGATGGAAGTGTTTGCCAGCTGGTGCAGCGTTTGTAAGCGCAGCTCGCCTGGCTTAGTCGAAGCCTGGCGCGCCCACCGCGGTGACAACGTGACTTTCCTGGCCGTGAGCGTCGATGACGACGCAGCCGCAGCTAGCCGCAGCAAGGCCGAGTGGAATATCCCGTTCGAGGTCGCCATTGATGACGGCAGCGTGGCTAAAGGCTACCGCATCAGCATGCTCCCGACGTTGATCTACATTGATGAGCGAGGCACGGTTCGACACGCTTCCGCCGGCGTGACCTCGCGCGCCGACCTCGATGCGTGGATCGCGCAGCGCTGAGGCGCGCTCGGGCGATCAGCGGGTCGACGGCGGCGCCGGCACCATGGCATGAGGCACGGTCGCGGTGTGCGTGGGAGCCGCGCTGGTCGGCGCCGTGGCGGCGCGTGGATTGATGGGCGCGACGGATGCGTGCGGGGCAACGTCTGAACGCGCGGAAGGGCCGGCGCCTGCGCCTTTCGCGCTGTTCGCTGCGGGCGTAGCGCTCGGCATCCCTGACACGAAGGGGGCAGCGGGGGTGATCGGCGGCTCGTCCGACGGCGATGGGAACGGAACTCCCGTGTCGAGCTTCAGCTCCGTGGCCTTCCAGATCGTTTCGGCGCGCATCAACCGCATCAAGTAGGTCTTCGAGCCGCTGGGCAGCACGCTCGTCACGCGCGCCGTGGTCCCGAGCGGGCTTTGCTCGAGGACGACGGCCGACGTGAGCGCGGTCTGCTCCAGCGCCTTCCGGGTCGATAAGCACGCTGCGTCGCACCCCGCCTTGTCCTGCTCGACGAAGGCCGCGGCATTTCCGGTCGCCAGCTCGAGCGCGCCGGCGTAGTTGTGCGTCACCAAGCGTTGCTGCAGCTCGACCGCCGCGTCCTTCGGGTTACGCGCCAAGTCTTCGGTCGTCACTTTGCGCGGGACGCGGGTCTCCTTAGGCGGGTGATAGTTGCAGCCACCGCGCGCCAAAGCCCACATGATGAGGGTCATTCCCCCCAGGATGCCGAGCATGCCGACGGTCTGCTTCGAAGGGGAATCGACCTCGTCCTCGGTCTCTGGGACGGGGCGCTTCGCGCGCTTGAGCTTTTTCTTCCTCGGCCGTTCGCCCGCGGCTGACGGCGGGCTCGGGAGGGCGGCTTTTTGCTCGTCGGCGGTGCCGCTCTTGGGCTCGGAATCGCTTGCCATTTGCGCACTCGGGTAACCCGAATGCCGTTCGCACGCAACCGATCCGGCGTCCCGCCCGACTGGGCGAGATGAACAGGATCGCGGCGATTACCCTCACCCTGCCAATTTTCTGTTTTGCGTGCGCCAGCTCTCCCCCCCTGCCGCCGAAGGCCTTGGCCTTGAACCAGGCCGGCGTTGCCGCTCTGACCGCGGGAGACCTAGAAACCGCTGATGCACGCTTCAGCTTGGCGCTCGAATACAACCCCAACTTCGTGGATGCCCTGACCAACCAAGGTTTGGTCGAGCTGCAACGCGGCAACTTCGAGCGCGCGCGCCAGCTGTTCACGCGCGCGCGGCGCCTCAATCCCGACGTGGCCCAACCGCACCACGCGCTCGGGGTACTGGAAGAGCGCGAGCACCGCCCAGATTTGGCCTCACGCAATTACTACGAAGCGCTGCGCGTCGACCCAGGGTTTCCGCCGTCACGCTCGAATCTCGCGCACCTGCTGTACGACGGGGGGCTCTATGAAGACGCCCTCACTCAATTCAAGCGTTTGGTCGAGGTCTCGCCCGAAGATCCGAAGGCGCAGGCTGGTCTCGTGGCAACGCTGCTGCACTTGGAGCGCGTCGCCGAAGCCAGCGCGGTGCTCGAAGCCGCGCTGCTCGCCACTGGCGACGATCCTGACCTGATCGTGCTGGAAGCCCGCCTCGATATCCGCCGCGGCGCGTTCGACACGGCCATCGCGCGCTTGCTGCCCCTCGCCAGTGGCCGGACGGACGGCGCGGTATCTGCTCTGTCCTGGCTGTCCGCTGCGGAGCTCGCGCGCGGACGAACGCGCGAAGCAGTCGGCGCGGCGGAACGGGCACTGGCGCTCGCGCCGGACGACGCCCTGGCCAGCTTCGCTCTGGCCGTGAGCTTGAAAAAGCTCGGCGACCCCACGGCGAAACGCTGGCTGGATCGCGCCCGGGAGCTATCGCCTGGCGTGAAAGTCGCCCTAGACTCGCTCGAGTGAATTCCGATGCCTACCCTCGATTGAAGCGCGCTCGGCTCGCGCAGCTCTGGCGCACCGTGGAGCGCGAGCGCGCATTGATTTCTCTCTTTTATCTCGGGCGGCGAACGAGCCGCAGCTTGCGCGCCGCTCGCGTGTACGCCTTCGGTGTGTTCGCGACGTATGCCCTCGCGATCGCCTTGACCGGAGGATCCGATCGAGAGCCAGTCATTCGTGGCTTCGTGAGAGCCGCGCTCGTTGCTTTGTCTTGGGTGGTGGGGGCTCTCGCCGCATTAGGCACGGCCCAGGTTCTAGCAAACCGAGCTGAGCATAAAGGACTGACCTCGCTCGCTCTGCAATGGGGTTTTGGGGAACGGGCGGTGCTGATCGCGCGCACTCTGGCCGCAGCCAAGCACACTGCGCTCTTGCTCGGAGTGCCAGCCCTGCTACTCGTGGGCGTGGCCGCGCTCCGGGGAGCCGGGGCGGCATGGGCCAGCAGAGCCGGCCCGTCCATAGCGCTTTACGCGTGCGCGCTCGGTCTGGCGTTCGCGCTCATGGCAATCCTCTCTTCGGAGCTGGCACCGCGCCATCCGCGAGCCGCGTTGGCAGCCCTCGTCTTGGCTCCGCTCTTCATTTCCCAAGCGTGGACGGCGGTTCCGAGCATTCCGGGGCTGTTCGGGACGTGGCTCGGGCAAATATTGAACGACAGCGCGGTGCTGCCGTGAGTGATCTCACGTTCAAGGCGGTAAGCCATGCACAGCTTGCCTCCGTGTCCGGGGTGTTGGAGGCCGGCAGACACGTGCTCTTGGGCAGCGAGCGCGATGGCACGGATACGGTCGTTCAACTGGCCGCCGGCTTGCGGGCGCCGGCGATGGGCCGCGTGTCCATCGGCGGCCGCGCGCCCTTCTCGACGGCGAGCGTGCGGCAAACGTGCGCCGCCGTGGGCGCGTCTGAGTCGCTGCCCAGCGCGCGGACCGCCGCGCGAGCGCTGCACTTGGCCCTGCGGGCTCGCGGCGATGCCCGTTCGGCACAGAGCGTGCTCGACGACGCCAGTCTGAGTTGGCTCGCAGAGCGCCGTGTGAGCACGCTCTCCGACCGTGAAACGCGCGCCCTGGCGTTGGCGCTGGCGCTCAGTCACCCGAGGCCTGCGCTGCTCGCGCTGTACGAACCGCTCGCGCTGCTCGGCCTGCTGAGTGAAGACTTCCTTGTCGAAGCGCTGCGACGCCATACGGCGGCCGGAGCAATCTTATTATTGACCTGTCGACACGTCGCGGAGGTCGCACGCCTCGGCGGCGAG
>CAXSGJ010000006.1:65175-103495 GCA_964236865.1 uncultured Polyangiaceae bacterium
CGCGGCGTGGGCAGTCACCTCCTGAAACTCCGGGGGCGTGAGCGCCTGCCAGTGCCCCAGGCGGCGCAGCTCGTCGCTCGGGTAGCCGCTCATGCGCTCGAACGCGGCATCTGGTTGGATTCGGTCACCGACCGCATCCCGTTGGCGCAGGTGACCGTGCGGGTGCAAACGCCGGAAGCAGCCCGCTTGCGTGCTCGGCTGACGTTCTGTCCCGAGGTCGGCGCGGTCACGCACTCAGGCGCAGGCGCGCTACTCGTCCAGGGAGCCGAGCTCCAGGAGATATGCCGCTGCATCGTCAGCAGCGCACGCGCCGCCTCGATCGCAATCAGCGCACTCCGTCAAGATTTTCCTGCGCTCGAAATGCTGCCGGAGGTCCGCCATGACATGGCCCGGGCGTTCGCTGATGTGAGGCCCGAGTGACCGGCGGGCGCGTGGGCGCAGCGCTTTGCTACGAGCGCTTGCGCAGCGCACAGCTCGTACTCGTGCTGCTCGTGTCGGCCCCGGTGATGTTCGTTGCCGGGGTGCTCGTGCGCCGGAGCGATCCGGCTGGAGCCATCGACAATGTCCTCGCGGGCGCGGTGTTCGGCTTTGCACTCCCCGTACTGTCGTACGTGATCAGCGAGCGCTCGTGCGAAAGTCAAAGCCTCGACCGCGCGGTCGACGGCGTGACGCGCTACGGGGCGTCACGCCGAGCCGCTATGTTCGGCGTGCTCTCGACTTCGTGCTTGGTCAGCGCGTGTCTCAGCGCTTTACTCGCGGCGCTCGCCGTGTCGGGCGCTCACGTCTCGGGCGAAGCCATCGCCTTCGACCTGCGCTCTAGCGTCGGCATCGCATTTCTCTCCGGCGTCGCTTACACGGCGTGCTTCAGCGCAGCTTCGCTGCTCGGCAAGCAAGGGCGAGGGCGAACATGGGCCCTGCTTGCCGACTTCACGTTTGGCGCCGGAAGCACTAGCCTGTCGATTATGTTTCCGCGCGCCCACATTCGCAACCTGCTCGGCGGCACGCCCCCGCTCGGTCTGACTCAAGTGAGCGCCTGGTTTGCGCTCGTACTGATGGGTGTTGCGTGCGCTGCGGTCAGCCTGCGCTCGACGGCGGATTAGCAATCCGCGACGCCGGCACCGATCGCGGCACGGACTTTGCCAGCGCTTGCCGAGTGGAGTGATGACGATTCATACGTAGTTTGGAGCGAAACTGGTTCCGTAACCGGCGCTCCAGGCTGGCGCGCCCTGCTCGCTGGGGTTAGGCTCGCCCGACGCGTGCAGGGCATCGTCTATAAGTTCGAAAGTTTTGCGGCTTTGTCCGAGGCGCTCGATAGCGAGGAGCCCGATGTCAAGTTGCCAGTCGAAGACGGCCTCGTCGATGGGCAGTGGCTCGTGGCCACGTTCACGATCGGCAATGACGCGACGTCTGTGGCCGGCCGCGTCGCGGATCGTGGCAGCGAACTGCATTTGACCTTTGAGCCGCGAGATTGGAACCAATTGTGCCGCTTCGCGAGCGGCCAATGCCAACCTTCCATCCCGCCGCCGTGTGCGGAAGGTTCGGAGGTGGTGTCTGCGCCGCCGGGCAGTACCGTGCTCGTGGTGGACGACGATCCCACGCTGCGCTCGATCGTATGCACGATGTTGTACGCCTCACGCATTCAATGCGTGCAGGTCGAGAGCGCAGAAGAGGCGTTGGATTGGCTAGCCAAGAAGAGCGCGGATCTCGTAGTGCTGGATTGGGGGTTGCCCGGCATGAATGGCATCGAGCTGTGTCAGCGCCTGCGCAGGGACTTCCCGCACAAGAGCTTGCCAATTCTGTTTTTGACCGGCCACTCGTCGAGCACGGATCTAGTGGAGGCCTTCGAGGCAGGTGCCGACGATTTCGTGAGTAAGCCCTTCCGCGCGCCGGAGCTCCGTGCGCGCGTGCTCGGTCTCTTGCGGCGCGTGATTGGCGAGCGTGTCGCCGCCGGCTAAACGTGCCGACTACAACTTTTCAATCAACGTCTGGGGGAAGTGAGGGGGCGGGATGCAGCCGGCAGGTTGCGGAGCGACGCACGTTGGGGGGTTCGCTCCGGTGGCGCAGGCGGGCGTGCCAACGTAGTTTGGCCCCGCAGAATCTGCGGCGTCCAAACACAGGCGAATGGGCGCCGATACGGCACGGTTGCCGATCTTGTCTTGAGCAACGGTCGCGGCGCAAACCCAGCCGTCGTGCGCAACCACCGTCGTTAGGTCGAACTGACCACCGGTGCACAACGAACCCGCCGACGGCTGAAAGGCGTAGACCACCGCCACCGGCGCCGCAGACACCGCGGCCTCATGTTGGATCACACGGGTCAGCTTGGTGTTGCCGCCGCAGAGCTGCTCCGGAGGTGTAGTTGCCGTGCCCGGTCCACAACCAGCCGCCGCAGGTGCCTTCGGGTCATAGTAGGCCGTACCCATCGGGGCCACCGGAGCGAGCGTGATGGACGGGAGCGTCGAATCTGCAATTTCATTGCACAGACCGCCCGCTGTGCCTTTGATATTCTTCAGCAACGCCTTGCTCGTGTCCTGCTGGAAGTACACCCGCACCCCCGCCTGGGTGTCCACGTCCGAGTAAAACTCTACGTTTTGACCGTCTGCGCTATTTCCGAGATCCCAAACCAAGGCGCGAAATTTGTTCACCGATGGCGTGGTCTTGTCGGCCGGAGAGAGAATCGTCGCGATGTCCTTCGGTGAACCTTCGAGCGGATCGAAGAACTCCGAGCAAATCTTTCCGGACCCGCTCTTGGTCCTCTCCTGAAGGAGCGGGGGCTGCATGTCGACGATCGGCGGCACGTTGTCGAGATAGTAAAAGGGCGCGGTGCCGAGCGCCATATTGCCCGCCTTATCGAAGGCAGAGATACTGACGGTGACTCCGAGCTGAGATGGGTAGTCGAGCGTATTGAACGTGTAATTGAAGGTCTTGCCGTCCGCGAGAATGTGCCAGTAATTGCCTTCCATGTACGTGGCCGCCGGCATCTTGTTGTTGACGATGACCTGCACCGTGCTCGGATCGACTCCGGAGCCGCCGCTCTCATCCACGACGGTGAATTGAATCGTGGTTTGTCCCCCAACGAATTGCACGCTGGTGGTCGGTGGCGACACGACCGTAATGATTGGGCCCGTGCTGTCGACGACGAAGGAAAAATTCTTGGAGGCGGCTGTGCCGCGTTTGTTCGTGGCCGTGATCACGACTGGCACCACCCCGACAGGCTTCGGGGAGAACGCTTTGGGGTCGCTCAGATCGATGTCGCTCTGGTAAGAGCCAGGCATATCCTTGAGCGCAGTGATCTTGCTGATTGCGACGCCATTGACGGAGAGCGTCACCCCTTCGACCATGGCCCCGTCGTCCGCATCCGCGAGGGGCGCGGGCAGCGCCGAGAACTTGAACAAAAGCGAGCCGAGCGAATGGGCCGATTTATCGGCGGGGCTACTCAAAGTGATGGTCGGCCCCCCATCATAAAAAGTCTTCAGGACGGCTTTGCTCTCATGGGCGGCGGGTGATTGATCCGCCGCGCTGCACACGAAAGAAACAGGCCCAGTTGGGACAACGCCCGTGAGCAAAAATCTGGCCGTGTATTCGTTGGCGTTGGTCGTCGCCATGACGCTGCCGTCAGTACCGATCTGCTTGCCATCCGCACCAAGCATTTGAATCACGACGGAGGACACGAGCACCGGAAAGGCGTTTTGAGCCGATGACGCCGCCACGACGCACTTGACCGTCACCTGTTCGTCGGTGAGGACATGGCCCTTCGTCGGGTCGCTGACGGCCACCGGCGCACTGATTTCGACCGTCGGAGCAAGTGAATCGGAGCCCCCGCCCTCGCCGCTCTCGCCACCCTCGCCGACCGTCTCCACCCCGCCACTGCCTGCGACCGCATGGGTGGACGGGCGCCCGGCGCTCCCCCCGCTGCCGCCCCCTTCTTCCTGAACGAAGCCGGCATGGTCCTTACTGCTGCAGCCGATGACCAACCAGAGGACAGCCAGGAATGAGATGTGTTTCATGATTCAATTCCCCTAATCAAGCCCAAGCGTTCGGTTCTACTACATCGCCGCAGCTCGGCAAATCCAGGACGATGCGCGCTGTCGTGGACGCGCGCGCTTCACCCGATAGAGCCGCTACTGCTGCTCGCGAAACGCTTCTGCTGGCCGTAACCGCGCGGCGTGGAGCGCAGGCCACACCGTGGCGGCCAAGCAGACTAGGATGGCAAAGATCCCTACCTGAACGAAGTCGCTCGCGCGCACCTGCACCGGGAGGTGCGAGATGAAGTAGACCTTCGGATCCAGCGGCAGCGCGTGAACGAGCAGGCCTTTGCACATCGCGAGCCCCAAGCCGAGGCCGATGGCGGTGCCGATGACGCCGATGATCGCGCCCTGATAAAGGAAGGCGCGTAAGAGCGCGCTGTTGCTGGCGCCCATCGCTTTCAAGACGGCGATCTCCTTCTTCTTATCGAGCACCACCATAATCAAGGTTGCAATGACCGTGAACGCGGCGACCACGATGATGAGCGCGAGCACTAGGCTCATGAGCAGCTGCTGGATACGAAGGGCGGTGAAGAGTCCGTGGTTGAGCTCCTCCCAATCCATGGTGTGATAAATGCCGTTCTGTAGGCGTGAATCGATGACACGAGCGATGTCTTTCGCCTGTTCTATGTCCCGGACCTTCATCTCGATGCCAGTGACACTGTCGCCGGTGTCGTAAAACGGCTGCGCTTGGTAGAGGTCCGTATAGACGAGCTTCGAGTCGTACTGGTCGAAGCCTGCATCAAACACACCCGTCACCCGAAATTGCCGGGCGACGGGGGCGCGCATGGCGCCGCGCGTGTAGGTGAACCCGATCGTGGGGCTGGTCACCTGGATGCAGTCGTTGAGCTTGACGTTCAGATTCTTTTCCAGCGTGACACCGATGATGATGCCCGGTAAACGCTTGATCGATTCCTCGTCGCGACAGGGGTCTGGGTCGATGTCGGCGGGCAACACGTCGTCCTCCGGCAGGGCGCTCTGATAGCCACCGTTCGGAACAACGCTGCCCACGGGGTCGCCCGGATTCAGCGCGGCGGCGTCGTCGTGGTCCGCGCTTGCGCCGCCCGGCTCCTTTGACGCGGGCAGGCGCGGATCGAGTGCCTCGCCGCTTTGCTTCTCGGCGTGTTCCCCGAGCTGCTCGGCGCGTAGGCTCTCCTTGATGTCCGTCAAAACGGACTTCCGTTCCAGTGGCAGTGCAGCGCTGAGCGCTGGCGGCGCTGCGCCAAGAGATGCAGAAGGCAGAGCGGATGCAGAGGGCCGAATCCCGTGGTGGGACGACTCCATCCCGGTCATCCCGCGGGGAGACGGCACGAGGGGCTCGGTCAATTCGCTGTCTCGGGACGAATCGAAGTCATCCAGCAACCCTTGGCGACGGCGTTCGGGCGGCTTCGATCCTGGCAGGCGAAGGCCCTCCATATTGCCCTCAACGATGTGCCGCGGCAGGTCGAGCACGTCCTTGACGCGGCTGGGGTCAACGCCCTTGAGCAGCACCCCGGTTGCCGTGCGATCACCGTGGGTGATCATCATTGGGCTGATCACGAAGGGCGCGATGCCAATCACCCCCGGCACCCCCTTCATCTGCTCCATCAACTTCCGGTATTCGCGGAAATCACTCGAGTATTTGAGGATTAGCACGTGGGCATTCACGCCCAACACCTTCTCCCTGAACTGAGCGCGAAAGCCGCCCGTCACGCTGATGACGGTCGCCAAGGCGCCAACGCCAAGCGCCACCCCCAGCACCGCAAACATGGTCCCGACGGACACGAACGCGCGCTTTTTGGAGCGCATGTAGCGCAAGGCGAGCTCGAGCGGAAAACCCATCGCGCCCGCATGTAGCAGACGGGCCGCGGGCACGACACCGGAAGCGTCGTTTCCCGCCTTAACAGAGGGCAGCCTCTGGCACAGCTACGCAACACTTGCGGGCTTCCTTACCCGCCGGCTTGGGCTTTCCAAGGCCTGTCGGCGGCAACGGGCCGGCTCCGAAGGTCAGCCTATGAGGCAGGAGTTGCGGCTGCGGGCGCCGTCTCGGGCGAGGAGCGGGGAGGGAAAAACACGACGACTGGCCCCCGGCCTGCGATTTGCAGCTAGCGGGGCTAGGCTAACCCGGAGGGACGCCGTATTGAACCTCCGAGCCGGCGGGGCGAGCCGAATTCGAGCCGACCCGCAAAACTTTTTGCCTTAGCCACGCGTCTGCGTCTCACTAAGCTAGTGAGCCCGGGGACCCACCGTTCGATGAACCCTTCGCGATGAACGAGCCGAACAACAAGGCGCCCCCGCCGCCAGCTTCGCGTCAGCCTGTGCCGGCATCCACTGGCTCCTACGCCCGGGAGCCGTTCGAGACCGCGTCGGCGCCAACCTCCGAGCCGCTGGTCGGCTTGAAGGTCGTCACGATCGCTCCCGGAAGTGTCTCCTATTCAGACGCGGAGATCACGAACAGCCAGGTCGCCCGCATGCGGCTGGACCCGTACCTAGGCGCGACCATCGACGGGCGCTACAAAGTCGAGGCCGTGCTCGGCGAGGGCGGGATGGGCATCGTGTATCGGTGCACCCACACCATCATCGGCAAGAAGGTCGCCATGAAGGTGCTGCGCGCCGACTTGGCACGCGACGCGGAGGTGACCGAACGTTTCTTGAACGAGGCGAAGGCGGCGTCCTCGATCGGCAACGCGCACATCATCGACATCAGCGACTTCGGTCAATTCCCGGACGGCGCTGCCTACTTCGTGATGGAGTTTTTGGGTGGCCAGCCCTTGAGCAAGCTGCTGGAGGGCGGCCAACCGCTTCCCGTCGGCAGAATTTTGCATCTTGCGCGGCAATTGGGCGAAGGCCTTTCAGCGGCGCATGCCGCCAACATCGTTCATCGCGATCTCAAGCCCGATAATATCTTCTTGGTCGATCGCGGCGGCGAACGTGATTTCATCAAAATCTTGGATTTTGGTATAGCCAAAGTCTCGACCTCCGCGGAGGGTTCCAAGCTCACCCGCGCGGGAGCGGTCTTTGGCACACCGCACTACATGTCGCCCGAGCAAGCCGCGGGGCAGCCCGTCGATCACCGCGGTGACATCTACTCATTTGGCGTGATTCTGTACGAGCTCGCCAGCGGCCGCCTGCCCTTCGACGCCGACAACTTCATGGGCATCCTGACTCAGCACATGTACAAAGCGCCCGTGCCGATCCGGGCGCTCGTGCCTGCGCCGCAGGACGTCCCGCCCGGGCTCGAAGCAATCGTGCTCAAGTGCTTGTCGAAGCGGCCAGAGCACCGCTACCAGTCGATGGCAGAGCTGATCGTAGAGTTTGACAAGCTCAGCGCGGGCGCCGTTCCCGACGCGGTGCCGGAGATGATGGCGCGCTCCGGCGGTTTCAACGTGCCCGTGGATTACTTCAAGAAGGGCCAGATGCCCCAACCCGTGCCGGCGACGCCGTTGTCACACGGGAAGAAGAGCCGCTGGCCCCTGTACGCCGGCATCGCCGGAGTGCTCGCCGCGGTAGCCATCGTGGCGGGTATTTTTGCGAAGAGCCAATCGAGCGCGGCGCTTCAAAACGCGGCGACTCCGGCGCTCGAAATGGCGCGCACGAAACCACCCGAGGCCGTCGCCAGCTCGGTCCCGCTCTCGACGGCCACGCCGAGCGCGGCGGCGGTCGCTCCCAGCAAGCAAGTGCTTCTCGCGGTCGAGCCCATTGAAGCGCACGTCTTTCGTGACGGCGCCGACTTGGGTCAAAGCCCAGTGATGGTCTCCGTCGAAGAAGGCAAGACCGTGGAGCTCGAGATTCAGCGGGAAGGCTTTAAGCCCGAGAAGGTCGCCCTGGACGGTAGCAAGACGCGGCAGGTCGTGAAGCTCGACAGATTGCCCCGCCCGACCGCGGCCGCGAACCACACGCCACCCGCCAAGAGGCCCGAGGTCGCCGCGCCGCCCTCCGCGAAAAAACCCCGACCCAGCATCGGCGGCAGCGAAATCGTGAATCCCTGGGGCACTTGAGCTAAACGGGAGCGCGTGTCTGACACGGCTCGGCTCAGCCAGAGTGTGCCCGGTGAGGTGCGCGAGTTGTGCGAACGGCTGCGCGACGCCGGCTTCCGATCCTGGATCGTCGGGGGTTGTGTGCGCGACCAGCTCTTGGCCGAGCTTGGAAACGAAAACGGATCCGCCATCCCCGGCGATTGGGACATCGCCACCTCCGCGCGCCCGGAGCAGGTTCAAAAGCTCTTTCGGCGTGTGATTCCCACCGGGCTACCGCACGGCACCGTCACCGTATTAGCCAAAGAGTCCAGCTATGAGGTCACCACGCTTCGCGGTGAATCCACGTACACCGACGGTCGTCGCCCAGACGCTGTGTATTTCGTCGATGACATCAAAGACGATCTGGCGCGTCGTGATTTCACGATCAATGCGATCGCCTACGATCCGCTGGCCGACGTCTTGATCGATCCCTTCGAAGGCGCCCGCGATCTGCGCGCCCGGACTCTGCGCGCCGTCGGTGACCCCAGGGTGCGCTTTGCCGAAGACGGCTTACGCGTGCTGCGCGCGGCACGCTTCGTGGCGACGCTGGAAGTCGAGCTCGAGCCGGCGACGGAGCGTGCCATTGTTCCATCGCTCGACAGCTATCGCAAAGTCAGCGCCGAGCGCGTGCGCGAGGAGTGGCTAAAAGCCTGCAAAGCACGACGACCCAGCCGCGCCTTCGAGGTCATGAAGAACCACGGGCTCTTGGCCATCACCGCGCCTGAGCTGATGGAATCGGTCGGCTGCGAGCAAAATCACCATCACGCTTACGACGTCTGGGGCCACGCGATGCATTGCTTGGACCATTGCCCGCAGAATGTGATGTTGCGCATGGCGGGGCTGCTGCACGACGTGGGCAAGCCGCGCTCGCGCGCGTTCAGCGAAAAAACCTCCGACTACACGTTCTACGAGCATGAACGCATTGGCGCCGAAATGACCGGCCCCCTGCTCGACCGCCTGCGTTTTTCGAACGACGAGCGAGCGCGGATTGTCGCTCTCGTCCGTCATCACTTGGTCTGTTACGACGGGAGCTGGAGCGACGCTGCCGTCCGCCGCTGGATCCGTCGGGTCTCGCCCGAGCTCGTCGAAGATCTTTACGCGCTGAATGAAGCGGACGTCCGCGCCAAGGGTAAGGACCCGTCCGCGGACCTGGCCCACATTGCCCAGCTCAAAGCGCACGTCGCCAAAGTCCTCGCGCAAGGCGCCGCCTTCACGACCAAAGACCTCGCCATCGACGGCCGCGCGTTGATGGCCGAGCTCGGCGCGGCTCCGGGCCCGGAAATCGGTCGCATCCTCCGAACCCTGCTCGAAGAGGTCGTGGATGATCCCGGCGCCAACACCAAACCGGTGCTCTTGGCGCGCGCCCGCGTACTCCTGAACGAGTCCCTGAATTCGGGCCCTGGCGGAATCCGCCAGTAGTAAGAAACTGCATAAGTTTCGAGGGGCTGCGAGCATAAAGATCGCGGGGAGGGGGCCGTACAAAAGCGCAACATGGTCGCCCGGACGAGTCTACAGATGAACCTCGCAGAGCCATCCGGCGCTCCCATCTCGGAGCTGCGTCAAAGCGCAAGCGCCGCCGAGCAGCGGCGCGCCTTCAGCGATCCGGAAGGGTTGGCGGGCCGCGACGGCACGGCGGGAAACGAAATCGACGGCTGGGCAAAGCTCTGCGCAAAATGTTTACGCGTGCCGATCACGCTGGTTTCGTTGGTCGACCAACGGGGGCGCCTCATTCAGGGCGCACTGGGCCTGCCTGAGCCCTGGGCTTCATTCCGCGAAACGCCGCTCAGCCACGCCTTTTGCCGGGATGGGGTGATCGCGGACCGTCCGCTCAGGGTAAATGATGTGCGTGACGACGCGAGCCTGCGCGACGACGCCACCACGAAGGGGCTCGACGCGACGGCATACCTGGCTGTGCCACTGCGCCGGGCCGGCGTTGCGGTCGGCGTGCTGTGCGCCGTCGATACGGTCCCCCACGCGTGGACGGACGACGATTTGGAGCTGCTCTTGGAGCTAGGTCGTGGCCTGGAAACGGCCCTCGAGCGGCGCGAGGAAAACGCCCGCTTACGGGAGGATATCGCGGCCGAGCGGGAGGCTCGCGCCGCTGAGTTGCGACAAATGTCCGAGGACCGTCAAACCAAGGCGCTCTTCGAAGCAACCCTCGCTCACATCCAGGACGGCGTGGCCGTGCTGGATGAGCGATGGAACGTGATCTTGGCCAACGCGGCCGACGCGGAAATGTTCGGCTTCGATCACAAGCAGCTGGTCGGCATGAGCCGGGCGACCTTTCTGGCTCACCTCGCCACGCTGACGGACGATCCGGAGGATCTGCTGCGACGCATGCAAAAGCCCGCGCCGGACGGCGATGAGGACGAGTTCGTCTTCGCGCGGCCGCGCCGACGGGTGCTTCGTCGAACTGTGAAACCGGTGAATCTGCCGGTGGGCACGGGCAGGTTGGTCATCTGGCACGACATCACCGAGCATCATGACCTAATCGCCGAGCGCAACCGTGAGGCGCTGACAGACGCCTTGACCGGCATCGCCAATCGACGGGCCGCCGAGCACGCCTTGCGCCGCGATCAATCACGCGCCGAGCGCGCCGGTACCAAGCTCAGCGTGGCGCTGTTCGACATCGACCACTTCAAGTCCGTGAACGATCGCTTCGGTCACAACGCGGGGGACGAGGTGTTACGCCGCGTCGCCGCGACCTTCCTGGGCCAGATCCGCCTGACGGACGTCGTGGCGCGCTGGGGTGGTGAAGAGTTCATCGCGGTGCTGCCCGTAGCGCTCGCGGGCGCGCGCGTCTTCTGCGAACGCGTGCGACAAGCGATCGAACGACTCAGCTGCCCCGGCATCGGACCAGTGACGGTCTCAGCGGGCGTCGTCGAGTTTGGGGCGGGCGAGGGTTACGCCGCCGCCGTCGGTCGCGCCGACGCTTGCCTGTACGAGGCCAAACGGGACGGCCGAAATCGCGTGAACGGTTAGAGCCGACGCTCACGGGAGCGCGGGACGTCCGCGCTCGCCCGCGCTCGACACGTCCTCGCCGCCGAAGGCTCGGGCGTCCTTCCCGCGCTCAGTGACCATCCAACCAGCATCTTGGCCCTGGTTTTGATGATCACGAGGCGCGCTTATATCGCTGAGCCTTCGGCGTCGCATTTCGACTCCGGTGACTCGCTACGCGCTTGCCGCCGAGGGAGTCAAAGAAACGCTGAGATTAGATACCGCACCCCAGTTGACCCTCGCCCAACGCGCTCATCGTCGAGCGGGCTAACGCGGGCACGGCGCACGCTCCTGCACGCGAAAACGGGCCCGGACCTTTCGGCTCGAGCCCGCTTCAGCAGCGGGTTACGGCTGACTCTTACGTCCCTGCAGGCTTCGGCGCTCCGAAGATGCTAGCAGGCCGGCGCTTCTCCACTTTGTCCCGACGCTTGTCCGCGTAAGTGGGGATGATGACACGTTGGCGAGTGGGCAGCTCACGACCGTCCAAACAGGCGCTGATCTCCTCTGAATCCAGCGTCTCACGCTCGAGTAGGGACTGGGCCAAGCGCTCGAGCGCCTCGCGATTGTCGACAATCACTTTCTTCGCCACTTGGTACTGCTGCTCGACGATTGCGCGCACTTCTTGGTCGATCTCGCGGGCGGTGTCCTCGGAATAGTCCTCGCGGCGCGACGTCATTTCGCGACCCAAAAAGACGTTCTCTTCATTCTCACCGTACGCCACTGGACCGAGCTTACTGCTCATGCCGAGCTCGCAAACCATGGCCCGAGCCAGGCGTGTCGCGCGTTTGATGTCGTCCGACGCGCCCGTAGTGATTTCACCGAACACGACCTCTTCTGCGACGCGGCCACCGAGGGCCATGGCAATGCGCGCCAGCGTTTGACCCTTGGTCATCAAGTGACGGTCTTCTACCGGCAGGAACATGGTGACGCCGAGGGCGGAGCCGCGGGGGATGATCGATACCTTGTGCACTGAATCATTGCCCGGCACGAGCTTGCCGACGATGGTGTGCCCGGACTCGTGCCAAGCCGCCGTGCGGCGCTCTTCATTGCTCATCACCATGGAGCGGCGTTCAGTGCCCATGAGGACCTTGTCCTTGGCCAGCTCGAAATCCTCCATGGTCACGGCGTCCTTGTCCTGACGTGCCGCCAGCAGCGCCGCCTCGTTCACGAGGTTCTCCAGATCCGCACCCACGAAGCCGGGGGTGCCGGCGGCGATGATGCCGAGCTGCACGTCCCCCGAGAGCGGGACTTTCTTGGTGTGCACGCCCAGGATGCCTTCACGGCCGCGGATGTCCGGTCGCGGCACGGTGATGCGGCGGTCGAAACGACCCGGCCGCAAGATCGCGGGGTCGAGCACGTCCGGACGGTTGGTGGCGGCAATGATGATCACACCCTCGTTCGACTCGAAGCCGTCCATCTCCACCAAGAGCTGGTTCAAGGTCTGCTCGCGCTCGTCGTGACCGCCGCCCAGGCCGGCGCCGCGGTGGCGACCGACTGCATCAATCTCGTCGATGAAAATGATGCACGGCGCGTGCTTCTTGCCCTGCTCGAACAGATCTCGCACACGGCTCGCACCGACACCCACGAACATCTCCACGAAGTCGGAGCCCGAGATGCTGAAGAACGGCACCCCGGCTTCGCCCGCGATGGCCCGGGCCAAGAGCGTCTTGCCGGTGCCGGGCGGGCCCATCATGAGCACGCCTTTCGGGATACGGCCGCCGAGGCGTTGGAACTTCTTTGGGTCTTTGAGGAAGGCGATGATCTCTTCGACCTCGTCCTTGGCCTCATCGATACCGGCTACGTCCGCGAAGGTGATCTTGTTCTGAGATTCACTGAGCAGGCGAGCGCGGCTCTTGCCGAAGCTCATGGCCTTGCCGCCGCCAGCCTGGAGCTGGCGCATGAACAGGTAGAACATGACGATCACGAACACCATGGGCAGCACGATGGTGAGCACCGGAGTGAGGAAGGGGCTGCCCTCGTCTTTCTGGTAGGTGACGCGCACGTTGTGCGAGAGCAAGTCGGCCGCGTTGTCTTCCGCGGGGCCTACTGTGCGGCCACGCTGGGGCGCTCCCTTCGAGCTCGGGTCTTTGATCTGGAACGTGTACTCACGATCCTTAATCTCGACTTCCTCGACATGGCGGACGTCACGCGGAGCTTTGGCTAGCGCCACGAACTCGCTATACGGGATGTCCGGACGCGACGGATTCTCGGGATTCAGGAATTGCCAAATCGCGAGAAAGGCAACGATCAGGACGACCCACAACAACAGGGTTTTGTGCGGTTGTTTCACTCTAGACCTCGGAGACTCGTGCCTAAGACTTCCGTGAGCATGCCACCCGAACGGCCAGACGTCGATTCTAGAGTAGGCACGCGGTTGACAATGGTTCGTTGGGCCAATTCAGCTCGCTCGTAAGTGCTGATCCGACGGTTTGTGCGGCCGCCGAGGGGCTAGTGGCGGCGCCAGGGTTCGCGCTGGACGAAGAAACACCGGAAACATTGCGGCCACGCCGGGTGCAAGTGTCCGCTACTCCGCGCAGCGTGTCAGCGTTTTCGCAGCCGGGGCTTTGCCAGCCTGATTTGCGGCTCGAAGGTGACGGGATCGAGGCTCAGCTCGCGCCCATTAGGCAGGCTGACCCGCGCCGAGCGCTGCCCGAGGGAGCGGGCACGTCCGACCGAGAGACGTTGCGCACGATTGAGCAGAAGCGCAACGCCCCGTTCGTCGAGGAGTGGCGGTTCGCTCGAGAGCGTGCCCGGCTCGGCTGGGACGGCGGGCGGCGGCGCGAGAAGCGCGTCCGAAAGCGCGCATAAATGCGCGACGATCTGCGGCGACAGCTGCTCCAGGAGCGGCAACACTTCATAACGGACGCGGGTGCGCAAAAATCGAGCGTTCGCGTTCGAGGGATCCTCGGCGAAAGCTAGACGATGGCGCCCTAAGTGCGCGGTCACATCGGCTTTACGCGCCCGACCCTGGGGACGGATCCAGACCCCGCTGCGTAACGGCAATGCCGCTAGCCCGCGGGGCCCCGAGCCGCGGAGCAGGCGCAGGAGGACGGTTTCAGCGCGATCGTCGGCGTGGTGCGCGGTCGCAATCAACTGAGCGCCCTCCGCGTCCGCGGCGAGGACCAGCGCCGCGCGCCGCGCCTCACGCGCTCTCGCCTGCAAGTTACCCCCCGGCGAGATGGACAAGCGCGTGCGCTCGAATCGAACGCCCAGCGCGCGACATTGCAGCTCCGCGTGATCCAGCTCCGAGGCGGCCTCGGCGCGTAAGCCGTGGTCCACGCCATGCGCAGTCAAGGAAAATCCCTGCTTTCGCGCCAGCAACGAGAGCACGTGCAGGAGCGCCATGGAGTCCCCCCCGCCGGAAAGGGCCAGGAGCACCCGAGTGCCCCCACTCACGCCGCATTCTTCGCGCAGCGCGCGGCGAACGAGCGTGATCAGCGTGGGCGGATGGGAGCGCGCCATGCCTGGCTGCTTTGCTGAGCGCGATTCGAGCGGTCAGACCAGCTCGAACTCCTTGCAGAATTCGAGGCTCGTGCGCTGCGCGAGATCTACGTCCAGGTGCGGCTCCGTCGGATAGGCGTTTGCGCAGGCGCGTTGTTGCTCCGCAAAGTGCACACAGTCCGCGCATGTGAAGCGCAGCGCGAAGCGCCGGGACTCATCGCGAAGTTGTGCGTCGATCAACGTACGCATGCGTCACTGGAAGGGTTGCGAGGGCTGCCCGCGCTGGAAAAAGAAATTGAAGTCGCCCGTGACGGTACTGGCGAGCCCATCGGCTGCCTGCTGGTCGTCCGCGTCCGCGAGCTCCCGCGGGTCGGCGAAGGAAGCATTGAAGGTCGCGTTGGTCAGCCGGTTCTCCGAGGAGCCTTCGTTCAGGTCTCCGCTGAACAACGAGGAGAAATTGATCGTGCCCGACACCGAGTAGATCGTACCGTTCACCTGGTGGCAGGTGTTGTGCAGGTAGAGCGAAAGGCTTACCTTCGGTGGATCGGGATTGAAAACGACGGGTACACCGGGTGGGGTGACGCCCCGAGGCAGGCCAACCGGCAAGTCTTCGTTCAGGTGCTGACGCACTTCCTGCAGATCGTTGACCAGTACGATCAGCCCATCCGACACGTCCTCGATGTTGTCTCCGCGCTGTACGCGGATGGTCAAGGACTCGCCCTGGTCCGGGTTGGCTCCGAAAAAGTCTGGGCCGAGATCATACGGTCCGTTCCAGCAACCGTTGATGTACAGGTGTTCGCTCTTCACGCGCCCGTTGCCCTCCCCGACCGTGCACGCGAGCGGCAGAAGCAATAGAGAGCAGGCAGCCCAAAGATGAACGTTGCTCTTCACGCCTGACTCTCCAGAGCAACGCCCAAATCGCTGCGCGGGGCGCGCGACGCCGAGCGAATCATGCCGCCGCCGAGCACGCGCTCGCCAGCGAAGAAGACCGCGAATTGTCCAGGAACGACGGCGCGCTCTGGCTCTTCGAAGAACACGCGCACGGCATCACCGACGCGCCTCACCTCGGCCCGGGCCGGCTTTCCCCGGTACCGAACCTGGGCCTCACAGCGCAGAGGCAAGCTCAGATCCTGGGCGAGCGCGACCTCCGTGAGCTCCGCGCTACTTGCATACAATGAATCGGCAGAGCCGAGCGTCACGGTTGCGTTCCGGGCGTCCACGCCGACCACATACGCGCGCTGCCCGAGGGCGACGCCCAAGTTCTTGCGCTGGCCGAGCGTGAAGCGGAACACGCCCTCGTGCTCGCCGACCCGCTCACCTTGCTCGTTCAGAATGGGGCCGGGCCGGAGGCGGCCCTCCGCGCGCTCGGCGACAAATGCGTCGTAACGACCCGTGGGCACGAAGCACAGCTCCTGGCTCTCGCCTTTTTGGGCGCCCGGAAGGTTCAAACGCAGCGCCTCTGCGCGGATCTCCGGCTTGCCGCTCTCGCCCAGTGGGAAGATCAGCCGACGGAGCGCGGCTTGCCCCAGCATGTGCAGGAAATAGCTCTGATCTTTGCTGTGATCCCGGCCGCGATGCAGCTCCGAGAGCGAACCGTTCTGCACGACGCGCGCGTAATGACCGGTCGCAACGTAGGCCGCGCTCAAGCGATCAGCGAGCTGAAAGAGCTCTTTGATCTTCACGCCTCGGTTGCAGCGCACACAAGGGCTCGGCGTCTCACCACCCAAGTAGGATTCCACGAAGGGCGCCACCACCTCACGCTGAAAGAGCTCCCGACGGTCGAACGCATAGTGCGGGATGCCTAGCAAGTCCGCGACGCGACGCGCGTCGTGCACGTCCTCGGGCGCGCAGCAGCGGCTCTTCACCGAGCCATCGTCCGGGTAATCCCAGAGGTGCAGGGTCACACCGACCACGTCGAAGCCCTGCGCGCACAGCCGCGCTGCGGCGACCGACGAATCGACGCCGCCACTCATGGCGACCAGCACGCGCTCAGGCATCGGGGCCGAGCGTAACACGCGCCGCACGCCACGGCCCAGGGATCGAGGCGGTACTGAGGCTTGCCGCTAATGTCCGCCGCCTTGGAGCACGGTACGCACGGCGCTGCTGGCTCGATCGACGATTTTGGACGCGAGATCGACGGCCTCTGTATAGCGATAGATGCCGGCCTGCAGCGCAATCAGCGAGGCCGTGTCGTAGCTATGCAGCTGGGAGGCACTCTTCACCTGCGCTTCACCGATGTCAATTTCGCGCGCCAGACCGTGCAGAGCCTTGGCAAAGCCGCTTTCCGGCGCGGCAGGCAGCGTGGCCGGTATTTGCTCAGCGCTCGGAGGCGCGAAGACGGGATGTTCAGCGCGGATGCCAATGATCGCCATGAAAGCGGACATCGGCCGGCTGCGCGCGCAGTTGCGGACTTTAGGGCGACACCGCGCGCAAGCGCTTGGCCAGCCGAGTCAGCGCCCGGGTATGCAAGCGACTCGCCCACGACTTGCTGAGCCCGAGCTCCTCAGCAACGTGATCGAAGCGCGCCCCCTCCAGGTAGTGACGCCGCACGAGCTCCGCTTCCTCATGCGGCAGCTCGCCGATCGCCTCGCGGATCACGCGCAGCAGCTGAGCATTTCCGTACGCTTCCTCCGGGCTCTCGCTGGTATCCACGAGCGTGCGCTCACCCGCGTCACCGTGCGCCGTGGGCGCAATCAGGCCCGCGGCCATGGCGGTGGCCATGGCCGCCAAGTGTTCGCCCAAGGCCTGCTCGGCCTCTGCCGGACCGGATCCCGGAGCGCGCGGCGCCGCCAAGTCTTCCTGCGCGCCCTCGCTCACGCGAGAGGATGCCGCGAGCCCGTTCAACCGTTCGTGGGTGCGCCGCGAGAGGCGCGCCGAGGAGCGCACACCGTCGATGATGGCGCCACGCACGCGGAAGTTTGCGTAGCCCCGGAAAGGCACGCCGCGCGTTTCGTCGAAGCGGCGCGCCGCGTCCCAGAGCCCCTCGCGCCCGAAGCTCAGTAGCTCGTCGAGCTCGGCTGCCCCGCCAAGCGTGCGCAAAATTTGTCGAGCGATGATGTCCACCAACTGCAAGGCGGTCGAAAAGCGCTCAAGTACTTCCGGCGATTCCTTCGGATCTCCCACGCAAGAGCGACTCTAACAACTCCGCCGACGCTCATCACTACGTTTCGTCCACGGCAGTCAGCCCGGCGCAGAAGGCCTGGTTTCGTGCATTCCGAGATCGTTTCCGCGACGAACGCCGCTCGCACTATTCGCACAGGTGCGACCGCTGGCCCGCCGTGCCATCCTCCACCGGCCATGTTTCGCTGGGGCAGAGTTGCCGCCGCCTATCTCGCCGCCAGCGCGAGCGCCGTCGCCTTCGCAGCGATCTGGCGCGACACCTCCCCGTTCCTGTACGGCGAGCCATGGCTGATGCTCCCGGGCCTCATGAGTCACGTGTGCAGCGCGGCCATCGGGCTCGCGTTTGGTGGGCTGGTCGCGTTCAGCACGCGCGTGTTCGTCACGCGGTTCGCCTGGGCTCGAGCCCTGCACCGGGAGCTTCGGCCCGTGGCCCGCGATCTCAGCACATCCGGCATCGCTGCGGTCGCGCTGTTCAGTGCTCTGGGCGAAGAGCTGTGGTTCCGCGGGCTGCTACAGGCGTGGGTCGGGCTTTGGCTGCAGGCGCTGGCCTTCGGCATCGTGCACTCTCAGCTGAGCGGGCCGAGCCGCTGGGCTTGGGTCAGCTGGGCGATGGTCATGGGGCTCGCGTTCGGTGCGCTCTTCGCGCTCACGGGTTCGCTCGTGGGACCGATCGCCGCTCACGCGCTGATCAACGCGCTGAATCTGAACTACTTGAAGAGCCATGATCCAGAGCCGCGCCCACGCGCGCTCGGCGGGCTACTCGGGCAGCGCAGCTAACGGCGCATTCTGCCGCTCCCAACGCGCGGGAGACGCAGCGAGCCGAACGGCAGCGGCGGAAAAAGCCACTGCCAGCCCATTTCGAGCCCTCATGGTGAGCCCTGCTGCGCCGAACCGGGCAAGCCAGCCGGGCCGCGAAAGGCTGTTCTGCTACGCTGAGCCGTCCGAAAGTGCCTCGCCGTGATGTCCGCGCCTGACTCGAATTATCCGGAAGAACGGCCGCGTGTGCTCGTCGTTGACGACGAGAAATTCATCCGCGACATCATCGCCGATTTTTTGGGCATGGAGGGCTACATCGTGCGCACGGCCGAAGACGGCGTGAGCGCTACCAATGAGCTCGAGCGGGGCCGTTACGACATGGTCATCAGCGACCTGAAGATGCCCAAAATGGGCGGCCTCGATCTGTTGCGGGAAGTGGCGCGCACCCACCCGGAAACGTTGACCGTGATCATGACCGGCTTCGGCACCGTGGAGACCGCGATCGATGCCATGAAGCGCGGCGCCTACGACTACATTTTGAAGCCGTTCAAGGTGGAGGAGATCGTGCACATCGTGCAGCGGGGGCTCGAGAAGCGCCGCCTGTCGGCCGAGAACATTCGGCTGCGGGAAGCGCTTTCCCTATACAAGGTGAGCGAGGCCATCACGGCCAGCTTGTCGCTCGAAGAAGTGATCGCGACGGTGGCCGACAGCGGCCTGCATGAAATTCGGGCCGACATGGTCATGACGTGGCTGGCCGACGGGGAAGGCGCATTTTTTTCACGCAATGTCAGCCTGGCCGGCACCTTCCCCGAGGGCGAGGAAGCCGGTGAGCTGGACGCCGCGACCGTGGTTCAGCGGCTGAAGCACGAGAGCTTCCTGGTGGAGCACGGCTCGCGCGCTCGGGAATTGTTTTCACTGCATCCGTCGCGGCAGGTCCAGAGCCTCACGCTCATCCCCATGAAGATGCGCGATCGCCTGCTGGGCTGGATCGCGGTGGTGTCGCTCACGCCCAGCAAGCGCTTCGACGAGGGGCAGCGGAAGCTGCTCAGCATCATCGCCTCGCGCGCGGCGGCGGCGATTGAAAATGCTCGGCTATACGAAGACCTGCAGGCGACCTTTCAGCAGACCATCACGAGCCTCGCCCGGACGATCGACAAGATGGATCGCTACACCTCCGGGCACTCGGAGCGCGTCGCGCGCTACGCCGTGAATCTGGCGCGCTGGATGGGCCTCGACGAGGAGCAGATCGGACACGTCCGGCACTCGGCGTTGATGCACGACATCGGCAAGATTGGGTGCGTCATGAACTTGAACAAGACTGGTAAGCTCACGGCGCAAGAGTACGAGGTGTTCAAACGTCACCCGACGTACGGGCGTGAAATCCTGGACCCAATCAAGTTCCTGCAGCCGGTGATCCCGGGCGTTCACTTGCATCACGAGCGCTGGGACGGTCGCGGTTATCCACTCGGTTTGGCGGGCAACGACATCCCGCTGATCGCGCGCATCATCGCCGTCGCAGATACGTACGACGCAATGACGAGTGACCGCGCGTATCGCCGCGCTTTGCCGCACGAAGTCACGGTGAACGAGATCCTGCGCGGCTCGGGCTCGCAGTTCGATGCGGACGTAGCCAACATCTTTACGGAGCAGATCGACGGTCTGCGCTCCGAGCTGACCAACGCTGGCGCGACCGTTCCGGAATGAGCGGGGTCCGGGAGCTCCGCGCGTTTTGGCTCGGGCGCGCCGGCTACGAGCCGGTGCACGCGTTGCAGCATCAGCTGCACGAGGCCAGAAGAGCCAAGCGCGTCGCGGACACGGTGCTGTTCGTGGAGCACGAACCGACCATCACGCTCGGGCGCGGCGCGAGCGCAGAGCATGTGCTGTCGTCCCCCGCACGGCTCGCTGAGCTGGGCGTCGCGGTCGCAAGCACTGGCCGCGGCGGCGACGTAACACTTCACGCCCCGGGGCAGCTCGTCTGCTATCCAATCTTGGACCTGCACCCCGACCGTATGGACGTGCGGCGCTACGTCAAGGATCTGAACCGCGTGATGATGGCGCTCGCACAGAGCTACGGCATTCACAGCGGGCTGATCGAACGCTACATCGGCCTGTGGGTAGACCAGTCGAACCCCAGCGCTTGGCCGGGTGCCGACGCGGCCCGCTCACCCGTGAAGCTCGGCGCGATCGGCGTGCGTATCTCGCGCTGGGTCACGATGCACGGCTTTGCGTTCAACCTCAGCACGGACTTATCGCTGTTCGGCTTGATTGTGCCGTGCGGGATCCGCGAGCTCGGCGTTGCTTCGGTGCACTCACTGACCGGCGGCGCGCCCGGAGTGCGCGCCGCAGCCGAGCGCGCGTTGAGCATTTTCTGTCGCATTTTCGAGTACCCGGAGGCTTCGCTCCAGGACGAGAGCCCGGCCGCGTTGAGCGCGCGGCTCGAAGGAGCGCGCGCTTCGAGCGCAGATTCCGGGCCTGTTTCCGAAGTATAAATCGTCGAGTTCGGCGATTGCGCGCCCGAATCCGCGCGAATTTGGTAGCTTCGGGTATGCTGGTCGAGCCCCGTCTTCGACGCGAGAATGTGCGGCGAGCCCCGGCGCTCGCCGCCCTCGCTGAACTGCTCGTCGCCGTCGCTTGCGCCTCGGAACAATCGCAATCCGGCGGCCACACGGCGGAGGCGGGCGCGTATGGCGCGAGCGCCGCCGGCGAAGCTGGTGAAACCGGTGAGCACCGCAATACGAGCAGCGCGGGGCATCCGAACGGGGGTAGCGCCGGTGCCCCCGCCGCCGGCGCGGGCGCCATGCCCGTCGCAGGCGAGCGCTGTAAAAATGCCGGCAGCAATGTACGGCTGTCGAACGGCGTGGAGGTGTGCAGTTGCCCGGGCGGTACGTGGGGCCAGCTGTGCCAGAAAACCACCGCCGTCGTCAGCGCCGGTGGCGGCTACGCTTGTGCGCTGAAAAGCGACAAAACTCTCGCCTGCTGGGGAAAAGACGATAGCGGTCAGGCCCAACCGCCGCGCGGAACGTTCAGCGGCATTTCGTCCAACTCGAGCCACAGCTGCGGCGTGAGAACGGACGGCACGCTCGACTGCTGGGGCAACGACGCGCTCGGTGAAGCGAGTCCGCCGAGCGGCGCCTTCAAGAGCGTCTCCGCCGGTCTTTGGCACGCGTGCGCCTTGAAGACCGACTCGACCGTGGTCTGCTGGGGCGAGGGCGAGTTTGGTGAGCTGAACGCGCCTGTCGGCACGTTCAAAAGTGTGTCCGCCGGCGCCTATTATTCGTGCGGCGTGAGGGCTGACGACAGCTTGGCTTGCTGGGGCGGCTACCAACACGAAAGCCCGAACTCAATCACCGATTTTACGCCGCCTGTGGGCGAATTTGCCAACGTCGCCACGGGGCTCTTCGGAGGCTGCGGCTTGCGGTTCGATGGCTCGGTCAGGTGCTGGGGCGTCGCTGCGAGCCCGGTTGGAAAGTTCAAGAGCATCTCCGATTACTATGATCAGACTTGTGGCTTGCGGAGCGACGCCAGCGCCACGTGCTGGGGCTCGAGCGCCGGGCATCAGCTCATCCCGCCCGGCGAGGCGTTTGCAAGCGTCGGTTTCGGCGACGGCCTGGGCTGCGGTGTGAGAGCAAACGGCACGGTCATTTGTTGGGGCGCCGATGAGCCGCCCTCGGGCACCTTCAGCGACGTGACGTTGGCCGATGACCGCATGTGCGCGCTGCGCAGCGACGGCTCGGCGGTCTGTTGGGGTGACGACAAAGACGGCAGGTCGACGCCGCCCGCTGTAACGTTCAGCGCGCTCTCGACCACCCGCGATCAGACCTGCGGGCTGACCACCACCAACACGGTCGCCTGCTGGGGTCACCGCTACGTCCCGCAACCGGACGCTCTCTTCACGAGCCTTGGCTCGGGCAACAATCACATCTGCGGGGTGCAGCTGGACGGCACGCTTGCTTGCTGGGGAGACGATGGCAAAGGACAATCGAGCCCGCCCTCGGGCGCCTTCACGAGCGTCACCGTCGGCGACTCACATTCGTGCGGCTTGCGTGTCGATGGCAGCATCGCGTGCTGGGGCGACGCGACGTATGACAAGACAACCCCGCCCGAAGGTTCCTTCACCGCGCTCGCCGCGAGCGACGTCGCCACCTGCGCCCTGA
This sequence comes from uncultured Polyangiaceae bacterium, assembly GCA_964236865.1. GTDB lineage: Bacteria > Myxococcota_A > Polyangia > Polyangiales > Polyangiaceae > PMG-095. Next base: position 87,661 of record CAXSGJ010000006.1, read on the forward strand.
CCGCCGACGGCATGGCCCGCTGCTGGGGCTTCAATGGTGAGGGGGAGGCCAGCCCGCCCGCCCTGAAATTCAGCAAGATTTTTGGGGGCTCACTCGGCGCCTGCGGTATCAAAGCGGATGGCACGCTCGCTTGCTGGGGTCAGATCTATAAGTTACCGACTAAAACCGTGTACCGAGAAGTGGCGATCGGCCAGTCGACGACGTGCGGCTTGCGCGCGGACGGTACGGTCGAGTGCGCCGCGTATTTTGCCGCACCGGTCCGGTGGCTTGCCCCCGCTGGCACTTTCGACAGCATCACGTCCAGCGCCGCGCACGTCTGCGGCGTGAGAACCGATGGCACTGTGAGCTGCTGGGATAACGACAATAGCCGCGGGCAATTGAGTGTTCCCGCCGGCGTGTTCGCGCACGCCGCTGCCGGCAAGAGCTTCAGTTGCGGGCTCAAGGCCGACGGCCGAGCCGTATGCTGGGGCGCAAACTACGTCGGGCAGCCAAACGGTCGCTTCACCCGCGTCAGCGCCAGCGCGAACCACAGCTGCGGTCTGCGGAGCGACGGTTCCCTCAGCTGTTGGGGCTTTGACGACTACGGAGAAGCGACCCCCCCGCCGGGCACATTCATCAGCGTGGCTGCGGGCCTTCAGCACACGTGCGCCGTGGACGACAAGGGCGCGTTGAGTTGTTGGGGATTGAACGCATCAGGCCAGAGTCAGCCTCCGGCGGGTGTGTTCGCGCAAGTTTCGGCAGGCGGCGATCATAGCTGCGCCGTGCGGCAGGACGGCAGCCTGCAGTGTTGGGGTGACGACGGGCAAGGCCAAGCGGATGCGCCCCCGGGAACGTACAGTGAGGTCGCTTCTAGCCATAGCGGCAGCTGCGCGATCAAGAGCGATGGCACGCTCGCTTGCTGGGGCAGTGTCAGCCCGGCCGGCTCGAGCGCGTTCCGCAGCATCACGCTCGGAAGCCCCCAAGCCTGCGGGATCACCGCTGACGCGCGGCTCGAGTGCTGGGGCCAGCCGCGCCGCCCACCGCAAGATTAATCAAACCGCGCGCTCAGGCGCGCGTCGCGACGATCAGCACGTTGGCAAACGGGGTCCCCGCCGATGCGCATAGCACCTCGCACGTGAAGCCCGCGCTCGCCATGCGCGTCACGATCTCGCTCGCGGGCCGATAGTGGCGGCCCGCGCGGCCGCGATTGTAGCCCGCAACTTTCGCGAGCCACTCGAAAGACCGCGTGAGGCGGCTGCGCGCCGCAGGGCCTGCATCCAGCTCGCGAATCAAAATGCGACCGTGGGGCACGCATTCAGCGGCGCGCTCGAGTGCCCGGTCTTGCTCGGACGGCGGCAAGTAATGAAGCACGTCGGCGAGGAGCAACGTATCTAGCTCTTGGGGCGGGAAGGCCAACAAATCGTGCTGCTCGAAGGCGGTGCTGCCGCCAGCAACGACGGCCGCCGCGACCTTCCGTGGGTCGCCGTCGAAGCCGCGCACTCGCTCGCAGCGGCCAAGCTCGGCAAGGAACAGCCCGAATTGGCCACGCCCGCAGCCGGCGTCGAGCAGCCGACCATAGTCGCCGGGCAACGCTGCCAGCAGGCGTGTCAACGGGTCCCAACGCAGCTTGGTGGCCACATAGACTCGATCCGCCAGCGGGGCGCGGCGGTAGCGCTCGATGGTGCGCGCCATCGCCGCCTCGATCGCCTCGGCGCCTTCGGGCGCGTGCACTCCGTCGAGCAGCGGCCGCTCTCGCTGACGGGCGATTGCGTACGCCGCGGTGCCGCCCAAGACAGCCAGCCCGAACCCGACGCACACACTGCCCACGCCCGCCTGCCAGACAAACCCCCAGATACCGGTCCGCCTCGCCTGAGCCAAGCTGAACGCCGCGCCGTGCCCCGTGGTCAAGAGCGACCCAACTTCCACCTCGAGCGTGACCAAGAACGGCGCAACGAGCGGGTTCGAGACGTTGGCCAGCAGGTAGCTCAGCAGAAGATCCAAACCAAGCGGCAAACAGACCAGGCAACAGAGCACGAAGTGCAAGCCGTACACGGGCAAGCAGCCAATGAACAAGCCGAGCGCAGCGGCCAGCGCTACGCGCCCCGGAGACTGCCGAGTGCCGCGCAAGCGTCGCCAGATGCGACCGATCACGCCGGAGGATTCTCGGACTTGCCCCATTGAGACTGAGCAATCTTCAAGTACATCTGCGCGCTCTTGTGCTCTGGGTCTCGCTCCAGCACCGCGCGCAGCTCGCCGACAGCCGCCTCGTGCTCGCCCGCCGAGAGCAGCGCAACACCCAGCAACACCCGCGCTTGAATGTAAGTCGGATTGTGCTGCTTGACGATTTCCAGCTGCTCACGGGCGCGGTCCAAGTGGCCCGTGTCGCGATACAGCGTCGCCAGACGGGTGCGTAGGTCGGCAAAGGTCGGGCACAGCGCCACCGCGCGCTCGAGTTCGACGACGGCCTCCGCCGCCATGCCTGCGTCTTGGTAGGCTTGGCTTACCTCCGCGTGCATGTTGGCGATCTTGCCCATCACGAAGGGGTCGGCCGGGCCGTCCCCGCCGGCCGCACGACCGCGAATCTGTGCGTATACCTCGCGTGCGGAATCGTACTTGCCGAGGTCATTGTAGGTGACCATCAGGTTGAGCTGCGCTTCGGTGTAGTTGGGATTCAGGCTGACGGCTTTTTCGAAATGGCGCTCGGCGCCGACGAAGTCGCCTTGTGAATGAGCGATCACCCCCAGCATGTCGAAGACATCCGCAAAGCGGTCAGTGTGCTGGACGAGCTGTTTTAGCAGGTAGTCGGCCTTTTCGAATTCCCGCTTCTCGTAGTGCTCCCGCCCGAGCAGAAGCAGCTGCTTCAGATGGTCGTCCATGAGATCAGTCTACACCGCACGGGTCGATTTTTAAGTACGCGTTATCGCGAGTAAATCTTCCGTGCCGCGGCGCCCGTGGCTTGCCCCGGGCGAGCGCCGCTGCTAGCCACGCGCCGTGCCCTCTTCTCCGGGAGCCGGGGATTCACGCCACGTCGGTCGTGTCGTGGATCCTTCAGTCCGCGACGACGGAGATCCCGAACCCGATCTTCAATTGACGTCGGAGGTCGCTGCTCAGGAAGCAGCGCCGGTGGATGAGCGCGCGTTAAGTGGGGGGGATGGTCCGGTGCGAGGCGGCCTGGATGAAATCGGCCGCGACCAAGAGACCGAAGCGCTCGCGGGTGAGCTCGATGCGATTGGGGTGCCCTCGCTGCGCGCGCCAGCCGCACCACCGGCGGCGCGCGCAGGCCCCGCCCCGCTGTCCCCGACCTTGCGGGCGCTCTTTGGGACGCTCATCGGCGTGGCTACCGTGCTGTCGCTCGTCGCGCTCGCGATCAACATCGATCGGCGCAGAGTCAGCGCGCCGGCTACGCCGTCGGCCGTCACGGCCAGCGCGGCTCCCGCGCCGCCACCCGAAGCCCCGCCGCTCGCTCGCAAGCGCACGCGTACGAAAATACCCGGACCTTGGCGGATAGCGGACGCGAAGGGCGATCCCAAGCTGCGCATCGTCGACGGCAAAGTTGGTTCCGATCCATTCATCACTGCGCTGACCGCGGTCGGCGTCGAGCAGAAGGAAGCCTTCCGTGTGATCGCCGCGTTGAAGGGTATCCGTGACTTGGACAAGTGCGGCAAGTCCGACCGCTTTACCGCACTCATCGAGCGCAGTTCGTCACGACTCAAGGCGTTCGAGTACACGGCGGGTGCGGAAGAAATTTACCAAGCGCGCGAAGGCGATGACGGCCGCTTGCTGGGCGCAAAGCTCGACTTGCACGTGGCCCACAATCAGGTGACGGGGGCGATTTCCTACGATGGTCAGAGCTTCGACGCCTCGGCGGAGCGCGCTGGGTTCGATTCCGGCCTCGGCCATGTCGTAGCGCTCGCGCTGCAGGGGCACTTGTCGATGGACGAGCTCGAGCGCGGCGACACGATCCGACTAGTCGGTCAGGAGCTGACCATCCTCGGCGAATTTGCGCGTTATACGGGAATCGAGGCGTTGGAAGTGCGCCACGCCGATCCGAAGCGCGAGACGCTCAGGATCTACTACTTCGATGACCCGGCGCTGCGCGGCTACTACGATGGAGCCGGCAAGTCGCCGTATGAAGGCGGCTGGCGAAAGCCGATCGCCGGCGCGCCCATCACCTCGCCCTTCAACCCGCGCCGCATGCACCCGATCTTGCACAAGGTCATGCCGCACTTGGGCACGGACATCGGCGCGCCGCTGGGCACTCCGGTCGGCGCGTCGGCACCTGGCGCGGTGAGCTACCTGGGTCCCGGCGGCCCTGCCGGAAACCTGCTGAAGGTCATGCACCCGAACGGGATCGAGACCGGCTACGCGCACCTCTCGAGGTATGCGGCGGGCATCAAGGTGGGCGACAAGGTGAAGCGGATGCAGATCATCGGCTACGTTGGCTCAACGGGCCGATCGACAGGACCCCATTTGCACTTCAGCGCGCAGCGAGACGGAAAATTCTTCGATGCCGAGACGCTGAACCTCGACGGCATGCGCGTGCTGAACAGTGAGCAGAAGGGCCAGTTCATGGCCGTGGTGGCCAAGTACAACCCGCTGCTCGAAGACATTGCGCTCCCCGCCCCATTGCCCGTGCCGAGCGCCGCCGCGTCCTCCGCGCCCGGCATGCCGGCCGCCGCGCCGAGCAGCGCTGCCGCGGAGGATCCGGGGCTGCTCGAGCCCGCCGAGGCGACGGCGAGCGGCGCGGCACCAGCGCCCCGCGCGCCGACGCCGTCGGAGAACTCCGTCTACTTGAGTGACAAGGAGCTGCTCAAGATGCAGTCCGCAACGGATGAGGGCGAGGTCTCCGAGTAGTCGCCAGTGTCAGCACGAACGTACTGCCATGCGGCGCGCTGTCTTGCACCCAGACGTTGCCGCCGTGCGCCTCCGCGATGTGCATCACCAAGGCGAGTCCGATGCCGCTGCCGCGCACCTGTTTACCGAGCGCCGTCTTACCACGCACGAAACGCTCGAAGATGCGCCGCCGATCTTCGGCCGGTATCCCGGCGCCCCGATCCGTCACGCGGATCTCGACTGTTTCGTCGTTCTGGCGCACGGCGACGCTCACTGCGTCGCCGTCGGGAGCGTACTTGAGCGCATTATCGACCAAGTTGATGACGGCAATCTCGATCGCCCGCTCGTCCACGTCGACCAGCGGCAAACCTTCGGCGACGTGGAGCTCGAGCGCGATTTCCTCGCGTTCAGCGCGAACACGACACGCTTCTACTGCCCGCGCCACGACCTCGCCCACCCGCCCCAGGCTGAACTCGTAAGCGGCCTTACCGCGCTCCACCTTGGCGAAGTCCAAAACATTTTCGATCAACGCGCCCAGCCGCTCGCTCTCACTGACGATGATCGCCAAGTACTGGCGGCGTTTTTCGTCGTTTTCGACGCGCCCGCTCTGCAGCAGTTCCCCAAACATGCGCACGAGAGACAAGGGCGTCTTCAGCTCGTGCGAAACGTTTGCCACGAAGTCGCTTTTCAGATTCGAGAGCTTTCGTTCACGCGCGGCCGCCACCAAAATCACCGCCGAGCCCGCGATCACCACGATCCCGGACAAGGCCACCAGCACCATCTCCAGAACGCGACGGCGCGCTACCGCCGCCGCCAGCTCCTCGGCCGAGGTCATGCTCACGTTCAACGTCCATTTGTACAGAGTCGTTTCGAATGGGCGTCCGAGCGTCAGCCCGCCGCGGCTCAACGGCGGACCAAAGACGATCCGCCCCTCACCATCGACCACGTTGACGCGGCTTTGTTGCGCGTCGGCGTAAAGGGTGGGAAACAGATCGTGGACGATGCGTGGCACATCGTGCCAAACCACAACCAGGTAATGCCGGCCGTTCTGGACCTGCTCCCAGTGACTGAGCAGGTAGGCTTGCCCGCGCACGCTGCGATGAATGTGACGGAGCTCATCGAGCGGTTGATGCTCGAGCTTCATTTCGCCCAACATGGCGTGCACCAGCAAATGAGTGAATCGCTCGTGCTCGGGGCCTGGAGCTCGCGAGGCGACCGCGACCACGTCACGCTCGGGCGAGCTTAAATCCAGTAGGAGCACCGCCCGCACCGTAGGTGTTTGCAACGCCGCCGACTCGAGCCACTTGGCTCCGAATCCCTCGCGCTCGGTCACGTCGATCACCGAACGCACCGCGTTGTCCTGCTCGATGATCCGCTTGTCGAGTCGATCCGCCTTTTCGTTCGCCAAGAGCAGCGTGGCCTCGATCACCGATTGCTCGCGCAGCTTCTCGAGCTGAAAACTGGACCGGAACATCACGCCAGCAAGCACCAGCACGGCCAGTACGATGACCGGAAGCAGCAAAAACGTGAGCAAACGCTCGCGTCTGGGTCGGTCGGCCATGGGCCAAGCGACAATAGCGGATGGTTAGCGGCGGTGCTCGCGCCTGCTCGTCAAACCCGCGCCAGCACGACGTCCGCAGCCAAAACTACGGGCTTCTTGCTCAAGAAATCGGCGAATTGTTCGCAGATGTAGTCCAGGGCATTGAGCTCGCTGAAGTGAAATGGCGTATCGCCTTGCGGGTTCACCAGCTCAATCAACCCTAGGTAGCGGCCGCCGAGTTGCACCGCGCCGCACACGGCCGATTTGGGGACCACGCCGACCGCGAGCCAGCGCGGCCCGTTGAAGCGGCTGTCTTGTGCAGCGTTCGGCACCGAGATGGACCGCGGGCTCCGCATCACCGACGCCACGAATGGCTCTTGATCCGACATCCGCTGCAGCAGCACGCTGCTCGCGTTTGGGCCTTTGGCACGCACGACGACGAAGTGACCCGTGTTGATGTCGAAAACGTGGATCAGGACGCCTTCGCACGGCAGCACTTCATCCAGCACCGACAACACGAATTCGGCGCCGGTCGCCACGTCGCGCTGGAAGTGAAGCTCGTGCATTAGCTCGAACAACTCACTGATCAAGTCCTCGCCTGCGCGGCGACGGCCGATTGCCTGCCGAGGACGCGACACACGCTCGCGACTCGGCGCGGATGCCGGTACGGGATGATACGGCGCGGACTCGAAATTGAGCTCGAAGCCGAGAGCGGGTTCGGCGATGGGCGCGGGTTCGGCGATGGGCGCGGGTTCGGCGAGGGGCGCGGGTTCGGCGAGGGGCGCGGGTTCGGCGACGGGCGCGGGTTCGACGACGGGCGCGGGTTCGACGAGGGGCGCGGGTTCGACGATGGGCGCGGGTTCGACGAGGGGCGCGGGAGCGGGCTCGATCGACGGGAGCACGGACTCTGCGATTTGCGGCGCAGGCACTGACAGCGGAGCCGCAGGCGCAGGCTCGGAACGCGGCATTTCGACGACCAGCATCGGCGACGGCGCAAGGCTAGCCTGCGCTGGCTCGCTCGGCGTGGGCATGATCGGCAGCAACGCCGCCGGCAGGGGCAACAGGGACAGGCGAGCCGCCGCGCTCGGCGGCGCTGAGGCAACGCTGTGCACGCCGTTGGACGGTGGGAAGCTCGAAGGCAATGAAGCTGGCGGCACCTGAGAGAGGGGCCCCATGGGAGACTCGCCGAAACCAGGGAACGCCAAGACTGGCGCGCCGCGCCAGTCCTTCCAGGCGAAGGTCGCCAGAGGTGGGCGCTCGGGCCGACGCTTGAACACATGATCGAACACTGCCAACTGCACGAACTTGCCGGGCGGGCGATCCTCGAGTGATGCGACGGTCGCCTGATAGCGGTCTTTGAGTAGCGCCTCCACCTGGGCGCGCGTCGTGCCCGGCAGAACGGCAAACGCCAGCTCGCGATATGTGATCGGACTGTCGGCGCGCGGCTCTTCTGAGCGCTCGCGCACCAGCTCGAAGCCGGGCAGAAGGCCTTCACCCGGGCCGCGGTCCGCTACGGACGGTAGCGACGCCGCATCCGCGACCGCACCGGGGACGGCCGGCGGGGGGGGCACCGGATCGTCCGGCACGACCAACTGTTGCGAACGAGGGACCAAGGAGGAACGCGGAGCCGCCTGAGAAGCCGGTCGCGGCGGGATGCGCGAGCTCGACTGCGGCGCGACGCTCATCGGCGATGCACCGAGTGAGACGGGGGGCGCGACCGACGGCGTGAACTCGGCCGCGCTCGGACCGGACGACCCAGTCAAGCGCGCCGTGTCCGGCGCTTGCGTCACGAGGTAGCGAAGCTTGAGCGTCGGGTCGACGGCACGGTACCCATGGTCGAGAAGCTCGATGGAAAATTGTGAAAGCGCGCCACTGTCCCCGCGCAACTTGCGAGCTTCCTGCAATGCGGCCTGCCACTGCTTCGCTTGGACGCAGTACTCTTCCGCGACACCGCTCTCCCCTACGCGGGATACTTCAACGAACCAACGCATATCCGTTTCGAGCTCGAACCCGCTAAAAGAAGCCGACCACTAGTAGAGCGCCTCCGTGCCGCTCCCGCAAGCTCCAAGCACGCTTTCTTTTACGCTGCTCGCCAGCGCTCGGCGCGGTGACGCGTCCAATCGGAGTACCGCGCGTTCCGCCGCGCCTTCGTGCGCATGCGTCGCACGCCAAACCCGAGCAACATTTTGCCTGGAGCCAGCGGCTTTCGGGTACAGCCGCGCGCGCCCTCAGCTCACTTTCACGGGCACGCGCTCGGCGCGCTCGCCAAACTCGGCGAGCTTCGCGCTGAGAAACCGCGCGGAAATCGTAACTGCAGAACCTTCGCCTCGGGTGATGGTAAATGGCGCGCGGCGCCAATGGCCCAATCCGATCACCCTGCTTCCGCGAGCTCTGACAGCACCAGCGCCGCTCGTCCCATCGGGCAAGCGAGCGCCGCGCGCTCGTCCGCCAGCCGGAGCTTCGAGCGGTTCGAACCGCTGCTGTACTTGGTGTTCGCTGGCACGTGCACGCTGTTCGTAGCGTGCCACTTCTACGCTGCACTGAAGCTTCAAACTTTGTACGCCTACGCCTGGGCGCGCCCGGACCTGTACCAATTCTTTGCCCGCGAACGGGTGCTCGGCGCTTGGTCCGCGCCGCTCGACGACGTCTTCATCCACTTTGACTTCGCTCGCGAGACCGCGCGCGGTCACCCCTTTCAGTGGTCGGCAGGTGCAGGTTATTCCAGCGGCGGGACCAGCTTGCTCTATCCCTTCGTGCTGGCTTTGGGTTACGCGCTCGGTTTCCGCAAGCTCGAGCTGATGGCCTGGGCAGCGATCGTCGCCTGCGTCGGCGTGTTTGGCTTGCTGGTCGCGGCTCGACGCTTGTGTGGGAAGCTGCCGCTGGCGGTCAGCTATCTGTTCCCGCCCGGGCTACTGTGCGTGGGCGCCCTGGACTGGTCTTTGTTCAGCGGCATGGAGGTGGCGTTCTTTCTCGCGTTGTGGGGCGGAGCTTTCATCGCGTGGGACGACTTGAGCGCTGCCGCACGCGTTCCGGAGCGCGCGCTCGGTGGGCCCGCCGCTCTGCTCGGCGCGTGGGGCGCGAGCCTGGTCGCAACGAGGCCCGAAGGTGCCGCCGCGCTGTTCGTGCTTGCGGCCTCGGCAGTTTGGCTTGCTCGTGTACGCGGGCGGCGCGAAGTGTGCAGGCTGCTCGTGCTCACGGGCGCGCCCGCGCTGTGCGTACTCATGGCGCACGGCTTGGCCAACCGGCTGTTGACCGGTGAATCCACGGCCGCTGGCGCCTTGGTCAAGCTCGAGCTGAATCATCCATTCCTGACCGCAAAAGAGGTCTGGGACGCGTGGCTCTTTCATTTCAAATATCAGATTTTACGTGTCACGCAGTACCACTTCGCGGACGTCGCCGCGTTCGGCTGGATCGCCTGGGCGCTCGCCGCTGCGCCGCTCTGCTTTACGGGCACGCGCCGCGTCGCGCTCGTGCTGTGGGCAAGCGTGCTGAGCTGGATGATGATCGTGGCGTTGAACGGCCAAGTACGATGGCAAAATGAGCGCTACACCATGCCGGCGGTGGCCTGGCTGCTGCTTGCCGCAAGCTTGGGCTTGGGCACGCTGCTGGCGCACGCGGCGCGTACGCGCCGGCGCTCGAGCGCGTTCGTCTCGGCCTGCGCGCTGCTCGCCACGGGCGCCTTCGCGTTCCATCAGGTGCCCCGTTTCAGACAGCAAATGTGGTTTTTCGGGCGCGCGGCCCGAAATATTTTAGACCAGCACCTGACGGCAGGTGCGTTGATCCGGCAAGATCCCGCGCTGCAGTCGAAGCGCGTGCTCGTCGGTGACGCGGGCGCCATCCCCTACGCTTCGGATGTGCCGTCGTTGGATGTAATCGGTCTGGGCGGGTTTCAGGGCTTACCGTTCGCGCGCGCGACGCGCATCAGCATCGCCGCCGCACTCGAGCTCATCGAGCGCATCCCTCGGGCGGAGCGGCCGGACCTCTTGGCGATCTATCCGGGCTGGTGGGGTGACTTCCCGCTTTGGTTTGGCACCCGCGTGGCCCAGGTGCCGGTACGTGGCAACGTAATCTGCGGCGGCGCGAGCAAAGTGCTGTACCGACCGCACTGGGACGCGCTCGACCACAGCGGCGTTCCCTTCTCCATGCGGCCCGGCGAGCGCATCCTCGACTCGGTCGACCAGGCCGATCTAGTCAGTGAACGCGAGCACGCGTACACGCTGTCCGAACCGCACATCGGCTTCGTGTTCATGAAGCTGCTCGAGAATCCAAGCCGCCCCCGTGAGGACCTGTGGGACGCGACCCGCCTCGTTCCCCCCGGCGTGACCGAGACATTTCGTCTGTCTCATTTATCTCCCGAAATGCCGCTCACCTTGCTGATTCGCAGCGCCCCGACGACGGCTACCGAATTCGATGTAGAGGTGTCGGGCCAACCTGCGGGGCGCGTGCAGCTGCGTCGGGGCGATGGCTGGCAGGAGACCCGCGTCACGCTACCCGCGCCCCACGCTGACCACGCAACGGTCGTTTTTGGCGCAAGCGCGAGTGAACGAGCCTTATTCCAGATTTGGGCGGTAGCCACGCCTTGAGCTCTCCGTACACGACGCTCGGCCTGCCCCCAGATGGCGTGGCCTGGGCTGCACTGGCCGCCGCCTGCGCGCTCGTGCCCGTCCTCCGCGCGGGAAACGGACGCACGCCGCGACGTTCGACGCTCCCCGTGCTGGCGCTCGGAGCCGCGTTTTTATCGGCGGGCTACGTTGCCTACTACCTGCGTGGCGGCCCGCGCATCATCGACGCCACGAGCTACTATCTACAAGCGCGCGCCATGGCGCATGGCTTCTTCGCGTTCCCCGTGCTGTCGCCATCGGGCGCCTTTCGCGGGCGATTTTTGCTCGCCAACGGCGAGCATTCGCTGGCGGTGATTTTTCCTCCCGGCTACGCGGCGCTGCTCGCGGCAGGTTTTTTGGTCCATGCACCGATGGCCGTCGGCCCGCTGCTGGCCGGCGCGATCGTGCTGACCACGTACGCACTCGCTCATCAGGTGAGCGGGCGGCGCGACGTCGCCTCGATCGCCGCTGGCTTGTCGGTGACTTGCGCGACGCTTCGCTATCACACGGCCGATACGATGTCGCATGGCTTGTGCGGGCTCCTTTTGTGTAGCGGTGCCTGGCTCGCGCTCCGGGGCCGGCGCTGGGACGCCTCGCTGAGCGGGCTCGGCTGCGGCTGGTTGTTGGCGACGCGCCCGGTCACCGGCGTGATCGCTCTCTTGCTCGCGGGCAGCCTGCTTTCACGGAGCAAGCGGAGCGCGCTGTGCTTCGTCGTTGGGCTCCTCCCGGGGGTGATGCTTTTGGCATTTTATCAGCGCGCCTCCACTGGCAGCTACTGGGCCTCCACGCAGCTTGCGTACTATGCCGTCGCGGATGGCCCGAATGGCTGTTTCCATTATGGGTTTGGACCTCGAGTCGGCTGCTTGTCCGAGCACGGTGAGTACGTTCGCGCGCGTTTGCCCAACGGATACGGCCTGACGCAGGCCTGGAGCGTGACCCTCCGGCGCCTGGCGGTACACAGCATCGACATCGCCAATGCCGCGCCGCTCGCGCTCTTGGTTCCGGTCGGAGCCTGGCTGGCACGCGGTGCGCGCGGCGTGCCCAGCATTTTTTTTGGCTGCTTGGGCCTAATTCTGGCCTACGCACCATTCTACTTCGACGCGAGTTATCCGGGTGGCGGCGCGCGCCTATTCGCCGACATTCTTCCGCTCGAGCACGTGCTCTTGGCGCTTGCGATCGCACAGTGGCGCTTGCGTGTGTTTGCCTTGCCGTTTTCGCTCGTCGGCTTTGCGCTCCACGCGAGCTTTTCACATCGCGCTCTGGCCGACCGAGAAGGCGGCCGTCCCATGTTCGAAACCGAAGCCGTAGCACGCGCGCACATCGACCACGGCCTCGTCTTCGTCGACACCGATCACGGCTTCAATCTCGGACACGACCCGGGGCAAGCGGACGCGCAGCGAGGCGTCGTCGTCGCTCGCTACGAGCACGACGCGCATGACCTCATGCTCTGGAATCGGCTCGGCCGACCCTCGGCTTATCGCTACTCATACCGCGCCGCCAAAGCTGCCAGCCAAGGCGAGCTCCTGCCTTACCGGCCCGACGAGACTCGCTTTCGCATCGAAGCAGAGTACGAGTGGCCGCCGCTCGCCGTGTACGGCGGCTGGGTGCAACCGGATTTCTTCTCCTGCGCATCGAACGGCCGTGGTTTACGCCTCCACCCGTCCAGCTCGCCGGCCGGCGTAGCGATCGACTTCGAGCTCTTCGCTGCCGATAGTGCCCCGCACGCTCTCTCTCTAGGCTGGATTCGCAAATCCGGCCCTGCCACCACCCTCGTCCTGATCCCTTCGATGAAGTCCATCGCGGCAGGGGCTGACGCTGCGATCCAAAGAGAGGTATCGGTGGTAGTCGAAGCAGGTCCGCCTGGGTGTATCGCGGTTGAGCTGGGCAAAGTCGCGGTGCTGGGCGGCAGCCAGCGGTTCCGGCTCTCGGCGTCCCGGGCTGGCATGTTGGATTACGTGGAGCACCGGCCCTAGCGACGAGCGACGAGCGACGGACGCGGCGCAGAGTGTGGGAGTCGAGCTGAAGTCAGCGCACAACGTGCGCGGCCGCGTTCCTGAAAAGGCGTTGACAATTGAGGCGTTAGAGAAGACGATCGCTCAATTAACGCGCTGAGGGAGGCAACGAGCAGATGACCAAAAGTGAGCTCATCGAGGCCATTGCCGCCCGAGGGGAGCTGACCAAGGCCCGCGCAGAAATGGTCGTCAATTGCGTGTTCGACGCGATGACCGAAGCGCTGCAACGTGGCGAAGGCATTGAGATCCGCGGCTACGGCAGCTTCACCGTGCGGCCTTACAAGCCGTATGCCGGGCGAAATCCGCGCACCGGCCAACCCGTGCCCGTACCGGCCAAGCGTTTGCCGTTCTTTAAAGTCGGCAAAGAGCTGAAAGAGCTCGTCAATGCGAGTCGGCACACGCCGATCACCGGTGGTGACGAAAGCGACGACGACTCGGACGATTGAGCGCAGCGCCATCGCGCGTCGGGTGCTGCCTTTCGTGGTTTGGGCCGTTGCCTGCGCTCCTCACGCCGCATCTCCGCCCGTTGCACCCAAGGCTGCGGTCCGCGCAATTCACCGCGGCCCTCTCGGCGACCTCGTCGCCGCCGCCGGTTTGCGCTGGCTCGTACTGGCTCGCCCGCGGCAAATCCTGGCGGACGCGGAGCTAGGACCGGCGATCTTCGAGATCGTTCCGGCGCGGCGCTTTGACGCATTCGAGGAATCGAGCGGCGTCGACCTGCGAGCGCTGCCATCGGCGGTGATCGCAGGTTTTCCATATTCGACGCTGTATTTGGCCGAAGTCTCAACGGGCGTCGCCGCGCGCGCGCGCGCCGCTTTCGCCGACCGGCTGCTCGCGGGCGCCGCAGTCAGGCGGTCTCACCCCGCGCTCATACGTATTACTGGCGTCGTTGGGCAAACTCCGGAAACGTTGCTGACGGTGGACGACCGCGCCCTGGTCGTCGCGGTGGGCGATCCGCTGCAGGCCAAGGTCGCCGAGGCGTACGCAGAAGAGCGCTTGAAAAGTTCTCCGAGCGCGCTGCGCGGAGCGGCTCTGTCTAGCTTGCCCGACCTATACGCCGATAACGCCGCGGTATTGTTGGCGCCTGGACCCTTCTCCGACGAATGGCAACGCGCGGCCGGAGGACTTCTCAAGTCCTCGTTGGCCGTAGCGATCGCCGGTCACCCAAACGGTCAGGGCGAGATCGCCACGACGATCTGCCTGTCCGGCGCTTGGGGCGAGTCCGCCGGCGCGGCGGCGAGCCGTATGAGCGCGGCGTGGACGGTGTTTGCGCGAAGCGCGATAGGGCAGCTGTTTGCATTGCCCGAGGCCGCGGAAGTGACGGCCACTCGAGAATTGCTCACGCTGCATGTGACGCTCGGGCTCGCGCCGTTGGTACGTGGCCTCCGCGCATCGGTGCTGGGCGACCTCACGCAGATCCTCAACCTGCCAGGCCGAGCGCCGCCCGAGCCGGCGCCGCGCAACTGATTCCTACATACACTACGTGGTACTAAGTAGGATAAGCACTCCTGTTCACGCCGGCGTGGCCGACGCGGCCGATGCGCAGTGTGCGGAGTGATCGAGAATAGACCGTCATCTGAATGCCACGCGAAACATGGGAAATTTCCCGGCCTCCGCGGCTCGCGGCAAGTTACGTCAAACCGTAATGCGTAATTGACCAAAGCTGCGATTGAATGCTAGGACCTTGCCGTGCTGCACTGCGGCGGTCGGGTAGAAGCTAGGACGGCCTTCGCGTGAGTGCAGGAGGGTTTCTCGCTGTGAGCGGCGCTGACTTCGGTCGAGCGCTCGCCACGGCGCTGCGAAGGTGCGCGGCCTCGGTGGCTGTCGCACCTTTGCTCCCATGCGAGAGGGCAATCGTCGGTGAATACAGAAGTCGTCACGCGCTACACGTTCAAAGCTGGTGATATGGCAGTGCATCCGGCGCATGGCGTCGGTGAGGTGGTGGAGCTCGAAGACCGCGACCTAGGCGGTCGAAAAACGACTTGTTACGTGATCAAGATCAAGGATAGCGGGCTGAAGGTGATGGTTCCGACAGAGGCTGCGGCCCGTGTCGGTCTGCGTCCAGTGATGAAGAAGAAGGAGGCCCAGAGCATTCTGGAAATCCTGAAAGCACCCGAGGTCGCCGTCGATCTGCAGCCTTGGAACCGCCGTTTCCGCGCCTACACGGAAATGTTGAAGAGCGGCCTCCCGTCGGAAATCGCCAAAGTTCTGCGCGATATGTACCGGCTGAAGTTCGATAAGGATCTATCTTTCGGCGAGCGTCGCCTGCTCGATCAGGCCAGGAGCCTGCTCGTGCAAGAGCTGGCGATCGCTCGGAAGATCTTGCCTGCCGCGATGGAAGGCGAGATCCAGCAAATCTTCTCGGCCTGATCGCTGACTGATCGAGACGGGCAGTGTCCGCCCGGCGTCGCGTCCGGCAGCGGGGATGAGTGGGCTTTAGAGCGGCCGATGGCGGCCGTTCTAAAGGCCTATGGAAACTCGGGAAATGCTCGCGTTCGGACGGTTTCGGCGTGAAGAGCGCTTGGCGCTGTCCGTCGCGGCGGAGCAGGCAGCGTTTACGCTGCACGCGGCCGACTCAGCGGAGGAGGCCGGTCGCTGGCTCGAGTCGCACGACGCCATGGCGATGCTGCTCGACACCGAGGCTTCCGAGTCGCTGGCCGTACAAACGCGCAGCAGCGCACGCCACGCACGCCTGCCCATGATCGCGCTCGCGCGCGAGATGGGCGATCTGTGTTTCAGTGATGCGTTCAGCTGGGGCGCCGACGATGTCCTTCCGCTCCACGGTACTCGACCGCTGCTCACGCGCCTTCGCACCTTGCCGCGAGAAGCGGCTGCGTTGCCCGCATCGGGGCGCGGAACCGCGCTCGTTG
>CAXSGJ010000006.1:103528-128106 GCA_964236865.1 uncultured Polyangiaceae bacterium
AAACACGGCGCACGGTCGTGGGCCGCGTGCTCCGAAACGCGGGCTACTCCGTCATGTTTGCGGTGACCAAGGACGACGCAGCCAGCTTCGCCTTGCAGGAAGATGTGGCGTTGGCGGTGCTCAATGCGGAGCTCGCGGACGATTACACGGCGACGATTCAGGCGGCGCGTGACGCGGGCAGCAAGGCGAACTTCATCGTCTGTGCCAATCCGCGCGACTTGAAAGCGATCCGCGCCGCGCTCGACGGCGCGCCCGGTGTCGGTGTGATTGACGCGTTTGCGCCGCCAGAAAACGTGCTCTTTGCGTCTAACGAGCTCAAAGGCGGCTCGGTCAACAACCGCCGCAGTCCACGCATTCTCTACGGAACGACGGTCGCGTTCCGCGGCGCTGGCCGCGAGAAGGACGACTTTGGTTTCTCTTACAACATGAGCGAAGGCGGCTTGTATGTCCGCACGCTGGCGCCGCCGGAGGACGACGAGGTGTGGGTCGAAATGTGCCCACCGCGCAGCGAGCGACGGGTTCGTTTGGTCGGTAAAGTCGCCTGGCGGCGGCGCTTCAATCACAATGAGTACGCCACCGTCCCGCCGGGGTTCGGCTTGAGCATCGTGGACGGGGCGAAGGGCGACCTGCAAGCCTGGAACGACGCCTACACCGCGATTTGCGAAGCGCTCGGCTGAGCGCGGACGGCCGCGGCGCGAACGCCGCACAGCGCAGCGTTCGGCAAAGCAGCTAGGCTCGCGCCCATGAAGATCTACACGCGCACGGGCGATGCTGGTGAGACCGGGCTGTTCGGAGGGGCGCGCGTCGATAAGGACGACGCGCGCGTGGAAGCCTACGGCACCGTGGACGAGCTCAACTCATGCATCGGGGTTGCGCGCTCGCTTGGCGTCTCACCGACAACAGATGAGTGCCTGCTGCACATACAAAGCGACTTGTTTACGGTCGGCGCGGAGCTGGCCTGCGCGCCCGGCAAGGAACAGAAGCTGCGCATGGTGCTCGTCAGCGAGGCCGACATCGAACGCCTCGAGCTGTGGATTGATCGAAGCGAAGCGCCGCTCGAGCCGCTCGCCAATTTCGTGCTGCCGGGCGGCAGCGCCGCTGCGGCGGAGCTGCATCGTGCGCGCACCGTTTGCCGCAGGGCGGAACGCCGCACGCTCAGCGCGGGCCGATCAGCGCCGGTGCGACCCCTCACGGTGATCTACCTGAATCGCTTGAGTGACCTGTTATTCGTGCTTGCGCGCTTCGAAAACCATCGAGCCGGCACGGTCGACGTGCCCTGGCGCGCGCGCTGAACGAGGCAAAATGCCGCGGCCGAAAACACGGCTGCGTGACCGGCAGTCAGTTTGAACTAGGATGCTGGCGTGGCGATTCGCAAGATTGCGCAGATGGGTGAGCCGGTGCTGCGGCGCAAGGCGGACTCGATCGATCCGGCTCGCATCAGCTCGGCGGTGATTCAAACGCTGATCGACGACATGATCGAGACCATGCACGACGCGGACGGCGCGGGCCTGGCCGCCCCGCAGGTGTACGAGTCGCTTCAGTTGTGCGTGATCGAGGTGGACAAGAACCCACGCTACCCCCAATTCGAACCCATCCCATTGACGGTGCTGATAAACCCAGTGGTCACGCCCTTGGTCGGTGCGAACGGCGTGCTTGCGCCCGAGGACTGCTTTCAGATGTACGAAGGCTGCTTGTCCGTACCAGGCCTGCGCGGTCAGGTCGCGCGCGCGCGGAAGGTGCGCGTGCAAGCACTGGATCGCACCGGCGCCGCCTTGGACTTCGTGTGGGAAAGCTTTCGTGCCGTCGTCGTGCAACACGAGACCGACCATCTGCTCGGCACGCTGTACGTGGACCGCGCCAACCCGAAGACACTGACCTTCATGCGCGAGTACGAACGCTTCGTGCCGACCGACGCGCGCATCCGCGACCGAGGGAAAGCGGTGGTCGGTTCATGAGACCCGCGCCCGGTGACGTCATCGGCGGCAAGTATCGCATCGTGCGGCTGATTGGGGATGGCGGCATGGGCACCGTGTACGAAGCCCACCATGAATTATTAGAAACCACGGTCGCCCTCAAATTCCTGCACACCGAGCTGGCCAAAAGGGCCGGCTTAGGCTCGCGCTTTTTGCAAGAAGCGCGAGTCTCCGCGCGCATCCGCAGTCCCCATGTGGCGCACGTCACGGACGTGGATCAAACGGCGGATGGCTCGCCCTATCTGGTGATGGAGCTGTTGCACGGCGAGCCGCTACAGCAAGCCATGGACCGCATCGGCAAGTTGCCGGCGGAACAGGCGGTCGACTTCGCGCTCCAGATCTTGTCAGGGTTGGAGTCCGCCCATGCCATCGGCGTCGTGCATCGCGATCTCAAACCGGACAACGTATTCATCGTCCCGGCTACGGGGGGGCCACTGCTGAAATTGATCGACTTTGGCATCGCCAAGCTTCGCGCCAGCACCGAATACCAAAAGGGCTTGACGCGCGCCGGGGTGGTCATGGGCACCCCCGAGTACATGGCGCCTGAACAATTGTTTTCGGCAGAGACGGTCGACCACCGCGCGGACCTGTACTCGCTCGGCGTGATCTTGTTCGAGATGCTCTCCGGGCGTCGTCCCGCCGATGGCGACGATGTGGATTCGATCGTGGCCGCCGTGACTTCCGGCAGGGTGCGTCACCTCGCAGAGCTCGAGCCTGGGCTCGCGCCTGGCTTGATTGCGGTGGTAGAGCGGGCGCTGCTGCCCGACCGCGAGCGTCGCTTTGCGACCGCGCTCGAGATGCGGCTCGCCTTGGCGCCCTTCGCGGGCGCGCTCAGTCATGCGGGGCGTTTGGCGGCTAGCTCCGATCCCATCGTACATCCACCGGGGCCAGCCGTGATCCCGCACCTGACCGGCCCCTCCCAGGTCTTCGATGCGGAGCGCCCGGTGCCGAAGACTCTGCCGCCGGAAGTAGGTCCCGGGTTGATCGACTTGAAAGGCAGCACACAGCGCGTCTCGGACGATGCCGTGCGCGAGGCGTTGCGCCAGAGCTCGGTACCGGGCCAGGCGCCGCCTGCCAATTTCGGCTATTTGCCGACCGCCGTGGCCTTGGGTCCGGCGCCCATGGTGCGCCGGCGACGGTCGCGCACGGGGCTGTGGGTCGCGGTCAGCCTGCTCGGACTACTGGCTCTTGGCGGTGCCGCGTTGGCGGCGGTGTTCTATCGGCAGCATCAGCCGAGCGGGATGGACGCGCCGCTCGTTGCCGAGACTCCGACCCCGGAAACAACCGTGAGCCCCCTGATCGACGCGGGTCTGGTCGGTCGGGCCCAGCTCCCGCCTACCAGTGTTGCGACCGTGTCGCCCGGTCGTCCCGCGACGGGCATTCCCGCGCCACCGCCGCGTCCGGCCGACGCAGGCGCCGCGACACCGGGGACCGACGCAGGGCGCAGTACGTTTCCCTTCCCGTTTCCGTTGCCCAGCACGTTGCCTCCGTTGCCGAGCGCGTTTCCACCGCTGCCGAAGAGTTTTCCCACCGCATTCCCCACCGCGTTGCCGTCCAGTTTTCCTTCATTACCGGGCTTCCCGTTCGGCGGCGCCAATAGGGACGGAGGCCGGTAAACGCGAGATCACACGTTGGAAACAGGAATGAAAGGCGCCTGCCTTTTCTCCGAGCTAGGCTGGGGCCGTGTCTACTTCTCCCGATGATTCCGAGGACGTGCGCGCCTTTGCGGCCACGCTACCCGAGAGCTATCGCCGAAACTTCGATCTGGTGGCGATCGGCGCACATAGCAAAATAGCCCGCGAACGGGAGTCCGCGCCGGCCAACGTTGGCAGCTTCTTTTCGAGCCGCGTCCCCGGCTCCGCAGTATGCGTCGTCGCCGATGACCGTCCGGGGCTGCTTGCGACCATCAGCGCGGCGCTCGTGCTGTGCGGTTTGGACGTCATCGAGGCCGAGGCCTACACGCGGCGTGTCGCCGATCGCACCAATGAAGCGGTCGACGTGTTCTGGGTACGCCATGAGAAAGAAGCGCAACGCAAGCTCCGCGTCAGCAAGGAAGAGATCGACCTGCTTCGTACGACACTGATTGGCTTGCTGGAGGGCAAGCTCGATCGCCGGCGAGCGGATCCCAGCGTGCGCCCGCCGCCGACGCCGTCTGCTTCCGAGACTGTGGTGCGCTTCATCGAGGGTCAGGACGGGGTGTTCAGCACGCTCGAGGTCGAGACCGGTGATCGCTCCGGGTTGCTCTTGGCCCTGGCACAGGCGCTCTTTCAGCAGCGCGTTCAGATCATCGGCTCCCAGGTTAAAACGACGGGCACGCGCGTCTTCGATCGCTTCCACATCGTGGAGTTCGACGGCTCGCCGATCAGCTCCTCCCGGCGTTTGGATATTCAGGTCGCGGTCATCTCTGCGGTCGATCCGGTGGGGGAACTGCAGCCGGCTTCCGCGCAACCCTGACGTCCGCGCGCCCATCCCTCAGAGCAAATCCAGAAAGCAGCCAGCTCGCTGATTTCTGACGCGGTCAGGGCGCGGAGGCCCCCGTCGCTGGCCGCGTGACCGTGGAAAAGCGGGTGCCGTCAAAGCGAACGCGCGCCAGGAGCGCGGGCAAGGTAAAGCGAATGCGCTTCTCGCTTTGGGACGACGCCATTCTCAGATCTGGTCAATGACCCCTGCTCGATCGAGCCCGGTGTTGGCGAAAGCGACGTAGTTTATCGAGATTCGGCGCACTCAACCGCGAAGCCTAGTCGGCATGCTCTCTGCAGTGGGACGCACTCGTGAGCTTCCGGATCAAGATCGACGATTCAGTGCAAGCGCGAGTCGAGCAGCTGGCCTTAGACGCCAAACGGCACAATGCGGCGGGCGAGGAGCGGCTTGCGCTCGAGTGTTATCGGCAGGCAGCGGCGCTGATGCCCGGCGCGCCCTGGCTTCAGCAGCGCACCGCGGAGCTCGCGCGTAAGCTCGCACAATGGCCGGTCGCGGTGCTCCACTATCGGCGCGCCGCGGCGGCCTTCATCGGCGCAGGATTCCCGAAGCGGGCGCTCGCTCCGCTACGAAACGCCTGGCAATCGAGTTTGGGGGCATTGCCCGCGGAGGCCAACGCCTTCGTCACCCTCACCCTCGAACTCGCTCACGTGCAGCGCGACCTCGGGTTGCGCTCGGAGGCGATCGTGTCTGTCGCAAACGCCAATCAAGCTCTGCACTCGTGTGGCTGCCCCGACCGCGTCCCGCTCGGCCGCGAGCTCGAGCCGCCCGAAAGTGGCTCCGGCCCGTCCTCGCGCCGTCCAATTTCAGAAATCGTTCGGCGTGAGCGCACGGCGCTCGGCTCTTGACGCATTCAAGCTTAGTTCTCCGGCTCGACTTGCCGTCTCAGGCAATGCAAGCTCGAGCCCGCGCAGCCCAATGCCTCCCTCCGCTTTCGACGACGTAGTCGAGTCCGTGCGCTCGGCGCTCAATGCCAAACGGACCGAGCTGTCGCAACGGAGTGCTGCGATCGAGGCGGCTCTCCGCGCCTATGAGCGCGCCGTCGAGTACGAGATCGCGTTCGCCTTCGCCGACGCTCATCGGCTGAAACAGCCCCTACCGGCCGAGAGCGCCGCTGACGCGGCGCGCAAGCTAGCGCGGGTCGTCGCCGGCTTGCCCGAACTGTCGGAGCCCAAGGCGCTCGCCCCGGGCCGCCAAAAAACCGTCCCCGCCGAGCCAGAGCCAGCCCCGTCGAAGCCACGCGCGCACGCGGGTCGGCTGGTGATCATCGGCGCCCTGTCCGGTCGTGAGAAGACCGGCGCGCTGCCAGCCGAAGTAGAGATGGACGCGGAGTGGATCGACACGGAGCGCGATGGCGTGCACGCGGTCGGCAACTTACCGCAACGTATCCGGCAGGGCCGCGTCAGCGGCGTCGTGATCTTGGACCGCGTGGTCTCACACAAGCACACCGAGCCTGTGGTCGCCGCCGCGCGTGATGCCAAGGTGCCCATCGCTTTTGCGGGACAGGGGGGCAAGGCATCCCTGCTGCGCGCGCTCCAGCAAATTGAGGACATGCGCCGCGACCGCAGTTGACCTAAGCCGACCGCGGAAGCGCCACTAAAGCGCTCGGTGGCGGCGCCGGCGCGCGACCCAAAGTCCGAGACCCGCCCCACCGAGCACCCAGCCGCCGAGCCAATGAGCGCTCGCGCCTGCCACGTTGCACGAGCACCCGCCGCCTTCGAGCGTCCCGTCGTTGGCGCTCACGCCACCGACCCCGCCCAGTGCGCCTGCCGCGCCGCCGAGAACGCCGGAGCCCGCCATACCACTCGCCCCACCTGCCCCGCCGGAGCCCGACGCCTGACGATCGTCGGCGGGATCGTTGGGGTCGGTCTCGCCGCCGTCCACTACCCCGTTGTGATTCGCGTCCTCATCGCCGTCCTTCACGGAACCGTGATCGGTGTCGGGATCGAGCGGGCTAGTCTTGGTCTTGCCATCGTCAGCGTCAGAAACGCAAACTCCAGCTGCCGCGTCGGTGGCGGGGTTGGCACAACTCAGGCCGAGCTCGGTGCCGTCGAATAACCCGTCGTTGTCGCTATCCGGATCGAGCGCGTCGATCTTCCCGTCGGCGTCGGTGTCGTCGCTGGGGTTTGGCTCCGCGCCGTCGAGCACGCCGTCGTTGTCTGTGTCGGCGTCGTTCGGATTCGTGCCTAGAGCCGTCTCGAGCCCGTCGCTCAGCCCGTCTTTGTCGGTGTCCGTGATGGTTGCGTCGTCGGCGCCGTGTCCCGCAGTGGGGTCCCCTTCACCGGCGTCGATTTTGCCGTTGAGATTGAAGTCTTCGGAGCCGTCTTTCACGCCACCGCGATCGGTATCGGGATCGAGGGGGCTCGTGAGCGTCGCACCCTTGTCGGCGTCGGCGATGCAGTGTTTCAGCGTGACGTCGGTCGCAGGATCCGAGCAGTCTTTGCCGGCCTCCGTCCCGTCGTAGAGGGCGTCGTTGTCGCTGTCGACGTCGCTCACGTTTTTCAGGCCGTCACCATCGGTGTCGTCGGAGGGGTTTGCCTCCGCTCCGTCGCGCACACCGTCGTCGTCGGTGTCCGCATCTTTAGGATTGCTCCCGAGCAGCCCTTCGAGCGCGTCGCTCAAGCCGTCTTTGTCGGTGTCCGTTACGCCCGCGTCGTCGGCACCGTGGCCCGTCGTCGGATCCGTTTCACCTGCGTCGATGGCGCCGTTCAAATTGAAGTCTTCGGAGCCGTCACTCGCGCCGCCGCCGTCGGTGTCCTTGAGCAACGGATTGGTGACCGTAGCGCCCTTGTCCGCATCCGCGACGCAGTGCCCCTTCGCTACGGTCGTGTCCTTGTTCGAGCAATCCAGGCCGAGCTCGGTGCCATCGAACAAGCCGTCGTTGTCGCTGTCCGGATCGAGGGCGTTCAGCAGGCCGTCCCCGTCGCTGTCGAGCCCGGCGTCCGGCTCCTGACCATCGGGAACTCCGTCATCGTCGCTGTCGGCGTCGTGCGGGTCAGTCCCGAGAGTGGCTTCCACGTCGTCCGGGATGCCGTCTGCATCGCTGTCGGTGCAATTTTTGGTGCATCCGCACACGTGCATGGCGGTGTTGCACTGGGCCGCAATGGGGCTAACGCAATCTGCGTCCGTGACGCAGCCGACGCAGACTTTCGGCGAGACAGTGGTGTCGCATACGCCGGTTGGCGCGCTGCAATCTGCTTTGCCTCCGCACTTGTCGACCACGCCGGTGGTCGGCGGTGCGCCGGGCGCATTGCCGTTGCCATCGGTCGGAAAAGTCGCGGGCGGCGCTCCGAGCAAGCCGCCGGCGCTGACGATGGCTTGGTTCGAAATACTGCCCGTGGCATTCGCGTCGACCTTGACGCGAAACCTGAGCTCGCTGCTTTCGCCGACCGCAATAGTGCCTCCGACAAGCCCCGTGGCACCGGTGCCAACGCGCACGGTGATGGTGCGCGTGGCCGCGTCGTAGTCGGCTTGGTCGGCGTCCTTGGCGTCCGTCTTCACGCCCACGTTCGCGCCCGTGGTGATCTGCAGCGTACCGGGCAGATACGTGATCCCTGCGGGCAGCGCGTCGCTGACCACGGTATTTACCGACGAATCATTACCGGTATTGCTCGCCGTCACTACGTACTCGAGCTCATCCCCCGGCAAGATGCTGCCGCCGTTCAAATCGACGAAGGTCTTGTTCGAAGCCGTGAAGTCGGGCGCGAAGGTGGAGATCGAGGTCACGAATGCACCCAACAAATAGGTATCGGTCGTGCTCGAGGCGGCGATCATCGCCGAGCTGTCACCGGCTTTGAGTTGCGGCTTGATGTCGACGACGTCCAGATCGAAGCCGCTCATGCTACCGGGAGTTCCCGTCAGTTGCGGCAGGTCCCCCGTCACGGAGACCGCGCTCCCGAGCCGGCTCCGCGAACTGTTGAAAAAGTTCGCGACCGGATTGATGGCGTCAGAGAGCGCCACGCCGTTGAAGGAGAGGGCGTCGCCCGGTAACGAGGCTTCTCCTTCGTAAGCGATCACCCCCAGCTTGCCGTCGAAGCCCGAGTTCGGCACCAAAAAGCCCGACAGCGTCGCGCTCACCGTGGTCGCGGGCGCTACCAGATCGAGCCCGTCGAAAAGGGCCAGATTGCGGGACGGATCGCTCGGTAGCGAATAGAACACTACGATCGACCAAGCGTCGATCGGGTCGGCGTTGTCGAGCCCGGGTAGCTCGATGGAAGCGATGTCGCTGACGCGGAACAGGCCGGCGCCTGCGGTTTGCACCAGCGTGCTGACGTCGGCTGTCGACTGATACCAAAAGAATCCGGCGCCCCGCGCGACCTTGACCGAAGTGTCGGCCGTGATCGCTTGATTGAGAGTGCCAGCGGGCCGGTCGATGGTGAGCGTCGTATCGACGGCGGCCGCCGCGGGCAAGAATCCAGCCCAATACACGCGCGCGTAGGTGACCGTCGCGTTCGCGGGCAGGGCCAGGGCGGCGGTGGTGCGAGACGTGAGCGACGTGATGGTCGCATCCGCGCGGGCCTGCGTCGCGGTCGGATCTTGCGAGCGCCAGAAGATATCCGGCGCGGAGTCGGCGATCGCCGTTGCGGGACAGGTGACCGTGCCGACCACCGGCGCGGGCGTCGCGCCGGGGCTGCACTCGAAGCCACCCGCGTTGCCGATGAGCGCGAAATCCCCATGTTGGGTGGCTTGTTTGCGCAGCACGGGCGCGGCCTGCGACGCCGACGCCAAAAGCAATCCGCAAGCAGACGAGCAGAGCGCTAGTTTCGAAGCTTTCATGGCACGGGACCTCACCGAGACTCGACGGCATTGCTGGCGTCGCTCTCGAGAATATGAAATTCGACGCGGCGATTATTCTGCCGGCCGTCGTCGGTATCGTTGGTGTCGATCGGTTTTTCCATGCCGTAGCCCTGCGCGGACAGACGGCCGCGGGCGATGCCTTGGCTCACCAGCCAGTTGACGACCGAGTTGGCGCGCTGCCGACTGAGATTCTTGTTGTATGCGGCCTTACCGCGGTTGTCCGTGTGACCCTCGACGCCGAGCTTCGTAAACTCGGGGTGCGACTTGAGCACGTCGAGCACGGCGCTCAGGACGTTCTCACTCACCGCGCGGATCTTGGCGCTGTTATTCTCGAACTCGACGCGCTCCAAGATCATGATTTGCCCGTGCTCGATGCGAGCTTCGGGGCAGCCGTTCTTCTTTGGATCGGAGCTTGCCGGACCGGGCGCGTCGGGGCATGCGTCTTGGTCGTCGAGGACGCCGTCCTTGTCGCGATCGCGCGGCGCCGGGCAGCCATTCGTGTTCGGGTCTTCGGTCGTGATTCCGGGTTCGTCCGGGCAGGCATCCTCCACGTCCAACACGCCGTCCTTGTCGCGATCCTTCGGAGGCGGACATCCGTTCGTCTTCGGATCCCGCGTCTTGACTCCGGGCTCATCGGGGCAGGCATCGATGCCGTCCAAGACGCCGTCGTGATCCCGGTCCCGCTCTGCCGGACAGCCATTGGTGGCCGCGTCGTCGCTCGGCACGCCGGGCACATCCGGGCATGCATCCGAGCCATCGACGATGCCGTCGTGATCCCGATCAGGGGGGCCGCCTTCGCCAACCGACGGAGCCCATTCCAGTGCCAGTAAGCCTCGAAATTGAGGGGCACCGATACCTCTGGTCAGGCCCGGGCCGAGGCCGGCCCCGAGACGCACGGCGCCCGCCAGATAGTGCACGCCGAACAAGACCTCGAACGGTGTGGTGCGGCGAGAAAAGAAGGCATCGCCGTCCGTGACGTTCGTGGCGCCGTACACTTCTGGCCCGATCACCATCCGCTCATCGATGATGCGCAGACCGGCGGCGCCGGTGGCGAACACCTCACTCCCGGTGGGAGCGCCCGCAAAGCCTGCATCGTGGGCGCGGTAGGTGAAGCCAACGCGGGCGGCGTACACGAACGCGCCGAGCTCTCCGGCGAGCAGCAGGCGCGGCGCAACGCGCGCCTTGCCATCGCCGGTAAACGCCTCTTCGCTGCCGGTCGGGACGTAGCCGGCCACGCCAATGGCGAGCTCGACCGGCCCTCGGTACGCGCCGGCGAGGCGAAGATCGGCGGAAAGTCGCAGATCCCCGAGGGCAGAGTCGTTGTTCGAGGCGTATTGTATACCGCCAATGGTCACGCCCGAGCCGCTCTGATAGGCGGCAATCGGCAAGTTCACCCCGAGACGCAGGCGATCGCCGATCAGCACGTCCGCACCGACGTGGACGAACAGCTGATTTTCGATGACGGCCTGCTGTTCGTCGCCATTCGGAGCATAGAGGACGAGCGGCTTGTTTGCCCAGTCCGCCGTGGCGCCCAGGATCAGCCGGCCGTGCCCGCGCAGATCGAGCGAATCGGCAGCGAACCAATCACTGCCTCGGTTCGCGGGGTCGAAGCGGTCGATGGCAAAGCCTTGGTTCTGTTGGGCGCGCGCCGCGCGCGCTCCCGCCAATGAAGTGAGCGCTACAACACTCAGCATCATCGTCAGTTTAAGGATCGGTTTCATAAGCGATCCTCATCGTACTCGCGACTCTAAATTACGCAATCTCGGCGACGGCGCTCGCCCGCTCGGTCGTTCGATTGCACGGGTTTTGGCTCTGCAGAGATTAATTCGCGGCCCGCGAAGGAGCAGTAAATAGCGCGCTCAACGAGTTTATCGGTGCAGGGCTCTCATTGCCGAACAAGCCTTTGAGTCGTTATGAAGGCTCTGGGCTGCAGGATAACTTTTAAGCTTCGACTGCGCCCGGGTGGTCCTCGAGTGCGCGAGCGCCCCTCGAGGTTCTGGCCATGGGTGTGGCGATGAAGGCTCTGGGAGTTTCCTCTGCCAGTCTGCCAGTCGTGAACGGCCGGGCGCGCGCGCCTTCCTTTTTCGACGCGGTGGGCAGGCGCGGTGCGTCCGCGACGCCGAAGGCTCTGCCGACCTTGCCGCGCGCGTGATCATTAAAACCCGGCCATCCATTTAGTTGGTGGGGGTGGTCACGCGGAGCTTCCGAGAGCACTCGGCCTTCGGCGGCGTGGCCGTACGCCGGCGCCGCGCTGCGAGTGGAACCGGCATTTGGCGGCGGCGCAAGGCCCGCTGCGCGCGGCCGGACGAGCAAAAAGCGCCACCATCGCGCGCGGAATCGACCAAAAGACGAGGGCGATGCGATGCTACGTTCCGTCGAATGCCCACGACGCACAATCTCGAAACCCAGGCAGCACGGCTGTTCACCGTCGGGTTCTATGGCAAAGCGCTGACGGATGATTTGAATCGGCTCGTCGCGCGCGGTGTGGGCGGGGTGATCTTCTTTTCGCGCAACGTTGGCTTGCCCGCGGAGGTGATTGAGACCACGAACGCGATCAAACGCAGCGCCGGGCGCCCGCTGTTCCTCGCCCTCGATCAAGAGGGCGGGCCGGTAGCTCGCCTCAAACAGGGGTTTACTGAGCTGCCCCCCATGCGTGCCGTCGGTGCGACGGGTAGCGCTGCGCTGGCGCGCGAGGTGGGCGCGCTGATCGGCCGCGAAGTGCGCGCGGTGGGCTTCGATATGAACTATGCGCCGGTGCTCGACATCGACACGAACCCGGCTAACCCGATCATCGCGGCGCGCTCGTTCGGACGTAGCCCCGAGCTCGTGAGCGAGCTCGGCGTGGCACTGGCGGCGGGCCTCGAGAGCGCGGGCGTGGCCGCTTGTGGCAAGCATTTTCCCGGTCACGGCGACACCAGTCAAGACTCGCACCTCGAGCTGCCGCGCCTTCCGCACTCGCTCGAGCGGTTGGAGCAGGTGGAGCTGAAGCCGTTTGCCGCAGCCGTGAAGGCCGGCATCCCATCCCTGATGACGGCGCACGTCATCTTCGAACCCCTCGACGCGGTGAATCCGGCGACCATGAGCCGCGCCGTTCTGCACGGCTTACTGCGTGAAAAAATGGGCTATGACGGCATGATCGTGACCGATGACATCGAGATGCGCGCCATCGCCGATCACTACGGGGTCGAGGAAACGGTCGTGCGCGGCCTAAATGCCGGCGTCGATCACTTCCTGTGCTGCCACACTGCTGATCTTGCCCATCGTGCGATCGAGGCCGTGATTCGGGCGGTGGAAGACGGCACCGTCAGTCGTGAGGTATTGGCGGCCGCCAACCGCCGCATCGCCGCCTTCGGACGCCGCTATGCACGGCCCGCGCAAGACGAGATCGATCTCAGCTGTATCCGCAGCGAGGCCCACTTAGCGCTCATCGAGCGCGTCGTCCGAGGCGTCGACCCAGCCGCCACTGTCATCGGGCACGACCCGACCGAAATCATGGAGCGCCTGCGCGTCGAACGCGCCGGCCGCGCTGTCGTATAGCTTGCGAGCCGGAGGCGTCATGCCGCCATCTTCGCTCCCCGTCACGCGCGGCGATCCCGGCCATTTTGCCGAAGGGTGAACGTCAGGCGAGCAAAGCGCGCACGACGGACGCGGTCGCCGTCTTCCCCTTGGCGACTTTCACCGGCGTGCCCGCGGCCACGATTTTTCCGCCTCGGGAGCCTCCCTCTGGGCCGAGCTCGACCAGGTAATCGGCTCCGGCGATCACCTGGGGGTGGTGCTCGATCACGATAAGCGTGTCGCCGCGCTCCACGAGGCGGCCGAGCACATTCATCAACTTGGCCACGTCGGCGATGTGTAGGCCAGTCGTGGGCTCGTCCAGCACGTACAAGGTCTTCTCATGGTGGCGGGTGGCGGTCAGCTCGGCGGCGAGCTTCAGACGCTGAGCTTCGCCACCCGAAAGGGTATGCGAGCCCTGGCCGAGCGTGATGTAGCCCGCGCCCAGGTTCGAGAGGGTCTGTAGCGGCGCGGCGATAATCGGGTGATTGGCGAAAAGCTCCACCGCCTCTTCGGCGGTCAGCTTCAGCACGTCGCCGATCGAGCGCCCGAGGTACTTGATCTCTAAGGTCTGGGCCTCGAAGCGCATGCCGTCGCACGTGGGGCAAGGCGTCACGACGTCCGGTAAGAAGCTCATCTCGTGGGTGATCACGCCCTGACCCTCGCAGGTCGTGCAGCGGCCCCCGCCGTTGCTGTTGAACGAGAAGCGCGTCGCCTCGAACCCCGCTATTTTGGCGCTATTGCTGGCCGCGAAGAGCTTGCGAATCGCGTCCCAAATGCCCAAAAACGTAGCCGGCGTGGAGCGTGGAGTGCGCCCGATGGGAGATTGATCGACCGCCACGGCGCGCGCGAGGCCCTGCTGACCGCGCATACTGGCGAACTTGCCCGGCGCTTCCGTCACGAGCCCGAGCTTCTGCCGCAAGGCAGGCAAGAGGACATGCCTCACGAGCGTGCTCTTGCCCGACCCACTGACCCCGGCGACCACCGTGAAGTGTCCGAGCGGAACGCGAAGCTCGACGTCTTTGAGATTGTGCGCGCTGGCGCCGGAGACCACGAGCTCGGGGCCGCCGCGCTCGATGGGCTTCGGAGTGCGGAGGGCAGCGGGGGCGGCCAGCGCGCGGCCGGTTGGCGATTCGGCGACCTTCAGCACTTGCTTCGGCGTGCCTTGCGCGATCACTCGCCCGCCGCGCGATCCACCGCCTGGCCCGAGGTCGATCAAGTGATCGGCGGCGCGGATGGTCTCCGTATCGTGCTCGACCACCAGCACCGTCGAACCGAGGTTCACCAGGTTGCGCAGGTTCGTGAGCAGGCGACCGGTGTCGCGCGGGTGGAGACCAATGGTCGGCTCGTCGAGGACGTAGAGCGCGCCGGTGAGGCCAGCGCCCAATTGCGCGGCTAGGCGCAAACGCTGCATTTCCCCGCCCGAAAGCGTGTGGGCGGCACGGTCGAGCGACAGGTAACCGAGCCCCACATCCCGCAAAAAGTCGAGCCGGCGCCGAAGCTCACTGAGGATCGGAGTCGCGATGGGCAGCTGCTCACCTGGGAATGCCAAGGCGCCCACGCGCTCGGTGACAGACGCGATCGAACGCGCTGACAGCTCGTGGTAGCGTTCACCGGCTACGCGGACTGCGCGCGGAATGGGCGAGAGGCGTGCGCCGGCACAGTCCGGACAGACCTCGGGGACTGGTTCGGACTCGACCTTCTTGCGACGGCCGCGCTTGGGCTCCGCCAGGATCACGCCGTTGCCATCGCAACGTTCGCAGCGGCCCTGCTTGGTCGCGAACGAGAACCAGCGTGGATCGAGCTCGGGCACGGAGAAGCCGCATTGTGGGCAAGCGCTGAGCGTGGAGTGCAAGGTCTCCTTGGCGCCGACGCGGAGCTTCAGCGCGCCGTTGCCCCAGCGGAGCGCGCGCGACAGATCTTCATCGGTGATCGCCACGGCGTCGACGCCCTGGCAGATGACCAGATCGATGGTGTGCTCTTGATTACGTGCGAGGCGCGGCGGGTCGTCGTTGGGCACGAGCTTGCCATCCGCGTAGGAGGCCTCGATCCCGTCTCGAGCCGCCGCGGAAAAAACCTCTAAATAGGTGCCTTTTCTAGCCTGGACCGCGGGCGCGAGCAGCGAGACCTTGCCGCGCACCGCGCGCACACTGCGAAAAATGGCCTCGGGGCTGGAGCGCAAGATGGGCGCGTCGTGGGTTGGGCAGTGCGCGATACCGAGCTTTGCGTAGAGCAGGCGCAGGTAATGCGCGACCTCGGTGACCGTCGCCACCGTGGACTTCCCGCCGGCGCGCGAGGTGCGCTGCTCCAAGGCGATACTCGGCGGGACACCGGTCACGCTGTCTACGTCCGGACGGGGCATCGTGGGCAAGAACTGCCGCGCATAGGGCGTCAGCGTCTCGAGAAAGCGGCGCTGTCCTTCAGCGAACACGACGTCGAAGGCAAGCGTGCTCTTGCCCGAGCCACTCGGGCCTGTGACCACGGTCAGCGCGCCGTGCGGAATGTCGACGCTCACGTCCTGCAGGTTGTGCTCGCGAGCGCGTGTAACGGACAGCGTGTGGACCGGCTTCGGCCCCGCCGGTGCCTTGGCGCGACCGGCCCGCCTCGGCTCGGGCCCCTTCTTCGGTTCCCGATTGGCAAAGTGCAGCGCTAGGGCGCGCCCCGTCCGTGATTCATGAACTCGGGCGACCTCGCGTGGCGCGCCACTGGCTACTACCAGCCCACCTCCAGCTCCTGCTTCCGGACCTAAATCGACTACGAAATCAGCGTTGGCGACCACGTCTAGGTCGTGCTCGACCACGACCACGCTGCCGCCAGCCTCGACGATGACGGCCAGCGCCGACAGCACGCGCGCGACTTCGTCGGCGTGAAGCCCCGCGCTCGGTTCGTCGAGCACGAACAAGGCGCCCGCGTGTTGTTCACTCAGCGCCCGGGCAAGCTTCAAGCGTTGCGCTTCGCCGCCGGACAACGTCGAGAGCGGCTGCCCGAGCCGGAGATAGCCCAGGCCCAAGCGTTCGACGGGCCCAAGCGCGCGCTGCACCCCCACCTCCGACGCAAAGTGGGCGAGGGCCGCCGTGACGGTCATGTCCAAGACGTCGGAAATGCTCACGCCGCTCCGGGACACGGCGAGCACCGCGCCCTTGAAGCGCTTGCCGCGGCACGCTGGACAGACCAAACGCACGTCAGCCAAAAACTGCATCTCGACCGTCTCAAAGCCCTCCCCAGAACACGCGTCGCACCGTCCCCCTTCGACGTTGAACGAAAAGTCGGAGGCGCTCAAGCCGAGCGCGGCCGCTTCGGGCTGCTTCGCGTACAGGGCGCGCACCAGGTCCCAAGCCTTCGTGTAAGTGGCCGCATTGCCCCGAGAGGTGCGACCGAGCGGCGATTGATCGACGAGCGTGACCGCCTTGATCTGCGATAAGCCTTCGATCCCCGCGCACGCACCCGGCAGGTCCTCGTCGAAATCACCAAGATTTCTGGCCAATGATCGATACACGATGTCGACCGCCAAGGTGCTCTTGCCCGAGCCGCTCGGGCCCGTCACCGCGCACACGACTCCGAGCGGCAAGCGGACGTCGATCGCACGTAGATTGTTGGCGGTGGCGCCCTTTACCGCGAGCCAGCCCGTGGGCTTCCGCGGGTCGCGTTTCGCGGCCGGCGCCGCGCCGAGCGCGCGGCCGGTCGCGGTGCTGTCGTCGTTGAACGCGCTCGGCGGCCCGTCCTTCACGATTCGCCCGCCGTCGTTGCCCGCGCCCGGACCCAGCTCTATCACACGATCTGCGCCGCGAATGACGGCGGGGTCGTGCTCG
The DNA here is from genome assembly GCA_964236865.1 of uncultured Polyangiaceae bacterium. Lineage (GTDB taxonomy): Bacteria > Myxococcota_A > Polyangia > Polyangiales > Polyangiaceae > PMG-095. The sequence continues at coordinate 120,138 of CAXSGJ010000006.1, forward strand.
ACCACGAGGACCAAGTTGTCTCGCTGCGCGAGCTCTTGCAAAATCTCGTTCAGTGGCTCGACATCAGTCGGATGCAAGCCGACGGTCGGTTCATCGAGCACGAAGAGCGCGCTGCACAAAGAGGTGCCGAGCGCCGCGGTCAGCGTCACGCGCTGGGCTTCGCCGCCAGACAACGTGCGCGCTTGTCTATCAAGCGTGAGATAGCCTAGGCCCACACGATCCAGATAGCCAAGGCGGCTTTCGAGCTCCTTCCGCGCGAGCTCACCCTGCGCGGATTCGCACTTCAATAGGCCAACTTGACGCTTCGCCTCACGGATCTCGAGGCCGTGAAAGTCCGCCAAGCTAGCCCCCGCCACACGATAGCCGAGGGCCGTCGCGTTGAGGCGTTTGCCGTGGCAAGCCCCGCACTGATCGTACGATCGATAGCGGGCGAGTAGCACGCGCACGTGCATTTTGTAGGTCTTGGTCTCGAGCCACTTGAACCAACCGAGCACGCCGGGGAATGCCCCTTTGGTCCAGCCGCCGTCACCGCCCAGCACGATATTTTTGTGTGCGGCCGACAGCGAACGCCAAGGCTTATCCATGGGAATGCCGTGGCGTCGCGCCAGTTTACCGAGCTCGCTCCGCTCCCCCTTGGTGGACGCCCCGCGCCATGGGCGGACTGCACCTTTGTCGAGGCTACGCGACTCGTCGGGGATTACTTTCGGCAGGTCGACGCCCAAGGTGCGACCAAAGCCGCGACAAGCCGGGCAGGCGCCGAGTGGCGACTCGTAGGAAAACATGCCCGGGCGCGCTGGGAGGAGCTCGCGGCTGCATTCGGGACACGACAAGCCGCGGTTGAGGTGCAGCTCCCCAGCCTCGGCGTGGATATGAGCGACGCCGCCCGAGCGTAGCCAGGCCGCTTCGATGCCCTGCGCGAGTCGCGGCTGATCCTTGCCGCTGGCCACGCGATCCACGACTACCGAAAGCTGCCCGTTTTGAAGCGCCACGGAGGGCTTGAGGGTATCGAGATCTTCAGTTTTACCGGCCAACCACAGGCGTCGATACCCGTCGCGCAAGAGGCTCTCCCGGACCTCCAAATAAGCCTCGGTGCCTGGAACGCGCACCGGATAAGTGATGACCGCGCGCGTGCTGCCGGCGTGCTGCGCCGCGCTGCGCGCCGCGCTCGCCACGTCCAACGTTCGAGCTTCGAAGCCATGATCGGGACACACGGGCCGCGCCTCACGCAAAAAAAGCGCGGATAAATACGGCTCTAGATCCGCCATCGTCGCGACCGTGGAGCGCGAACTTTTGACCGGCGCTCGGCGATCCACCGCGATGCTGGCGGGCACGGGCTCGAGCCGCGTCATCGGCGGACGCTCCAAGCGCTCTAGAAATTGGCGCGCATATGGGCTGAAGCTTTCCACGAACCGGCGCTGTCCTTCTGCGTACAGCGTGTCCATTGCCAGGCTGCTCTTGCCGGCGCCTGAAACCCCCGTTATGGCCAGCACCTGCCCGGGGACGAGCTCCAGGTCCAGATTCTTCAGGTTGTGGGTCAGCGCGCCTTGCAGAATCGTCGGTAGCATTCGGCGGCACCAGTCTGGGACAGAAGCCGCGAACCGCCAGGACTATCGACGTTCGCACGCGGAGATCCGCGCCCCGTCATTGACTGGCCAGCGGCCCGCCCGTATGAGGCGCGCGAGGATCGTCCGGTTGCTTCGTTACTCTCAGCGCACGCGCCTTTCGAAGCGCTACTTCGCCTTGGCGGTCGCGATCGTTGCGCTGTGCTCGAGCCGCGCCGCGCGGGCCGAGCCCGATGCCAAGAGGACTTATGTCGCGGGGCTCGTCCGACTCGCCGAGGACAAGCACCTGGCTCAGGACGAGCAGTGGATCCGATTCATGCATTATCGGAAGACGCTCTTCGGGAACTGGGAGAGCGAAGCCGACGGCGAGCCATTCTTCAACGCCCCCGACGGCAAGACCAACCCGGAAGCCGAGCTCGACGCGACCATCCGCAGCTTCTTTGGCCCGGCGCCCAAAGATCGTAAGCTCGAGCACCCAATCTGTCGCTTTCCGGCGCGCTTCGCCTGGCTAGACGGACAGCTGCACTTCGACTGGGGCCAGCTGCCGCAAGTCGACTGCAAGGGATACCGCGAGTTCCTGCAGCTCTTGAGGCCGCAGGGCATGACGCTCGTCTTTTCATCGTACTACCTGAACAACCCCGCGTCGGCGTTCGGGCACACGTTCTTACGCATCGATCAATCGTTGAAGGCGGAGGACGAATCTCGCGAGCTACTGGACTATGGCGTCGACTACTCCGCCACGGTCGACACGGGCAATGCCGTTCTGTACGCGGCCAAGGGCATGCTCGGCCTCTTTCCGGGCACCTTTCACCGTGTCCCGTTTTTCTACAAAGTACGCGAATACAGCGACTTCGAATCGCGTGATCTGTGGGAGTACGATCTTGCGTTGTCGAAAGAGGAAGTCGACCGAGCGGTGGCCCATATTTGGGAGCTTGGCTCGACGTATTTTGCTTATTACTACCTGACCGAAAATTGCTCGTATCACATGCTCGGCGTGCTGGAGGTCGCAAGCCCAAGGCTCCATTTGTTGAACGGCTTGCGCACGCCCGTCATCCCCGCGGACACGGTCAAGGCGCTGTTCAAGAATCCGGGGCTGGTGAGAAGGATCAAATATCGCCCGTCGAACCGCACGCAATTTCGCCAGCGCATGTCCGCTCTGACGCCGGCGGAGGCGGACGCCGTTGCGCTGTTGATGAGCGACGCACACGCCGCGTTTCCCGCTGGCCTGAGCACCGCGCAGCAGGTGCGGGCGCTCGACACGGCCTTGGACCTGACGGACGTCGAGCTCGCCCGCGACACGGTGAAGTCGCGCGCTGAGATCGATCGTGCAGGGGCTGAAAGTCAGCAAACGCTGCTCGAACGTCGCGCGGCCTTCGACGTTCAAACCGACGAGCCCCGTTACCCGACGCCCGAAAAGCAAATGCCGCACCTGGCCCACGGCTCGCAGCGCCTGGGGCTGGGCTCCGGTTACGACCACCAACGCGGCTATTTTCACTCGCTCGGCTTCCGCCTGGCGTTGCACGATCTCACCGATGCCGGCGCGGGCTTCCCCGATGGCTCGGAAATCGAATTTTTGCCCTTCCGGCTTCGCTACTACATCGAGTCCCCGAAGCTCAGCCTGGAAGAGCTGTCGCTCATCCGCGTGAAATCGCTGACGCCACTCGTACGCTTCAACCATGCTTGGTCTTGGTTGGTGGACGCGGGCTCGCGCCGCAATCACGACGCGGGCTGTGACCGGTGCTACGCCGCATTCGGGCGGTTTGGGGCCGGATTCGCCCTGCAGCCGTTGCCCTTTCTCACGTTCTTCGCGCTCGGCGCGGGCGAGCTCGATGCGCCGCTCTCATCGGGATTGCTCGACGTGTTCCGGCTCGCGGTCGGCCCCTACGGCGGCGTACGCCTGCGCTTCGGTGACCTATCGACCCTGCTCGTCACCGGGCAATGGTCTTATCTGCCCGGACAGCACCCGATGCAAACCTATGACATCACGGGGCAACTGCGCGTGAACTACATGAAGAATTTCGCGGTCGGGGCGGAGGGCCGAGTGTATCCGCGCACGCAATCCTTGGAGTTCACTTCCTACATGTACTTCTAAGCAACGGGCCGCGCCATAGCGCGGCCCGTTGACACGTTCGGGGGGGACTCAGCCCAGGTTCGAGCAGCTCAGCGAAGCGTCGCTGGACAGCACGTTGACCACCGAATCGCTCACCTGATCGTCAGTCGCCTGTGCGCTGCTGAAGATGGTGCGGAAGTTGTGCTGGAGCTTCACGCCAACGGCGCGGGGATCCGAGCAGCCGGCCAGAGCCGTCAGGCTCGAGATCGTCTCGCCGCGGCCGCGAGCGATGTCTTTGGCCAAGGCCGCGCGGTTCGTCTCCACGAATGCTTTGGCGCTCTTGGAGTTGCCCGGGCCGGTGTCACAATTGCTCGTGCCCGAGGAGATACCAAAGGTCTGATTGGCGGAAGTGCCGTTGGTCGTCGCCGCGAAGATCTGCGTCAAGCCAGAGTCGGGCTTGAAGACCAAAGAGCCCAAGCCGCAACCAGCCGGCCCGTACTTGGCGCCCGCGCTCGGCGTCGAGCCTTGAATGCCTGCCTTGTCGGCAGCCTCTTGGGTGTTTTCTTTGGCTTTCTCGAGCCCGCTCTTGCTGTCGTCCGCCGCCTTATCGACCTTGTCTTCAGCGCTGGCGTTGAAAGCGACCAAGAGCAAGCCTGCACTCAACATCGTCACGATATTACGCATCTGCGATCCTCCAATGAATTTCCGAAACGGGGGCTAGTTCAATACTGCGGTACCGGCGGCCGAGTCAAACTCGGTCCTGAGCCATCACTGCTGGCGCGGCAGCAATTGCGTCACACAAGCCGCCGCTCACGGCCGCGGGCCGCCCGCGGGCAAGTCAATGATCGCCACAAATTGGGGTTTTGGCGGAACATCCACGCTCGAAAGCTTAGACAATGCGCCACTGCCGGGGTCTATCGAGAAGGCAGTGATATTGCCAGATTCGTTGGCGACGAGCATCAGTGTTCCGTCTGCCGAGAGGGTGAAGCTCCGGGGCACTTTGCCGCCAGAGGGCGTCGTGCCCAGCAGCGTGAGCTTGCCAGTCACGCGGTCGATGGCGAAGCGCGCGATGCTGTCGTCCCCCCGATTGGATCCGTATACGAAGTTGCCGGACGGAGCGACCACCACCTCCGCGCAGGTCGTCCCAGCCGGGTTACTGCCTGGAAGTAGGGTCGACAGTGTTTGCAACGGGCTCAACTGGCCGAGCGCGGCGTCATACGCGTAAGCCGAAAGCGTGTGGTTGAGCTCGTTGATCACGTACGCAAGCTTGCCATTTGGGTGAAACGCAAGGTGCCGCGGGCCAGCGCCCTTGGCGGTGTTCACGGTTGGCACGCTGTTTGGGCTGAGCCTGCCCGTGGATGCATCGAATGCATACTGCGCGATGGTATCGGACCCGAGGTTCGTGACGAAGACGAACCGATTGGTGGGATCAGTGATGATCATGTGCGAGTTCAGGCCCGGCGCTTGGTCGTCGCTGGGGGCGCCCAAGGCGCCTCCCGGCAGAATCGGGAAAACACGGGTAGTGCCGCTCGTGTAGTTGGCGACCAGCGCGTAGGCGCCCGAGCGATCGACGCCAACGAATGCGGGCGCAGCTCCGCCGGAAGCGACGCGGTTCAGCAACGTCAGATCACCAGACTGTTGGTCGATTGCGAAGGAGGCCAACATCGCGTCCGACTCGTTGACGGCATAGGCGTGCGCGAGCGCCGGGTCGAACGCGAGAAACGACGGATAGTTGCCGGCGGAAATTGCCTTTACGAAAGTGAGTTGACCGGGCGCTTCGCCGAGCCGGTAGAGCAGAATTTGTCCGTTGGTGCTGCCGACGTACACGAGCTGCGTGTGGGCCATCGCCGGCGCGCCGCCCATACCACCGCTCGGCGAATTGCCGCCCGATCCGCTGCTTCCCGCACCGGCGCCCGCGCCCGCACCGGCGCCCGCGCCCGCGCTTGCAGCGCCGAACGCCCCCGCACCGCCCCCGCCCACTTGAGGCGCCGAGCCGGCACTTCCCGCGGCAGCCATTGGACCTCCCCGGCCGGCCACCCCCGCCCCGCCGCAAGCGCAGCCGAAGCCGGCGAAAATCGCTGAAACGCGCGCCACCTGCCGGTGCCAGAAGGCTGTCACGACGCTATCCTCCGCCGAAAGCTGGCGGCGCGGAAGCGGAAGTTGCACCGAAGCGCGTGCACGGCATAGTGCCCGCCCGCGCCATGGCCGCCCCGAAGAAAAAACTCGACCAGGGCGATCGACTGGTGTCGAAAAACCGCCGCGCCAGCTTCGATTATGAACTGGGCGAGACCATCGAAGCGGGCCTCGTGCTGATCGGCAGTGAGGTTCGTGCGCTGCGTGAGGGCCCCGCGAACTTGGTCGAAGCTTGGGTCGAGCTCGACCGGCGCGGGGAAGCGTGGGTGAAGGGCATGCGCATCGCCACGCTCAAACACGCGGCGTTTGCCCACGAAGAGCTACGCACGCGTAAGTTGCTGTTACACGAGGCGCAAATCGAGCATTTGCGCGAAGGCGTGCACCGCGAAGGCATGACCATCGTGGTCACGAAGTGCTACTTCAAGGACAACCGAGTCAAGCTCGAGATCTCGCTCGCGCGCGGCAAAAAGGCCTACGACAAGCGCCAGACATTGCGCGAAAAAGATGGCTTGCGGGAGGCGCGCGCGGCGATGCAGCGAGGGCGCAAAGGATGAACGTGCAGCTCGTGCTCGCAAGCGGCGAACCGGCGACCATCGTCGAGAACGACGGCGATCACGTCACCCTTCGGTCGAGCGCGCCGTCGCCGCCCGGCTCCACGTTACTGCTAAGCCGCGACGGCCTGTCCGTTCAAGTCAAAGTTCGCGGCTGTAAGAGACTGGCCGAGCACGAGCTGCCGTTCCAAATAGTGGGCCGCTTGCTGAGCTTGACGCGCGCGGCGCGCGAGCGCCTCTTTGAGCGGTGACCCCGCCCGGGGTGTCGAGAGCCGCCTTCTTCGAACGCCGCGCTCAGGGCGACGTCAAGACCACGCCTAGATCCAAGCCGAGCCACAGCCCGTGCAGGCGTTCAATGCCGCCGCTGAGCGGTTGGAATGGCACCTCGCGCAGCAGCAGCCCACCCGTGGCGCCGACGCTCAGGCGCGCGCGCCGACTCAAGCGGGGCTCGAGCCGCACGAGCGCTGTCGCGCGAGCCGACCAAGTCTCGTTCTGATCCGCGATCAGGTCCACCCCGCGCACGTGGGCCAATCGCACCCAAGCCGCGGCCAGCTCCGCGCCCAAGTCGAGGTCGACGGTCGATGATAGGGTCACGCGCCGGCTGGGAGCGAGCGAAAGCTCGAGCCACTCTGTCCGAGCTGCGGAGGGCGCGCGCCCCAAAAGCCAACTGAGCCCGGCGTCCACGCGGGCGCGACGCGCAAAGGTCCATTGTGCCAGCAAGCGGGGGCCCGCCAACAGTGCGGCCCGGCTGCCTACGCGGACGGCCGCCACGCTCGACCTGAGGGCGAGCGGCGAAGCTTGCGCGCCTGGCTCGTCTTCGGCCAAGGCCACCGCGCGGGCGGCAGAGTCCAAGCGTTCGCGCTCGACCGCCAGCTGTCGTTTTTTTTTCAGGCGACGAGCCAGCTCCGCCGCCGCGAGTGCAACGCGCCGCGCGCTCAGCTGACCGCCTACGCCGCTACCAGACACCAAGCGCGCGCCGTGCGCCTCCCCACGTTGCCAAAGCTCGACGCGCAGATCCGCGCCCTGCTGCACGACGCGAAAAAAGAGCGGATCGAGTCCGCGCTTGTCGCCCAGTGGAGGCGCCACTTGGATGTCCAACAGCTCAAGCCGAACCAGCCGGCGCGTGGCGCGCGCATCGAGCAGCGCTTCCGCCGCGTCGCTGATCTCGATCAGCACCGGGCTACCCGCTGCCGCGGCAAGGCGCGGTGCGCACCACAAAGCGGCCACGCACAGCAGCGCGCAGACCCGATGCAGCGAGCCTAGGCGCGGCGCTTCAGCGTGGACCAGCGGCGGGGGAAGGCACGCTGTGCTCCGGCGACTCGTCCGCTTCGTCATCCGGCTCGTCGTGCGCGCCTGCAGGCGTGGCGCCGGGTCCTGCGTCGCCGGCCGTGATCGCCTGCTCGGCTTTGCGAAATTCACCGAGCCGTCTGCCGTGAGGAAAGTCGCGCGCATAGTCTGCGACCAACTGCGTGACCAGCTCGGCGTTACCCGCAGCGAGCGCCACGTCCACTTGGCGAGCCGCCGCATCTTCGGCGAAGTCACCCGCCGGAGACAAGCGCCGATACAAAGCAAAGGCTTGGGCCGCGCCCGGCTGGTCCCCGGCCTGATCGAGCAAATTGCCGAGGGTCCACGCGGCCAACGGAGCCTCCGGTGCGTCGGGGTGCGCCAATACT
>CAXSGJ010000006.1:128116-168030 GCA_964236865.1 uncultured Polyangiaceae bacterium
CGCCCGAAGCTCGCGCGACATCGACTAGGCTCATCAGCTCTGACGGCGAGGCATGGGCTATCGCGACGTCGAACCCGCCTTGCTGGTCGAGCGCGCGGCGCGCACTAGAAAAATCGCCGACCTCTACCAAGCGCTGCCATTCCGGCGGGGCCGGCGCGGCAGGGGACGCATACGGCGGGTCGTCGCCGAGCGCGTCGGCGAGCGGCTCGCCCGCCGACGCGCCCGGGATTCTACGACGCCTGGCCTGCCCGTGTAGCGCTTTGGGCTTAGGAGCCAACAACTCAGGCTCCGCGGGTGTTTGCGCAGCGACTGCACCGGCCGAGTGAGCGCGTTGCGCGGGAGGCTCCGCTTGCACACCGGGCAGCGCTTGTGGACGAACGAAGCGCGCACCTACGAGCACACCGGAGCCGAACACAACGCCCGCCAACGCCGGTGCCCAGGCCCAGGGCAAGGACGGGCGCCGAGCGCGCGGCGGCCGCTCCCGGAGCTCTGCTTTCAAGCGTCGCCACACCGGGGACAAGTGCTCGCTACCCGAGTAATCACGCAGCGCGTGCTTCGGGATGTCCGGTAGCCGGCGCCGGCTCATTGCCCACCCTCCCCAAACGCCGGAACGAAGTGATCGGTGAGGTAGCGCTGGGCCCGAAAGATGCGCCGCTTGGCCGTGGCGAGTGAACAGGCCACGAGCGTTGCCACGACCTCCAAGCGATGGTGATCGACATAGCGCAGCGTCCAGGCAATGCGGTCGTCCGCGGGCAAAGTTTGTAACAGAGCGTAGACTTGAGCCAGAAGAACGCGGCTCTCGGGGTCGGCATTGGGTGAAGCGATCGCATCGAGCTCGATCGGCTCGGCGCTCGCGAGACCGAGGGAGCTCAGCAAGCGGCGGCGGCGTAGACGCGTTCGCACTAGCCGCACCACGATACTGCCGAGCCAAGGGCGAAACGCCGAACCGTCACGAAGCTCGGCGAGGCGCTCGCTCGCTTTGAGGAACGCGTCGTGCACGATGTCTTCGACGTCTGTGGCGGCGCCCTGAATGCGCACCGCGAGGCCCAACGCAAAGCCGGCGTGCCTGCGGTAGAGCAGCTCGAAAGCCAACAGATCGTGGCTCCGAGCGCGAGCGACCAAGGTCTCGTCGTCGACGCCGGCCTGGGGCGCGCGCTCGCTCGATGAAGCCCTGCCTGGCAGCACACGCAGATGGGGGGCGACCGCTTTGAACTTCACTAGATAACTCCGCGGGCCAGAGGGGCAGACCTCGCTCAACTGAGACGCCAGACTGCGCGTTTCGGCTCACTTTATCCCAGGATAGTCGGCAACCCTTCGTAATAACTGACGATTAGCGCCCGAAAAAAATGCAATTTCGTTGAGCCGCTTTTCCGTGGTGACGCGTCTGGTCCACGTTCCGAGCCCACTACGGTGTGGGCCGGCAAGAGGAGTCTGAACAATGTCTATGTCCAAGTTGTTTGCTCTGGTCCCGGTGTGCGTGATGGCTGTTGCTTGTGGCGGCAGCGCCACCCCGGATGCCGCTGCTCCCGAAGGTGCGGCAGCGGGTGAGCAAAAGCCCGCTGGGGACGCCCCGGCAGATGCTCCGGCCGGCGACGCACCGGCCACTGACGCGCCGGCCACCGACGCGCCAGCTCCCGCAAAGTGATCTGAGCGCAAGCTCGGTTGTTTTGTCAGGCAGCCAGGTAGGCAGACGCTTATCTGGCTGTGTTTAATTTTGTGCGCGCTGTGCCGCGGCACGCCGCCGTTCACGCGGCTGACTTGCGCCGGAGGTCGACGACCAATCGGGTCCGACCGATCAAGAGCTCGTCGCCATGGCTGAGCTCTTGCTCGCCGCGCACGCGCACGAATACGCCCGTGCGCGAGCCCATATCCGTGAGCACAATGGTCCCGGCTTGCTCCTCGATGAGGCAGTGCTGTTCGTTCACGAGCGGGTCGTCCGGGAAAACTAAATCCCCGATCGCAGACCCGACCTGCAGCGTATTGCCTCGGGCCACGACGCAGCAGCCGTTGGCACCGCCCTCGAAGATCTGCAGCACGCGGAACGAAGAAGGCCACTTGGGCGAGGAATAAAAGTATGTCGGCGCGGGGTCGGGTCCATCGTCCGGCACCGGGTTCTTCTCGATCCGCAGCAGCTGATCGCCCACCACGAATTCATCCCCCAACTCCAACTCAACGGGCGTGCGGATCCTCAAAAAAATGCCATTCCCGCCTTCCAGGTCTTCGAGCCAAAGACGGCTATCGCGGACGCTCAGCCGCGCTTCGCGCGGATGGCAAAAGTGTTCCCCGGGTAGCGAGATGCCGCCGAGCGAGCCGATGAGCGCCTCGGTGCCGGGGGGATCGTAGCGCTCGGGTCCGCCGGACAGTGAACGACGCACGTGCAGGGTGAAGAGCGCCGGTTGCGGCGCGGGTGGCTCGACCTTCGTTGGCGCCGGTGGCGGGCTCGGCGCCGGCGGCGGGCTCGGTGCCGGCGGCGGGCTCGGTGCCGGCGCCACCTCGGTCCGACTTGGCCCTTCGCCCGATCCCCCCGCGGCTTGCTCCTTGTTGACGCGCGTCGGCCCCGTTGGCTCGTGCGTCAAGACGGACACGCCGCCCAGCTCGCGGCCCGCAAGCACATTGTCGAACGCGCCGTCCCGCAGCGCCATCACCATCTCCAAGTGTTGCGCCTTCATCAGCTTGCGCACGTACTCCGCGATGTCGGGCCGCGGCACCTGTTCGGCATAAGAGCGCTTGTGGCTCTTGATCACGCGGCCGCCATCGGCGAAGAGATGGGTGATGATGTGCGGCTGATCCAGACCTGAATCTTCGGTCTGAACGTGGAACACCGTTTCCCGGAACTTGATGTTGTTGTTGAAGCCCATCTGCGCGCGCCGAAAGCTCGGCCGCTTCATCTCGGCTTCGAGCTTGGCGAGCTCGGCCGGCGCGTAGCGGCTCACCGCGGCGCCGAGGTCGGCGTGGTCACCGCCCACTCCCTCCATGCGCTCGAAGGCGAGCTGCGCCACGCGCGCGCCCGGGTCGATGCGCAGCGCCTCGGCCAAGAGCTGTTGCCCCTCGGCGTCGCTCGGGCCATTGGCGGCCCAAACGCTGAGCAGCGCCACGGCTTCGTCCGGACGCCCTTTCTCGACCAACCAAGCGGCGACGCGCGCCGCCTGCGTGCGCAACGTGGATATGCTGGCGTCTGCCGTCATCGCTTTGGGGGCGAGCTTAGCTTGCCCCCGCGTCCGTAACTACCCCTTACTGGCAAGCGCCCGGCGCCGGGCAATCCTTGGCGAAGCAGCCGAGAATGTAGTCCGCGAGGCAGTCGCACTTGCCGTTGCCGCACAAATTTTTACATTCTTCGCCGCAGTTATTGAAGAAATCGTACGGGCTATTGCAGACCGTGTTGCCGCAGGTGCAATCGCCCGGGCAGCCTTCGAGTGTCTCGCCTAGGTCGCACAAGCCATTGCTGTTGCACAGCGGCTTGCAATCTTTGGCGCAGCTAGCGGCGGTCTCGCCGGATTGCGTGTCGCACTTCCCGTTTCCACAGAAGCAATCCTTCGGGCAGCCAGCGGGTGTCTCCACTCCGTCGCACACGCCGTTGAAGTTACACACGGGGCAATCGGACTTGCAGTTGGCCGACGACTCTCCCCATTGCGACTCGCAATTGCCGTTGCCGCAGAAGCAATCTTTGGGGCACACCATTGGCGACTCTAGCGGGTCGCACTTGAGGTTGGAGTTGCACAATTGGCAGTCGGACGCGCAGCTGAAGGGGTTTTCCCCGAGGCTAGGCTCACACAGCCCGTTGCCGCAGTTGGCGCAGTCTTGGGGGCAGTTAGCCGCGCTTTCTTTGAACGCCGGTTCGCACTGGCCGTTGCCGCAATAGCCGCAGTCTTGGGGGCAGCTCAGCACCGATTCTTCAGACTTCGGTGAGCACTGGCCGTTGCCGCAGTAACAATCATTGCCGCATACCGCACTCTCGCCGGGATCGCAGAACCCGTTGTCATTGCAGATCGAGCAATCCGGGCAGATCATCGGGTTCTCGCCGGGCTGGCAAACCTTGTTGAAGTTGCAGCCCAGGCAATCGGACGCGCAGTTCAAGCCGTCTTCGCCGTTTTGGACCTCACAGACGAAGTTGCCGCAAACCGCGCCTCCGCCCGCGCCACCTGAGCCGCTCACGCCACCCGACCCGCTGGCACCGCCCGAGCCGCTCGTGCCACCTGAGCCGCCGCGGTTGCCCTCGTTGCCGAAGCCAGCGCCAGCGTCGACGCCGCTGCTCGCGCCACTACTGATGCCTGCAGCGGACGTGATGCCGCCGTAGCTCTGCAGATCATTTCGCCCGCAGCCAGCGCTCAAGCCCAAGAGGTAAACCCCAGCCGCGACCACACTCCAGACCCGCAGCGAACACTTCATCATGCTCCGACCTTCCCCAAGCAAGGAACGCGCCGCACTGGCGGTCGCCCGAGCAGCCGAGTCACATCACCGCCGGCCAGTTTGCTTGGTTAGTTGCCGATAGGCCAGTTCTCGGTGATTCGCGTGGCACAGCGCGGGGCCCAGATATGGGCACATCCCGGGCTCACGAAGTCGCGGCCTGCCGGGCGACGGACACTCGGCGCTGCGGGGCCGTGCTCAGGATTGCCCGTAAGCGGTATTTTCTAGCAGGATGACGTTGGTCTTGGAGCGCGTTTCACCCGCGTTTGTCACGTACACCGCCGGCTTGTCCACGATCGGGCAGACTTTCTCGCACGCGCCGCAGCCGACGCACAGCCCGGGGTCCACGTGCGGCCGCTGCACCTTGACCGTCAGCATTGCCGCCTGCTCGCCATCTTTTCGATACTTGCTATCGCGCTTCGGAACCTCCACCGCCTCCGGCCAAATCGCTTTGGGTGAGGTCGGGCAAAATTCTTCGCACACGATGCAGGGGGTTGCCATGGCCCAGGGCAAGCAACGGCCTTGATCGTACATGGCGGTGCCGACCGAAATCGGCTTTTGACCGATGCCCATCTTTTGCTTTTCGGTAATCTTCTGGATCGCGCCCGTCGGACACACCTGCCCGCAAAGCACGCACGAGAACTCGCAGTAGCCGATGCGGGGAATCAAGATCGGTGTCCACAAACCCTCGATGCCTGCCTCGAAGAAGGCCGGGTGAAGCGCGTTGTTCGGGCACACCTTCATGCATTCCGCGCAGCGAATACAGCGCTCCAGGAACGCGCGTTCCTCCACGGCACCCGGCGGCCGGATGACTTTCTCGCTGTAGGCCTTGTCGGGCCAATTGGCGATGCGCAGACCCGGAATACACACGGCGCCGGCGGCCGTCGCCGCGACCAACGTGCGCCGCTGCAGGTCCGGCTTGGAGATGGTGCTCGTCCGCTTGGGCAAGAAGCGGAACTTGATTACATCCTCCGGACAGGCGTTTTCGCAGTTCAAGCACATGTGACACTCGTCTTGACGGTGCTTGACTCCGCCTTGCGGGTTGTCGGCCCCCTGACAATTGACGAGGCACAGGTTGCAGTCCGTGCACTTGGCGTGGTCCTTCTCCATGCCAAACAATGAAAATCGGGAAAATACGCCCAAAAACGCGCCCAGCGGGCACAATGCCCGGCACCAGAACCGCGGAATGAAGCGGTTCATGAACAGCACGCCCACCAAGAAAAAGACGATCAACCACGTCTGGTGGAAATAACCCTGATTCGCGGTCCAGACCGTGCGTGCCAAAAAGTCCTGAGCGGTGTCGGTCGCGTTTTGCAGGGTGCGCACGTTGCTACTGGCGACCACCGTCGCCGAGCGCACGCCGAAGTATTGCAACGCAGGGATGACGCCGAGGCCAATCGTGCGCACGGCGACGCAGATCGGATCCAGCAGCCCGCCGATGGAACTACCGACCGCCGCCGCGCCGATGAAGCCCCACATGATGTAATACTTGCCGGCCTGCCACCAATGAGTTCGGTTGGTCTCGACTCGCTTATTGCCGCGCAGGTAGCGGCTCGGGAAGATCCAGCTGAAGAAATGGTGCAACGTCCCGAACGGGCAGATCCAACCGCAAAACACGCGGCCGAACACCAGGGTGAGCGCGAGTACCCCCACTGACCAGGCCAGGCCCCGGTAGATGGTGTGCGTGCTCAGCAGCGTCATCGCGCCCACGAACGGATCGGCCAGCAGGAAACCTTCGACCGGCAGGGGCAAACGCACGGGCTCCCCCGCTTGGGCCGCGAACGTGCCGCGGAAGGCCGTGCTGGCTAAGAAATATAGGAACAAGCCCAAGAAACCGACCTGAGCCGCGCGCCGAACCCAGACCAAGATCCGGATCACCCGGCGCGCCGGAATGCCGGAACCGGGCAGCTTTTTCGAGATTTTCTTGGGTTTGGTGGGGGCGCTCGGCCCGCCACTATTGGTCAGAGTGGCGGGCGCGGACGTGGCCGCGAACAGCGCTGATGCCGGCTTAGCCGCTGTCCTTATCCGGACCAGCTGCGGCACGTCGCTCGTGACGCGCGCTACCTCGGCGCGGTCGAGCGGCGCGACCTTGCCCGCGTTGCCGAGCCACGGGATGGGCGCGGGCAACTCGTCGTTCATCGCTCGGCCCGCGAAGTGGGAAGAGTGTCGCTCGGGCGCGCCCAGGTCGCGAACATTTAGACTTCCACGTGGGGGACTTGTTGCCAGAACATGTTCCCGATGCCGCGCTCGTGCCCGAGCTTCAGGTAACGAACGTTCGCCGGACTCTCGCCGATCAATGTAGAGCTGTAGGCGTCGACCGCCACTTGATCCAGGCCCGCGATCACCTGATGCATGTCTTTGGCGTCGTCGATGTTGCCGCCCTGCGGGCCATTTCGGAGCAGTACGCGCGTAGCATCGACGATGGTCAGCGTGGGGCGCATGAAGGTCGCTAGATCTGCGATTGAAACGTCGATATTTTGATGCAAGCGATTGCGCCGGCCACCGAGGATGCCGTACCAATTTTTCATGCCGCAGGTGAACTTCGATAAGTTGTGGTGCTTGGCGATCGGAACATTGATCACCTTGTCCGCGTTCACGAGCGGCAAGTACACCGGCCACTGATCGAGCACCTCCCCCTTCATGCGCATATCGCGGAAGCGGTGCGCGGAGGGCAAGATGACGTTCGCGCCCATGGCGTACGTGGCGCGCCAAATGCCCGAGCGTTGAAAGCAGCGGTTCGCCTCGTTGCAAGACGCATCGGTAACGATCACTTCCTTCGCGCCGGCATCGAACGCAAGCTTCACGACCTCCGCCACTACCAGCGGATTGGTATTGGCCGCATGCACCGGCATTCGGTCCCACCCGATGTTTGGCTTGACCGCGACCACGTCCCCGCGCGAAACGAAGCGCTGCATCCCGCCCATGGCCGCGACCGCCCGGCGCACGAGCTCGGCCGGATCCGTCGTGCTCTTGGCGATCGCAAACACGGGGTCGGCGGCTAGGCCCGGGGCGTGAATACGGAAATCGCGAACTTCCCGCTTGCCCGCGGCCTGGGCCAAGCCGAAGCCGCCCGGGTCGTAGGCCAGTTTCGCCGTCAGTACAGCGCCGCCGAGGGCGGCACTGGCCAACCCGACGCGCTTCAACGCCTCGCGACGCGACGGTTCCGACATCTAGGGCGATCCTTGGTGGAAAAACCGACCGCGGTCAAGTTCGCGGCCGGATCCGAAAATTTGGAGCTAACCACGCGAATTCTAAGGTAATTTTTCAGTTTGCCGCGAGGTCTGAGCGCCTCCCGGCCGACAATCCAGCCACCAGCCCCGCCGCCCCGATTCGCGTCGGATGCGGGACTCGCGCAAGCACCGGGCAGCGGGCCCGCCGGCTCAGAGCTCGTCCCCAGGGACGACGTCCTAACGGAGCGGGCTTGCTTGAACGGATCGACGACGCAAGCTAGGGTCCGCGTCCTTTCCGCACACCCCTGCGCGTGGCCGGGGCAGCCGAGGAGGCCTCAGGAGTCGCTATGAAAGACGGCATTCACCCGGAATACAACACGGTCGCAGTAGCTTGCGCTTGTGGCAACAAGTTCGAGACCCGCTCCACCAAGCCCGAGCTTCAGGTCGATGTCTGCGCGGCGTGCCACCCGTTTTACACGGGCAAGCAGCGTATGATGGACACGCAAGGCCGCGTCGATCGCTTTCGCCGTCGCTACGCGGGTGCCACGGGCGCCGCCGGTGTTGCGGGCGCGGCTGCGGCCGCGGCGGCAGCGGCGACCGCCGAAGCCAACAAGTGACGCGGCAGCTGGCGTAAAAACGCGCCGCCGGAACGACATCGCGCTGGTTGGTGGTTATACTCAGCGCGATGTCGAACCAACCTGCCGTGCTCGGCCCCGATGGCGTGGCTCGCCCCTACATCGGCGGTCAGGCGCTGATCGAGGGAGTCATGATGCGCTCGCCGCACTGCTTCTCCGCCGTGGTGCGACGCAAGAACGGCGAGCTCGTCGTGCGCGAAACGCCGATGGCGGACCTGCGCAGCGGGAAATTGGCGTGGCCCTTGGTGCGCGGCGTTGCGGCGTTGGTCGAAGCGCTGAAGCTCGGGAGCGCCGCATTGCGATTTTCAGCGGACCAATTCGAGCAGGATTTGGACGAGCCGGAGAGCGCTGAGAAAGCGCCTCGAAGCGTCGGGCCGAGTACCTTGGCCCTGCTCTCTTTGCCGATACTGGCGCTGCTCACGGCTTCTCCGGGCGATCTACGACCGGGTCTGACGCCCGCCGACGGCGAGCCGAAGAAGCGCTTTTTAGGCGCGCTGTCGGTCGTGTTCGCGATTGGCGTGTTCGTCGCCTTGCCGCAGGCCTTTGCCGCGGGCGCCAGCAGCGTGCTCGGCCTCAATCTGGACGTGCGGGATGTGCGCTTCCAGTTGCTGACCGCCGCTGCCAAGCTCACGATTTTGGTCGGTTACATGCTCCTGATCCGGCGCCTGCCCGAGATCTACCGGGTCTTTCAGTACCATGGCGCTGAGCACAAATCGATTTACACCTACGAGTCTGGCGAAGCGCTCACCGTAAACAATGCGCGGCCCAAGACCACGCTCCACCCCCGCTGCGGCACGACATTCATCGTGATGGTCGCGTTGGTTTCGATCTTCGTGTTCAGCGCCCTCGGCCCGCTCTTGCCGCACTTGGGCGTCGGCAAGCTCGCGGACAACCTGCTGTTCTTTGCGTTCAAGCTGCCGTTTCTGCCCTTCATCGCCGCGCTCACCTTCGAGCTCCAGCGGCTGCTGGCCAAGTACGGCACCCGCGGTCCGCTGCAAGTGCTGCTGTGGCCGGGTTTCTTGGTCCAGAAGATCACCACCATCGAGCCGGACGACCGTCAGCTGGAGGTAGCGCTGTCTGCGCTGATGGTGACGCTTGGGCGTGAACGAGCCGGGAGCGCGCCTGAGTCTGCCAATGAGCGCCGCTTCGACGACTTCACGACACTGACGCGCGGCGCTGCTACGGCTACATGATTCCGGTCGGTAAGCTGGAGTCCATGGTTCGGCGCTATGCCGAGCTCGATCAGCTCTTGTGCGACCCAAAGGTGTTCGGCGATCAGCAGAAGCTGAACGCGCTGAATCGCGAGCGCAGCAATATCTCGAATATCGTCGAGGCATTCAACGAGTGGCGCTCAGTGGACAAGCATGTGGCTGAGGACCGCGAGGCGCTGAGCGATCCCGAGCTCGGGCCGCTCGTCAAACAGGAGCTACCAGAGCTCGAGGACAAGCTCGCACGGCTCGAACAGCGCATCTTCGTCCTGCTCTTGCCTAAGGATCCGAACGACGAGAAGAACACGCTGCTCGAAATTCGCGCCGGCACGGGCGGCGAAGAAGCGGCGCTGTTCGCGGCGGATCTCCTGCGCATGTACACCCGCTACGCCGAGACGCGCGGCTGGAGGATCGAGCTCCTGTCGAGCAGCGACGCGGCTGCGGGCGGCATCAAAGAGGCCATCTTACTGGTCACGGGCAGCCGCGTTTTTTCGAGCTTGAAGTTCGAGGGTGGTGTGCACCGAGTGCAGCGCGTTCCCGCGACCGAAGCGCAAGGCCGCATTCACACCTCGACCGCGACCGTCGCAGTGCTGCCGGAGGCCGACGAAGTCGAGCTCGTCATCGACGACAAGGACCTGCGGTTCGATATTGCCGCCTCCGGCGGACCGGGCGGTCAGGGCGTGAACACCACGAACAGCTCGGTGCAAATCACGCACCTTCCGACCGGCATGATCGTGCGCTGCCAGGACGAGCGCAGTCAGATCAAAAACAAGGCCAAGGGCCTCAAAATTCTTCGAAGCCGCTTGCTGGAAATCGAGCAAGAGAAACACGACTCGGCGATTCGCGACGAGCGTCGAGGCATGGTCAAGAGCGGGGACCGCTCGGACAAGATCCGCACCTACAACTTTCCGCAGAATCGCCTGACCGACCACCGCGTCGGGCTCACGCTATACAAGCTCGACCGCGTCATGGATGGGGATTTGACCGAGCTGCTCGACGCCGTCGGGTCGTTTCATCAGGCCGCGTTGTTGGAAGCCAATCAGACCTCCGAACATGGCAGCCCGGGCGGGCCGTGAGCGGGACCTCGGGCGGTAGCCCGAGCCCACGCGTCGATCTCGACGCGCTGCTCTGCGCGCTGACGCTGGTTCCGACCGCTTTTGCCCGTAACCGGTTTTTCAATTTGTTCGAAAATGCGGCGGCGCTCAAGGTACGTCGGCGCGCCTCGCGCGTGCGTGGCATCATCCGCCAGTTGTGCGGGACTGGCCGAGTCAAAGCAGAAATTGTCGGCGAACAGGTGCTCGATGACGGCCAAGTATTACTGCGCTACCGCGTCGAGGAGATTGGCTTCTCGCGTACGGCGGCGCTCTCGAAGCTGGAGGCGGCCACGCTGCGCTTCGCGCTGTTTCGCGCCGGAGTCGGCACCGTCGATGCGGGCGACCGAGAGCTCGTAGAAAGTGCCCTCGAACGCCTGAGCAAAAATCTCGCTCTCCCAGAAGGGCTCTTGGCGCCCGTGGCGGACGCTGCGCAGGACTCGCAAGACTGAGCCACCCTCACCGCCTGGCGGGCGGTGGAGTGCTCCGCTCAGGGCCTCGATGGTCGAGGCACAGAGGTCGATTCACGTGCACGGGCAGATCACGGCGTACGGAGGCCGCGTTTAAGGAGCTCAAAGGCTTGTCGCTCACCGTTGCTCGGCGCCGGGTCGCGGCTCCAGTGGAAGGGTTCCGCGCGTGCTCGAGCAGCGCCAAACGGCTGAGCGGCGAGCGTCACGCGTGTCATGCCCCCCACCTCACCCTTCGTCCCGGCGAACAGTGCGAGGAGGTCGGGCCCCGTGGCGCGGCGGGGCGCGGCATGCACGCGCACGTGCACACCGCTCGCAGTCGCCTCGAAGCCGGTGACCCGCGCAGCGACGGGATCGGCCCAGGCGTCTTCCGCGCCTGGATAGCCTGCGCCCACCCAACCGGCGATCGACTGAGCAACGTCCACACCCGACGCGAGCCCGAGCGTCAGACCAGCACGGGACAGAAGGCCTTCGACCGCTCCCAATGTCAGTGTCGCGTCGACTTCCGCCAGTCTCGAGCGTTCGTCCAGCGCGAAAGCAGGGCGTCCTTCAGGACGCGGTGTGTCCGGCGTCGCGACCGCCGCCTCGAGCGCGCCCGGATTGAACAGGCTCGCCGGATCCCAAGCCTTGCGCAAGCGGCGCAGGAGCTCCGTACCGTGGTAAAGTTCCGCGGCGAGCCGCGCTGCTTTGCTTCGACCGACGCCGTGATGATGGCTCAAGCTTGCGCCGGCCGCGAGCGCGGCGCCCAGGCCGGCGCGCCATGCTGCGTCATAGCGAGCGGTTGCGTCCGCGCGGGCGCCCGCCCCGAGCGCGGCGAAGGTGAAGTACAAGCCGCAGCCGTCTGGGTAGGCGTGACTCAGGTGCGCCATGACCAGCGCGTGCTCCGAGAGCGCTCGCCTCACGGCGTCGTAGACCGCCTCGAGCTTCGACCAGGGAGCCGCCACTTCCATCGTGTCCGTAAAGGCGCCCAGACGAAAGGAAGATGATTGGCGAAAGCTCACAGCGTAACGATGGGCGAGCCAGCGGCGCGCCGGACCTTCGCCGAGTGAGCGTGCCCCCGCTCGCTCGCACACGGCTCGGGCGCGCGCGGCGTCTTCATCCGCCTCCTCCGCGGCGCCTTCGAAGATCAGGAGTAAGGTCGCGCCGCCCAGCAGGTTACCCTCTAACGCTTCGATGGCTCGCTGCAGAGCACGTGGCCTAGCGAGCGCAAAACGCGCGCTCATGCCGAACCATCTCCCGACGAGCCCACTCCGCCTCTTCGGTGATTTCTCGGCGTCCGAGCTTTGTCCCAGCAATACCGAGTCGATGGGGTCGTAGAGCCGCGCCACTTCCGGCCGAAGCCCGGCCTGCATCAGCGTGCGCAGCACGTCGAAACCGCTCTCGATGTTCGAACAAGAGTAGGCCAAGAAGCGACGTACCCGCGGCGCGGGGTGCAAGCGCAACGTAACCCGCGTGATGAAGCCGAGCGTGCCCTCGCTGCCCGTGATCAGCGGCACCAAGTCGGGACCCGACCGGCGACGCTGCATGTGCACGAAATCGCCGGTTCCGAGGACGCAATCGACGGCCGCGACCATGTCTTCGATTTTTCCGTAGCGGCTCGAGCACTGGCCCGCGCCGCGCGCGGCAACCCAGCCGCCGACCGTCGAGCAAACGATGCTCGAAGGAAAATGGCCCGCGGTGTACCCGAGCTTCGCGAGCCGCTCTTCCAGGGTCAAGCCGAGCACGCCGGCGCCGGCGTGCACCACGGGCGCATCCGGATCGACGCTGAAATCGAGCAGCCGCTTCGAATCGATGACGATCGTGCGGTCGTCGGGCAAGACGGCGCCACACACGCCGCTGCCCGCGCCGAACGGCACGACGCAAAGGCCCTCTGTACGTGCCACTTCGATCAGCTGGCTGATCTGCTCGGGCCGCTCCGGCCAAACTACGGCCGCCGGCCGATTCGAGGGCAACTCGCCCCCTTGAAGGTCGACCAAAGCGCGTGGCCACAAGTCTCGCGCCGCAGCGGAAAGATCGGCGCTGGAACCGCTGACTCGCAGGCCAGGCAAACGCAGGGCGAGAGCAGACGCGAGATCCACGGAAGGCCTTGTAGCGCGCGCGCGCGGAGACGTATACGTGGACAGCGTGAGCCGCCGTCTCGCTTGCTCGTTCTGGTCTGGCGCCGCGCATCGCGGCGCCAGGAGCATACCGCGCGTGCTCGTGGTGGCGGCCTTATCGAGCGCCTCGCTCGCGAGCTGCGGCGGCTCCCCCAATGAGCCGAAGAGCGCCGTTGCCGCGTCGCAGGCGGACGCGCGCGATGCAGCGCGCGCCGATGAAGACGAACCTGCTGCGCGCCAAGCGCCCAGCGCGGCGCTCTGTGACGACGGCACGTGCAGCGCCTGCGGCAGCGGCATCTGCCCTACGGGTTGGTACTGCGACGAGTCCGCGCAGGGCGGCCCGGCCTGCGGCTGGCTCCCGCAGTGTGCGCAAAAGGCGAGCTGCGGGTGCGTGAACCATACGCTCGGGGCGGATTGCGCGTGCGCCGAACGAGCGGGCGGCCTCCACGTGAGCTGTAAGTGACTAAGGGCGCTGCGCCAAGATGATGATGCGCGGCGAGTTTGGGCCAAAGAACACGCCCGGGGTCGCCGGATGTCCGCTCGCCTCGGTCACGCGAAAACCGACTTCGTGCAGCAGCTTGCCAAGTTCGTGCAGCGAATAAAGGCGCAAGGAGAACAGCGACTCTTTGGTGCGGCCGTCATCGAGGATGATCGAGCGCTTCACGCGTAGGCGACTCGAGATGTAATCGACGCTCATGTCATCCATGCACACGCACGAATCGCCTTCGTACCAAACCGTGCACGGCGCCGAGGCTGCTGCGAAGTCGCGGTTCAGGACGTCGATCAGAAACATCCCGCCGGGACGCAACGCTTTGAACACGCGCTGGGCGACCGCTAAGTTCTTGTCTTCCTCGAAGTAGCCGAAGGTCGTATTCCAGCAGAATACTCCGTCGAACATTTCTTCGAAGGCCATCTCGCGCATGTCGCCCTGCAGAAAATTGATCTTTTGACTGCGCTCTTGGGCAACATCCGCGGCCAGAGCCAGCTGGTAAAGCGAGAGGTCGTAGCCGACGACTCCGTAACCACGGCTGGCGAGCTCTACCGCGTGGTGCCCGGCGCCGCAGCCCAGATCCAGCACGATCCCGCCCGCGGCGACCCCCAATGACTCTTCGATGAACGTGACCTCACGGCGCACTTGTTCGTCCGACACGCGTGAGCTTGCGCGCATGAAATCTTCGTTGAACAGATCTTCCCACCATGGCGCGCGAGTGTTCTTGCGCTGCGCGGCTTTGGCCGCCGCGAGGTCGGGCGTTGGCGGCGGGCTGACGGCGCTGGTGGGGCTCGCGGGCTCGAGCGGCGCTACAGACGGCATCGTCCCGGGAGCGCGCTTGGGCGGAGGTGGCGGTTTGCCCGCATCGGCTTTGGCCTCGGCTTGGAACGTCGACAGCTCTTCCGGAGGCACCGAGATCGCTTCGGCTCGCTCGGCGTCGTCTGCCTCGCTGTTCGCCGAGTGGTTCGCTAGCGAATCGGGTGAGACGTCGTCGTCCGACAGCTCCTCCGCTCCCCGGTCGCGGGGTGAAGCGACCGCCAACGGCGATGACGGCGTCGGCCGCGAGGCGAGCTCCGGCGCGCCCATCGCCTCCGCCACGAGAGCCGCGAGCGGAGGCGTGTTCGGAGGCACGCTCTCGACTGCGGGCGGAGTGTCCGTGGCCACTTCGGGGGCCAGCACCGCTGCCATCTTGGGCCGCGAGCTGCGTCGGACGCCGATACGTGAAGTGGACTCCGGATACGCGTGGGGGTCACTCTCACTCGCGGGCTCGCTGGCAACTGGCGCCGGCTTGGTCGGATCGCCGACGGCGATGATCCGCATCGCAAAGATCGCCGAAGACGACGGCGGGGCGGCGGATGCGGGCGGCGAGGAAAGTGGTGACGTCGGCGCGACGGATGCGGGCGGCGACGAGAATGACGACGGTGCCGACGAGTGCTCGGGCGCAGCCGAAAACGCCGGCGGAAGATCGCTCGCTAACCGGGGCGGCGGGGATAGTGAGACGGGCCGCGGCGAGCTCCCGGCGGGCCGCGACGGAACAGCACCGAGCCCGGGATCAGAGGGCGTGCGCCCGATGACGGAAGTGATCTCGGTTTCTTCACCGACGACCGGGCTCGCGCGGCGCGGCGGCATGGGCGGCGCGCTCGTGGGCACCAAAGCCGGCAACGGGCTCGATGGGGGATCTGCGACGCCTGAGCTGCCCGCTGGCGTGACGTCAGCTAAGCCGGAGTACGAGATGCTGGGGGTGAGTGGCGCCTTCAGCGCGCCGGAGGACGCCAGCGGATCACTCAGCTCGCCGGAAGGCCCGGCCGGGGGAGGGCGCGACGCCACGCCTGAGTCTCGACGCGGCTTCGGCGGCGGAGCCAGCTTCCGCGATAGCGGGGGAGACGAATCACCGACCGGGTCCGCGACCGGTGTTTCGACCGCTACGGCGAACACGGGCGGCTCGACATCAATCCGGATCATCGGGTCCGTCGCCTCGTCGGGCACGGAGGCGCGGTCCGGATCCGACGCCTGCGCCGGCTCCTGTCCGGTCGGAGGCGTGGCTTCTTCCGGCTTGTCGCTGTTCATCCGGCGCTCAACAGGGATTCACCGAAGCGAACTTTGCCGAGCGGGCGCCCCACGCTCACACCGGGCTCGAGCAAGACGACCGCGGTCGACCCCAAATGAAACATGCCGATCTCCTGGCCCTTGCTCACGTGCTGCGCGGGCACCACCGGGTGCAACCCCGGCTCCGCCGCATTCCGACCAGGCAATGCTGAAATCGTGATCCGGCCGACGATGACCGCCCCGACCATGACTACGGTGACACGCCCCAGACCCCGCGTATCGATCACGATCGCAGCGCGGTGGTTGCGCACGAATAGCTGCGGGATGTGCCGCTCACCGATCGAGTTGACCGGGAACAGATCCCCCGGCATGCCGCGGACCAGCGTCACTTCGCCGTCAACCGGCGAATGTACGCGGTGGTAATCACCGGGCGCAAGGTAAACGACCGCAAACTCACCGCCGCTGTAGCGCGCGGCATCGCGCGCGTCGCCGATCAGCTCGCCCACGTCGTAGTGCTGGCCCTTGACGAAGATCCGCGAGCCGGAATCGACCCGGCCGCATGAGGACAGCTTGCCGTCCGCGGGCGCGACCAGCGCGTCCAAGCTGATCTGACGCGCGCCGTCTTTCAGAGGTCGTGTGAAGAACGCGTCGAAGCTTGCGTAAGGTCCCGGCTCGGGTTCGGCCTCGGCCATGTTCACCCGATAAGCGCGCGTGTAGACGCCCATGATCGCGCGCGATACGGACGGCGCGAGTGGAAGCTCGCACAGTTGCCCAACGGCCCGACTGAGTCGGACACGCGGGAGCGCGCGCAAGAGCTGAGCTGCAGCATACGTTGCCAGACCCACGAGAAATCCTTTAAACTTCGCAGAGATTCGAGCTGATTATCCTAGGCGCCCAGGGGCGCCGCGGTCAATCACGCGGCACGCTTCGCGCCGCTTTACACAGCTCGAGCCACGCCGCGCGTGTGGGCAAGGGTGGTTCTGTCGCACCGGCAACGCGGCTGCCCGCCACTTCAGGGCGCGCGCCTGGGAAGCCCTCGCAGGCCACGACGTCCGAGAGCGGATCGGCTGAAAGGCCCAGGGTGAAGGCTTGCTCGGCGTCGCTCTGCCGGCCGCGTGCAAGCAGGCCTCGGCCGGCCAGCGCAAACCACGGTCCGTACAGGCCGTCAATTTCCGCCACCGTGCCAAGCGCCCGCTCGGCGGCCTGGTCGTCACCTGCCGCGTACAGGCCGGCAGCCACACGCTCCCGGATTTGCGGCAGGCGCGGCAGGGTTCCGAGCAACGGCGCCAACTCGACCGCTGACGCGCGGCCCTGACCCCGGCCAGCCAGCAAATCTGCGAGCCGCACCCGCCGCCCCGCATCGGCCTGGCCGTGTCCTGCGGGCGAAGAAGCGTTGACGGCAACGGGTAAGGGCTCGAGCGGCGCTCGTAAAAAACGCTGCCAGCGCCCGTTCCATTCCGAAAGCCCATACCCGGTGACACTGAGCAACGCAGCATCCGCGCCGGCTCCCCCGTTCCCGCGCAGGTCTGCGAAGAGCAGGCGTAGCGCTGGCTCTCCGTTCTTTTCGATGAAGAAGTGCATGAAGCTCGTGACCTCCGCGAAGGCAATGCCGGCCGCTTCGGGCGTGGGCAACATGGCGATCGACGGGCCGAGCTTATCGATGCCCACCGAGCGCCCGTCGAGCGCTGCGTTCCGCGCGGCGGTGTCGGCCCACTCCGGGTGATCGAACGGCCGCACCGGGCGCCAACGCACTTCGAAGCGCTTGGCCAACCCCTCCTGCATCCAGAGCGGCGCGAAGTCGCGCGTCGCTCGCGTGACCAGCAGATGAGTGATCTCGTGCGCCAGCGTATCTTGCCAGGGGTAGCCCTGCACCGGAGCGCGCGGAGACAGCATGATCACGCGCCCCCAGCGGGCGACGGCCAAGGTGCCCGTCGTCTCCGCGGCCTTCAGCGGTAGCCCTGACACCGCCGACAGCGAAAACAGGTCTCGCACGAGGTCGATGCGCAACGGCCGCGGCAGATCGATGCCTACTTCTTTCGAGACCGTATCGCGTGCTTGCGCGGCGACCTCGAAGATGAACGGGGCCAGCGCGCGATCGGAGTCATCCTGAAGGCGAAGCCAGATGCCGCGCGGCTTGTCTTCCATGACGAAACCCGCCGCTGTGGCCCGTGCACAGCTCTTCGCGAGCTCGGCGAGCGAGGCGACCTCCCGCGACTCGGTCAAGGCTGGGTTCGCTAAAATGGCCTCCGCGCGATCACATTCACCGAGATAAACCGCCAGCCGGGCGCGCTCCAACGTCATGGCCAAAGACTCAGAGCGCGCATGCTCGAGCAGCTCCGTCGCGCGCTGGGTGTCGATCTCGGTGATGGCGTTGGCGACGCGTTCGACGGGATTGCCGAACCCGAAATCGATTGCGGAAGCCGGTGCCCCGAGTGCAACACTGGCCGCGACCGCCGCCCATGCCCCGAGCTTCATTGTAAGAGCCCTTCCGCGTAGCGCCGCACGGCATCAGACAGCCGGCCGCTCTTCTGTTTGCTCAACCCATCCAGCACGCGGCGCCGAAAGTCGTCCGCGTGATGGGTGGCGTCGGCCTTCGGCACATCTGCGTCAGTGCGCATCTGTTTGCCTTTTGCGCTCGACGAGTCCTTGGGCGTCGGCTGCGGAGATTGATCCTTTCCATCGCTCTCGCCCGAGCCGGTTTGGCCGTCGTTGGTCTGTTCCAGCAAGCGCTGGGCATCGCGCTGCAGGGCAAGGCCCTGCTCGCCGTGGCCCGCGCCGAGCTCCTTGGCCGCGTCGCGCATCAAACCCTCCGCTTTGCCGAGCGCGTCCGCCAAATCCTGAGGTAGCGCGATCTCACCATGGTTGCCGCGCCCGGCTAAATTCGCCGCCCGTTCCGCGAGCCCGCGCTCATGGCCGGACGACTCCTGCAGCCCGACCTGAGCTTTTTCAGCCGCGCTCCTTTGCGCGCGCGCCAGGCTTTGCTCGGCCCAAGCCAGATCGCGCTCCAGCTCCGCGCGCGCCGCCGAGAGCGCCCCTTCATCGAGCCCTTCGAAGCCAGCGCTGGCGCGTTTGGCGGCTTCCGCGAGCTCGGAGCGCGCGTGACGCCCGCTTGCGACCGCGTCGTCCAACGCCATGCGCGCTAGGCTCTGCGCCATGGACTCGGCGTGCTCCCGCCCCAGTGCAGCGTCGGCGCGAGCCGAAGCCGGGTCATCGGAGAATTGCGGCAACGGCCCGATCTTCTGACGCAACACGGCCGCCCGCTCCGTCGCCTCTTGCTTCAGATCCGCCAAGTCGACCGACTTTTGCGAGTCGGCCAAATTGTGATCGACGCGATCGAGCTCCTGCTGGTGCTCTTCGGCCAAGCGCTCGAGCTCACCCACGAGCTCGTCGAATTTCTTGTCAGCGTCCGAAGGTTTGCCGTTCTCGCCCGCTTGCGAGCCTGCACCCGACTCGACCGCGCCGCCGCCTGCACTGCTGAAGGAGGGGCTCGGGCGGCGCAGACGCGCGGCCAGATGACGCGCGGCAAGCTCGGTCGCAAGCAGGTTTCCGCTATCCCGCGCGCGCTTGACGCGCCGGATTTCGCCTTGAGCCACGCTGCCGACATCGCGCCCGAGTGGCCCCAACACGACCAAATGATCCGCGCCTGGGTCGAGGACCGCCAGCGCTTGTTCGATCCGCCGCAAGCCCGCTCCACGGCGCTCGCTCTCGAGCGCCTGCTTGGCGCCTTCTGCGGCCTCCTCGGCCGCGTCACCCAAACGCTTCGCCACCGCTTCGGCATCGCGATTGCCGAGACCGCGCAGCGCGGCGTCCACGGCGAGCAGCACGTCCTCCGTGCGGCGCATCGATGACGCGGGCGTCGGCAACGGACGCTCCAGGACGCGCGCCTGTCCGCCCAAAAATGCCTTGAGGCCCGGCGCGAGGGTCAAACCGGCGAAGCGCTGGTCCAAGACGGCATGCAAGCGCTGAGCGACCCGAGCCGTGCCCGCGACGTCGGCCTTGCGCCGCCCCTCGCCACCTAGACCGCCGCCGTCCGGTGCGAGCTCCGCCGCCAGTAAGTCTGTCAGGGCGTCGCGCGCCGCGAGCAGGGCGTGGTAGCGCTCTGCTTCAGGCTCGCCCACCGGCACGGGAAGCAAGGTGAATGCCGCACTTTTACCCCATTTGACGCCCGCCAGCGCGTCGTTGTCGCGCGCTTCGACGCTCACCTCCACGGGCAGAAACGTTCGTCGCAAAAAGGGGTCGCTCGATTCGATGGCGTACGCACCCCGCTCGAGCTTGACCTCGCCATCGAGCCGCGTCAGTGGGCGGCGGTCCTCTCGGCCCCCCGCGCGCAGCACGAGGTCGATTTCGCGTAAGCCGTGGTCATCACTGGCTTCGTAGCGCAGCTCGCGGCGATCGAAGTCGCGAAGGGCGATCTGTTCCGGAGCTCCGTCGAGCGAAACCTCGGGCGCGGCATCGGGCACGGCCTCGAGCATCACGACGTCCGGCTCGGGGATGATCACGTCGCCGAAACGCGCTGCAACGCGCAGCTCGGCGCTCTGGCTCAACACGTAGCGAGCGACTACCCCGCCCGAACCGTCGTCCACGAACGGCACTTCCCGCGCACCGTCGCTCAGCACCAAACGCCGGCCATTGGCAAGCGGCACGCCGCGCACGGAGACCGTGCTGCCTTGCGCCTCCGCGCTGCCCAGACCAGGAAAAATCGCGCGGTCGGCGCCGCGTAAATAGGCCGGTGGTTGCACCGTCACCCGCATCAGATCGAGCCAGGACATGGCCAGGGGCGCGACGCCGCGGCGCGCGAAAAGCACATCCGCGCCTTCCGCCACGCGGCCCGGATCGCGCGAAATCGCGAGCCCGGCGCCGAGCACGAGCACGAGCGCGGCGATGCGCAGGGCGCGCGCGCGCCGCGCCGCGTGCCGTTCCACCGCGGCGAGTGGCGCGCGTTCCAGCTGGCGTTGAAAGTGAAGCCTGGCGAGCTCGGGCGAGCCCACGTGCGGGTCGTGCTCCGCCCGCTCGGCGAGGTCCGCGGCGCGCAGTGCGCGCTCACCCAAGCCGCGATCCACCGGCACCAGCACGCGCCGAATGGTGCGTCGCGGATCGCGAAAGTCGCGCGTGTCGCGCCAGGGCAGCCCCAACAGCTGCAAGAGCGCCAGGAGCGCCAGGAGCGCGGCGGCCAAGCGCGCCCAGGGCGTGCCCAAGCGGGCCACCAGACCTGCGCCGATCAGACCCGCAAAGAGTGCCCAGAAGGACAGCCAGCGCGCAGGCGAGCGCCGGTGCTTCTGGAACGCGACGGACAGGCGTTCGGTCGAAAGCGGCGCGGCTGCCAAGGTCGGCAAAGCTTAGCAGCGGTCCGCCGCGAAACGGTCTCCGAGCTCGTGACAAACGGAAAAATACGCCCCATCCTTGGGGCTCACGGAGCGAGCAGCATGCAGGTCGAACGGCTCAAGCGAGTTCTGTTGTCGCTGCCCGATCTCGCGCTTCGTACCAGTTGGCTGCGGGATTTCCTAGCCACGCATTCGTCGAACGAGAGCGCGAACGTGCTGAACGCGCTGTGCGAGGACAACGAGCGCGGCGACCCGCAAGCGCGCGAAGCCATTTTGCCGGTCGCCGTCCTACTCGCCGCGTTGGGCGATTCGGAGCTGGTCGATCGTTTGCGCGGGCAGGCAGACGCAAGGCACTTGCTCAGCTTATCGCGTTTGGTGCGCCGCGCGCCGCCCCCGTTGGTCCACGGCCGCCCCGCCCACGAGCTTCCGGTACCTGACTATGGCACGGGCCGGGAGCTCAGCGTCGGTGAAAGGAAGAGCTTAGCCCGCAGCCCCAACCGGCGCGCGTTCGACAAGTTGCTGGCCGACCCCCATCCGTTGGTGATCGCTCAGTTGCTGGAGAACCCTCGTTTGACCGAGGACGACGTGGTGCGCATGACCGCGCGCCGCCCGGCCCGGTTAGAGGTGTTGGAAGCGATCGCGCGGCAGGGTCGCTGGCTGAGCCGGCCGCGGGTTCGCCTCACGATCCTGTTCAACCCCGGGTCGCCGTCGGCGATCGCGATGCCGCTCTTGGCGGTCTGCACGCGCAACGAGCTCGCTGAGGTCCTTCATCATTCGGAATCATCGCCCGTGCTGCGCAGCGCGGCGCTCGAGCTGCTCGAGCGTTTGCCGCCGCTACGAGAATCGCAAGCGCCGGGTTCCATGCTTCAGTGAAACGCGCGGGCCAAACCAGGCCGCGCTCAGCCCTCTTCTTCTTCGCTCTCCCACTTCAGCACCGCGCCCACGCTGATGCGCAGGGCACACACTTCACACAGCGGGGGCTCCTCGAAACGGTATTCGTCGCCGCGCGACCATAGAAATAAGCCCGAACCCGCGGGAGGGCCTTCGAAATGATGCTCGCAGAAATCGCAGTCGAAGCCCTGCAAGCGGCGCACCTCGCCGGGCGATGGCGGGCTGTGCTCCGCCTCGGGTTCGACGCGAACTTGAGTCTCGGTGGGCTTGATGGCCATGCGCGGTGGAGCATAGCATTTCGTCGCCCGCCCGCCCTACTCCGCCGCCGCTCGCGCCCAGTCTCGATCCATTGAAGAGGAAGCGCGCGAGCACGGCCCCGAGAGAGGGTCCCTTCGGCAGCGGAAGGGCGGCCCTCCACCAATCAGACCGCCGCTGCGCCGTCACCGGCCGCCGTGCCGGGAGCTGGCGAGACACCGCAGGAAATCGCCAGCATTTCCACGACGTCCATATTCCTGACGAGCTCTTCTTTGGATTGCGACTTCACGCCGTCGGTCAGCATGGTCATACAGAACGGGCAGGCACTGGCGATGGTCGTGGCGCCCGTGTCGAGCAGCTGCAGCGTGCGCTTGACGTTCACGCGCTGGTTGTTCTGCTCCTCCATCCACATCTGCGCGCCGCCCGCGCCGCAGCACAAACCCTTTTTACCGCTGGCGCCTTCGACCTCGACTAGTTCGACGCCAGGTATGCCCTTCAAAATGGCCCGCGGTGACTCGTAGATATCGTTGTAACGGCCGAGGTAGCAGGAGTCGTGGTATGCGACCTTGGCGCGCACGGGGCGGCTGGGCGTGAGCTTTTTCAACGCGACCAGCTCGAGCATGTAGTCCGTGTGGTGCACGACCTCGAACTTTGCGCCAAAGTCGGGGTACTCATTCTTCAGCGTGTTGAAGCAGTGGGGGCAGGTGGTGATGATCTTCTTCACCCCGCCCTGTGCCTTGTAGCCGTTCAACGTGGCGACGTTGGTCTCGGCCAACATCATGAAGAGGTACTCGTTGCCCGCACGCCGCGCCGGATCTCCGGTGCACGTCTCTTCTTCGGCTAAAATGGCGAAGTCCACTCCCGCCGCCAGCAGCAACTGAGCCGTGCTGCGTGCGATCTTCTTCGCGCGGTCGTCGTAGCTGGCCGCGCAGCCGACCCAAAATAAAACTTCGGCATCC
Organism: uncultured Polyangiaceae bacterium; assembly: GCA_964236865.1. Taxonomy (GTDB): domain Bacteria; phylum Myxococcota_A; class Polyangia; order Polyangiales; family Polyangiaceae; genus PMG-095. The sequence goes on from CAXSGJ010000006.1 coordinate 151,150, forward strand.
GGCTTCTCGGCGCAACTCTTCACGCCGAGGCCTTCCGACCAGCTACCGCGATCCACACGAGCGAGGTTCCAGGGGTTGCCGTTGCCCTCCATACCCTCGAAGGGCTTGCCGAGTTGGCTCGGGAACTCACCCTTGATCACGACCAAGTTGCGCCGCATCTGCACGATCTTGTCGACGTAGGTGATGTTCACCGGGCATTGCTCTTCGCAAGCGCGGCACGTGGTGCAGCCCCAGAGCACGTCCTCGTGGATCACCCCAGGCACCAAATCTATCGGCCGATACGCGGGCCTTCTTGCTTCCGTCGCTGGGCCGGCGGCTCCACTTGCGCTGTCCGCTGCGGCCGGCGGTTCGACTTCTGGGGGTGCCTCCGTAGGCTCGGTGCGTGGCTCGCTCGGCGCGGCGGCGGTGGCCCGCTGCACGGCGGCCGGGCCTACGGCCAAGAGCTCTTCCTGCCGACCATAGAGATGGTTGCGCAGATCCAACGTGAATTGCTTGGGGCTGAGGACTTTTCCAGTCGTGAATGCGGGGCAATTGTCCGAGCAGCGCCCGCATTCCGTGCAGGTATAAAAGTCGAGCAGGTCCTTCCACGTGAAGTGCTCGATGCGCGCGTAGCCGATGCGCGCGCTCAATAAATCCTCGCTCTCGGTAGCCTTCTCCACCGCGGCCATCAGCGCCTCGGTCGACGGCGCGAGTGGCCGGAGCCGACCGCGCGGCGTGATGTCCCCCAAGAACACGTTCGGAATCGCGGTGATGATGTGAAAGTGCTTCGTGTACGGAAGCAGATTGAGAAACACCAAGACCAGCGTCGAGTGCGTCCAAAAGCCGATGTGCGCGAGCACCACGAGCACGCCAGAGCCAAACCCCGACAAGAGCAATGCCGACAGGGATCCGGCGGGCTCGGCTAGATGCCAACTGAGCGCGCCTTCTGAGCTTGCCAGCGGCGCCACCAAGCTCGCCATGGCGCCGCAGGGGAAAGCGCCGCCGCCTGCCTTGCACTCAGTACCGAAGCGGCTGAGCAGCACCAAGCTCGCGCCGTCGTACGTAAGATCGGCCAGCATCATGGTCGCAATGATGCCTAAAATGACCAGCCCTTCCACGCCGAGCGTCATGCGCCGTTGCGGGCGAACCACGCGGTAATACACGAACACGGCGACGCCCAGCAGCACCAAGCTGGCGAACACGTCCTTGAGAAACCCGTACGTGGCGCCGAAGGGCACGCCGAAAACGGGCTCTGGCCCGAGCACGAACAGGTTGAAGCTCGGAAAAAAACCGCGCCCCCACAGCACGAGTGTGCGCAAGAGCAGCACCACGAAGCCGAGGAAGATGAACTGGTGCGCGAGCCCCGCGGCCAGGTAGTAGCGCATCTTCTTTTGATAGAACGCAAACACCCAGACCAGACCCAGGCGTCGCGGAATGTCCGTGAGCCGGCTCTCCCAAGTCCCAGTGCCCACCCGGAGCAAGTTGAAGCGTCGCCAGGCACTCACCGCAAACACCGCATTCAAAGTCACGATGATGAGGGCCATGGCCACGGGATTCATGGCGCTAACCTAGCCCACGATGCCGGCGAAAGGCGAGCAATGCGAGGGCTCCGAGCAGCGCCAGCACGAGCCACAAGCCAAGCCAGCGCGACCGTTTTGTCCGGGCCAGGATCGCGTGCATCGAGAGCGCGATACGGTGAGCTAGCGGCGGCGCCGGGGGTAGCACGCGTGACACCCCGGCACCGGCCGCCTCGGCCGGCTCGACGCGCAGCAGTAGCAAACCGCGCGGCAGGAGTTGCTCGCCGGCGGGCGAGAAGCCGCCTTGCTCCGGAATGCGGATCACGACGGCGCGCAGCGCGCCATTCGGCTCCGAGTGGCGCGCCGGTAACGTCACGTGCACGATCTCCGGTGGCGCTTCACGCCCGCGCAGCGTGATGGCGCCGGAGCGCTGACAGGGATCGCAACCACCCCCGTTGCACGCCGCGCAGACCAAGCAATGCGGCAACTCGACCTGCAACGCCGCTCCGGATTCGAGCCAGGCGCGGGGCACGCGAACGCGGTGCACTACGTCCGCCCCGCGCGGTACGTCCAGCGTGCGCGGCGTGACTCGAGCCAAGATTTCGGACACGGCTCGACGAGCGTAGCCCGAATCCGCCCTCCGAATGGTCTCGGCCAGAACGATTTGAGCCCGAAAGCAAGCGCAGAAATGGCGAGCGGCGGCCAGCGCGGCGGGTCTTGCTCTCTGGAAAGAATCACCGTACGGATGGATCAATCAGTCGGGCACGTTCAAATTGCCCAAGGAGTGTCGCTTGGAATACGTGCTCGGCTTCTGGAAGGTCCTCTCCCACCTCGACCTGTACTTGGTGACTTGGTCGCATTCGATGGGCGGCTGGCTGTATGCGCTGCTCTTTGCCGTCATCTTTTGCGAGACCGGGTTGGTCGTCACTCCCTTCCTACCTGGTGATTCGCTGCTCTTCGCCACCGGCGCCTTGTGCGCCATGGGCGGCATGAACATCGGGCTGATTCTGCCGCTGCTCTTGGTCGCCGCGGTCTTGGGCGACGCTGCCAACTACACGATCGGCAAGACGGTGGGCCCGAAGGTGTTCACGAGCCAGACCTCGAAGTTGCTCAATCGTGAGCACCTGCTGAAGACACAAGCCTTCTACGACCGCTACGGCGGCAAGACGATCATCATCGCGCGCTTCATCCCCATCGTGCGCACCTTTGCGCCGTTCGTGGCCGGCATCGGTAAGATGCAATACAAGCGCTTCTTTTCATTCAACGTGATCGGAGCCTTGGCCTGGGTATTGCTGTTCATCCCAGCCGGCTATTTATTCGGCAACCTGGAACCCGTCCGCAAGCGCTTTCACCTCGTGATCTTTGCCATCATCGGATTGAGCGTGCTGCCCGCCGTCATCGAGTACCTGCGCGAGCGCGCCAAGCTGCAGCGCGCCAAAACTGCCGGCTGAGGCGCAAGGGCTGAAAGTCAGCGTGGTCCGAGCTCCAGATGTCGGCGGCTGACCGGCTCATTCGCCCGCAGCGTCGAAGAGCCTGGCGCCCTCGTACACTTGCGGGCTCGGCGTGTCGTCCTTGGCGGCGTTCACCATGGCGCGCGCGACTTGTTGTGCGGTGATCGCACGGTAGCGAGGGGGCAGCAGCGGCTCGATGGCGTTCAGCAGTACGCGAGCGATCTTCTCCCCGCTTCGCGGCTGGGCGCGGGCCCCGACCAGCAGCGACGGTCGAAAGATCTTCACCCCCTTCGGGAACGGCAATTGCCGGAGCTCCTCTTCCAGCTCACCTTTGACGCGGCTGTAAAAGATCGGACTATGGGAGTTCGAGCCAACGGCAGTGACGGCCAGGTAGCGGTGAGCGCCGGCCGCCAAGCTTTCATTCGCTATGGCCAAGGGGATCTGTTGGTCCACCCGGCGAAACGCCGCCTGCGAGCCCGCTTGTCGGATGGTCGTGCCTAAGCAGCAGAAGATGCTGTCGACCGCCAAGTGGTCGCGGTAGCGCTCTGGCCGGTCGTAGTCGACGACCAATACGCGCACCTTGGCTGAGGGGGAGCTCGCCGGGCGGCGCACGAAGGCCGTCACTCGTTCATAGTCGGCGTCGCTCGCCAACCGCTCGAGCAGCGCCGCGCCGACCAGCCCCGTCGCACCGAGTATGAGTGCCGTTCGCATTGCATGCAGGCTAGCGCAGGCGGTGCCCACACGGGTTGTGCGTCACGTGCGGCCCGCTGAGTTTGGGCCAGACGTCAGCGCGGGTTCTGGCTGAGTCGCGATGCGACACCGAAGCTTGAGTGCGCTCGGGCCAGTCTGGGGGACATCACCAATCGAGCCCCGTCAGCTCGCGCGGGCCGGCTTGGCCGCATCAACGCAAAAAGGCCGGTCGACATGACCAGCCTTTTTGTACCTGAACGAGCGGAGACGAATTATCCGCTGCGGTTTTCGGGTAGGTGCTTGGTTTCCTCTACGGCTTTGGGTGCCGTGGGAGGGAGCTCGTCCGCGTCTTCGTTCAGGCCTTTCTTGAACGAGCGGATGCCCTCACCCAAGCCTTTGCCCACGCCGGCGAGGCGGCCCGGCCCGAACAGCAGTAGGACGATGATTAGAACGATGACCCAATGAACGGGGCTAAAAGATCCCATGGCTTTGCTCGATTTCATGCCGCGAGTGCTGCGGCAGAGTCACCTCCGTACAATAGCACCGGCGGAAGGGCAAGCCAGAGGGCTCAGCTCCGAGCCTCCGAGCGCCGACGCTTTCATAAGCGAAAGGCGAGCTCCTGCTCGGCCTCGGGCGCCGCTAGCGATACGGCGAGGGCGTAGGTTTTCGGCCCCACTCGCGCACCAAAAGATACGCGGATCGGCGGGCTCTCCCCGCCCAGTGCTTCCAAGCGAATGCGCACGCGGTATTCCCCCCGCAGCGGATCGCCGTCGGTCAGGTACACGTTTTCCAGGTTTTGCCCGTGGCAGTCGTTATTTCGCCCCGGGCAGTCACGCTCTTTGACGAGCCCGCTGCGAGCCGGCCGACCCACTTCGACGAGCTCGCCGCTCGGATCGAACACGCGCAAATCGACGTCGGACTTTGGCTCGTCCCAGGCGATCGCGAATTGCACCAGACCGGTCCGCAAACCGCAGCCTTCGTCGATGATACCGTTGCAGTTGTCGTCTGTGGCATTGAAGCAGAGCTCGGGCCCGCTTGGAGCACACGCCTGACGAGCCACGAACGCGGGCTCCGTGCCGAGCACTTTTACTGAGGTTGCTTCGTTCTCCGCCGCCGGCAGCGGACGAGCACAGGCGCCGAGCCCAGCCAAGGCGATTGCGGCGAGCACATCCAGACGACGGCGAGCAGGCACGCGCCGCTCAGTTCTTTTGATCGTCGGGGATGTTCACGCCCGAAACTGCCTTCGGGTTCAGGAGCTCGAAGTAAGCCTCCCGCGCCTGCTCACCCGCCGGACCACTTTCGTCGCGGAGCGCCAGCAGCACGCCCTGCTCGGACATGAACTTGAGCGCGCGAATCGCGCCCGCGCGCTTCTGAGGGTCATCGCCCTTGGCCATCGCGTGCAGCCGCGAGCGCAGCACCACGCGGGTGAACGAATGCGGGCCATTGTCGAAAATCAAATTGTCGAACTGCTTCATCAACATGACTCGCGCCCAATCTTGGGTGGCCTTGTTGACCGTGAGCTGACCAATCGCCTCCGCGTTGTCGACGTACTTGAAGAGCAAGCCGGTCTCGAGATCTTCCTGAGACCAGTAGCCAAAGCTTTGGTACCAGAGGTCGCCGAGCTCCTGCAGCGCTTCCTTGCGCTTACTCGCGTACATCGCCACCGTGCGCTTGGCCGTCTCTGGCGAGCCGCCCATGATCAGCGCGAGCGCCGCGTCGTTCATCATCGCATCGTCGCTCATCATCGCGAAGAGCTGAGTTTCGACGCTGGCATCGAAGCCCCCTTTAGCGATCGCGCGGGCCACCTGATGCCGAGTTTCAACCGCGGATTGCGGAGTCATGAGCGAGATCAACGCGCCGGCGGTCCCCGCTACGGGGCGCTGAATGAGCGCCTCCAGCAGGCAGGCGCGGCGCACTTCATCCGGCTTTTCGTTGCCCTTGTACTCGGAAATCTTCCGGGCGATTTCTAAGAAATCGTCCTTTTCGGCCACCCAAGCCAGGGCCGCGCACGCGCTACCCCGTGACTGCTCGTTGTTCTTGGGATCTTCGATGTAATCGAGCAGCGGCTTGAATGCCTTTGGATCGCGCCACTCGGACAGGCCGTCCGCGGCGCCCACACCAATCGCGCGGAGGCTCATGCCCAAGATCGCGACGCCGCCCTGCAAGAGGCCCGCCATCGTCACGTCTTCGTCCTTCGGGCGGCGCGTGAGCGATTTGATGAGCACGTCCCAAGACGGCTGATCTTTCAGCCAGCCCACGTAGCGGAGCGCGCTCTGCGCGACCACCCACTCTTCGGGCATCGGCGGCTGTTGCCCTTCTTTGGGCAACGGGTCGTTCGGGTTCGACCACCTGCGCAGAGCGCCGATGTCCTTGGTAGACTCCATTGCGGCTAGCGCGCGCAGGCCGTTCGCGTGCGGCGAAGGCATCTCGTGGATCCAAAAGATGACACCGTCCTCGGCCTGCTCTGCGATCACTTGCCGCTTGTCTGGGTGCAGGACGGCCAGATCCGCGATCATACGCGCCGAGACGACGCGCTCGTTGTCGTCGCGCTTGAGCATCATCTCCCAGTCGTTCTGATCGGTATAGAGCTTCAGCGGGTCCATGCGCAGGCGCTTAGCCAGCGTGGGGATGCCGCGAATATCGCCAATTTGCGCGAGGGCGACGGCCGCCCGCGTCTGAAAGTGCATGTGCGGCTTGCTCGTCAAGTACCCGTAAAGCGCATTGCCTCCGCGCGGATCGTTCAGCTTATCGATCATGTCGAAGATCTGCTTCTTCTGATAAAAGGCGAGCGTCGGATCTTCGGTCACGATAGAGCTCAGAGCCAGCACCAAGCCGTCGGTGCCGATACCGTCGCGGAGCGCCTCCAAAAACTTGTTGCGGCTGTCTTTGTCGGCGGTCTTCAGCGCCTCTACGAGCGGCTCGCGGGCGCGCGGCTCGCCGATTTTGCCCAGGCCGGGCGCCGCTTGGCGGGACACTTCGGGGTCCTTGTCTTGGACTAGCTTGATCAGCGTGTCCGTCCATTTGGGCTCGGCGTTTTGCGACAGGATCGTCGCCACCAGTTGGCGCACCGCCGGGCTTTCATCGCCGGCCATGCTGGCCAGCTTGTCCAAGCTCACGAGTTGCACGATACGATTGGGGTCGAAGGCCGAGCCGCCATTCAGGCGCTGCACTTGGGACAGATTGCCGGCGCGGTACAGGACCATGATGTCGTCGAAGGCGCGCGGCTCCCCGAGCACCACGAGTGCCCATGCAATCTGTGGCTTGGCGCCAGGCCCGGCTTTCTTCAATGCGGCCAGCAGCGCGTCGCGAGCGGGTTCGCCGAGCGGACGCCCGTACTCGGCAAGCGCGAGCGCAGCCATGCCCTGCAGTGGCTCGGAGGGCACGCCGAGCGCGTCGACGGCCAGCTTCACGCCCTCGGGATCCTTGGCAAACGCCAATTGCTTCAAGGCTTCGGCGCGGACCTCTTCGCTCTTGTCGCTGGCCGCCCACTCACGCCACTTGGGCGCTTGCTCTTGCTTGGGTAGGACGAAGATGGCCTTCTTCGTGTCCTCGCCTTGCTCTATCGTGAGCTTGTCGGCTTCTTGCTTGCCACCAATCCACATGAACGCCGCGAAGCCCGCCACCGCGAGCACTCCGACAAAAATTCCCAGCGGCGCGAAGCGACCCTTCTTGAAGTTGCCGTCGCCGGAGTCGAAGCCGGCTGGAACGCCGCCACCAGGTGCGCGCGGAGCCGAAGGCAGTTCGTCGTCGGGTGGCCACTTGGCGGCCATCACGACCGGCAGGGGCGGGCGCTTGGACGCCGGGGACATCTTCGAAGAGTTCGAATCGAGCATGGATCCTCCCGCTAAACGCGGTGCTAGTGAGCGCGACCGCCCCGGGGCACGATCGGTGCAATGGCAGCTCGCGGCGAACTTAGCCCAAGCGCAAAAAAGGGGGGAGAGATCCGCTGCCGCGTCGAACGCCTGCGGTTCGGATTTCACTGTAAACTTGTATCGAGGCTTCGATTTGCTGGTCGCGAGCCGGAGCGCGGAATGGGGCCGACGGGCGGAATGAGCGGATTCGGCCAACGCCGCGCCTGGCTTTTCCCGGTCGCCGTCACTCTCGCCACCACGCTGCTGGTCGCGCTGCTGTCGCGTTTGCCGGACAGCGTCTCCGCGAGCGCGGTGGGCTTTGGCTTCTTGGCCGTCACTTACTGGCTGGTGCTGCGCCGGGACGACAGCGCGTTTATCGCGCGTTACGGGTTGTCGTTCGGTGGCTTATTCGACCCCGAGCCTTTGTCGCCCACGCGCATGGTGCGCGAGACCCGCGTCGCGCTGCTTTGGGCGCTCGGCACGGCAGCAATTTTTCTGCCGCCATTCTGGCGGGGTTTCATCTGGTGGTGGCACGTCCGGGTGCCGTTTCATGGCGCGCGCCTCGGCACTTTGGGCACCGACTTTTCAGGACAGCTGCTGATCATCGCTCTCCCAGAGGAAGCGTTCTATCGCGGCTATCTGCAGTCGGCCCTGGACGACGCTTGGCCCCCGCGCTGGCGCGTGCTGGGCGCACAGCTCGGCCCGAGCCTGTTCGTGACGAGCGCATTGTTCGCCGCGGGTCACCTCTGCACCGAGTTCAACCTGGGCAGGCTGGCGGTGTTCTTCCCGGCCCTGGTCTTTGGTTGGCTGCGCGCGCGCACGCGGGGCGTCGGCGCGGGCATCGTATTTCATGCGTTGTGTAACCTCTTTGCTTCGTATCTCGGCCAGAGTTACGGTTTTGCGCGGTGACGCCTTCTTATCTGATCGACCAACTGGTGGAGCTAGCGCTCAATGAGGATTTAGCCGGCGGCGATCTAACGAGCGAAGCCACGGTGGCCGCGAGCGATCGCGCGATCGCCCGCGCCGTTGCCCATTCGCCGCTCACGGTGTGCGGAGGGGACGTGTTCGCGCGGGTGTTCTATCGGGTCGACCCCGGCGTGCGTGTCGAACGACGCGTGCCTGACGGCGAGCGCGCCGCACCGGACGAAGTACTCTGGATCGTCGAGGGCTCGACGCGCTCTCTGCTAATGGCCGAGCGCACGGCGTTGAATTTCGCCCAGCGCATGAGCGGCACTGCGACGCTCACCCGCCGCTATGTGGACGCGCTGCCGCCCAACTCGCCGACCCGCATCGTGGACACGCGTAAAACTACGCCTGGGCTACGTTTTCTCGAGCGTTACGCCGTGCGCACCGGCGGCGGTTTCAACCACCGCAACGATCTCGGCTCGGCCGTGTTGATCAAGGACAATCACATCGTGGCCGCTGGCGGCGTGCGTGAGGCCATCGAGCGCGCTTACGCGCGCGCCCCTCACTCGAGCCGAATTGAGATAGAGGTCGAGTCCTTGGACATGCTGGACGAAGCGCTCGATGCGGGTGCCCACGTGGTGATGTTGGATAATTTCGCCCCCAGTCAGATCGCCGTAGCCGTGGAACACGCCCACGGTCGCGCCGTGGTCGAGGTCTCGGGCGGCGTCACCCTGGAGCGCATCTCTGCCCTAGCTGACGCCGGCGTGGACGTAATCAGCGTGGGGGCCCTGACGCACTCGGCACCAGCGGCGGATATCGGGCTCGATATCGAGAGCCTCTAAATGGCTTTCGACGTCGAAAGCTTCCGCGCGCGTGTCCGTGCTTCGAAGTTGGAGCTCGGCCGACCCATCACCTACCAAAACGTCACGGGCTCCACCAACGACGACGCGTTGGCGGCCGCGCGTGCTGGCGCTCCGCACGGTTCGCTCTTCGTCGCCGAAGCTCAAACGGCCGGTCGTGGGCGCCGTGGTCATTCCTGGTTCGCGCGGCCCGGCGAGGGGTTGCTCTTCTCGGTACTACTGCGACCGAAGCTCGAGCTCGCCCAGATGAGCGCGCTAACGCTGGCGATTGGGCTCGCGCTGCGAGACGTGGTCGCGACGCTCATCGGGGATGCGCCGCTGATCAAGTGGCCCAATGACCTGCTCGTTCTTGGCAAGAAGCTTGCGGGCGTGCTCGTAGAATCACAACTACAAGGAGGCCGCCTGCAAGCCGTGGTGGTGGGCGTGGGGCTGAACGTGTCCAACCAGGTGTTCCCGGAGGAGCTCGCCGCGCGCGCGACCTCGCTGGTGCTGCTTGGCGCGACCCGAATCGGGCATGAAGGGCTGCTCGCGGACGTTTTGAATTCGATCGCGTCGCGCGTTCGCGCGTACGAAGTGGGGGGCATCGGCGCGATTTTACCGGAGCTCAACGCGGCGGACGCGCTCTCCGGCCGGTGCGTCCGTATCGACACCTTGACCGGCACCGCGCGCGGCCTGGACGAGCAGGGCCGGTTGCTGGTCGAAGACCACGCCGGCACGACCCATGCGCTTTCGTCCGGCACAGTCGAGCTCTTTGAGTCCTGACTACGCCGCGCGGGGCACTGGCGCGGCCTCGGCCAGCGCCTCGGCCAACAAACGTCGACCCCGGAATAGCCGGCTCATCACCGTGCCCACCGGCACGGAGAGCTCGACCGCTGCATCCTTGTAGCTGCGCTCCTCCAGGTCGACCATGCGCACAACAGCCGAAAATTGGCTCGGCAGCGCGTCGAGCGCGCGCGTGACGGGCCGCATCAGTGATTGACGTTGCGTTGGTGCGTCGGGCAGCGTCCACGCGCATGGGTCGCTCGCCAAAGCGCCCAAGGCGCGCCGCTCGCGGGTGGATTTGCGGCAGCGCGTGATGAAGACGCTGAACAAGATCTGCTGCAACCAGCCACGCAAATTGCTATCGCTTTCGTAACCGGCTTCGAAGCACAGGGCGCGGAGCACGGTGTCTTGCACGAGGTCGTCGGCGTCACTTCGACGCTTGCACAGCGACAAGGCTCGGGCGGTCAGCCCCGGCAAGATCGCGGGCAATTTGCGGCGCAGCTCGGCGGCGAATGATTCATTGTGTATCTCGACGGCTAGTAGCTCTGACATCGTGGCCTCCACGAGATGCAGGCATCGCAAGCCACGTGCCAAGGGTTAGAAGCGCGAAATCCCAGCGAGATCGACCAATTGGCGCGGCGCGGAGGCCGCGCCCCGCGTGTCAAACTGGCATCGACACGCTGTCGTCTGTCAGCGCGGCAAACGCAGCGCGCCAATGGCGGACGGAACTTCATCCGCGATCTCGTGAGCCAAGACTCCGCGGTCCACCCCCTGCTGGGAGCGCCGCTCTCCGGCAATGCCGTGCACATAGGCGGCGGTATAAGCGGCGGAGCGCGCAGGGAGCTGCGTCCCGAAGGCGGCCAGCATCCCGGTGAGGACGTCCCCCGAACCGCCCGTAGCCAGCGCGCTCGAGCCAGTGGGGTTGATCGCGATGCGCTCTTCGGGAGCGCCGACCAGAGTACGGTGCCCCTTCAGCAGGACCACGCAGCCGGTCAGCGCGACGGCGCGCTCCACGGCGCCAAAACGATCGGCTTCGACTTCGGCGGCCGTGCCCGAGACGATGCGCGCCATTTCGCCCGAATGCGGCGTGAGCACGACCTGGCCCGCCGCGGTCCTCAGTTGTTCAGCGCGCCCCGCGAAGTGGGTGATCGCGTCGGCGTCTACCACTTTGAGCTTATCGCCGCGCAGCACCACATGGTCGACGATGCGCCGCGCCTGCTCGCCCAAACCGAGGCCCGGGCCAATCGCGACCGCATCCGCGCGCTCCAGCAGTTGATCGAGCGAATCTTCAATCTTCTCGGGATCGATGCGGGCGGTCATGATCTCCAGCACGCGTTGGTCCAGCAACGCGGCCGTCTCGGGAAACCCGGCGATGGTCACCAAGCCGGCGCCCGCGCGCAACGCGCCCCGCGCCGCCAAGAGCGCCGCACCGATTTTACCCGGCGAGCCGGCGAGCACGAGGACTCGGCCCGCCGACGCCTTGTGGGTCTTCGCGCCGCGCGTGCCGATGGCGCGGCGCACGTCATTCTGCTCGACGATTTCAGCGTGATGACCGGCTTCAGCGGGCCCCTGATCGGGCACGCCGATGTCGACGACCTCGACGTTGCCTGCGTGCTCCAGCCCCGAGGGCGTCCACAATCCCAGCTTGGGGTACGCAAACGTGATCGTGGTGCGCGCGCGGACGGCAACGCCGAGCACCGCGCCCGTGTCCGCGTCGATGCCCGAAGGCATATCGAGCGCGAATACCGGCCCTCGCGCGCCATTCACGAGCTCGACGGCTTGCCTAAAAAATCCACCAATCTCGCGATCCAGCCCGGTGCCGAAGAGCGCGTCTACGACCGCGTCGGCGGCCCCAAGCGCGGCACCGAGCTCATCCGCTCGGCTCGGCATGAGCTCCACCACCCCGCCGCCCACGCCGATGAACGAATGGTAGTTGGCGAGCGCGTCGCCGGTGAGGCGGTCCGACTCGACCAGCAGGTACACGCGCGGCTCGCGGCCGAGTGTGAGAAGTCGGCGCGCGACGACGAAGCCGTCTCCGCCGTTGTTGCCCGCGCCGCAGACGACCGCCACGCGTGCTCCGCGGCCGAGCTCAGTCGCGATCCGATCGGCCGCACCGCGCCCCGCATTCTCCATCAGGAGCAAGCTCGGAACTTTACAAACCGCGCTGGCGTGCGCGTCGAAGGCGCGCATCTCTGCGCGCGACAGCACCGGGATCATGCGCCGAGCATACTGCAATCGCGGCTACTCGCCGTCGAGTACGACGACGGCCGCAGCAACGCCAGCATCGTGCGTGATCGAGACCAAAATGCGGCGTACCCCCAGACGCTGTGCGTGGGCTCGACCGGCGCCCAAGAACTCCAGCTGCGGAGCGCCGCGCGCATCCGGGCGAATCTCCACGTCGTGCCACCAGACGTCCGGCTGACCGCCGAGGGCCTTGGCCGCGGCTTCCTTGGCAGCAAAGCGGCCCGCCAAAGACAGTGCGCGGTCTGGCCGACTTGCCAGATCCGCCCGCTCGTTCGCGGTCAAGATGCGATCCCAGATGCGGTCCCCGAAGCGCTCAAGGGCGAGCCGCATCCGCTCGAGCGATGCCACGTCGATGCCCAAGCCGACGATCATCGGCTGTTCAAGCCTGGTGCCGCTGCGCCAACCCGCGATGAATAGCGGCTCGCAGGTCGCGCACCGCGCGATCCATTCCGACGAGCACGGCGTCCCCGATCACGGAGTGGCCGATGTTCAGCTCGACGATCTCGGGGATGGCCGCAATATCGAGCACATTAAAGCGGGTCAGGCCGTGCCCGGCGGCGACCTCGAGCCCTAGACTATGAGCGAGCGTCGCGGCCCGTTGCAGGCGCCCAAGCTCTGCCACACGCTCACTGCCACTCTTGTGACTGTATTCACCGGTGTGAAATTCGACCTGCGCTGCGCCGAGCTCGGGTGACAGGCGAACCTGCGCTTCGTCCGGCGCGATGAACAAACTGAGCTTTATCTTGCGGCGTTGGCAGACGCTGGCGACCTTTTCGACCGCGACGCGGGTAGCCATGAGGTCGAGACCGCCCTCGGTCGTGAGCTCAGCGCGGCGCTCGGGGACGAGCGTGACGACGTCGGGGGCCACGCGATCGGCGATTCCGCACATCTCGTCCGTGCCGGCCATCTCCAAGTTGAGCACCGTCGTGAGCGCGGCGCGCAACCGCGAAATGTCGTCGTCCTTGATATGACGGCGGTCCTCGCGCAAATGCGCGGTGATGCCGTCGGCCCCCGCCAGCTCACACAACGCGGCCGCGGTGACGGGATCGGGATAAACCGTACCGCGAGCATTTCGAATCGTCGCAACGTGATCGATGTTGATGTGTAAGCGAATCATGGGGTTCCGCCGTCGCGGCTCGGCGTCGCGCTGGGCGTGATGTCCTTACAACAGCGGAAGCCGAGGTGGTAGTTGCGGTGGCTGTCGAGCGCGCGGATCGGCCCGGCGTGCCACATCAGAGCGCGCCAGCGGCAGTCATCCGGATGCACGGCTTCGCTCGCGAAGATGAACCAACTTCCCTTCATTTCGGTCTCGCCAACCCCTCCGCTCTTGCCGAGCTGTTCGGGCTTGACGGGCAGATTCATGTGCTCGGCCGCGTTGCCATGCTGGTCGAATACGCCGAGCGAGCTGACGCACTCCGGGAAGGCGCCCGCGGGAAAGGTGTTGGACCCGCAGATGCCCCAGTCCGGCGTGTAGCACTCAGCGCTCTTGTGGCTCATCGTCCCGCACTTGAGCTGATCCACCTTGGGGCCGTACGCCCAGATCAGCTCCCGGGTCTTATTGTGCAGGTACTCCTGCATGATGCGGCGCTCGCCCCAGGTGTAGTCGACCTCCGGAGTGTGCAAGGCGCCAGCGCAGGCGCCCTCCCACTCGTGCGCGTCGCAGAGGCGCTTGCCCTCCGCCGCGCAAAGATCGTACGCCTCGCTCGATCGCACCCAAGTGACCGGATACTCACAGGGTATGTTAGGAAATTCGAACTGATCCATGCACACGGCGGCCGAGGCTGCGCCTTCGCCGCGCGCGGGATCGAACAGCGGCACCATATTGGGCGCTCCACAGCGAGCGTCTGCCGGATGCGAGTCTGGGTGCGCTTCGCGAATGGTGCGGCACTCGGCCCGAGTCATGGGGTGCTTCGTAATTTTCGGCTCACCTTGGCCCAAATGATTGGACGCCGCGAAAATCGTCTCGATCTTGTCCAGCACGCCTGCGGGCAAATCCAGCTGGTTTTCCATGTTGGTGAATAGCGCGCTGCGCTGCTCGGCCAACGTCTTGGCCACGACATCCAGATAAGGCGGCGGCTCGCGGCGGGCGGGCGGCGGAGTCGGTAGCGGTGCAGACGCGCTCGGCGCGGGCGAAGGGGTCTCTACCGGCGACGGCGAGTGAGTCGCCACTGGGACCACACGCAGCCGAGCTCGTAGCGCCACGCCCACGATGATCAGCGCGGCAGCCCCCAGCACGACCGCGATCACCACTGCACGCGCCTTCATGCTAAGCCTAACTTGCGTTGAAACTGGCTGCTTGCCCGCACCGCCCGCCGTGCCCCGGCTGCCCACGCTTTGCCGAGCCGGGCATCGCGCCGCTCGGCATGCGCCGGTTGCAAGAGCTGGCCCAAGCCCACGAGCTGGACGGTGTGCCGATGATTTCCGGCGAATCGAGCGGCTTCCGTCACCGCGCGCGACTCGCCATTCGCGGCCGGCTCGGTTCGCCGAAGCTCGGGTTGTTCGAGCTGGGCACGCACCGCGTCGTGCACATTCCGGCGTGCGTGGTGCACCACCCGTTGATCAACCAGGTGGCCTCGGTGGTGCGCCGGGCGCTCGTCGACGCGCACGTGACTTGCTACTCGGACGCCGCGCACGCGGGAATCGCGCGCTACCTGCAAGTCGTGGTCGAGCGGGTATCGCAGAGCGCGCAGGTCGTGCTGGTCGCCAACAGCGCGACCTGCGAGCCGCTTGAGACGTGCTTCGAGTTGATCCGCGAGCGGCTCGGAGGCGACTTGCATAGCCTGTGGTGGAACGGCAACCGTGAGCGCTCGAATACAATCTTGGGTGACGCCTGGCAGCATGTATGCGGCCCGAAGAGCGTGGTCGAGCATTTTGGTGGCGGCGCCGTGCACTACCCGCCGGGCGCGTTTGGGCAAAATAATTTGAGCGTGGCCGAGCGTATCATCGCGCACGTTCATGCGGATGTGCCGCTCGGGGCGCGTGTATGTGAATTTTACGCTGGCGTGGGCGCGATAGGACTTTCGATTCACGAGCGCACGAGCGCGCTGTGTTTGAACGAGATGAGCTTGCACTCTTTGGCCGGCCTCGAGCTTGGGTTGGCCGA
The DNA here is from genome assembly GCA_964236865.1 of uncultured Polyangiaceae bacterium. Classification (GTDB taxonomy): domain Bacteria; phylum Myxococcota_A; class Polyangia; order Polyangiales; family Polyangiaceae; genus PMG-095. The sequence continues at coordinate 166,513 of CAXSGJ010000006.1, forward strand.
ACTCACAGCCGCGGAGCGCGCCAAAATCTTGGTGGCGCGCGGCGCGGCCGGCGAAGCCTGCGAGCGCGCGCAGGGCGCCCACGTCGTGATCGCCGATCCACCCCGTAAAGGGCTGGATCACGCCTTGACGCAGTATTTGATCGAGCACCCGCCCGAGCGCTTCCTGTACGTGAGCTGCGGGCTCGAGTCGTTCCTGAGTGACACACGGCAGCTCGTGGGCAGTGGCGCGCTGCGGCTCCGCGCCCTGAGCGCGTTCAATTTGCTCCCGTTCACCGAGCACGTCGAAACCGTCGCACGCTTCGAGCGCTCGTGACATCACTCGAACGAGCACACATATTCCGCGATACCGCTCGCCACGCTAATGTCGAACCCAGAGTTGCCCGGCACCGTGAAGAAAGAGCCCGCTTCGTATGCTTGCCAGGTGTCCGCGCCCGAAAGCCGTACGCGGCACTGACCGGCGACGATGTCCATACGCTCCGGGGCTTCCGTGCCGAAGTGAAACTCGCCCGGAAAGATCAAGCCGAGCGTCTTCTTGTGCCCATCCGCCAGTAAGATGGTGTGGCTGACCACCTTGCCTTCGAAGTAGACGTTGGCCTTGGCGAGCGCTTTCACGTTCGAAAATTCGAGCTCGGGCATCGCGCGGATACTGTCACTAATTGCGGGGGGATCAAGCCCGAGATAAGTGCCTCACGCTACGGCTCTTCCACTCATCTGCCAGGACCGCCCAGCGCTCGTGGTCGCGCCAGCGGCCGCCGATTTTTAGGTAGCGCGGCGAGAATCCCTCGAGCCGAAAGCCGAGCCGCGAAACTAAGCGGGACGATTTCGAATTGCCGGGCTGCACGTTGGCCTCCAAGCGGTTCAAGCCGAGCGGACCGAATGCTTGGTCCAGGACCAGCGCCAAGCCCTCGGTCATGTAACCGGAACCGGCGAAGGGCTCGAACGCGTAATAACCGAGGTAAGCGCTTTGAAACAACCCGCGCACGATTTCGTTCAGGTTGATCACGCCAACCAGCTCGCTGCTCTCGATAGTGCACACGAAGAAAGAAATCTTCGACGGCTTCCGCGAGCTGGCAATGAGGTCTCGAAAGTGCTCACGCGTATGGGGCGCGGTGAGCCATGGCCGATGCAACTTTTGACTGTCCTTTACGCGGGCCAAGAACTCCGTCTCGCGTTGACGGGAAGCCGCTTCCAAGAACACCCGCACGGCGCGGCGACGAAAAGGGGCCATGCTTCAGGCCTTCGCGCAGCATGACGAGCAGAGGCACCCGCGCCTGCGCGCACACCGATCCGCCGCGACCACAGTTTCTCGCATTCGAGGGCAAGATAACTCGCGGCAGGTCAGCACGGAAAGCACCTTTCCGCCGCGACCGCGCGTTATCCATCACGAAACACCGCAGCCACAGGCCAGCGGGTCAAAGGCTGCGGACGGCTCGAGGCTCGCGGTGTGAAGCTCGCTTTAGATCCACGGCCGCCCGCGCTCTCAGCCGCGCCCGCTCCACAAAAGCTGCAAGTCTGAGG
>CAXSGJ010000006.1:168053-184738 GCA_964236865.1 uncultured Polyangiaceae bacterium
TGCAAGCTGCGCGTCGGCGTCCGCCAGGTCGGCATCGGAAGAGCCGTAGGCGCAGAAACCGAGCACGAACATGCCGGCCGCGCGCGCGGCGGCGACACCGCGGGCCGAGTCTTCGATCGCGAGGCAACTGTTCGGAGACACGCGTAGCGCCACGGCGGCCGAGAGATACAGATCCGGCGCGGGTTTCTCGCTCGCCGCGTCTTCACCGCACAGCGCAACGTCCAGTCTGGGTGCAAGCTCGGACAGCTCGATCACGGCGTTCATGCGCTTGCGCGAACCCGACGTCGCGAGCGCGATCTGCAGGTCTGCCGCGCGCAGGTCGTCGAGCAGCGCCTCGAGACCAGGAGAGAAGAGCGTTTGGTCATACGACGCAATCTCGCGATCCTCGTTGTAGCGCTCCTGATAATACTCGACCTCCTCCGGCAAGCCGTAACGGTCCTTGACGTAGCTCCAGAACTGCGCGGCGCTCGCGCCCACAAGGTCGTCGAGCTCAGACACGTTCAACCGAACCCCGTAAACCTTGGCGGCTTCGACGAGCGCCCGGTTGGCGGCGGCTTGGCTGTCGAGGACGACCCCATCCATATCGAAGATCACGGCGGCCAATGCCGGCCGTGTCTCGAGCTCGTGAGCGTCGACGCGATTGAGGTCGAGGTCGAGGTCTGGGTCGAGCGGCGCCATACGGGCCGAACTCAAGCCAAGGCCCCGAGCCGGGCGCGCGACGAAACAACGACCCGCGCCAGCTCTCCGACCGTTTGCACCGACTTGATTTCCTGCTCGCTCAGCGCGACCCCATAGGCCTCCTCGACCGCCAACACAATTTTGAGGGCGCCGAGCGAGTCCCACTCGCGGATTTGCGACGGTCCGTCACTGGCTCCGGGCGGCGTCGACAAACCGAGCACGCTCATGATGAGCTTCGGTACCTCGACCGCCTCCTGCCCGCTCTCGCCGTCTTCGCGCGAGGCCTGTACAGCGCGCGCGGGCACCCCGCCGACCACCGAGCCCGGCGCGACCCGGCCGGAAACGACGCTGCCACCCTGCACCACGGCGCCCGCACCGATCACGGATCCGCGGAGCACGGTCACGCGCGCTCCGAGCTTTGCGCCAGCTTCAATACTGACGGCCAGGGGCTCGTCGATGGCGGAGCGATCGCCGACCACGTGGTAATCGCTGTCCATGATCACGGCGTACGGGCCTATTTCGACGCCATCCCCGAGCTTGACCTCGAGCCGCGCGGAAATGGCGGCGCCGTAAGAGATACGAACGCGGTCACCCACCAAGATCCGCCCGCCCTCGGCGGCAATCAAGTGAGACGGCGCCGGCCGCGCGCTGAACGAAAAATCGTCGCCGATCTCGAGCCGACCCCCATTCACGATATTGGGCTGGCCGATTAGCTTGGGCGATTTCCCCACGCGGTTTGCCTGACGCAAGATGAGCTTGGCCCGAGCCGCGCGTAGGCGCTCCACGACGGACAGCGGCGGCATCAGCGATCCCAAATCAGCTCGATGACTTCCGGGAGGGCGTAGCCGACGGGGCCGTCCCAGCGAAACAGCTCGTCATCGTAGTTCTGAAAGCCGCTGCCGCGAAACACGCTCAAGCACGGCTTGTTCTTGGCGGTCTTCAAGTACAGCGCCTCGACCTTCGCCGCCCCGGCGTCGAACGCGCCCGCGACGGCCAGGTGGAGCAAGGTCTCTTCCACTTTTCGACCCATGACGCGGCAGCTCAGGACATAATCGACGATGCGGGCCACACCGTCTTCGATCTCGATGCTCACGATGCCCGTGAGCCCTGCGTCGCCGAAGCGGTCGGACACGCTCACGACCCACAGCTTGTGGTTCGGCGCAGCGGCCCAGGCCGTCAGCTCCGCCTCGTTCAAGCGGCGAGTCGACAGGTTCAACTGATTGGTTTTGTTGAGGAGCTGCGTTGCCCGCGGCACATTGGAGGGACTGAGCTTCTCGGCGCGCACCTTGATGCCCAGGCTCATCAGCCATTCGTCGATCGATCCGACTTGCTTCTGCAGATCATCCCGCTGGCGTTCTTCCGCGTACATGCGCGTGCGCTCGAGGTCTTCCCGGCTAACGGCCGGTGCATCGAAGCAGCGCAACTGGCCGAACGCGCTCGCGTAGAGGAGCTTGTCCTCTGGCCACTCGGGGACGAATACTTCTGGCAGCGCCTCCCGCACCCGCGCGCGCTCCACTGGGTTATCGTCGATGAAGACCACCGACTGCAGCCCCAAATTGAGCTCGACGGCGAGCTCCGCGATATTTCGCGCTTTGTCCGTCCAGTTGATGCGCCACCCGACGAAGTCCTCTTCTTTCAGCACCATCTCCGGATGACTGCGGATGGCCTCCAGCGCGACGGACTCCTCATTTTTGCTGACCAGCGCCAAGACCACGCCGCGCCGCTTCAAATTTTTGATTGCGCGCTGAAAGTCGGCGAAGGACTCGCCTTGCGGGTCGGGCCCGCCGAGGCGAAGGTTTTCCCAGCCCGCGTCGCCCACGATGCCGCCCCATAAGGTATCGTCCAGATCCAACACCAAGAGCTTCTTGGCGGCCCCGCGTAGGCCCACGAACGCCGCGCGAATGTCCGCTGCCGCCTCGCGCATGACGCTGCGAGGCAGCGCGACCTTACCCAGATACCAGCCGCGGGGGTTGTGGCCCGCACGCCCGGCGCCGAGCAGCCAGCGCTGCGCATCCAGCACGAACACGTTCGGCGCGGCCTCGAGCGCCTCCATCAATTGCAAATTCAGAGAAGTGAGCACGCGCGTCACGCCACTCGGGCGGCCATCGGCCATACCGCGGCCCCGGAGCCATGCGGGTTGCACCCAGGTGGGCACGAACACGGCTTGGTATCCGGCCGCGGCGCGCAAGATCGACGCCGTAAACTGCGCGAGTTCGGCGGCGAGGTCCGCTGGACTCACGTCTTCGTACGCCACCACGCGCGCAAACGAAGGGATTGAAATCTCGGGTCGGGTCCAGACCACGGCAAAGTCTGCGGCATCTTCCGCAGCGGGTTGCATGAGCGACTGCATGACCTGGCCGTAGGGCGCGACGTCAGCGGCAAGCGGGGGCAGGCCGATCGGCGATAGAAGCTCATCGACCAGCTCATCTACGGTGAAGTCGGAGATGAGCACGCCGCGGTGCGCGGGTTGCTCCATCGCGGCCGGTGCTGCGGCCTCTCCGTTCATGTGATCATTGCCCCGCGCGCCCGCTTCGGCAGGCGCTGGCGGGCCGTACCCGTCCACCCAACGCAACACGCGCGCCGGTATGCCGCCGGCCACCGCGTGGGCCGGGATATCGCTGCTGACCACGCTGCCCGCCGTGATCACCGCGCCCGCGCCGACCTTCACCCCTGGCGCGACGGTGACGCGGCCCGCCAGCCACGCGTTATCCCCGATCTCGATCGGCTGCGGTTCAGCGCCGACGCCCGCACCGGGCAACGACGTATCACTGACGATGCAATGCTGGCCGATCATCACATGCGAACCGATGCGCACCGAGCTCGCCGCCGAAATGACCGTGCCGAAGTTGAGCCACACGTCGTCCCCGAGCTCGATACTGCCGCCCGGAGTGGTCAGGAGCTCCGTGGGCAAGTACGTGGCGATGGCCGAAAAACCAGCGCCGATGCGAACAGAGCCTGCATTTTCGACGCGCAAGGTGCCGCTGACGCGGGCGCCGGGACCCACCTCGGTGCACGCGCGCAGTGCGAGCTGCGCGTTCGCAGTTTCCGAGAGCAGCGTGATGCCGCGCTTCACCCGCAAGTGCAGGGCGACGTCCTTGTCGCGGGAGAGGCCGCGCACGACTTTTCCGAATAAGCCAATAGCCGCCATTCTGGCTTTTCTTTACCCCGTTTCAGCTTTCGAGCAAAGTCGGGGTCAGGCGATGCGAGCCGCGCCCTGGGTTCGCTCGCTCTCAGCTGGCCAAGTCGCGGCTCAGTCTCCGTCGCCCGAAATACTCCAGTCTTCACCCGCGGATTCGCCCTTCGGGCTCGGCAGCGGTTCACCGTTTGGCCCGTCGCGGCGCACGATCATGGTGGTGCGGGTGGCGCTATCATCGCTCTCGCGCGCAACGACGGTGATCACGTTGATGCCGGGTTGCAGCTCGGTGTCGATCGAAAATTTCAGCTTGGTTGGGTCGGCCGCTTTGCGATTCGACTGGTAAAAAACTTTGCGAGGGCCAACGAAGATGAAGGCGTCGAGCACGCGGTCACCATCGGTGGCTTGGCCCTCGATGTGTACCTTGTCCTCGCGCGTGGCGAGCTTCGCGGGCGTGACCTCCAGGAGCGGCGGAGAGTGCGAGAGGTGGGCGTGGTACCCGATCTTGTCGGGCGCCGCGGCGCTGTCTTTGACCATCCGCGTTTCGACGAAGCCGAACCGGTCGTCGCCCAAATTCACCTTCGTGAACGGCCCATACGTACCGAGTTTCTCCAGCATGCTCCCCTTGTCGACCTCGCCGACCACGGCGGCAGCCGCGAGCGGCTGACTGCGTACCGGCGCGGCCGCCGAAAACGCCACTTTGCCTTGCGCTTTGCTGATGGTCAGCGGGCTCTTGGCCAGCGGCAGCGTGACCTTCTCGGTCGACACCACGCGCAGCTCGCGGTCTGCCACGCTGAGCTCGAAATTCACGTTGCTCTCGCTCAGCTGATCGAGGACGTCGAAGGTGAAGGCCACGTTCTTCACCTCACCAGGCTTCATGTTGGAAATATCGAAGCGGCCGTTGTGGATGAGGAGACCGTCGCCGGTCAGATTCCGGATATTGGCCTGCGTGTCGTAGGAGCGCCCCTTACCCACGTTCTTCACCGCAAGATAAACCGTCGCGCCTTCTCCCCTCGCCAATTGACCATCACCGTTACCCGGGCGGTTATCGACGATCTCGTAGTTGTACGCGAAAATGGGCTGCGGCAACGCGTTCAGGGTGGGGCGGAGCTCGGTGTCTGGCGGCGCTTCGGCGCCTTCGGCGAAGAAGCGGACCTTCACCACGTCGGCGCGCGCGTCGGCTTCCAGCGGCACTTTGCAGACACGCTTCGCGTCGTTCGGCGTAGGGGCACTCGAACCCGGCTTGTGCCCGTCGATGTCACAGAAGCCGAGTGGCGCGCTCGCGGTCTTGGTTTCGCCGGGCAGAATCTTGCCAAAAGCGAACTCCTTCTCGTCGTAGTATGCGCCATCGCTCTTGGTGCTGGCGCGCACCTGATAGGCCGGGCTCGTGCCCTTATTCTTGACCGAGACCTTGAGCATGACCTGGTCACCGGCGGCGAAGGTGTCGCTCGGCTTGTCGGTGCTGACCTTGACCTCGTAGTCGCTCGCCTTGGGTGGAGCCGCGTAGTCCTTGGGCGGTGCAGTCCAATCGATACCGAGCTTGCCCAAGTCGGCGCCCACCGCGTCGACCTCGGTTTGCTGCAGCTTGTCCAAGAAGTCTTTGGCGCTATGCACTTCATCGAGCCGCTTGCCGGGGTTCAAACGGCCGGCCAAGTCGCGCGCAATCTTGATCGGAAAATCGAGCTCGAACTCGTCCTCCATGTCCCCGCCCCGCTCACGAATCTCGGCGCGTTCCTTTTCTGGCAAATTGTAGCGCAAACGCACGGTGGGCTGGTCGCTGGCGCGCGTCGCCGTGTTGGACAGGCTCTTGGTCAAGTCACGCTCGCGCAAGCCATGGGCGTTGCGATAGAGATCCATCTCGACGGTATCGGCGGTCATCGGATCGAGCTCGATGTCCGGCGCGACGCCGACGCCCTGGATCGATACGTCGCCCGGCGTCAGGTATTGCGCAATGGTCAGCTTCAGCGCCGCGTTCTCTGGCGTCACGTGCGGAAACACCAGCTGCACGCTGCCCTTTCCAAACGTGGTTTGGCCCACGATCACCGCTCGGTCCAAGTTTTTGAGCGCGCCCGCTACGATCTCGCTCGCGCTCGCGCTCGAGCCGTTGACGAGGACGACGATCGGGTAGTTCGGCTCGGTGCCCTTGCGCACGGCGCGCTTCTCCTCGCGGCCCTCGGAGGCGCCCACGGTTGCCACGATCACGCCGTCGTCCAGGAAGCGGTCGGCGACGCGCGCCGCTTGGTCGAGCAAACCCCCGGGGTTGCCTCGCAAATCCAAAACCAAGGCCTTGAGCTTTTCCTTTTTGTGCAAGTCGGCGAGGGCTTCATCCAGCTCGTCCGAAGTGCTGGCTTGGAACTGTTTCAGGCGCACGTAACCCACGCCGTTGCCGAGCCCCCGGTAGTCGACCGACTTGACCTGAATTTCTTCTCGGACCAGCTCGAACGGGCGCGACCCGGTCCAACCTTCCGCGGAGTCCCGGTGCACCCAAATCGTGACCTTTGACCCTGGATTGCCGCGCAAACGATTGACTGCGTCGTCGAGCGGCATGTTCAAGGTCGACTCGTTGTTGATTTTGGTGATGCGGTCGAGCCGCTTCAAGTTGGCGCGCCCGGCAGGCGTGCCCGGCATGGGGCGCATTACCGTCAGCATCTGATCGCGCACGGAGATCACAATCCCGAGCCCGCCGAAGTGGCCCGACGTCGACAGATTCATTTCTCGATACGCCTCGGGGCTCAGAAACGTGCTGTGCGGGTCGAGCGTGCGCAGGATGCCGTTACACGCCGCGTACTCCACGTCCCTGAGGTCGACCTCCGTGTTCTTGAGGTTCGCTTGCAAGAACGCGAACACCTCGCGCAGCCGGGCCGCGACGTCCCAGGGGCCCTGAACGTTGTCGATGTGAAATGAAGCCGATTCGGTGTCGACCTGCACCTTCACCGTGTTCGACTTGTCATCATGCAAGACGATCACTTGCGCGACTTCTTTTTGGATCTCGTTCACCGCGCTCAAGAACATTTGCCGCGGCTTGACGCGACTCGGGTCGACGTACTTGGTGCGGATGGTGTTCAGCGTCTCGTTGACGGCCACGAGCTGCGTCAGATCATAGGGCGCCTTGGGTTGACCCGGGCTCGTGACGGCGTGCGCGACCTCTAGACCGCGCCACAAGCCGCCCGTGCCGAACTGCAACGCAAAGTAGGACGCCAACGCAAACACGGACAGCACGACCAGCGCCCGACCGAGGCGCGGAAGAATTCGCATGCTTCGAGTATAGCGCGCCGTTTGGCACATTTCAGTGGACGCCGGCTGCGCGCGTCGTTCCTCGACGCCGCCGTTTATTCCCGCATGGCTCGAGTCACGCCAGATCGGAGCCGACCGCTCATCGAGCTCGAGGCCAGATGGATTTTTTATTCCGCTAAATATAGAGGATCGAATCGGTGCGGGAGTCGGCCAGGTGGCTCAGGGACCGAAGCTCAGGATCTTCTCGAGCTTGAGCTCGATCGCCGTGCCGCCACGGTAGCGGTCGGGCCTGAGCTTGCCGAGCACGGTGATGGTTCCGCTGAGTGCCCCCGCGTGCTCGCCCATGGCAATGCCGAACGCGCCCAAGCGCGTGCCACCTTCGATCTCTAGCTCGAGCTTCAGGTGGCCGCCGTTGACCTGGCGCGCAGACAGGACGCTCGCCTGCAGGGCTAAGCTCGGTGACTCGTTGCCGGCACCGCACGGCTCCAGCAGGTACAGCTCGTTGAGCACGCGGGAGGGGTCGTCCCCCGTCGCGAGCCAAGACAGGATGGACCCGGCCTGCGCTTGACTCGGCGCAGCTTGCTGGGGGAGCTGAGCCGCACACGCCGTTTCCAAGCAGGCCCGCAGCTCCACCAGACGTGTGATCTCGACCTCGGCTCCAGCCGCTGCCTGGTGGCCACCAAAGCGGATGAGAAGGTGTTTGGCCTCGCTCAAAGCATCGAAGAGACGTGAACCCGCCGGACCGCGCACCGACGCACGGCCATGGCCGTTGCTGAAACCGATGGCCACGACGGGGCGCTTGAAACGATCCGCAAGGCGGCCGGCGACGATGCCCACGATGCCGTGATTCCATCCTTCACGACCGATCACGATGGCCGGGCGCTCCGCCCAGCCTTCGCTCTCAATCTCGGCCAAGGCCTCTTCGATCATGCGCTCTTGAATCAGCTTGCGTTCGCTGGAGCGCTGCTCGATCTCAGCGGCCAGCGCGTACGCTTCCTCGTTGGTCTTCGCCATCAGCAACCGCACGGCGATCTCAGCGGAGCCCAAGCGGCCGGGCGCGTTCAGCCGGGGCGCGATGCGAAACGCGACGTCTTCAGCCGTGATTGGCGTTTGCCCGTCGAGCTTTGCGAGCTCAAACAGAGCACGGATGCCGGGCCGGCGTGCTTCGCCTAGCACGCGCAGCCCGGCGCGCACGAGCGCCCGATTGTCACCGTCGAGGGGCGCCACATCGGCGATCGTGCCGATGGCGACGAGATCGAGCCAACGGCGCAAATCCAGCTCACGTCCGAGTGCGCCGCGTAAAGCCGCGCCGATTGACAGGGCCAAACCGCAAGAAGCCATGCCCTTGTACGGAAAACCGCACTCCGGGCGATGGGGATTCAAGAATGCCAGCGCGGGCAGCGCCTCTTCAGGGACCAAGTGGTGGTCGATCACCACGCAATCGACGCCAGCGTCACGAAAGCGAGCGAGAGATACGTGGTCGGACGAGCCGCAATCACAAGTCACGACCAGCTGCGCGCCGCTGGCCAGAATTTTTTCGACCGCCACCGAGGAGACCCCGTAACCGCCCTCGAAACGACTGGCGATGAACGTTTGTACGGTACCGCCCAAGGCCTCGATGATCTCGGTCATGATCGCCGCCGAGGTCATGCCGTCGCAGTCGTAGTCGCCAAAAACGGCGATGCGCTGCCCCGCGCGAATGGCCGCCGCCAAGCGCTCCGCCGCAAGAGAACGATCCGCCATGGCATGCGGCGCGGTAAGCTCGGAGAGGCGCGGATTTAGGAAGCGCCGCGTGAGCTCGACATCGCGATGCCCACGCCGCTCGAGCAGCTCACCCAGAGTGACCGAGACGCCAAGGCCGAGCGCGAGCTCACGAGCGCGAGCGCTGGGCGGCGAGCGAACGTGCGCGCGCTCAGGTTCGGCCGAGTGCGCGTGCGACGACGTCAAGGCACGACTTCCAACATGGCTCATGGAAACTGTCAATCCATGGCAAGCCTAGCCCCCGCGCGCGACTAAAAATGTCCGCCCAAGCCGCTCGGCCTGGCCGGTTGCCCGCCCGCTGTTCGGCGCCGCTACCCAAACAGCAAAACGCCTCCCGTGTTGGGGAGGCGTTGAGCGGCTCGATGAACCCGCAGCAGCCGCGACCAGCGCGGCGTTAGTTCAGGCTCTCCGAAGCCACATCCGGCGGGTCGAGCGGGCGCGCCACGAACAACCACTGCGTACGCCCGTTGGGCCCGACGAAGCGCACGTGCTCGTCCGGCATGGCGCGCAGGTGGAAACGCGGGCCGTCGTCCGACTCTTCGGTCGTGACCAGAGCCATCGCGTCGAGAACATGAAGACCGCCAAGCACGTCTTCCGGCTCAGCCTCCAAGCGCTCGGCCAAATCCGTCAAATCCAAATCGCGATCACCGGCGAACGCGGCCAACACGCGCTCGGCATTGCGGCAGCGCGCCTGCTGGTCGGGCGCGATTTTCGACCAAAGTTCCTGGGGAATGGTGAGCGGCAGACCATTCACCGGGGGCAAAGCAGCCATCTGGGACTTCAATGCGGCAAACATAAGAAGAACATAAGGACGCGCCGGGGGGTGTCAACCGCCGCGGGAGCGGCCGGTGCGCCGCTAGGCCGCTCGGTTCATCTCTAAAAGCCGCGGTACGGGCGCCCCGCGCGCCGTACCGCAGGAGTTGACCGCCTCAGATAGCGGCCGCCTTGGGCGCGCCGACACGCTTTTTGACGCCGACTTTGGAAAACAGCGTGTGATCCAACCACTCCGTCAAGGGCAAGGCGACGTAGATCGATGAGTAGGTGCCGAGGACCACACCGATTACCAGCGCGAGCGAAAAGTCCTTCAGCTCCCCCGTGCCCCAGATGAAGAAGCCAAGCAAGGCGATCACCACCGTGCTGCTCGTGAGCAGGGTCCGGCCCAGCATCTCGGAGGTGCTGATGTTGATCAACTGGAAGAAGCTCGTGCCGCGCAGCTTGCCCAAATTCTCTCGCACTCGATCGTACACGATCACCGTGTCGTTGACCGAATAGCCGACGATGGTCAGCGCGGCGGCGATGGTCGTCAAATTGATCTCCTTGCCGAGGCAGATCAAGATGCCGATGGTTCCGAGCGCGTCATGGGTGAGGGCTAGGACGCCGCCGGGCGCGAACCGCAGATCGAAGCGGAAGGCGATGTAGACCATGATGAACACGATCGAGATCGCGATGCTTTTCACGGCGCTGTCGCGGAGCTGAGCGCCTGCGCGCGGGCCGATCCATTCCGTCCGCAAGGCCGCCTCCGGGACGACGTCCGCGCCCAGCCCCTGACGGAGGCCGGTCATCAGCTGGTCGCCCTTGCTCATCAGCTGGATCTCGACTTTGTTGTCGCGCGAGTTCTGGAGCACGGGGTTGTGCGCGCCCGGGCGCAGCAAGAGGCCTTTGACCCCGGCGACGCGCTCCTTGATGACGTCCAAGTCCGGTGTGCTCCGGTAACGAACGCTAATCTTGTCACCCCCTGGGCTGAACTTGACCTCGGTCGCCTGGCGGTCCACCGGGCACGCGGCGGTCGGTTCCCCCGCGCTCAAACACAGCGCCTTCTCTATGTCCGCCTGCGCGACGCTAGAGATGGTCGACACCTCTTCCACGCGGATCAGATAACGATTCGGGTTCTTCGGATCGTCGACGCGGATTACCCCTGGCTCTTGGAAGCCAGCTTTTTCCACGGCGGCGCGTAGGTCACCGGCGCTGACCGGCTTCTTAAACGCGATCTCGACTTCCGTACCGCCGGTAAAGTCCGTGCCTAGCCGGGCCTTGCCCATCAGTAACAAGAGGGCGGCGCCGAAGGTGAGGAAGAGGCTCAGCCCGATGAAGTACCACCGGACCGACATGAAGTTGTAGACCTTGCCAGACTTGAACAGATGCATGGCTCAACCCAAATCCAGCTGGGCGCCGCGCCCCAGGTTCTTGACCCACCAGTCGACCATGAGCCGGCTGACGATGACGCCCGTGAAGATGTTGCAGATGACGCCCACCATCAGTGTAACGGCGAAGCCCTTGAGCGGCCCGGTGCCGTACTGCGCCAGCACGAGACCGGCAATGACGGTCGTCACGTGGCCGTCGATGATGGCGTTCAGCGCGCGTTTGTAACCGACATCCACCGCTGCGCGCGGGCTCTTTCCGAGCCCGAGCTCTTCGCGGATGCGCTCGTTGATGATGATATTACTGTCGACCGCCATGCCCACGGTGAGTGCCAAGCCGGCGATGCCGGGTAGTGTCATCGAGGCGCCGAACGAAGACAAGATGGCGAGCTGAAGGAACAAGTTCATGATCACCGCGATATCGGCGATGAAGCCCGCGCGCTGGTAATAAACCATCATGAACAGCAGGACGAGCGCGATGCCCCCGAGCGCCCCCTGGATCCCGAGCTTGATCGCGTCCTGACCGAGCGAGGGGCCAATGCGCTGCTCGTTGGACGGCGAGATCGGCGCCGGCAACGCGCCGGAACGCAGCACGAGCTCGAGATTCTTCGAGTCCCTGAGCTGCGCTTCTGGATCGCCCGAGCCCATCGTGATCTGGCCGTGGCCGCCCGCGATGCGACTTTGGATGACCGGCGCGCTGCTGATCCGGCCGTCCAGAATGATGGCAAAGCGGCGCTTGATGTTGGCGCCGGTGATGCGCTCGAAGATGCGACCGCCGGCATCGGTGAAGGTGATCGAGACGTGCCAGCCGCCCATGCCGCCCGAGCTCTGCTCCGGCTGCGCGACGGCCTCGCGGATCATGTCGCCGGTGATCTCCGCGCGGCTCTTCAGAAAATACGTGCGTACGCCGACCTCCTCTTCCTTGAGGGTGACCTCGTCCACCACGCGCGATTCGATGTGGAAGCCGACCTCTCGGTCGGCGGGCACGTCCAGGGTGCTCACCCACTCGCGCATGCGTTGCAGGCACTGCGTGCTCGTTTCTTTGGGGAGCTTCCGCAGCAGCGCGTAAGTATTTTGCTTGGTGCGGTTTTCGCCTTCGGCATCCTTGCCGACGGGCGCATTCTCCACCTGAAAGTCGAGGCCCTCGGGCAGGCTCGCGGTCTTCGCGCCCTTTTGTACCTCCCCGAAGAAGTCCGTGTCGTCGTCGAGCAGTTTGAACTCGAGGCGCGCGGTTTGACTGATGATCTCGCGAATGGTCGAAAAACTCTTTTCGTCTTCGCCCGGTACTTCCACGATGATGTCTTCGTCGCGCGAGGAAACGGCTGCCTCGCGCAAACCGAGCTCGTCTACGCGGCGGCCGATGATGTCCTTGGCTTGGCTGACCGCGCGCTCTCGAATCTGCGAGCCGACCGATGAGCGCATCTTGAAGGTGAGCGTTCGCTGGTCGGGGCTGCGCGTGAACGACATCTCGGTCCGGAACTTCTCCAGGAAGCGTTCGTCGAGCTTGCTCGGGTCCGTGCCCTCTTTGACCTGCACGCGAATCTCGTCCACGGGCCTGCGCGGCGATTCGACGCCCACCTTGTCACGCAGCTTCTGGAAGACCTCCTCGCCGGGTAGCTCGTCCCCCGTGTGCAGGCCGAAGATCTTGGCCAGCTCGACGCGCATGTCCTCGTAGTAGTGGTCGCGCTTGTCTTTGATGGCCTCATCGACGTCCACCGTATAAACGAGCCGCAGGCCGCCGCGCAGGTCGAGACCGGCGATCAAACGGAACGAGACGTGGTCACGGATGTATGCCGGGCAGCCGATCTTGGAGCTCCAGCTGGGCAGCGTGGGCCACAACACCAAAAAGCCGAGCAGACACGCGCTAAACGTCAGACCGGCGCGCGCTCGCCAACCCAGATCCATGATGTCGATGGACGCGAACGCGACCCACAGGCTCAGCACCCCGAGCAGGACCATCGGCCAGAATGCATCGTTGTGCGCGGCTGCGGCCGCGCCAGCCGCACACAGACCGGCCGCCCACAGCGCCCACCGCTCAGCCCGGAAAGCAAAGCCGCACAGCACGAACAGAGCGGTCAGCCCGCCAAAAATCGCAGTTAGAACGGTATTGACCACGGCTTTTGCGCGCCTTCACTTCTTCTCGGCCAGGGCGGCCGTTTCGGCGTCGTCCTTACCGAGGATCCCGGACTTCAACACGTCGATCTTCATGCCCGGCGCGAGCTCGACCTTCGCGACACGGTCACCCACCTCCAGCAGCTTGCCCATGAGCCCGCCGGACAGGATGACCTTGTCGCCCTTTTGCAACGATGCGATCACTTTTCCCTGCTTCTTGGCCTGCGAACGATTCGTGAAGACCATGAGCAAGACCAGCGGCACCACCATCAGAAGCATGGGCGCGATGCCGGCTAGACCACCGGGGCCTTCGGGTTTGCCGCCGGAAGCTGGAGGCGTGCCCGGCGCCGACGGGGCGACGGTGGTGGCACTGGTTTCCCGGCCCGGAGCCGGAGGAACATTCTGAAAGGACAGCAACGCGACCAAGGGGTCCTCCGCGGACGGGGTGGCTCGTGAATCGAGCCCCACAGGGCGCCTGGGTTCATGCCGTGAAAACGGCGGCCCACAGCGTCGAGAGGGCCGGGCCTATACCCAGATTCCACACCCCGCGCAACCAGCACCGGATTCCGCAGCAGCACTTCGGACGACCGAGGCGCCCAGCCGGGCTTCCGCCAAGTCGGGAAGCGCGCCTTGACAGGCCGGTTCTCGAGTTGTAGTGGGGGTCTGCCCTGATTTTGGAGAGTCAGAAAACACAGTTTGCCGGTGGAGCTCGCTTCACCGAACCAGAGGCGCGTAGCTCAGTGGTAGAGCACTACCTTGACACGGTAGGGGTCGACAGTTCAATCCTGCCCGCGCCTACAAAATCAGTCGAAGTCCTCCCAACCGCTGCCCTGGCGTCGTTCGTCGGTCGACCGACGACGGCATAACGTCCATGACGGAGCCCGCGCGCCAGACGCCGGGTGAGCTTCTCAAGCAACGCGGAGAGCTCGCCGACGACGTGATTGCCGTCCGTATCGGAGGGCGGATCGTCGACTTGCTCACGCCGGTCCCGAATGATTCCGTGCTCGAGCCGATCCGCGCCAGAGAACCCGACGGCCTGCACGTGATCCGTCACTCCGCCGCGCACGTGTTGGCGGACGCCGTGCAACGCCTCTTTCCAGGCACCCAGGTCACCATCGGCCCGGCGATCGAGTCGGGCTTCTACTACGACTTTGCACGGCTCGAGGGCGAGCGCTTTTCGGATAAAGACTTGCAGGCCATCGAGAAGGAGATGCGCCGCATCATCAAGGACAAGCGGCCCTTCACGCGTGAGGAAGTCACGCGCGAGCAAGCGCGCGACTTGTTCGAGAAGCTGGGCGAAACTTTCAAGCTCCAGATTTTGGATGCGCTGCCGCCGGGTGACGTCATCTCATTGTATCGCCACGGTCACGCCAAGAGCCCCCAGGGTACTTGGGTCGACTTGTGCCGCGGACCGCACGTCCCGAACACCAAGGCCATCGGCGCGGTGAAGCTCACGAGCGTGGCGGGCGCGTACTGGCGCGGTGACGAGAAGAACCCGATGTTGCAGCGGGTTTATGGGACGGCGTTCCGCAGCGAGGAAGAGCTAGCAGAGCACTTGCGCCTCTTGGAGGAGGCCCGCGCACGTGACCACCGAAAGCTCGGCAAGGAGCTCGAGCTGTTCATGTTTCACGAATACGCGCCGGCGATGCCGTTCTTCTTGCCACGCGGCGCGAGCGTGTATCACCGGCTGGTCGAGTACATCCGCGGCCTGTACCTCGAGTACGGCTACGAAGAGGTGATCACGCCGCAGATCTTCGACAAGCGGCTATTCGAAACCAGCGGGCACTTGGCGAATTATCGCGAGAACATGTTCTTTGCGACCACGGAGGACCGCGTCGATGCCATTGGTCTGCCGAAGCCTGAGCAAGATGAGGCCTCGTACTTGGCGGACGTGCACGAGAAGGTCGAACACACCTGCTCCAAGCCCATGAACTGCCCGAGCCACTGTCTGATCTTCGCGCATCGCCGGCGCAGCTACCGTGAGCTCCCGTGGCGGATGGCGGATTTCGGTCGCCTACACCGCCACGAGCGAGCGGGCGTGGTCCACGGCTTGGCTCGCGTGCGGAGCTTTAGCCAAGATGACGCCCACATCTTCTGCACCGAAGATCAGGTGGAGCAGGAGATCTTGAACTTCAACCGCCTGCTGTTCGAAGTGTATGCGGCGTTCGACTTCAAGGACGTCGCGGTCAAGCTCGCGCTACGCCCCGAAAAGCGCATCGGCTCGGACGAGCTGTGGGATCGCGCGGAGGGGGCCTTGCGCCGCGCGCTGGAGGCCAGCGGCGTCAGCTTCGAAGAGTTGGCGGGGGAAGGCGCGTTTTACGGTCCGAAGCTCGAGTTTCACGTCGTAGACGCGCTTAAGCGGAGTTGGCAGCTCGGCACGATTCAGCTGGATTACGGCCTGCCGGAGCGTTTCGATCTGGAATACACGGGCAAGGACGGCGTCGCTCACCGCCCGGTCATGCTGCATCGCGCGATTTTGGGCTCGGTCGAGCGCTTTTACGGCATCTACTTGGAGCACTGCGCCGGCAAGTTCCCCGTCTGGATCGCACCCGAGCAGGCCATTTTGGTCACCGTAACCGAGAGCCAAACGGCATTCGTGGAAGAGTTACAGGCAACGCTCAGGGCGCGTGGCCTGCGCGTGCACGTCGATCTGAGCGCGGACAAGCTCGGCGCGAAGATTCGCAACGCGCGAAACCTTCGTTACCCGTACATTTGCGTGGCCGGCGAGGCAGAAGCCGCCGCCAACACGCTCAGCGTTCGCTCGAGCACCGGCGGCGAGCTCGGTTCCATGAGCGTGGCAGAGTTCAGCATGCGGCTAGTCGAAGAAGCGAAGCCCCCGCGCTTGCAGCGCGCAACTTAAGACGGATGACGAACGAATCAAGATCCCAAAGGAGCACGAAAAAGTGAAAATTACATGGCATTAGGCGGCGGTCGGCGCTTCAGCAGGGAGCCGCGCGGCCCTCAGATTCGAATCAACCACCGGATTCGCGTGCCCGAGGTGCGCGTGGTCGCGGAGGACGGCTCGAATCTGGGCGTCTTGACGACGGACCAAGCTTTGCGCCGCGCCCGCGAGGTCGGACTCGACTTGGTCGAGGTCAATCCGAAGAGCAACCCGCCGGTGTGCAAGATCCTCGACTTCGGTAAATACAAGTACGAGGAAAAGAAGAAGCAGGGCGAGGCCAAGCGGAAGCAAACCGTCGTCGAGGTCAAAGAGATCAAGATCCGGCCCAAGACGGACGACCACGATATTGCCGTGAAAATTCGCGCCATTCGGCGCTTCATCGAATCGGGCAACAAGGTCAAGGTCACGTGCCGCTTTCGTGGCCGCGAAATCATGCACCCGCAGCGCGCGCAAATGCAGCTCGAGCTGATCGTCTCGAAGATCGACGATCTGGCGAACGTCGAGCAGCGGCCGGCGATGGAGGCTCGCACCATGGCGCTGCTGGTGGCACCCAAGCCGGTCGTGTTCCAGCGCTTGGCGGCCTTGCAACGCGACAAGAAGCCCGACGACCGGGGCGACGTTCACTCCACGCAGAACCTCAACTTCGAGGAAGAGGCGTTGCACGAGCCGGACGACGACGACGACGACGATGACGACGATGACGACGTGGAAGGCGAAGCCGAAGCGG
>CAXSGJ010000007.1:0-18788 GCA_964236865.1 uncultured Polyangiaceae bacterium
CGTGGCCGGTGGACTGTTCCTGATCTCGGGAATCGTGAACACGATGGTCATGGGGTCGAGCTGAGTGACCACGACGATGCCGTTCGGGTCGGAGGCGTGCACCACATTGCCTTGATCGACTTGGCGAACCCCGGTCACGCCATCCACCGGCGAGCGCACCTCCGTGTACGTCAGTTGAAGCTGCGCGTTCTCGATCTGCGCTTGGTCAGACTTGGTGGTGCCGGCAAATTGCTCAGCATTCGCCCGCTGGTCATCCAGCTGCTCCTGGCTGGCAAGACCCTGGTCCCGGAGGGCGGTGTAGCGCGTGAGGTTGTGCGTAGCGTTCTTGGCCTGTGCTTGGTCGCGCGCCAAGGCTGCCTGCGCCTGATGCAACGCGATCGTAAACGGGCGCGGGTCGATGCGCGCCAAAAGATCGCCCTTCTTGACCGCCTGGCCTTCTCGAAATGAGACGGCCATGAGTGGACCGTCGACCTGCGGACGGACGGTGACCGTTACCAATGGTACCGCGTTGCCCAAACCATCGAGGTAAACGGGTGGCCGTGTTGAGGACGACCGGCACCGGCCGCGCCTCAGCCGCGCCGCCCGCGGGCGGTGCCGCGCTCGTCGCGAGCTTTCGATGGCGGACAAACAACGCTGTTCCCGCGACTCCAGTGAGTAGCAGTGCGCCCAAGATCCAGCGCGCGGAACGATGCGGCTCCACCCGCCCGGCGGTGAGTTCCGAAGTCATGTTGGCGTGTTCGAGCCCAGCACTGATTGGTGAACGGACAGAGCTAGTTTCATGCCACTTACTAAGGCCCCCGGAGCTCCCGCGCAGTCCCCCTACAAATTCGGTTGCAGAGGAGCCCACTGGGCGACGCGCCGGCAGCAGAAATTTCCTTTTTGCCCCACCGCCATGGGGGTGTCGTTCGGGCACGCTAACAGACTGGTAACTAATAGCGGCGCGGCGGCGAACGAGGCGGACTACTGAGGACCATGCGAAGCGAATCTCCGAAATCGAGCAACTCCGGCGGGGGCCGATGGGTCTTCGCGGAGAAGCGTTCCTGACATCTGCCCGCAACACACCTGGGCAGACTCTAGCGCGATGCGCGCCCTGACAGATTGGGCGACAGTCGCTTCGGCGACGATTCTCCTATGCCTTGAATCCGGGTCGAAGTCTCAACGATTTCACGCCCAAATGGTCCCTGCGACGCAACGAGAACGGTCGGTCACCCGTCCGAAATCGAGCGCGCGACACCCAACAAAGCGAAGTTAGATCATGACGTCACAATCCAAAGGCGCGAGCCCCACCGTCCCCCCGAGCGAGCCCCTGGCCCGTATGTTGGGCGTTCGGAAGCCGCTTGGCGCTCGGGCTCGGTTTTGGGTCGGGGTGCTGGCCTTCGTACTGCCGTTTTTGTCCTGGTGCGCCATCAGTTATGTGCCGTTCATTTGGCACCCCCAGGTGTTGGTCATAGACGCCGGAGACACAAAGGTGCCCGGCGAGAACAGCTACATCGCCGTCGGCGACCGCGTCGACCTAGACGTCGTGATATTGCGCAATCGCGAGCTCGACGCGGCCCACGCCCGGCGCGTGACCGGGGACCGCGTCAACCCCATCTATCTGCAGGCCCCGCACGCCGTCGCTCGCGCCATGTACACCGCGTTCACCACGGCCCCCGAGCGAGATGGCGATGCGTGGCTACACGAGAGCTTGCTGCAGAGTTGCAAGGTCATCTTTTGGGGCTTCTTCTGGTCTGCGCTCTTTGGGCTTCCCCTAGGCGTGCTGTGCGGCACGTTCCCCTTCTTCGCGCGGCTCTTCGAGCCCTTCATCGACTTCGTGCGCTACATGCCAGCGCCAGTATTCGGCGCCCTCGCGCTCACGGTACTGGGCCTGAATGACGCGCCGAAAATCACGATCATTTTCATCGGCACTTTTTTTCAGATGGTGCTGATCGTATCCAACACCACCCGCTCCGTCGAGGTGTCGCTGCTGCACGCTGCGCAAACTTTGGGCGCCAACAAGCGGCAGTTGGTGTGGAACGTGGTCGTCCCGGGCGCCGTGCCTGGTCTCTATCGCGATATGCGCATTTTGATTGGCTGGGCCTGGACGTACCTGGTCGTTGCGGAGCTGATCGGAGAAAAGTCTGGTCTGAGCGCCTGGCTCTATCAGCAGCAGCGCTACCGTCACTTCGACAACGTGTATGCCGCGATCGTCATCATCGGCCTCGTCGGGCTGATTACCGATCAGTTTTTGGCGCTGGCCGGTCGCTACCTGTTCCCCTGGGAAACGGGTCAGACCAAGCTAGTGCGCGTCATCCGCGCCATGCGTAGGGCCCTGCCGCAACGCGCTCGCCTGGCGCGGACTTGAGCGTCATCGCCGCCCCTCTGCCTCTTGGCGCGCGGATCTGCGCGCACCCCTGAAGCGCCCCGTTCCCGAAGCAGCGCCGGATGAGCTCCGGCGCGCCGAAAGTCACTGATTCATGCCTGACGACCGCATTCAGCTCCCCAGTTACCTCGACCACGTTCCGGAAGTCCTCGAGTACTTCGCCGAAATAGACAAGCGCAAGGTGGTGCTCAGCATCGAGCATCTGTTCCGTGAGTTCGACAGCCCGGACAGCCCGAACGGCAAGCTCGTTGCGCTCTCCGATATCAACTTCAAGGTTCGGCGTAACGAATTCATCAGTGTCATCGGACCGTCGGGCTGCGGCAAGTCCACGCTCATCCGGGTCGTTGCGGGGTTGGAAGATCCAAGCGGCGGCATCGTCGCGGTTGAAGGCGTTCCAGTGACGGGGCCGGGCGCCGATCGCGGCATGGTGTTTCAAAACTACACGCTCTTTCCTTGGTTGACGGTGCGGAAAAACGTTCTTTTCGGGCCGAAGATGAAAGGTTTACGCGATGACAAGGCGACCAAGGCGGCCGATGAGTGGCTGAAGCTGGTTGGCCTGACGGATTTCGCCGAGCTGTATCCTGCTCAGCTCTCCGGAGGCATGAAACAGCGCGTGGCCATCGCGCGGGCCCTCGCCAACGACCCCCGCATTCTGCTGATGGATGAGCCGTTCGGCGCGCTCGACGCGCAGACCCGAGCCAGCATGCAAGCCCACCTGCTGCGCATTTGGGCGGCGGCTGGGGTGACCGTGCTGTTCATCACCCACGATCTAGACGAGGCGATCTACCTTTCGGACCGCATCGTCGTGCTCGGCGCGCGGCCGGGCCGCATTTTGGAGATCATCGACGTTCCGGTCGCGCGCCCGCGCTCGCCGGAACAGTTCCTCTCGGGCCATTTCCTCGCTACGAAAAAACGGCTAGAGGAGCTGATCCATCGTCGGGATAACGCCCCGGACTCGGCTGGAGAATTGATGCATGACTGAACAAAGCTCGGATTGGCTCGTCGACGAGCCGCTGCGTGGCGGCGCCATGTGGTCCCGCGTCTTGAAGCGAGGCCAGGTGCTGCGTCTTACCGACTTGGAAGGCGGCGCAGCGGTTGCTGGGCTGTTGTTCAACGCAGACTTCCCGCTCGAACGCTACAACATGCCGGACACGCTCAAGGCGCAGCACATCGCGCGTTTGACGAAGGGCCACGTGCTGTACTCGGACATGGGCCGCGTGCTGTGCTCGGTCGTTGCCGATACCTGCGGCTGGCACGACACGATCACGGGCGTCGGCGACATGGCGTCCAGCGTTGAAAAATATGGTGCGGGCGACTATCAAGCGCTGCGCAATGATTGGCACCAGAATAGCCGCGATAACTTGCTCGTCGAACTCGCCAAGTACGGCCTCGGGAAGCGGGATTTCGGACCGAATTTGAACTTCTTCGTCAAGGTCGGCTCGGACGCCGAGGGCCAGCTGTCCTGGGTGCCCGGTAACTCCAAACCGGGCTCGTACATCGAGCTCCGCTCCGAGATGAACACGTTGGTCGTCCTCTCCAATACGCCCCATCCGCTCGATCCAGCCCCTAAATACGCGGTGCGGCCGGTTCGCGTCGGCGTTCGCCTGTCGGGCGCCGTCGCCGCCGACGACCCCTGTCGCACGTCGTGCCCCGAAAACGAGCGTGGCTTCGCGCTAACCGAAGCTTACTTCCGCTGATTGGAGCTCAGATGGCACTCTCCGAAAGCTCGCTCGACCCAAAGCACGCCGCGCTCGACACCGTTCTCGGCTCCGGCCTTGGGTTCAGCCATGTCTTGAAGCGTGGCGAAACCCTCCGCATCGTCGACCTCGAAGGCAACCAAGCGGTCGACACCTTGTTTTACGACGCCCACGATCCGAGCGAGCGCTACAGCGCTGTCGACACGATGCGCCGTCAGGGTGGGATCTACCTCACCTCGGGCTCCCCCCTGGTTTCGACCGAAGGGCGCGTGATGCTGACGATCACGGCTGATACCTGCGGTCGTCACGACACCGTCGGGGGAGCTTGCGCGGCCGAGTCGAACCAAGTGCGTTATGCCCTGGACAAGAAGTATATGCACAGCTGCAGGGACAATTTTCTCCTAGAGATAGCCAACCGTCGTCCTGAGCTCACGAAGCGGGATCTCACCGCGAACATCAATTTTTTCATGAACGTGCCGGTCAGCCCCGAGGGCGAGCTGCATTTCGACGACGGGATCTCAGCGCCCGGGCGCTACGTCGAGATGCGCGCCGAAAGCGATGTTATCGTGCTGATCTCAAATTGTCCTCAGCTCAACAATCCGTGCAACGGTTACGACCCGACCCCCGTCCGTCTCTTGGTCTGGCCGGCGTGATGCGACGCGTCGCGCGCGCGCTCCTCGCGTTCCCTGCGCTCGGCGCTCCGTAATCCTCGAAGGAGGAAGAACCATGTTCGAGAAAGTTCTGATCGCCAATCGTGGCGAGATCGCTTGTCGTGTGATTCGTACGCTGAGAAAGCTCGGCGTCGCGTCCGTGGCGGTTTATTCGGAGGCAGACCGCAATTCCCTTCACGTTCTCGAGGCCGACGAGAGCGTGTGCGTCGGCCCCGCGGCGGCGGCGGCCAGCTACCTGAACCGCGATGCGATCCTAGGCGCGGCGCGGAGGACGGGCGCCCAAGCGATTTTTCCAGGTTACGGCTTCCTCAGTGAGAATGCGCAGTTTGCGGAAGAGGTAGAGGCTACCGGCATCGCGTTCGTCGGCCCCACCCCCGATCAAATGCGTCGCTTCGGGGTCAAGCACACGGCCCGTGAGCTGGTGCAGGGCCTCGGTGTCCCGCTGCTCTCTGGTACGCCGCTCCTGGCCGATGTCGACGCAGCCGTCGCTGCTGCCGAGGGCATTGGCTACCCGGTCATGTTGAAGAGCACGGCGGGCGGCGGTGGCATCGGCATGCAGGTGTGCCGAGACGCCACGAAGATCCGCGAGATTTTCGAGTCTGTGCGCTCACTCGCCCAGAAGAATTTCGGTGAAGGCGGTGTCTTCTTGGAGCGCTTCGTGGAGCGGGCGCGTCACATCGAGGTGCAGCTGTTTGGTGACGGCAAGGGTCGTGTCATTGCCCTCGGCGAGCGGGACTGCTCGGCCCAGCGTCGCCACCAAAAAGTGGTCGAGGAAACGCCCGCGCCGCGCCTCCGGCCAGAGGTCCGCAAAGCGCTGCTCGAGTCAGCGGTGCACATCGGCTCTTCGGTGAACTACCGCTCCGCCGGCACGGTCGAGTTCGTGTACGACGACGACCGGGAAGAATTCTACTTCCTAGAGGTCAACACGCGCTTGCAGGTCGAGCACGGTGTGACCGAGCTCGTCACCGGCGTTGATCTCGTGGAGTGGATGATTCAGCTCGCCGCGGGCGAGACCGTACCGCTCGAGCGCACGCCCGAGCCGCGCGGTCACGCGATAGAAGTGCGCGTCTACGCAGAGGATCCGGCGCGAGGCTTCAAGCCGAGCCCAGGCGTGTTGACCGAAGTCTCTTTCCCAGAAGGGGTGCGCGTGGACTCGTTCGTCGAGCGCGGCACGGAGATCAGCGGCTTCTACGACCCCATGATCGCCAAGGTGATGGCGCTCGCCGAGGACCGCCCGCAAGCCATCGCGAAGCTTTCGCAGGCGCTCGAAAACACCCGGCTGGCGGGCACTGAAACCAATCTCGCCTACCTGTCTTACATCCTTGGCACGGACGTCTTTCGTGAGGGCCGCACGACGACCGCGTACCTCGGCACGCTGGCGTATTCGAGCGCGACGGTCGAGGTCCTGAGTCCCGGCACGTTGAGCACCGTCCACGACTATCCGGGTCGCCTCGGCTATTGGGACGTGGGCATCCCGCCGTCCGGTCCGATCGACGACCTCGGGTTTCGCTTGGCCAATCGTGTGGTGGGAAACGTCCCCGGCGCTCCCGCGCTCGAGCTCACGATCACCGGCCCGAGCCTGCGCTTCGCGACGGACACCGTGATCGCGCTCGCTGGCGCGCGCATGGAGGCCGAGCTCGACGGCGTCGACCTACCGTACTTCGAGCCGGTGGCGGTGCGAGCCGGTCAAGTGCTGAAGCTCGGTGCCATTCGCGGCGCGGGTTGTCGCACCTACCTGGCCGTTCGCCATGGCTTCGACGTCCCGGAGTACCTGGGCAGCCGTTCGACATTCACGCTGGGTGGCTTTGGGGGCCACGCCGGCCGCGCCTTGCGCAAAGGGGATGTGCTGCGGCTGCTCCGGACCGGCAACACGAACGCGGAGCCGAGCGCTCTCGAAGCGCGTCTGCAACCCGCGCTGACCGAGACCTGGCAGATCGGTGTCTTGTACGGCCCTCACGGCGCTCCAGATTTCTTCACGACAACCGACATCGAGACCTTTTTCCGGAGCGACTTCGAGGTTCATTACAACTCAGCGCGCACGGGCATCCGCCTGATCGGACCGCAGCCGGAGTGGGCTCGCGCGGACGGCGGGGAGGCCGGCCTTCACCCGTCGAACATTCACGACAACGCTTATGCGTTTGGCACCATCGACTTCACCGGTGACATGCCGATCATCCTGGGCCCAGACGGGCCGAGCCTAGGCGGCTTCGTCTGCCCCGCGACGATCGTGCGGGCCGAGTTGTGGAAGGTCGGCCAGCTACGTCCCGGAAACCGCGTCCGCTTCATTCCCATCGCGCGGGCCGCGGCGGAGCTCGCGCTCTCCGAGCAGGACCGTGCCGTCAGCGAGCGCAAGGCCCAACCCAACGCGCCGCTCGCTGCCGTGTCCACGGTCGACGCGGTGCTGCGGCGTTTGCCGGCGCGTGGTGAGGCACCCCGGGTCGTCTACCGTCCCGCCGGCGACGAATTTTTGCTCGTCGAATACGGCGACGCCGTGCTCGACCTCGAGCTGCGCTTCCGCGTCCACGCGCTGATGGAGTGGCTGCGTCAAGAGCAGTTGCCCGGGATCATCGATCTGACGCCGGGCATTCGCTCGCTGCAGATTCATTACGACAGTCAGCGGCTGGGTTTTTCTCGACTTTTGGACGTACTCGCTCGGGCCGAGACTGAGCTTCCTTCGGTCGACGCCATCGACGTTCCGACGCGTATCGTGCACATGCCGCTGTCCTGGGACGACCCAGAGACACGTCTAGCGATCGAGAAGTACACCCAGATCGTTCGCAAAGACGCGCCCTGGACGCCCAGCAATATCGAGTTCATCCGACGCATCAACGGGTTACCGGACCAGCAAGCCGTAAAAGACATCGTCTTCGGCGCTCGCTATCTGGTGCTGGGTCTCGGCGACGTCTACTTGGGGGCGCCGGTCGCGACGCCGCTCGATCCGCGGCACCGCTTGGTGACCACCAAGTACAACCCTGCGCGCACCTGGACGCCCGAAAACGCGGTCGGCATCGGCGGCGCTTACATGTGCATTTACGGCATGGAAGGCCCCGGCGGCTATCAGTTCGTCGGGCGCACCGTGCAGGTTTACAATCGCTTCAAGACCACGAAGCACTTCGAAGCGGGCACGCCCTGGCTGCTGCGCTTCTTCGATCAGATCCGGTTCTATCCGGTCGACGCCAAAGAGCTCTTGGAGATGCGGGAAGCGTTCCCGCACGGCCGCTTGCAGCTCAAGATCGAGGAGCAGCGCTTTCGCTTGGCTGATTACCGGCGCTTCCTCGCGCAGGAAGCGGAATCCATCGCCGCTTTCCGCACGCTGCAGCGCGGTGCCTTCGCGGAGGAACGCCAGCGCTGGGTGGACTCGGGCCAGCTCAACTTCAGCGTGGAGCAAGCAGAGGTAGGGCCCGCTGCTGGCGGTCGCGCTTGGGACGGCGCGACGATCGTCGAGAGCGGCGTGCCGGGCAGCATTTGGAAGCTCTTGGTCAAGGCCGGGCAACGCGTGGCGAAGGGCGAGGTGGTTGCCATCGTCGAGTCGATGAAAATGGAGATCGCCATCGAATCCCCGGTCGACGGTGTCGTGTTGGAAGTCGTGGCCGCCGAAGGCAAAGCCATTGCCCCCGGCCAGCCCGTGGTCGTGGTCAAACATTGAGTTGCTGCCGCGGCTGAGGCCAACCTGCCACGGTGGGGCAGCGACGCACGCCCGTTGCCCTGCGCGGAGGCGGGTTACGAGCCCATCTCGATTCAGCCGCGGCCCCGGCACATGGGTTGCACAGTCGGCACGCATGAACCAAGTGCCCAACAACATCGCCTCGGCTGGTACGGCCCCGAAGGCAGAGCATCACTTCTTCGAGATGCTCCGCGAATTTCAGACCGCGACCATGATCACGCGCGCGCGGGACGGAAACCTGCACGGCAGGCCGATGGCCGTGGCCGACGTGGCGGCGGACGGCACCCTCTGGTTCATCACCGGGGTCGACTCGACCAAGGTGTTGGAAATCCGCGACGATTCACGCGCTATGCTCACGCTGCAGAGCGCGCGCCAATACGTGACCATCAATGGTCACTTCGAGCTCGTCGCCGATCGCGCCAAGGTCGACGAGCTATGGAAAGAGCCGTATCGGCTCTGGTTCGACGGCAAAGGCGATCCGGAGTTGGTGCTCTTACGCTTCACGCCGTTCGACGCCGAGTACTGGGACAACTCGGGCATGCACGGCGTGAAGCATGCCTTCGAGGCCGCGACCGCCTACCTCCACGGCCAAAAATTAGAGCCCTCGGAATACGACCCCGAAGCCCACGCGCGCGTAGAGCTATAGGCGTAGACTCGGGTTCTTGAGCGCCCGTACGCACCACGTGCTCTTGATCCCGGGGTTCTTTGGCTTCGGGAAATTTGGTGAGCTCAGTTATTTCAGTGGTGTGAAGGAGGCGATCGAAGCAAGTTTCGCGGCGCTCGGCGTGACCGTGACCGTGACCGAAGTGCCGACCCTACCCATGGCGTCTATCCGCCTGCGCGCCGCGCGCGTGCGCGACACCTTGGCGGCGGTCTCGAAAAGCGGCTCAGGGCCGATTCACCTGATCGGGCACTCTACGGGCGGTCTAGACGCCCGCCTCGCCATTGCGCCGACAGCGTCGCTACCAACCTCGGTCCCGTTTGACGACTACGACCGCGTCCAAACACTGGTTACGGTGTGCGCGCCGCACTACGGGACCCCGGTCGCCACATATTTCACGCGTCCGACCGGGCGCTTTTTGATTCGCACGCTCGGCCGATATCTGGTCTTCCTGCTGGAGCGCGGGCGGTTGCCATTGAAGTTGATGCTGCGAGCAGGCTACTTGGCTCTGCGTCTGCGTGATCCACTCCGCAGACATCGCAACGCGTTCGACGAGCTGTACGAAAAACTCCTGTCTGATTTGTCGGAAGCGCGGCGGCTGGAGCTGGCCACATTTCTGCGCGCGGTCGTCGACGATCAATCCCTGTTGTTCCAGCTGACGCCGGCGGGCTGTGATTTATTGAACGCATGCACGGCGGAGCCCAAAATCGCTTACGCGTCGGTGGTGGCGCGCGCCAACCCGCCCAGCTTGCGAAACGCATGGCGTTCGTTGCGGGATCTGTATGCGCAGCTGATGTTTCCCGTGTACGCGTTCATGCACCGCATCGCGCGGCGCGACGCGCTCGGCAACCCTCCGCTCAGCGCGCTCCAGCAGCTCCAGCTGGGCCAAAATAATCAGGCGCTTCCGCTTCGAGGTGATAGTGACGGTGTGGTGCCGACTCTGTCTCAGGTCTGGGGTCCGGTGCTCTACTTCGCGCAAGCGGACCACCTGGATGTCGTGGGCCAGTACGGCCTTTCTAGCCAGGCGGCCGCGACGGGCGATTGGATCCCGAGCTATTCGTCCTTTGATCATGAGCAATTTTTGGAGCTCTGGAGCACGGTGGCTCGCTTCATCGTAGGCGTCGCGGCCGAAGCGTCGCGGGGCGCGGGCGTAGAAGAAAAAATCGCCTAGTACCCCGTCTCGCCACCGTGCTTCGACCATGCTAGTTCCCGGCCCGTGATTAGGCTGGATTCCGTCACCAAGCAGCACGGTCGGCGCGTTTTGTTCATGGATGCGTCGTGCGCCGTCTTCAAAGGCGACAAGGTGGGTCTGGTTGGCCCGAACGGCTCGGGTAAGTCGACCATCTTTCGACTCGTCGTCAAGGAAGAAGCCCCCGACGCCGGGCAGGTGGCGATCGATCGCGGCACGACCATCGGCTACTTCAGCCAGGACGTCGGCGAGATGAGCGGACAGAGTGTGGTCGCGGCCACGCTGGACGGAGCCGGCCCGGTTTCGGCGGTCGGTGTGCGGCTACGCAAGCTGGAAGAACAGCTCGCTGACCCGGCCCTGGCCGACAAAATGGAGGCGCTGATTGAGGAGTTCGGAGAGGTGCAAGGCCGCTTCGAGGAGCTGGGCGGCTACGCCCTCGATGCAAAGGCGCGCGAGATCTTGGCCGGGCTCGGCTTCTCCCAAGAGGTCATGGATGCCGACGTAGGCACGCTCTCTGGTGGCTGGAAAATGCGCGTCGCGCTTGCGCGCATTTTGCTCATGCGCCCCGACGCGATGCTGCTCGACGAGCCGACCAATCACCTCGATCTCGAGTCAATCTTGTGGCTCGAGACTTTCTTGAAAGCATTCGAGGGTGCCTTGATCATGACTTCCCACGATCGCGAATTCATGAATCGCATCGTGACGAAAATCGTAGAAATCGAGGCGGGTGAGCTGACAAGCTTCACGGGCGACTACGAGTTTTATCAGCGGCAGCGCGCGATGCTCGACTTGCAAGCGGAGAGTGCCTTCGATCGGCAGCAGGCCATGCTGGCCAAAGAAGAGGCGTTCATTGCTCGCTTCAAGGCGCGCGCCAGCCACGCCGCCCAAGTACAGTCACGAGTCAAAAAAATCGACAAGATCGAGCGCGTCGAGCCGCCGCGAACGCGCGAAAAACTGAGCTTCGATTTCCAGAAGGCGCCGCGCTCCGGCGACGACGTGGCTAGTTTGGATGGCGTGAAAAAGGCCTACGGCTCGCGCGTGATCTACAGCGGGCTCGATCTGTTGATCCGGCGCTCAGAGCGCTGGTGCGTGATGGGCATCAACGGCGCGGGCAAGTCCACCTTGCTCAAGTTGATCGCCGGCGCGACGGCAGCTGACACGGGCCGGGTCACGGTCGGCGGGAGCGTCAAGATGGCATACTTCGCCCAGCATTCGATGGAAGTCTTGAAGCCCGATGACACCGTCTGGGATACCTTGGTGGGCAAGTTCCCGCATGCATCCATCGGATCGCTACGAACACTGGGCGGGGTCTTCGGCTTTTCGGGTGATGACATCGACAAGCCCTGTCGCATCCTGTCTGGAGGCGAAAAAGCTCGGCTCGTGTTGGCCCAAATGCTGTACGATCCGCCAAACTTCTTGGTGCTCGACGAGCCGACGAATCATCTCGACATCGGCACGAAGGAGATGTTGATCGAGGCTTTGGCCGGTTACGAGGGGACCATGCTCTTCGTCTCACACGATCGCCATTTCTTGAAAGCGCTTTCGAACCGCGTGCTGGAAGTTAGCGTGGACGGCGTGCGCAAGTACGGCGGCGGCTATGCCGAGTACGTCCACGAAACTGGTCAAGAAGCGCCTGGTGTCCACACTTGAGTAGCTACCGTCCGGCGCCCGCCGTGCTGACGCCGCGTTCGCAGTTCGTGCGCGGCACCGAGCACCCGCGGGGAGTGGTTTGGTTTGGCGTTCGCTCCTTCTGGGGCCACCTCCGGCACTTTTTGGCGTCGGCGATCGCGACGGAGGACGTCGACTCGCGCGACTGGATGACCGCGGACGCGCCTCTGGATCTCAAGGCGCGAGTGGCGGAGGCGCTCGGGGGCCGCGCCGGCGCCGACACATTGCTGGATTGCCTCGGGCGCGATCTGTGGCTCGACTTCGTTGCCGACACCGGCGACGACGTGGCCGTGAGTCGCGCCGTGGCGCGCTTGATCTTCGCGGACTACGAGCTGCCTGATCCGGACGAAGCAGGCCGGTTCTTGCAAGGGCCACGCGGCGATATCTTGTTGTTTGGCGGGGACACGGCCTACCCCGTCGCCACGGCTCAAGAGATTACGAATCGGGTGATCGTACCCTTCAATCAAGTGCTGGAGACGCTGCCGGTGGAGCGGCCGCGCGTTCTCCTCGGCATACCGGGCAATCACGACTGGTACGACGGCTTGGACGGTTTTGCGCGCATGTTCCGGCGCACCTCCGACGACGAAGAGGGAGTCTTGCGCCCGAGCGTGGTCGGCATCTCCCAGCGCATGATCGAGCGCTACGCGGAGTGGGCGCGCGAATTCGTACGCGGGGGCAAAATCGAAAAGCCGAAGGCGCTGGCGCTCCGTGGTTATCGCCCAGTCCAGGGAGCCAGCTACTTCGTACTTCCGCTGACCGCGCGCCTCCACTTATTCGCGGTCGATCGCCAGTTGCGCACCTTGGATTCGCGTCAAACGCGCTTCTTCGCCGACTGGCGCGCGCGCCACCCGGACGTGGCACCCTGGGTGATGTTGCCAGATCCGCTGTTTGCCTTCGGCAAGCCGAGCGCCACCGGCACGGCCATGGTGGAAGCGCTCAACCTGGACCTGGAAGCCAAGCCTCACTTTCTCTTATCGGGCGACGTGCATCACTATGAACGCCTGCAGCACGGCGCGGCGCTGCACGTGACTGCAGGCGGCGGTGGCGCGTTCCTGCATCCGGCTCCGCTCGGACGCCGCGAGCGGCCCGGCGTTGCGGCGGAGTGGCCGACCGCCGCTCAAAGCCGGGCGTTGTTGTGGCTGGTTCCGTGGAAAGTGACGCGAGGAAAGTCTGGCTTCTTGCCGCACATCGCCCTCGCCGCGCTGTTCCTGCCGGCCATGGATATCGGCGTGAATCAGTTCGACCGGCTCGGGTTCATCGTCTCCGCGCCGATTCTGATTACGGTGTTGACCACGATTATTTATGCGTTGATAGGCAACGTCCGCCGCGCCGGCCTCACGGTGTTGGCCTTGGCCTTTGGAGCAGGGCTGGCCACCGCCACGATCCCCGTCTTTGCTTCCTACGTGCTCACGCGACTCGCCCTCAGCGTACACGTGGCGCTTTCCGTGTGGGTCATCGCGGGTCTCACATTCGCGGTCGCGGTGTTTTATGGCGCGTTCGTCTTTGGGACGTTTTTGGCGCTGCTCACGGTCCTGGGGCTCGAGGAAACGCAAGCCTTTACGGCTCTCGATCACCCCGGTTTCAAGCACTTTCTACGGTTGCGCGTACGTCGAGACGGCAGCGCCGTGGACCTGTGGTGCCTCGGCCTGACCGATCCCTTGCGTCCAGACGCGAAGCCGGAGTTGATCGATTCGGCGAGTTTCAGGCTAAATTCTGAAACCTAAGCGAGCACAAAGCCGCCACGCTGGCTGTCGTCACCGCGCGCGCGCTATCGCGCGCCGATCGCACCCTCGATCGAGCAACGGATTCTGGTTTGCGGCTCATTGAACGTTGTGCGATAGCGGTGGCATGTCGCACGCATCTTGGATTGCTGGTCTTGCACTAACTCTTACTCTAACTGCCTCGGCTTGCTCATCGGATGAGAGCACCTCCGCGGTCGGAAGCGCCGAGGGCGGCGACAGCAACGCCGGGGGCGAAGGTCCTGACACGGCCTCGAGTGCAGGGGCTCCGGACTTGGGAATGGGCGGCGCGGCCGGTTCCGGCGACGCGGGCGGCCCGGGGACCATTGCTCCGGCCGATCCGGGCTACGGTGGCGGGAGCTCAGCTGGCCCGGCTTTGACGTGCCTGCCCAATCTCGAGGAGATCTCGGTCGCGGTCAATGGCCTACATTACTACTTGGAGGCGGCAAGCGCCCCGGACCCGGACATCACCCTATGCCGCGGCAACACTTACACCTTCGTGCTGGACAAGACGGTCGCGGGCCACCCTTTTTACATCAAGAGCAAGGCTAGCTCGGGAACTGCCGACGCGTTTGCAGACGGCGTAACCGGCAATGGCAAGACCTCCGGCAAACTGACCTTTGCAGTTCCCACGACGGCGCCGGACAACCTTTATTACCAGAGTGCGTCGGACCTGGAGATGGGCGGCAAGCTCATCATATTCAATAACATCGATATCATCCCGGAGAACTGAAGGCAGGGCTGTAGGCGCGGACGCCAAGCGCGGTACGGCACGCCGAAGCTCGGCTTCCGTGCGTGCACGCGCTTCCTTCAACGACCCTTGCCGTCGAAGTGTTGAATGTCGAGCTTGTCGGCGTCGACG
Source organism: uncultured Polyangiaceae bacterium (assembly GCA_964236865.1). GTDB lineage: Bacteria > Myxococcota_A > Polyangia > Polyangiales > Polyangiaceae > PMG-095. The sequence goes on from CAXSGJ010000007.1 coordinate 14,514, forward strand.
CCTTCGAGGCAGCGCGCATTGATGGCGCACATTTCGCCGCCGCCGGGCTTGACGCCTCGAGCAAACGACCGGACCCCGCAGGTGGCGCAGAACAGGTGATGGATCTGCTTCGTGTTGAACTGATAGTCGGTGAGCGCGTCCTCGCCAGCCAAGAGCTTGAAATCCGCAATGGGCACGAAGGTCAACAGCGTGCCCGTTCGCCCACAGATCGAACAGTTGCACGCGATGAACTGACCACTCAAATTCAGACCGACCTCATACCTCACCTTGCCGCAATGGCAGCTACCCATATAAGTTTTGGTTTCGCTCATGCCTCAGGACTAGCCTCGATCGAGCGCTCGGGCGAGCATGTCTAGCGTCACTCGCGGCACTTTATTTCACTTCGCCGGATCGGAAGCGCTCGTCCACGCCGCCGAAGGCTTGGACGAGACGCGACGCACAGGTTGACCATCAAACCCAAAGTAGCAGTGGCTTGAATTGAATGATGGTCACGCGGAGCAGTGGAGAGCACTTAGCCTTCGGCGGCAAAATCGGCCTCGGAGGGCTCGTCTCTGCGCACCGTGCAGATCCGGGTGGGGTTCACGGGTCGAGGTTCGGGGGCTGAGCCGGCGCTCACTCTTCGTCGCGCGTCGACGCAGGTGAGCGCGGCAACGCGCGCTGCGGGTGGTGGGCTCTGCTGATCTACTGCTCGTCCCAGACCATGCCGACCGCGCTCGTGGTGTCCGCGGCGGTGCGCATGGCCAAAAAGGCACCTTTGGGCAGAGCGTCCGGCCTTCGCACCTCCCCGCCGTCTTTCAAGGCGACCCAGATTGGCGGGGTCTTGCGGCGGCTCTGCGCGTACAGGACGAGCACGCGAGGGTGGCTGCGCGGGCTGGCCCATAGGTCGAACGCGAAGGCCTCGTCGTGTTTGTAGAACCGTTCTAGCGCCGCGCGCGCGTCCTCCAGCGCCTTGCCCTGGACTTTGCCGTCGCCTTGCACGCCGCGCACCTTGCCGAGATCCCCCCATGCCACGGTGAGCGCAGCCTGTAGCGCGTGGTGCGCGTTTTTGCGCGCGGCCGCGGTGCGGAGCCGGACCCGTTCGCGCGTCAAATAAGAGACGATCGGATCGCGGCGATTGAGCACCCGCGCGAGCGTGAAGCTCGTGGCCAGCGCGCCCACCAGCAGCATGGCCAAGAGCCGACGCCGGCGGAAGCTCGAGTGGTACCAAACCACCGTCGTCGCGATCGGCATGAGCAGCGAGAGGACCAGCAGCGTCTCGACCGCGAGCGAGATCAGCACCGAGGGCAAGAACGCGCGAAAGCCGAGCTGCGGTAGCCAGGCGCTGTAAAATTGCCAAGCCAACGACGCGAGCAAGATCACAAAACTGCCCAGGGTGTAGCCTCTGAAAACCAAAAACTCTCGGCGCGCCTCCCGATTCCATAACCAATAAGGAAAGAGCAGCGGATAAGCGACGTAATACGCGAAGCGACGCGGCTTTGTGACTCGATAATAGCTCTCGAAAGCCAAGGCCTGGCGCAGCAGATAGGCCAGCGGCCGGAAGCGAGCCGCGGAGCGTCGGGGTGCCTCGCCCAAGATGAAGACGGACAAGGCCAAGCCCACGTCGATCAGGGCACCGCGCACCGGGAAGAGCTCGGCCGCGAGCACGATCGCGAACGGGGCAAGGGCAAAAAACGCGAGCCGGGCGACGAAGTCGGCCAGCGACGAGCGGGAGGTGAGCAGCGTCGAACGGGCGTTGCTCACCGCGGCTTCTTACTTCGCCGCTTGTTAGCGCGGCCGTCCGAGGCGTTGTCCGGTGCGCGGCGTGTGCCACCGGCCAGACGCGCGAGCACGTTGCCGGGTATGGCATCGCCGTCCGCCCAGGATACGATAGCGGGCTCCCAGCCGCGTTGCCAAACGTCGCTCAAGCGCTCCTCTAAGAACGCGCCGTAGAGCCGATCGAGACTCGACAGCAAGCGCTCGACGAGGTCCATCCGTTCGACGAACGAATCGTTCGTTTCCTTGGCCAGCACAGCGGGGATTGCCCCACTCGCCAAGGCGAAGCGCGGCGCGACCAGCACGAAAGCAAAGTCATGGTCTTGGTGTCGCACGGCGACCCGAGCGCGCACCGGGAATTTCTGTGCCCGCACCGCCTCCCGGGCCTCCGCGCTTCCGGATGGCGCAGCGCCGCGCACGGTAACTCGTTCGTTTGGATCGATGTCGGACTGTAGCGTCAGCTGGTTGTCGAGCCAGACCTCGAAGTCGCCGAGCTCGGGCAACGAAATGGGTTTGTCCACGAGCTCCGCTCGCAACCAGAGCCAGAGCAAAAATTCGCTGCCCAAAAAGCGCGTGCTTTCGACGCGCGCGAGCGCGTCCATCGGCTCGGTGTCTGAAGCGTCGGGCGTTCCATCGGGCTCAGGCTCCGGCTCGGGCGCGGCGGCCGGTTTCCCTAGCCGCTTCCGGCCATTGCTGAAGCTCACAGGCTCGACGGTCTCCAACCCCTGCTCGTGCTCGCGGCCAAGTCCGGCGCGGATCGCCGCTCCGTGCGGGCTGTCTTCGAGCAGACTGAGGCCAAAGGTCCGCTCGAAGAGCGCAGAAAAATCCGCGAGCAGGCGCTTGGAATGGCCGAAGAACAACACCACGCCGCTGTCCAGGTGCCAACACAAGTCGATGGCTTTGGAGGTGGGGGTCACGCGCTTTCGGAGCCGCATCACCACGCGCTCTCTCGCCTCGAGCTTTTCGTTGCGGCTGAGTTTGTTCTTTTTCCCGCGAGCGAGCATTCGCTGCTCTTCGTCCGCGATCTGCGACTTCAGGAGCGCGCCGGGAATGCGGTAGCGGTCGACGCGGAACCCAAGCAGCACGTAGCTGTCGTGAAACATCTTGGCCGCATCGAGTGCCAAGTCGAACGGCCGCTCCATGGTGCACCAGCCCGTCGCCTCGACCGCGTCGTCGTCGGGCTTCAGGGGCTGGAACACGCGTAGGCGTGCGGCTTCCAAAAAGCGCCGGCGTAGGTCTTTGGGCAGCGCGCCTTGGGTGAAGAATCGAGTAAAAGTGAGCGTTCCGCTGCGGGCTCCCAACGATGAGTCCTTTCTTGAGCGGGCCGGGACGTACCACCCTGCGCCCTGTGCGTCCCTGGAGATTGATGCTAAGGTGCGCCGAAATGGTTGGCTTTGCGAGGGATGCGGGGCGACGGCGTGTGCGTGGGATTCGGCCTTTGGCGCGTCTTTCCGCTTTTGTGTGCCTGGTCGCCGGCTGCGGCGCCCCCGGGGGCACGTCCGAGGCAACCGGCGGTTTCAGCTCGAGCAACCCCTCTGATGGCATAGCCGGGTCGCCGGCGTTCGCGGGCGGCGTTGCCGGAGCAACGAGCACCGGTACCCCGGCCGGTGCTGGCGGCGCGTTTTCATCTGCCGACATCGGCAACGGCAACGGGGTGAGCTGCGTCCTCGATCCAACGAGTGATCCCGTGTTCGCCGGCCAAATTGTCAATGCCCAGACCGCCGGTCGCGGAGAGCTGTACAGCTGGACCAACAACGAAGAAGCCAGCGCGCTCCGCGCGAGCGGCGTGCTGTTTCCGTCCTCGTCGGCGGCGAGCTTTTCGGCGGCAACCGTCGAAGGTTTGGCGGCGGTCGCGGATACGCAAGGCGGGCAGATCGTCACCGCGCTGAGCGCCCAGTTGAATCACGCGCGCTTGGCTTGGCCAGAGCCCTGGGCACTCCGCGTCGGACCAGAGGGGGAAGACTACGGTCATAGCCTGCTGCGCATCATTCTCAAGCCCGAGGCCTGGGTCGCGGTCGTCAAAGGCGGCACGATTCAAATTCTGGATCTCAATAACCAAAGCGTGTTGCCGGAAAGCGCTGCGGCCAGCCCCGAGCGCATCGGGGCGATCTTCAATCAGCGGGACGCCTTCGAGGGTGGGCCGTTTTGCGACGGAAGACCGGGCGGGTTCGGGGTCGGGTTTCGGCAATTCGTCGTCGGGAATTTGGCCATGGTGCAAGAGTGGTCGCTGGGCACTCAACAGATCCGGGATCACCTGCAGGCGAACATCGATCAACTTTCCAAGTTGCTGGTGCGCATCCGGTCCTGTCCGGATCAAGGCAGCCAACAGTTTTGGAATACTCAGGTCATGTGCAGCTGGGATGCGCCGCTCATGCTGCCCCTCGGCGAACAAGTGGCCTATCATCAGGCCCTGGCCGCGCCCATCGCGGACTACTTGGGCGCGCCAGCGCAGCTCGGCGCCATGATCGAGAAGCTACGTGGGGATTTGTTTGCACCAGACCCAATCATCGTCAGTCCGGGGAG
>CAXSGJ010000007.1:18798-99052 GCA_964236865.1 uncultured Polyangiaceae bacterium
CCATGATGAATCGAGTAAGCGCGCGCGGAATATCAGGCATGACGTCCTGTCTGCTCAGTTGTAGTTTGGCGCTCGTTGGTTGCGGCTCCGGCTCGAGCACGGCGACTCAATTTGAGGGCAATGACGTCAGCTCTCAGCCTCCGCCCCCCAGCGCTGGCCCCGATGGCCAGGCGGCTGGACCACTCTTCGAAGGCACGGTCGTGCGCGCGCGAAGCGCCGCTCCCGTGGTCGGCGGTACGCTGCTGGCGACCCGTGATGGCAAAACATTGGTTGCCGCCGATCCCGAGCGTGATTCGGTGTTCCTCGTCGACACGGCGTCTCATCGTGTGACGTCCATCTCGCTCAGCGCTGGGGATGAGCCGGGCCGTGTCGTCGAAGGGCCCGAGGGCACACTGTTCGTTGCGCTGCGGCGGGGCGGAGGGCTGGTCGCTATCGACGTCGCGAGCGCCACCGTGGTCCGGCGCGCGGCCGTCTGCGCCGCCCCGCGCGGCGTCGCCTACGATGCGAAGAGCGCTTCGGTTTACCTGGCTTGCCGCTCCGGCTCCTTGTTCACGCTGGCCGCCAGTGACCTCTCCGTGAAGCGCGCGGTACAACTCGATACGGATTTGCGCGACGTCATCGTGCGCGATCGCGATCTCGTGGTCACGCGCTTCTTGAGCGCCGAAGTGCTGTTGGTCGGGGAAGACGGTCAAGTCTCGCGGCGCGCCACCCCGGCGACGGAGCCGGGGTGCGGTGAGGCGACCGTCGCGTTCCGTGCGCTTGCCTTGCCCGGCGGGCAGGTCGCGCTGGCGCATCAAGTATCGAGCAATGACGTGGTGCAGGAAGAAAGTGGGGGTTACGGCTTCTCGTGCGGCGGTTCGTTGGTGGCGCGAGTGGTGAGCGTGGTCGATGTCGACACGGCACAGGATCAGACGGTGCCGCAGCTGATGCCGTCGCAGTTCGCGCCCGGGATGCCGGCTGGGTCGGCGCCGGCATCGGCCATGACGTTCCGTTCCGTACTGCTGCCCGCGGCCGGTCCATTGGATGTCGCATTCGACGCGAAGGGCACGCGCATTGCTGCGATCGCGCTCGACGAGAGCCTACCGAGCTCCGGAAGGCTCACGACCTCGCAGTTTGCGGCAGACCACGCGGACGCAACACTCTGGCTTCAAGCCTGGAGCTCGTCGGCACCGGCTGACTTCAGTGACCCCGCGTCGGCCCAGGCGATCAAGGTCAATGGTCAGCCCGTCGCCGTGGCCTTCGACGCAGCCGGCAAGTACGTCGTGCAATCGCGTGAGCCGGCAACGCTCGAGCTCGAGGGCGGCGCGAGCATCACCCTGAGCACCGATTCGCACGCCGACACCGGTCATCGGATGTTTCACATGGACAGCGGGATTGGTATTTCCTGCTCGTCCTGTCACCCCGAAGGGGGCGAGGACGGTCATGTTTGGCATTTCCCGGAGGGTCTGCGCCGCACCCTACCGCTCGAAGGCGGAGTTATGGAGCGAGCTCCCTTCCATTGGGATGGCACCCTGGGCAGCATGAGCGCGTTGGTGAGTGAGGTCATGGTCAAGCGAATGTCGATGCAGGCCGTGCCGAGCGCGTTACAAGTGGCGGCGCTCGGCTCATTTCTCGAGCAGCTTCCGGAGTTGGCCCCAGCAGAAGGCTTGTTTGGCGCCGCGGTCAGCCGCGGGCGAGCGATCTTTCAACGCGCGGACGTGGCCTGTGCGACCTGCCACAACGGTCCCCAATACACGGACAATCGGCTGGTGGACGTGGGCACGGGCGGCAAGTTCGTGACCCCGTCGCTGCTGGGAGTCGGTCTGCGCCAAGCCCTCTTCCACGACGGCTGCGCGAGGAATTTGGCTGAACGCTTTGGCGTATGTGGCGGCACCTCACATGGCAAGCCGGAGCTGCTTTCCGCTGATGAGCAGGCGGATTTGATCACCTTCTTACGCTCACTGTGAACAAGAGAACGCGAGCCACGGCAGGGGTCGTGTGCCCCTTTTGCGGCGAGGCCGAGGAGCTCTATGTCGACCTCGGTGGCGGCGAGCACCAGAGCTACATCGAAGACTGCTCGGTGTGCTGTAGGCCACGTCTAGTCACGGTTTCGCCCGGGGATTCCGAGGGGGAGGTGAGCGTATCGCTCGAACGCGATGAGTGAGGCGCGGTCTTGGGGTAGAAGAATTAGCTCCGATGACCCTGACCGCGACCATCTATCACTTCCAGATCACGCTCTCGGACGTTGATCGGGGCGTGTACGAGGCGCTCGACCTGCGCGTCGCGCGCCACCCGTCCGAGACGATGCGTTACCTCATCACGCGCACGCTCGCCTACTGCCTGAGCTACGAGGACGGGATCGCATTCAGCAAAGGTGGCCTTTCCGCGGCCGAGGAAGCGCCAGTTTCCGTGCGCGATGCGACTGGAGTTTTACGCGCTTGGATTGACGTGGGCTCGCCTTCCGCCGAACGCTTGCACAAAGCGAGCAAAGCCGCGGGTCGGGTTGCCCTCTTCACGCACGTGGAGCACGCGCTGCTCTTGCGCGAGGCATCGGCACGCGTCATCCATCGCCTCGAACAGATCGAAGTGTTCCGGGTCGAGCCCGGACTCCTGGACGCGCTCGATGCCAAGCTCGATAAGAACAGCAAGTTCGAAGTCGTGCGTACGGACGGTCAGCTCTACATCACCGTGGCCGGTTCCACACTGAACGGCACCTTGACCCAGTGCTCGCTCGTCCCCGCGGGCTGAGCGGAGCAGGGGCGCTCGCCGCGGCGCTGCGCGGCCCGAGGAACGGTGGTCAGTGAGTTCCTCGAAATACGCCGGCTTTGCCAATCTTAGGGCGATGGTCACGCAGACCTGCCCGAGTAGTGCTAGGAGCGGCCGCAATATGGCTACGGTCGACTTCGCCGAACTGCTCGGCCCCGCGCTCGGCGCGGCAATTGCGGAAAAGGGGTTTACGGAGCTGACGACGGTTCAGAAGGCGGTGCTGGACCCAGCGCTGGCCGGTCGGGACCTGCGCGTCACTTCTCAAACCGGGTCGGGCAAAACGCTCGCGATCGGCTTCGCAGTCAGAGAACTGGCAGCGCAGCCCAGCACGGCGAAAGACAAGGTGGCTCATCCCCGCGCTTTGGTGATCGTGCCCACGCGCGAGCTCGCCAAGCAGGTCGTCCAGGAATTGACCTGGCTCTTTGCTCCGCTCAACGTGAAGGTGGTCTCCGTGACCGGTGGCGCGGTCTATCGCGACGAACACCGCGCTCTTTCGGCCGGGCCGTCGGTCGTCGTTGGAACGCCGGGGCGCATGCTGGACCATCTCAATCGCGGCTCGATAGTGCCGAAGGAGGTCGGCGCAGTGGTCTTGGACGAAGCCGACCGCATGCTCGATCTCGGCTTTCGCGAAGAGCTGGAGGCGATATTGGGCATGACGCCGAAAGAACGGCGCACCCATCTGGTCTCGGCGACCTTTCCACGGGATGTGGAAGCGCTTGCCAACAGCGTGCAAACGAATCCAGCCCGCGTCGAGGGCACGCGCCTGGGTGTGGCCAACGTAGACATCGATCACGTCATGCACGTGCTCGAACCGCGTCAGCGCTTGGACGCAGTGATCAACTTGCTCTTGGCGAGCCCGGACGCTCAAACGCTGATCTTCGCCCGCACTCGCGCCGATGTGGCGGACGTGGCCGAACGTCTGTCCGAAGCTGGTTTCGCGGTGAACGCCCTGTCGGGGGAGATGGATCAACGCGAGCGCGACCGAGCGCTCAGCTCCTTTCGAAACCTGCAACAACGAGTCCTGGTGGCGACCGACGTGGCCGCGCGCGGCATCGACGTGCAGGACATCACGCTCGTGATTCACCTCGATCCGCCCACGGATCCGGATAGCTACACGCACCGTAGCGGGCGCACTGGGCGAGCCGGTCGCAAAGGCCGGAGCGTGCTTTTGGTCGCACCATCGGCCGTGAATCGAACGACCATGCTGCTGAAGCGCGCCAAAGTCGTGGCGCGAACCGAGGCGGTGCCGAGCGCGGAGCAAATCCGAGCCCACAGCGACCAAAAATTCTTCGATGCACTGACCGGCGAGCAGGGCCCAGACGTCGCGGTCTCCGAGCGCCATCAGGCCCTCGCCGAGCGGCTCGCGGCACGGGACGACGCGGCCCGCATCATGGCGCGTTTGCTTTCAATGGCGCGCGCGTCGGGCCCAACCGAGCCGCGCGACATTCGGCGGAGCGACCGCGGGCCCGAACGCAAGGCGCCTTCGGCACGCGACGAGCGAGGCGGGGCCGTTCGTGCGTCGAACGGTCGCGAGCGCCCAGCGCGTGAACGCGCTGATGAGGGTCGTGTGAGCACACCGTACCGCGGCGCGCAGCGTGGCGGTGGGGAGTGGGTCCCATTTCGCGTCGGCTGGGGGGGCGTCGAGGGCGCGGACGCACGCAAGCTCCTGGCCATGGTCTGCCGTTGGGGCGGGATCCGTGGCTCGGACGTGGGAGCGATTGAGATCGAGCGCGATTATTCGCGCATCAGCGTCAAAGCGGAGGTCGCGAGTGACTTTGCGGACGCGACGTCGAAACCCGATGCGCGGAACCCCCGCGTCAAGATTCAGGCCGACGATTCACGGAAAGGCTTCGCGCCGCATACCTCGCCTCCGCCCGCCGATACGACGCGCGCGCCGGCCGCGGCGGCTCCGCGCGTCGCTTTCGCAAAGGCGCCGGCTGCGCAGGCCGAGCCCGCTCCGCCCAACAAACAGCACGAGCGTGGCGCCCGCGAGAAAACGCCAGAAGCGCGCGTTGCCGGTTTTCCGCGCGACGCGTCGCGTCCGCGCGCGGTCACCGGTTATCCGCGAGAAGCCAAGAAGCGCTCGACCGACGCGCGCCCGAGCGGGCCCCGAGATACCCGGCCGATCATCCCCCGCGAGGCTGTTCGCCCGCACTCGCCTCCACGCGAAGCCCATCGTCCGCACCCGGTGGGTCGTTCCGCCGCGCGCTCCACGGAGATCTCGCCTCCGCGAGACGGCGGACAGCCGCCGCGCCGCCGCCGCGTAGTGACGCGCTGAGCGAGGTCTTCGCCATGGCAGACTTTTCCTCCGAAGAGCTGGCGCGTTGCATCGAGATTTTGGAGACCTTGGTCGAGGACCGTGCGCGCCTCGTCACCCTGCCGAACGAGCTCCGCATTCAGCTACTGACCGCGTCCGGTCGCCTATCACGACCTACTCGTCACGAGGGCATCCGCGAGAACAAGGCGTTCCGACGCTTCAGCAAGAAGAACGCGCGCGAAGATGACCGCGCGCTCCGTGCCGAAACCGCGATCCGCGTCGCTCGCTCCGCGCCGGTTTATGAACCGCCGCAGCTGTCGGCAGGCGCGCCGGCCGAGACCGCGCGCGAGTTGAATAATCCACGTTCTTGCTACGTGTGCAAGGCAGAGTACCGTCGCTTGCACTTCTTCTACGACTCGATGTGCGAGGCGTGCGCCGATCTGAATTATCGAAAGCGTTTTCAAACCGCTCCGCTCGTCGGACGCACCGCGCTGATTACGGGGGCGCGGATCAAGATCGGATTTCAAGCAGCGCTGATGATGCTGCGCGCTGGCGCGCGCGTGATCGTCACCACGCGCTTCCCCCGGGACGCCGCCCTGCGCTTCGCCCGAGAGCCCGACTTCGATTCGTTCGGCGCTCGCCTGCAGATTCACGGCTTGGATTTGCGGCACTGCTCGAGCGTCGAGCTGTTTGCGCGCTTCTTGAATCAGACCCTCGAGCGCTTGGACATCGTGATCAACAACGCGGCCCAGACCGTGCGCCGCCCGCCCGCGTTTTACCGCCCATTGCTGGAGCTCGAGCTCGGCCCGCTGTCTGCGCTGGGCGCGCCTGCTCAGGGCCTGCTGCGAGACCACGAGGCCTGCAAAGCTGCCCTGGGCGCTGCTGCCCGCTCGCCCTTGACCCTCGGCGCGGAAGACACGATGGGCATTGCACGGCAAGCGGTGAACGGCGCAGCGCACGGAATTGCTCGTTCTGCTGCACTTTCGCAAATACCGCTCGCATACGATGAAACGATGGTGGAGGGGGAGCTCTTCCCAAAGGGCCGCGTCGACGCCGACCTGCAACAGGTCGATCTACGCACGATGAACAGCTGGCGCATGGCATTGGCGGACGTGCCAGCCCCCGAGATGCTCGAGGTTCAGCTCGTGAACGCCGTCGCGCCCTTCATTCTGTGCAGTAAGCTGAAGGCGCTGATGAGCCGCGTTCCATCGCGCGACAAGCACATCGTGAATGTGTCGGCGATGGAAGGACAGTTTGCTCGCTACACCAAAACAGACAAGCACCCCCACACCAACATGGCCAAGGCGGCCTTGAATATGATGACGTTCACCTCGGCGCCTGACTACGCGAAGGACGGCATCTTCATGAACGCAGTGGACACCGGCTGGGTGACGGACGAAGACCCCGTCGTTCATGCCGAGCGTAAGCAGCGTGAGTCGGATTTTTCACCGCCTCTCGACATCGTGGACGGTGCGGCGCGTATCTGCGATCCGTTCTTTTCGGGCCTACTGAGCGGCGAGCACTTGTTCGGAAAGTTCCTCAAGGACTACAAAGTGACCGCTTGGTGAGCAGCGCACTCGCTGCACGCAACCGGACAAACAAAGTCCGATCTGACATTTCCGTGACTAGCCGGGGGCGCGGCGGGCCCGTAACATGAAGGCATGCTCAAGCGCTTAAAAATTCAGGGCTTCACGCTGCTAGAGGACGTAGCGGTCGAATTCAACGGCGGCCTGAATGTGCTCAGCGGCGAAACGGGCGCTGGTAAATCGCTGGTGTTGACCGCTCTTGGTCTGCTTCTGGGGGCGCGCATTCCGCCATCCTGCGTGCGCGAAGGCCACGAAGCCGCCGTGGTCGAAGCCCTGTTCGACGCCGGGGGCAGGCCGTTGCGGCTCGCGCGCACGGTGCGGCGCGCGGGGCGTGGGGCGTGTCTGCTGGGCGATGACTCCGTGCCTTTGTCCAAGCTGGCGGAAGCCGCGCGGTCGCTCCTGTGCTTCGCGCTTCAACATGCGCAGGTCGAGATGGGTAGCCCGGCCCTCTTCATCGGCGGGCTGGACGCGCTCGCGGGGCACGCCGCTCTGCTGCGCGCGTACCACTCGGCATACGCCGATCTATCTCTGGCTCGTGGCGAACTTTCACGCGTACACGCCGAGCTCGCCGGTCGCGACGCACGGCAGCGCCTGGTACGGCAGCAGCTGGCGCTGCTGGATAAGCTGTGCCCCCGTCCCGCTGAGTACACTCGGCTCTCCGAGCGGCTGCGCGTGCTACGCCGCGCGCAGCACTACCTCGCGCTCGCGGCTCACGTCGAACACGTGCTGTCGGAGCGTGAGTCGTCCGTTGCGAAGGAGTTATCCAGTCTGATCCGCAGTGCGACGCGCGTTGCGGACGACGCCCCACAAGCCCGCGCCCTGTGTGATGCGCTGTCTCGCTCTGCGATTGAGGTCGAGGAGGCCCTGCGCGCGGCCGAACGGCTGCGCGCCGATTTGGACGTCGAGCCCGAGGATATCGACCTACTCGAGGCCCGCCTGGCGGAGTTGGAGCACGTGGCGCAAGCCCTGTGCATTCCGGGGGACGCGCTCGCCGAGCGCCTCGAGGCGCTCCGTCAAGAAGCGGCCGGGCTGGAATGTGCGGAGGAACGCGTTGGCCTGGCCGAGGCCGAGCTCGGAGTGGCGACGGCGCGCGCGCTAGAGCTTGCAAAGGAACTCCACCACGGCCGGGTTAAGCGAGCGGCGGAGTTGGCGCGCCGCGTGGAGGTCGAGCTCGGTGCCTTGTGCCTGTCAGGCGCGCGCATCGAGCTCGTGCTCCGCGAGGTCAAGGCTAGCGAGCTCGGTGCGCTGGGCGTCACCGCGCTCGAGGCACGCTTCGCCGCAAACCCCGGCGAGCCGTTCGGCCCCCTTGCGGACGTGGCATCGGGGGGTGAACGCTCTCGCTTGCTGATTGCACTGCGCTGCGCTGGCTTGGAGGCGGGCGCGGACACGCTCGTGTTCGATGAGATCGACTCCGGTGTTGGCGGTGCGGCGGCGGAAGCCATCGCTGCTCGCTTACGCCGCGCGGCGGAATCTCGACAGATCATCTGCGTCACCCACCACGCGTGCGTGGCGGCCCAGGCCGCCGGTCACTTTCGGGTGCACAAGCTGGAAAGCGCAGGTCGCACCCGGACCGAGATCGAATGCTTAGCCCCGGCCGCGCGCGTAGAAGAGCTCATGCGCATGCTTTCAGGCGTACGCAGCGAGCACGCGCGGCGCCTGGCGCTCGATTTGGTGAGCTCGGCGCGTGTGGATCCTCAGCGCACGACGGCCAAGGCTCATCCGCTGCCGCGGGCGTGCTGATCCGGGTCGCAGCTCGGCCGCGGCTGCGCGGTGCCCGGCGGTTCGCTACCGAGAGACCGAGGCGCAGCCGCCGGGCAAAGGCGGCCAAGCGGCGGGCACCGAGCAATGTTTCTTTCTGCGGGCGTGCCAGGCGTTTAACGGCGTGCTCTAAGCGCAGCGCGTCGCCCTTGGAACAGCACTGGCGCTGGGCGCACAGCAAAAGGGGGCCGCGGCCACGCGTATAACGCGCGCCCCGCCCGGCGTTGTGCGCGGCGATGCGTAAGCTCACGTCGCGCGCCACCCCGGTATAGAGCGAGCCATCGCTGCAGCGCGCAATGTACACGAACCAACGCTCACCGAGAGTCACGCCGGAGCTTTAACAGGGCTACGCTCGAAGGGCGAAGTTTTGAAGGCAGGCTCCGTACGACCGACCGCCGACCGACCGCCGACCGCCGACCGACCGCCGACCGCGACCGCTGACCGCCGACCGCATCGGGTGGAAGGCAGTGCCTGCTTGAGACCGGCTTAAACCAGTCAGTGATGGCGCTAGGGCCTTAGGGGTGGCAAGACTTGCATGAGGACATGAGCGGCTGTTCGTTCCGACTGGGCCCGCCGGCACGCCTCGGCCTCGTGCTCGGCTTGGTCGTGGCCACGAGCGGCTGCGGCGCAACCGGGTTGGCTTGGGTCGCGGAATCGGAGCGGCCAGCGGAGAGCATGGAGTCCGATAGCCGTGCGGGCCGGTCGTCGTTCCAGGAGCCGGACTCGAGTGTAATTCCAGCAGCAGTAGAGCAAGAGTTCAAGGGCGCTCGCCCGCGGCTCAGCCACACGGTGACTCTCGGGGAGATCGCGGAAGCCCCGCGACGCGCGCCGGGGGCGCCGAGCGTGACCGCGGGCGTTTCCGTGACCATCAACAACTACCAAATAGGCGGCTCATCGGGCGCGGGGCTGGGCTATTCGACCTTTGCGTACGGACGCAGCCAGCCGGCCCTCTTCGCGGGGGGCGGCGCAGTAGGTCCGCTGCCGTCCAGCGCCGCAGGGCCCCAAGCCGGTCAAAACTGGCCGGCGATTGCCGATCATGGCTCAAGCTTCCCGCTTCGATCGTCCCCCGCGTCGCCCTGGGCTCGCACCCGGTAGTCGAGAGTCGGAGTTGCACTCTGGGCTCCGCTGCTGCAATGCTCGGCCATCACTTGGCGGTCGATCGGAGTCGGGCACTCGCCAGCGAGTGTGCGGGATGACGCGGGATGAGTACGCGACGCGGAGATGATTCGCGGCCCAAAGGCAACCCTACTTCGCAACGCGCGACTGCGCGCGATGTGCCGCTCGCGAAGTACAAAGAAGTTCTGATCGGAACATCTCCACCCGGCGCGTTGCGTGGGCCCTCGTTGCTTCCCGGTCAAGGCGCGCCGGAGCGCATCGTTCCGGAAGATATCGAGCTCGCGGTGTTGCGCGACGCCGAGACGTTGGATGGCCCGAACGTGGCTCGCGCGGCCGCAAGGCGCCCGTCAGAGGCGTCGGCATCCCCGTCGCCCACGCCGGTGTCCGTGGAGGTGCCACGCGCGCGTTCGGCGCCGCCCGTCGACGACCGATTCAGCACGCCGCCTTTGCCTAGCGCGCGCTCCATTCAGAGCGGCACATTGATGTCGATCGGCTCGGTCGACCCTCGCGCCCCGACCGAGCTCTCTCTGCCCAGCCCGCGACCACTTTCCGTGTCGGATCGAGCGGCCTATTTTGGTCCAGAAGCGGTCGTGGATCGAGTCGTCGCGCCGAGCTTGGAGCCGGAGCCGATGCCTGCGGGAGTCACTGTGCCGCCCGGCCTGCGCACATCACTCGGTCCCGAGTCGGTCCCGCCCCCCGCGCGAGACTTTTCACGGGCGCCTCGTTCGGACAAGGCGCGCTCGGGCTCACCAGTGTCACCGCCAGTGAGCTCAGCTGAACCAGCGCCCGAAGCCAGATCGAGACGCGGTCACTCGGGTCCGCCGTCTGTCCCCGAGCTCGGCACTCAATTGCAGATTCACTCTGAAATCTCCGCTTTGCGGCACCCGCCCGCGGAGGACAACTTCGATTTGCGCAGCGCGAACACGCTGCGCGAGCCGCTCGCCCGCCGCAAAGCCCAACCGTCGAGCGGCCGGCTCGACGTTCCTGCCGCGACCTCGGAGCCTCCCAGTCTCGAAGCGCGTTCGCCGTCGATCCGAAGCAGCACCGCCGCGATCACGCTGCTCGTCGATCGTGCCCGGGCAGAGTCGCGATCCGAGGCCGTGCCGGGCGGGCGCACTGCCGTTTCGTGGGGCTGGTGGCTGGTGGCTCTGCTAGCGCTGCTCGTCGCGCTGATTGCGGTGTGGGTGACGCGTGCGCCGGTCGGGTCGGATACAGCGCCGGTTCCCGACGATCGCGCGTCCGCGTCCGCACCGAGTGCCACGCCCTTGGTGGTACCCCCCACGCCGCACGCGCCCGCGCCGCAGCCGAGCACTCGCACGCCTCTGAGCCGCTTGGCCCCGCCAAGCTCTCGGTCAGCGGCGCTCGGCGCCAAGTCTCCGCCGGCCGTCGGGGCTCGCTCTGCGGATCCTCTGCCACGCGGTGCTGCACCGCCCCCGTCTGTTCCAGCCGATGCTAGCTCCAAGTCGCATCAGTCCATCTATTGAGTGGTGAGCGCGCCGCTTCCGTCTCCCGAGCTCGGAGATCCGCAGGCGCCGCGCGGTCTGCTAGCGTCGCGACCGTGACCGCGAAGCGGGCGAGGCAAGCCACCGGTAGCTCGTTGCGAGGGACGTTCCTGTGGGTCGTCTTGCTCGTGTTTCTTTCGCGCTTTTTGCTCGTCGCATGCGCAGGTCCGAGCGCCGCCCTGCACCTGGAAGTCCCGCCGGCAGCCAGCGCTGATCAACGAGCTCCGCAGTCGGCCGAATCGCGGCGCGGACTCGGAGTCAGATCGGGGGCGCGCGGCCTCGCAAACAATGTGCACCTTGCCCTGGGCGTCCCCACGGACGATGACGCCTCGGACGACCAGCTGCTCGATGAACGGTCGTTCGTCGTTTCCTACAATCCAATCCGCCGCGTGCCCAATTGGGCAGCATGGCGACTCGACCGCACCTATCTGGGCCACCAAAAGCGCGCTCGCAGCTTTCAATCGGATCCTGCTTTACCTTCCGACCTGTATCGCGTCAGCGCGGACGACTACCGGCACAGCGGCTACGATCGCGGTCACCTCTGCCCGTCTGCCGACCGAGCAGATTCTGCTGCTGACAACGCGACGACGTTCGTCTTTACGAACGCGCAGCCCCAGCTGCACGAGCTGAATGCCGGCCCTTGGGAGCGCTTCGAGCAATACGCGCGGCAGCGCGCGGAGGGCGGCGCGCTGCTTTATATCGTGGCCGGTGGCATCTTCAGCGCGCCATTCCCTACGATTGGCCACGGGGTGGCGGTGCCGGCGGCGAGCTTTAAAATAGTGGTCATCCTCCGTGCCGGTCAGAAGCCCGCCGAAATCGAAGCCAGCACGGAGGTCATCGCCGTGCTCATGCCCAACGAACCGGGGGTCGGCCGACATCGCTGGACCGATTTCGTCACCTCGGTCGATACCATCGAAGGCGCCACGGGCTACGACTTTCTGAGCGCGATCCCGGAGCGCGTTCAGCGCGTCCTCGAAGCGCGGACTCCGCAACTTTGATGCCTCTTTTGCGGCTGCCTCCAAGCTCGCAACACTCGGGAAGTGCTGTTGGATCAGCGCGTCGTAGCGTATGCCGCCCGCTATCGTATCGTTGGGCCGTCATGCGCTGCTCAAAAAAGGTCCTCGTCTCGTGCTGCTTCTTTCCGCTGATCGCCGCGGCAGGTTGCCGTAAGCCTGCACCGCCCGCAAAACCGAGCAAGGGGGCCGAGCTCTACGGTCGCATGTGCTCCGTGTGCCATGGCGCGAACGGCGAAGGCTACAAAGCCGACAACGCGCCGCGTCTGGCTCAGGCCGATTTCCAGGCGTCGGTCAGCGACCCACAGCTGCGGGATGCGATCGAGAACGGCCGCATGGGCACGACCATGTCTGCGTGGTCGAAGGATCGCGGCGGACCCCTCGCCGCGGAGGACGTGACGGCCTTGGTTCAGCATTTACGTACCTGGGCCAAGGGGCCTCGTGTTGCGCTCGACGAGCGCGCCCTGAACGGCGACCCCGCACGCGGCGAAAATATCTACGCGCGTGAGTGCTTCCGCTGTCACGGGGTCAGGGGCATTGGTGGCCCCAACGTCCACATCGGTAATCCTCAGCTGCTCCAAACCGCCAGCAACGGCTTCGTGCGTTACACGATCAAGGTCGGGCGCCCCGGCACGCTGATGCCGAGCTTTGCGACCACGCTGGGGGATGCGGGGATAGAGGACGTGACGGCCCTGCTCCGCAGCTGGGCGTCGCCGCCCCCGCCGCCCCCCGCCGCCGTTCCGCCGCCTCCGATCCCTCTCGGCCCAGTACCGCTGAATCCGAAAGGTTCGGAGCCGGTTGGGTTCAAAGCGACGCCCGCAACCACCCCGCTGTCCGTCATTCACGCTCAGCTGCAACGCGGCGCGCGGATGGCGATCCTAGATGCACGCGCTCCTTCGGATTACATGAATTCCCACATTGCGGGCGCCGTCAGCGTTCCTTTTTACGATCCTGCGCCGTACATCGAAAAGCTGCCGCGAAACGCCTGGCTAGTCTGTTATTGCGCCTGCCCGCACGCAGAATCGGGCCAGCTCGCATTCAAGCTTCAGCAAGCGGGCTTCAAGAAAGTGACCGTTTTGGATGAGGGTTTGGGCGCCTGGTCCGCCCAAAAATATCCAACGCACAGCGGCGAAACGCCGTAAGCGCGCCCGTTTCAGGGTGGCTAGCCCGAGTCTTCGACGACGCTTAGTTGCAGAACCAAGCGCCGCCGATGCACACGCACGCCGAGCCCACGCCCGTACCGTAGGTGCATTGCCCAAAGACCGAACCGCAGGCGCCGCTCGGCGGCGGCTTGCTTGCCGGACAGCCCGCCACGAAGCAGCTCCACTTTGCGTTGCTGCAGTTGCACTGGTCGCCGTTTGGATACGGGCATTGCGCGCCGGTGGTGGTGCAGCTCGAGGCTACAGTAGGCTCGCTCGCGGGGCAGGCAGTGCCACTCCCGGTGCAACGCCACTGAAGCGTGTTGCCCACTTGACGGCATGCGCAGCTTCGTCCGACGTAATTGCATTGCAGCGAAGAGCTCGGACACATGGTGTTCGAGGTGGGCGTCGTGGCCGGGCAGGCAGCGTTATTACCGCCGCTCGTGCCGCCCCCACCGGAGGCGCCACCGGCGCCCGAGGCCCCGCCCTTGCCTCCAGATCCACTCAGGCCGCCGACGCCGCCGCTACCAGCGATGCCCGTCGTGCCGCCGGTCGCGGGGGTGCCGGACGCACCATTGCCGCCTAAACCGCTCGCGCCGCCGAGCGTGTTGCCAGCGCCACTCATGGCGAGTGCACCCGAGCTCCCGCCCGTGACGAGCGCGCCGCCTGCGCCCGCCAGGTCCGCACCGCCGGTGCCCGCGCCGCCGGCGTCAGCGCCGCCGCTCCCGCCGGAGGCGCCGCCCGCCCCTGAGACGTGCGTCCCCAAGCCCGAGGTCCCAGCTTCGCTGTCGCCGGTCACCCCGGCGTCCCCCGCCACCGAACCGAGCGGAAAGATTTGATCCGAACTGCGCGACCCGCAGGCCGTCATCAAGCTCGAAACAAAGCAAAAAACCACCGCACCGGTCACAATAAGCCGCTTCATGGGATACTCCGTGGGACGGGCGCCGACGATCGGCGGGTGACCCATCACGATCTGGCGACGCAACGCTTCACGATCATTCAAGTACCCCACCGCTCGGAGCCGCAGGCAAGCCCGATTGCTGACAATCAGCGGCGATTATTGAGGCGCGCCGGGCAAGCACAGACCGGTCGCCGCATTACAGGCGGCGCCCGCCGCGCAATCCACGGCAGAGAGGCACGGAAACGCGCATTTTTGGAATTGCACGTTACAGCGCGCGAAAGCGCATTGCGCGTCGCTTTGACAAGGGAGGGCGAGCGGGCCTGGGGTGGCCATGGTGCCGGCCACCGCCGGGCTTGTCGTGACCGGCGCGGGCGCGGCGGCGATGACCGCGGGTTGCGGCGCCGCAACGGTCGCGGTCGGCGCGGGTGGCGAGTAGGGCGCGGGGGCGGCCGCGGGCGTGTCGTTGTCCTTGGCGCAAGCGCTGACGACGGAGACTGCCGCGAAAATGGCCAACAGGGACGTGCGTAACATCGACTTCTCTTTCCGCGCCCAAATCGGGCGCTGCTCAATCTAACCCACAAGCTAGACGCATCGGACCGCCGAATACTACACGGTCGCCGGTCATTAGCGCTGGCCGGCGGTGAGAACTGAACTTTTTGGCCGCGGGGCAACGGGCGGCATGTGCCGCGCGCGCCGCGCAAGATTTGTCGCGGAATCGCCGGGGAGCCGCAGCACGCGGGGCAGGATGCGCCGGGCCGGACCGGGCAGCACGGGCGTCGCCTTGCCGGCTCTCGACGCGGCCTCGCGTGCGAGCAAGCTTACTGGTTGATCTCCCCCGTGGCCCAGGCGATTGAGCCGGGCCAGGCGAGATCGACCGTCGCCCTGCGCCGCCCAACCGATGCAAACCTGACGATGCGCTTTCTCGAGCCGCATTGGATCCTCACCCACCACGCGGTGTCGATCCTCAGCAACGCGCTCGTCCTCGTGCTGGTCCTGTCTCTGCTCCGTCAACGGCGCCGGCCAGTCGGCACGGCCATCGCTTGGCTACTGTCTATCGTCCTGATTCCATACTTCGGTATTCCGCTCTACTTGGTGTTTGGGGGCAGGAAACTGAAGCAACGGGTCGCGCGCAAGCGCCGCCTAGAGCCCGGCGTGCAGCCCATGAGCGACGGGCGAGCGCAGCACGCCGCCCTCGGTCCACACGCGCGGTCGACGCTCGACGACGTGCTCTGGCTCGACGAAGGCGTGCTCGCATTCGAGACGTTGCTTCGCGAAATTCGCCGAGCTGAGCGCACGATTCGGATCGTGACCTTCGTGCTCAGCGATGACGACGCCGGCCGCCCCCTCGTGCAGGCGCTGATCGCGCAAGCCCGCGCCGGCCTGGAGGTCCGCCTTTTGATCGATGACCTGTTGCGCTTCCACGCGCCGCGGGCCGCACTGCGCGAGCTGGTTCGGGCAGGGGGCCGCGTCGAGCGCTTCATGCCGCTCGTGCACTTACCGTTCCTTGGTCACAATAACCTGCGTAATCATCGCAAAATTGCCATGTTTGACGGGCAGCGAGCGATCGTGGGCGGCATGAATCTGGGCCACGAGTACATGGGCCCGACCCCCGACCCTGCACGCTGGCGAGACTTGTCATTGCTCGTCCAAGGTGAGGCGGTGCACGACCTCGACCTCGTCTTCCGAGCAGACTGGGAATTTGCTTGCGGCGAGCGCCTGCCGGCGCCCCCTCGGCCTTCGCCCGGGCCGCTCCCCGTGAAGGTCGTGCCAAGCGGGCCCGACAGCGCCAGTGACCCGATCTACGACGCCGATCTGACCGCAATCTTTCGTGCTGAGCAGCGGATTTGGATCGCGACACCTTACTTCGTGCCGGACGAAGCGCTACTTCGCGCGCTCGTAATCGCAGTTCGCCGGGGCGTGGAGGTGCGGGTATTGACGCCCGCGCGCTCGAATCACTTGCTCTCTGATCTGGCCTCCGCGTCTTGCCTCCGTGACCTGAGCGCGGCCGGGGTCGCGATCCATCGCTTTCCCAAGATGCTGCACGCTAAAACTTTGCTGGTGGACGAAACACTTTGCGTCGTGGGCTCTGCCAACTTCGACATGCGCAGCTTGTTTTTGAACTATGAGATTGCTCTGTTTTTCGAAGGTGGCGCGCAAATCGAGCGGCTGAGTTGCTGGTTCGAAGCAAGCTTTCCGGGCTGCCGGGTCGGGGCGCCGCCCGCGGGAGCCGTGCGCTCCGTGATCGACGACATCGCGCGTTTGGTGGCGCCGCTGGTCTGAGCTCGATCGCTCCAGTCGGATTACGATTCGGCCCGCGCGTTGCCGGGGACTCGGGCCTCGGGTCGCCCGTGCTTGCCGACATGTGGCAGACGACCGTACTCGTTCCTCTCGCCTGAGCGCGGCAACTGAACCTCTATCGCAATAGCGCTAAACCAGGGTGACGCACGCGGCGAGTGCGCGCGCCGTCACCGTGGCGTAGGCTAACGAAGATGCCAGGCATGGCGTTACAATTGGGGAGCACGCGTTGACGTTGCGCAGCATGAAGCGTCGCGTGGCGCTCTTGATGGACGCGGCCGAGGACGACTATCAAGTCGGCATTTTGCGGGGCATCAGTCGTGCCGCGGAGCCCACCAACATTCAATTGGTGTGCCTTGCCGGCGGTGTGGTCGGCGACCCGTTGCTCGATTACCGCGCGCAGCGCAACTTCTTGTTCGACCTGCTGGGCCCGCTTCAGTTTGAGGGCATGCTGGCGCTCTCCGGCACACTTGGAAATCTGGTCGGCGCGGCGAACTTCGCCCAGTTCCTGGGGCGGTTCGATGGCATCCCAATCGTTAATTTGGGCGTTCGCGTCTCCGGCATGCACAGCATCTCCGTGGCCGGCGGCACGGCCATGGGTGACGTCATTCGACACTTGATAAAAGTGCACGGCCATCGCCGAATCGCCCTCATTCGTGGCCCGAGCACGAATGAAGACGCCGAAGAGCGCTATGCGGCGTATCGCTCTGCGCTCGATGAGAGCGGCATCGCGCTGGAGCCGCGGCTCATCCTTCAGGGAAATTGGCGGCGCGAGTCAGGATCGTTCGCGGTGCGCGAGCTGTTCGAAGATCGGGGGGTCCGCGTCGGGGCGGTCGACGCCGTCGCTGCCGCCAACGACTACATGGCGCTCGGCGCGCTGGACGCGCTTGCCGAGCGCGGCGTGACCGTACCTTCCGACGTGGCCGTGACTGGGTTCGACGACTTGGACATCACCCGCACCGCGACTCCTTCTCTGACGACCGTGCGTCGGACGACGGACGCGCTGGGCCGTGAAGGTTTGCGCCGGCTGGTGTCGCTGATGAACGGCAGTGCCGAGCCTTTCGATAGCGAACTCGCGGCACAGATCGTCGAGCGGCGTTCGTGTGGCTGCGCTCGCGTCGACGTACAGCGCACGCGGCCGGGGACCGCGCGTGACCGCGGTTTCGAAGCTGCGATCATCGAACGCCGCACGCTGATCTGCGCCGCCCTCGCCCGTGGCGCTCACGGCGCGATGTTTGGCGTTGGAAGTGGCTGGGAGCAGCGGCTGCTCGCGGCCCTGTTGAACGATCTGATGGGGCAGGGCCCCTCAATCTTCCTCTCGACCATCGACCAAATCATCGTCCGGCTGCATCGCGCGGGCGGCGATCTGAGCGTGTGTCAGACCGTTCTGGGATTGTTACGCGGTGAAATTGCGGACTGCGCCAGCGCTGATGCGAGCGTGGGCGCGCATGCCGAGGACCTGTTTCACGCGGCTCGGGATCAACTCGCCGAAGCAATGGTGCGCACTGAGATTTCGCGCAAGGTCGACGCGGTCTCGCAACTACGGGAATTCGCGCAGGCCAGCTCCCTCCTGTTCGGCACCGCCACGCTGGCGGTCATCCGCGAACAGTTTGAGCTTCGGTTTCGCGCCCTGGGTATCCCGGCGTTCGCCCTGGGCGTGTTCGAGGAACCCGGTAAGGTCAGTCGAGATTGCTTGTGCCTCGCGGCGTACAGCAGCATCCGGCGCTTCCGCATCCCGGAAACGTTTCGAGCCAACGAGTTCGGACCCGCTGACCTGTTTAGCCGAGAGACGGGAGCCCTGCTCGTTCAACCGTTGGTCTTCGAGGGCCGGCCCATGGGCATTGTCACCGTGATGCTGAGCACGCTCGATATCTCGATCTTCGAGCAACTACGCTTGATGCTCGGTGCCGCCGTGCATGGCTTTCACTTGGCGCGAAGCGGTCGCGGTTGAGTCAGGTCAATCGCCAAACGCGAAGTAGGTGATTGAGACGCGGACACTTCCGCCCTGGGCGACATTGGAGACCTGCCACGAAAGGGCATGAGTGCCCGGCGCAGCCAGCGCGGACGATTCGATCACGACCGGCTGCGTCTCAGCCCCGGGGCACCAATTGGCGCGTGCCGCTTTCACGCTAGCGACTGCGCCGCACGGGTTCTCCTTGCAGTAGGTGAACCCGGCTTGCCCGGTCGTCATTGCTAGAGTGCAGCGCGTCGCGCAAGTTTTCCACGGGGTGAATGCCCTTAAGCTCAGTCCGTCCAGCAGCACTGTGTGCTGGCGCTTGCAGAATTCTTCCGCAGGGCCGTTGCACGAGAAGGCGTCGCCTACCGCTTGGCCGTGCCCGGTCGTCCGGTATTCGAGATAGGCAGAGCGAGTTCCCTTCGGGGTGGTAAACGTTGCGCTGGTTGCGTCCGCGCTAGTCACGTCCCCGTAGAACAGTGGGATCACTGCTAGCGGCCGGGGGCCGGGAGCCCCGCGCACGAGCTCGACGCGAAGCGAGATCTGCCAACTCGCAGCCGAGCCGGTGACCAGCCCCGCGGGATCGGCAAACGTATTGATGCCGACGCGAATTTGCCGTCTCGTGGGCAGGGCGTTGATGATCGCGGTCACGTCGCGCTCGAGATGAAGCGGACCGCCGAAGGGCGTGATCGCGCGTACCAACTCGAGCCCGGGGCTGCCTTCTTCCGCGTTCGGTTCCGGAACCGAGCCGGGGAGTGATATTTCGAAGTTTCGATCGAAGGCATCGCAATCTGCGGGCCAGTTTTGGCCTTCGGGCGGTCGGTTGGCGGCCCAATTTGAAAACGGCACGCACGTAGTCTTTAGGTCCGCAATCAACGTTGCGCTTTGATATGGCCCGCCCGACCAATCAATAGCGGCAGTGAGCTTCTGATAGTTTGGCTCGCCATGCGTGCTCGAAATGCGAGCGTCATCGAACACGAGGATCGATCGGCTTTCCAGCGAACCCGCCTCGCCGCCGTTACCGCTTGCGCCCGCCTCGGCGCCAACGCCCGCCTCGGCGCCAACGCCCGCCTCACCGCCGGCGCCCGCCTCACCTCTCGTGCGTATCGGCTCGAACACCGGCGTGGAGCTCACACAGGCGCTCAGCGCCGCCGACGCGGCAAGAGCACCGAACGAGCGCGCCGACATGCGGCGGAGCCTACCAGTATTGATTGCGGGCGACGGCGCGTGTGGGGCCGTGTCGGCGCACCCACTCTCGTGTGACGGCCCGGTGACGATTTGTTGACCTTAAGTAACATTTAAGTAAACTAATGATGTCAGCTGCCGTTCTCTTTGTTCGAACGCCACCATCACCGGAGATCAGCCATGGCACATCCCGTCGCAGTCGTTTTTGGCCTGTCCTTAGCGGTTTGGGTCGCGGACGCGCGGCTGCCTCAGCTGCTAGCAGCGCCGCCTTCCCAGGCCGTCACTTGCCGAAATGGCCCGAGCAACGCTGCGCCGCCCGGCGCCGATCTCGAAGTCGTGGTCTGCTCTTCACGCTAAACCGCGGCCCGGGCGCCGTCGCGAACGCTCTCCGCGCTCGAGCGGGCGGCGCGGCGCCGCGGTGAGAGCGCGATCGACGGTCGCCCTGACGCCACTGGCGGGAACCAGAAGCGGGCCGCATGCATCCAGCACGCCCATGCCGCTTCCCCTGTCTGCCCTCGACCTAGTCCCGTTCGCCAGCGGAAGCACGAGCCACGCCGCCCTTCAGGCCGCGGTCGATCTGGCGCGCACCGTCGAGCGCTTGGGCTTTCAGCGGCTTTGGTACGCCGAGCATCACAACATGCCAGGCATTGCCAGCACCGCGCCCGAGATCTTAATTGCACACATCGGCCAAGTGACAAGCCGTGTGCGGCTGGGCGCGGGTGGGGTCATGCTTCCAAATCACGCATCGCTGAAGGTGGCGGAAACATATCGCTTGCTAGCAGCGCTGCATCCGGGGCGGATCGACTTGGGCATTGGGCGCGCCCCGGGTACTGATCCGCTCACCGCGCTCGCCTTGCGCCGAACGCACGGCGCGCCGTTGGCCGATGACTTTCTGACCCAGCTGGCCGAGCTGCGCAGGTTTGGTGACGGCACAGTGCCCGCCAACCACCCCTTTGCCAAAGTGCGCGCCATGCCGGACGACGTGCCGTTGCCGCCTATCTGGCTACTGGGTTCGAGCGACTACAGCGCAAATCTGGCAGCGGAGCTAGGCCTTGGGTTCGCCTTTGCGGGTCACTTCAGCCCAGATTCGCCGGAGCGGCCCATGCGCGTTTATCGCGAGCGCTTTCGAGCTGGGCCGCTCGAAAAACCGCACGCCATCCTGGCGCTGTCGGTCTTTTGCGCGGATACGGAGGCAGCGGCGACGCGCATGGCCTCCTCTATGTTGCTTTCATTTGCGCAGCTGCGCACGGGCCATCCGGGGCGCATGCCGAGCCCAGAGGAAGCAATCGCGCACGTGTACACGCCGGAGGAGCGCGTTGCGATCGCGCCGTTCAGTCGCCTCCAGATCGTCGGCACTCCCGACCGCGTGCGCCCTGCCATCGAGCGCATAGTCGACAGCACCCGGGCTGACGAGGTGATGCTGGCCACGCATGCCTTCGACCCAGCCGCGCGCTTGCGTTCGTTCGAGCTGGTCGCTGGCGCGTTCGGCTGAGCTCAACGCCGTTCGACGCGCAGTCGCGAAAGCCCCAAGCGGAGCTGGCGAGTGCGTGCACGGCGCTCGATGATGGCGACGGACTCGGCCCAGCCGTGGCTCTTGAAGTGCTTGCGAATTCGGAAGACCTCGCCGTCGATCAACTGCGGAGTCATGCGCAGGCCGTCGGCCAACTGGTCTTTATCCACCCAGCCGCTGGCCTCATCGGTCACTTGGTTGGCAAGATCCGCGAGCTTTTGCCGAGCCAGGGTGAGCAGCAGGTAATTGTGCGCGCGCGAGCCCAAGGCAACGGCGCGCGTTCGATAGCGCAACGTGAGCTCCACGAAGTCTTCGTCGGAAGACACCAAAAAGTGGAGCAGGGGCGGCTCCGCGTCGCCGCTCGGCACACCCGCCGTCAGGGCACTGGAGGTTGGGCAAGAGAAGGCATAGTCTTGCCCACCAGATTCGAAGCGTTGCCCGTCATGGAGTGCGTGGAGCGAGCCGTCCGCATCCTCCAACTGCCACGAACCGTCTGAGGCTTGGAGCAACGTGCATTCAGGCTTGTCGTTCGACGGAATGCCGATCATGCCGCAAGAATCCAAGTGCGCGTCACCGGAAGCCAGCGCGAGCGCCATCGCTCGCGGCTCACTCGCGTCCGAAAACGACCAGCGTTCTTCCGGGTGTCCAAAGCTGAGCACCGAGCCTTTTAGCAAGCGGTAGGGGCGGCCGGGCTCGAGGGCTTCGCCATTCAGGGTCGTCCCATTGCGGCTGCCACGGTCGAGCGCCTCCCAAGCGTTACCGGACCAGCGGATCAGCGCGTGTTGTGAGGACACGTAATTCCTGTCCGCCAAACGGAGCGCGCACTGCGGACCGCGGCCGATCAGGTGCTCCGGCAGCAAGATGCAGCTGCGTTTCCCGCGTTCCTCGAGCAGTTTCGCCATACCGAAGCTGCCTCATTACAGCACGGACCGGCGCGAACTGCGAGCTACTGCGATCGACGAGCGGCCGGTCCTCCGCGTATCACAGCGAGTACGGCGCACGCACCCGTGGACGCCGAGACCAGCTTCAAGGAGTGGAAGATGGACCAGGTCACGGACGGCATGCCTGCGCGAGCGTCACACTGTGCGAGTGCCCTGCCGGCGCCCGCCGCGTTGGACTACAGCACACGAGCCAGCGAAGAGGCGGCAAACTTGGCCGCGTTGTGGATGGAACTCATCCAGGGATCCTGCAAAATAGAGGCCGGTTTTTTCACCGAGCACGCCTGTACCATTGGCGTGACGCGTGCCCCCTTGGGCGCCACGGCTAGCGCAACAAAGAGGATCACTCAGCGAGACATCGAAGTCTTGGAGCAAGCGCTGCTAAATGGCGGACGGAAGTCGCTCGCGCTCGACTTCGGCCTGTGCGCCTCGAGCGTTGCGGAAATTTTGAAGCGCTGTTTTGCGTTCATGGGCTTGCCTTGCTGGCCATCGCGCATTCCACTCGTGCTGGTGATGGCCGCCCACGCCAAAGACATCAGGGAGAACGCGCGCGCAGCTAAGCTGCTCAGCGTGGAGAACCAGCAATTTCGCCAGCAGACTTTCAGCGCTGTTCGTCCGGACGCGGAGCTCGCTGGGCAGCTTTCACAAGCCGAATACGACGTGGCTCGCCTACTGGTCGAGGGCTTCAACTACGACCAAATCGCCAGTGTTCGCGGTACTTCACCGCGCACTGTCGCAAACCAAGTGGCCGCGGCCTTCGCCCGGCTCGGCGTTTCGGGTCGCGCCGAGTTGTTGTGTTTTCTCGCCAAGCGAAGGGCAGTGCTCTGGCGCTCCCAGGCTACGTTGCGGCCGCTATCGCTGGTGACCCCCATAGCGCCAACGACGCACGTCAGTTTCGCCCGCGTTGCGGGAGACCGGCGCTAGCCAACGCGGTCAGCGCTTACACGAGCCTTGGCGCGCGGGGCGGAGTTACAGGTTGCCGCTCGCGCTCCGTTGGATTTTGGATTAGCAGAGAGATTGCGATGAGTACGCTGAAGATCTGGGCGGCGAGCGCAGCGCTGATCAGCCTACTGGGGCGCAGCGCCTTGGCACAGTACTCCGGAAATGTGAGCGAGGCGGAGGCTAGCTTTCGAGCAGGTCACGCGCTGCTGAAAGACAAAAATTACGCTGCGGCGTGCGCCAAATTCAAAGACAGCCAAGCGCTCGATCGAGCCTCGGGCACCCTGCTCGCGTTGGCGTATTGCCAGGAACTCTCCGGGCTTTTTGCCAGCGCGCGGGCAAGCTACATGGCTGCGGCCGAGCTCGCGGAGCTCGAGAATCATAGCGAGCGAAAGGCGGCCGCCACGGAACGCGCGGACGCGCTTTCGCCGAGGGTCTCGAAGCTCGTGGTGCTGGTGCCGGCCGAATTGCGAGGGGTGCCTGGCCTTCAAGTACTGTGCGACGGTGTCGCGCTCGAGCCGGCGGCGTTCGGCGTGTCCGTAGCAATCGATGGCGGAGCCCACACTGTGGTTGCTTCGGCTCCGGGCCGGACGACCTGGGTAGGAACCGTTTTGCTGGGCCCGGACGGCGATCAGAAGACGTTGCCCCTCCCGGTGCTCGACTCGACGCGCGCGCCCCCCAGTGCGGTGCATGCGAGCCCGCCCCTTCACCCATCACCGCCCGCAGCGAGTGCAAAGCTGAGCTCCCGACAAACACTTCAGCGTGCGAGCTTGGCCTTCGCAGCGGGCGGGATCGTCGGGCTCGGCTTGGGCACTGCGTTTGCCGTATCGGCAAAGGCCAAAAAGGATGAAGCCAGTGGCGGCGGCCATTGTGACGACACGGGCTGCGATCCGCGTGGCGTGGCCCTGTTGAACGACGCGCTCTCTGCCGCTCGGGTGTCCACCTGGAGCTTCGTTGCCGGTGGCGCCCTCGCGGCCTGCGGCCTTACACTTTATGTCGCTTCCCTACGCGGCGGGTCGGACCCCCAGGCACGGGGCGGCGGACGGCCGGCGCTCAAAGCGAACGTGTCTTTGGCCGAGCCTCGCGTCTATCTAACGGGCACTTTTTAGATCATGCTAGAACGCTTGACTCTGCGGCGCGTCGCTCACTTTGGCGGGTTCCTGCCGACCTTGATGGTGTTCACGGGCTGTAGCGACGTGCTCGACATTCCGGAGCCGCACGCACGCCCCGCCGCTGCGGACGGAGGGGACGCCGGTAGCGCCTTCGTAAGCCGTAATCCGGACCAGGCCGATTCGGCGTCAGGTGCCGCAGGCGAACTGCCTGTTCAAAGTAGCGGTGGCATCGGCGGGAGCGGCGGCAACCCGTTTCAAGCCGTGGAAGCCGGTGCCGCTGGCGCGGAATCCCG
This sequence comes from uncultured Polyangiaceae bacterium, assembly GCA_964236865.1. GTDB lineage: Bacteria > Myxococcota_A > Polyangia > Polyangiales > Polyangiaceae > PMG-095. The sequence goes on from CAXSGJ010000007.1 coordinate 43,042, forward strand.
CGGTTCTGGCGCTGACGGCGGCTTTGCCGGTTGGGCCATGGGGGGGCCCGGCGGCTCGATGGGCGGGGCCGGCGCCGCTGGCAAACCCGCCACCGAAGTCGGGGGCGGAGCAGGCGGAGGCGGAGGCGGAGGCGGAGGCGGAGCAGAATGCCAAGGGAGCGAGCGCAGTTGCAAGGACAACTTCCCGCGGCTGTGCGTGCATGGCTCGTGGACACAGCCGCCCGAGCCATGTCCGGACGTCTGCGCAAAGGGTGAGTGCAAAAACTCGGCAAGCTGCGCCGGTGGCACGCCACTGAAGTGCAACGCGGATAGCTGCTGCCTTTCGCTCGAAGTGACGGGCGGTAACTTCTTCCGCAACAATGCCTCTGCGTTGCCAGCCACTGTCTCCTCGTTCTCAATGGACAAGTACGAGGTCACGGTCGGCAGGCTGAGCCGTTTCGTGGATTGGCTCTATTCTCAACTCGGCCTTCCACCCGCTGCCGGCGCCGGGAAAATCGCGCACAATCTCGCCTTTGCCGGCTGGCAGAGCAACTATCCCTTGCCGCTATCGCGCCAAGCGATGCTCGCCGAGCTCGCTTGCCCGGGTCCCGAAAATGCGTCGAGCGCCGCCGATGCGACGTACACGAAGGCGGGAACGCTGCCAGCAAACTGCGTCGACTTCTACGTCGCTTACGCGTTCTGTATTTGGGATGGCGGGCGTCTGCCAACGGAGGCCGAGTGGAACTACGCCGCCGCTGGTGGCGCTGAGCAACGCTTTTACCCGTGGTCGGTCCCGCCCAACAGCACGCCCCTCGATCTCAGCTACGCCGTTTACGCCATGAATCCCCTCAAGCCCGTGGGCTCTTTGACCAAGGGCTACGGTCGCTTCGGGCAAGCCGATCTTTCCGGCAATGTCGGCGAGTGGACCCTGGACTATTACAACACGAAGTACCCAATTCCATGCGTGGATTGCGTGAACACGGTCGTCACGCAATACGGTGACCACGCGACACGGGGGGGCTCGTACCGGACCAACGGTGATTACATGGAGACCAGCCGACGCGGCTCGCTGCAGGCGGATGCGGAGTCCGCGAACCTCGGATTACGCTGCGTTCACGACCTTTAGCTTCGAACAGAAAGGGATGCATCGATGACCAAACTCAGTCAGCGGCGGGCAGTCTACGGAAGCTTACTTGGTGTCATTTTGCTCGCCACGTGTGCGGTGTGTTTCGTGGACTGCGCGTCGGGTGAGCACGCGAACGACCCATCCGGGAGCTGCAAGCCGCCGCCGCGCGGGCATCACAAACATCATCCCCATCCTCCACGGGATACCAGTGACGGCGGGCCGCCCGACTACATCAGTTGCCGCGGCACGGACGACTGCGACAATTCCGAATGGTACCCGGAGTGCGCAGATCCGAACTACATCACGTGCGTCGCGCCGGCGAGCGCGCCAACACAGCGTGAGTGCATCTTTCGCGTCACTGACCAAGATACCGGTTGTTTTTGCCTGGAGCGGGACATCCGGAGCTGCGGGCTCGGCGGCGGACAGGGCATTCAGCACTGCCTGAAGACGGGCACGGACGAGACCGCCTGGGGCGGCTGCGGCGGCCTTTAGGCGGTCAGTGGCGCTGCTGAATCAAGCTTTCGATCAACGCCGCTCGCTCTGCCTCGCGCGGCGGGGTGCCGGCCGCAATGGCGCTCGCGGCCGGTGCCGCGCTGCTGTTCTGCGCGGCTGGGGGGCTGATGTGCGCGCTTCTATGTGACGTCGCGCCGGGTAGCACGTGGCTAGCCCGCGGAGCCGGCGACGGTCGGGTGTCGGGTGCCGGCGGCGCGACGGCCAACGGCTGCGGCGATGCGGCCGCGATCAACGGAGCGGCGACGGCGTTCGAGGCCGCTCCGTCAGGGCGCGCCTGGCCGGCGTAGTGCCAAAGCCCGCCGAGCACGGCCGCAGCCGCCAGCGTTCCCAGCACCAATGCAATGCGATCCGCGCGGGTGCGCGGCGGAACGCGCGCGCCGGTGGACGTAGCCCGATCCTGACGGTTCAGCGCCGGGTCGATCGCGACGGGCAGCGTGACGTCCTGCGCGCGCAGGTCTACGGCCGCGCTGGCTTGCGTGGAGATCCGCGGGCGCCCGATGCCCACTACGCGCGTCAGCGACAGGCGCGCGTCCTCGCTCCCGAACGGCGCGAGGGCTCGAGCGAGCTCCGCGGCGTTCTTGTAACGGCGCTCACGGTTCTTCTCCAGGCAGCAAAAAATCACCTGCTCCAGGCCCTTAGGCAACGAGTATTTCGGCACGAATGCCTTCAGTGGGCCAGGCGTTTCGTTCAACACCTTCGACACCAGGTCCAGATAACCTTGGCCTCGGAATGGCACGCTACCGCTGATCAGCTCGTATAACGTAACGCCCAGCGACCAGATATCGGCGCGCGCGTCGACGTCCCGCGGATTTTGAAATTGCTCGGGCGGCATGTACGTCGGTGAACCCAGCTGCACGTCTTCGGAATTGGTCAGCGCGCAATCTTCTGGCTGGGTTGGCCCGAGTGTCTTGGCGATGCCGAAGTCCAGGACCTTGATCAGCGGCGTGCCGTCCGCGCGCTCCGTCAAGAAGAGGTTGCTCGGTTTAACGTCGCGGTGAACGATGCCGTGCGTGTGGCCTTCGGCGATTCCCTGTAAAGCTTGCAGGATGTAATCGACGGCGATGTGCGCGGGTAACGGCCCGTCCTCGCGCAACAGCGCGCGCAGGTCCCTCCCGTCGAGGTATTCCATGACCAGGAGCGGCGTGCCGTCTGACAGCGTGTCGCTCTCCAACAGCTTCACTACATGCTCGCTCGTGATCTTTGACGCGGCCCGGGCTTCACGCAAAAATCGGCCGCTAGCGGTGGCGGAGGCCACCAAGCGCGGCAATAAAACCTTGAGCGCGACCCGGCGCCCGAGGGATAGGTCGCGCGCGGAGTGAACCACCCCCATTCCGCCGAGCCCGAGTAGCGTCCCGACCAGGTATTTCCCCCCAATGGTGCGCCCCTCACTCACGAGCGGCACTGAGCCAGAGTCGCTCTCTGCTGACAGGCTTGCGTGCTGTGTCATGGCGCCGTCCCCTTAGAACGGGATCACTGGCCGGAGGGTAACAGCCAGTTCGTTCCAGCGGAAGACTTCAGCTCACGCATGTTCGACTCTCGCGCGGTCCGCAGGGTCGACGTGTCGAACGTTGGACTCAGCGCGGAAACCTGCGAGGTTTGCTTCGCTCTTGCCCGACGACTCGTGGAACGCGCCCACCTCCAGCAACACCACATCGAACGCGCCGAAGCGGTGGCGGATTTCGCCATGCTCCGGCGTGAGCCCGGTGTTGCCGCTGAAGAACACGGATGTTTCGGGCGCGCACGACGATCGAGGACCACAGCGTGCCACTCCGGCCGCCCAAGCCGCGGCCAGGCACTGGAGACGCTGTTCGACGCCGAAGGCTCTGCCTCGGCGCGCCGGAACGGGCGACCATCCTTCAACCCAACCAACGAGCGAGGCCCCGAACAGATGACTGCGCGGGGCCTCGGACGATAGCTGGACGGCGAAGACGCCCTGCGGGAAAGCGCGCCTTCCCGTTTACTTGCGGGCGGCGGCCTCTTTCGCCAGGCGCTCGCGGTAGGCTTTGATCATCTCTTCTTGCTCTTGCTTCGGCACGGCGGCGTAGCGCGCAAACTCCATCGTGAAGTTGCCCTTGCCTTGCGTCGCGGAGCGCAAATCGGTCGAATATCCGAACATCGCGTTCAACGGCACCTCGCAGGTCACCGTCACGTTCTCGTCGCTGATCGTCTCCAAAATCAGACCGCGACGCTGGTTGACCTGACCGACGACCGAGCCTTGAAACTCGATTGGCGCAGAGATCTCCACCTTCATGATCGGTTCCAGGATGGTCGGTTTGGCGCCCGAGTACGCTTCGCGAAAGCCCATCAGAGAAGCGGTTCGGAACGCCTGGTCGGACGAGTCGACCGCGTGCGACATGCCGTCGTTGATCACGCAGCGCACGGCCACCACCGGGAACCCGATCAGATTGCCGCGCTTGATGCCGTCCTTGAAGCCCTTGTCACAGGCCGGGATGTACTCCTTCGGGATCGAGCCGCCCGTGGTCTCGTCCACGAACTCGTAGTTTTCGACGGCGTCGGCCGGCAGCGGCTCCATGTAGCCGTTCACTCGAGCGAATTGACCGGAGCCGCCCGTCTGCTTCTTGTGCGTGTACGCGATCTCGCTGCGCTGCGTGATGGTCTCGCGGTAAGCCACCTGCGGCTTGCCGGCGATGACCTCACAGCTGTACTCGCGCTTCATGCGCTCCATGTAGATGTCGAGGTGCAGCTCGCCCATGCCGCTGATGATGGTCTGCTGCGACTCTTCGTCTTGATGCACGCGGAAGGTCGGATCTTCCTTCGTGAAGCGGTTCAGCGCCTTGGAGAAGTTGGTCTCCGCCGCGCGATCTTTTGGAGCCACCGCGAGCGAGATCACCGCGGCCGGCACGTGCATCGACGTGAGCGTCCAATTGACCTTGCCGTCGGTGAACGTTTCCCCGGAGCTTGCCTCCACGCCGTAGAAGGCGACGATGTCGCCGGCCTCCGCCGTCTTGATCTCTTCGCGATCTTCCGAGTGCATGCGGAACATGCGTGGGACGCGCACTTTGCGGCTCTCGTTCGAGATGTTGTAGATGGTGTCGCCAGCGGTGATCGAGCCCTGGTAAATGCGGAAGTAGGTGAGCTGGCCGTATTTGTCCTGCTGCAGCTTGAACGCCAGGCCGACGAAGGGCTTAGTGGGGTCGGAGTCGACGACCACCTTCTCTTCATTCTTGTCTTGGTCGTGTGCCTCGTTGACGACTTCCTTCGGGTTCGGCAGGTAGTGGACCACGCCGTCGAGCAAGAGCTGTACGCCTTTGTTCTTGATCGCCGAGCCACACATCACCGGCGTCATCTTGAGCGCCAAGGTGGCGCGACGGATCGCCGCGCGGAGCTCCTCGACCGAAACCGGCTCCTCGTTGATGAACTTCTCGGCCAGCTCGTCGTCCACGTCGGCGACGCGCTGGATGATGTCCTCGCGCGCGGCCTTGGTCTTTTCTGCGTACTCCGCGGGCACGTCCACCTCGCGGATTTTCTCGCCGTCGTCGCCTTCGAAGTAAAAGGCTTTGCCGATGATCGGGTCGATGATGCCCGCAAATTTGTCCTCGGAGCCGATCGGCACCTGCAAGTTGACCGAGTGGTGTCCGAGCTTTTCTTTAAGCATGTCCGAGACGCGCTCATAGTTGGCGCCCGGGTTATCCATCTTGTTCACGAACGCGATGCGCGGCACGTGGTAGCGCTTCATCTGCCGGTCGACGGTGATGGACTGAGATTGCACGCCCTTGCCCGAGTCCAGCACCAGGATCGCGCCGTCCAACACGCGCAGGGCGCGTTCGACCTCGATCGTGAAATCGACGTGGCCGGGCGTGTCGATGATGTTGACGTTGAACTCGTCGAACTGCTTCTGCGAGCCGTTCCACACGCAGTAGGTCGCGGCGGACTGGATCGTGATGCCCTTCTCGCGCTCGAGATCCATCGAGTCCATTTTGGCGCCGACACCGTCTTTGCCGCGCACTTCATGGATCGCGTGGATGCGACCCGTGTAGAACAAGATGCGCTCGGTCAGGGTCGTCTTGCCTGAGTCGATGTGCGCCGAAATACCGATGTTGCGGATGCGATCGAGCGGAATACGGGTTGCCACGGTGGCCTCTTCGGTGATTGGGGAGTCGGGCAGGTAGCTAAACCGGCCGCGGAAGGGAAGCGGCTATCGCATTTCCGCCTGCCTGGCCACCGGGTCCAAACGCCAGGCTAACCGGGCATCATTTCGATGATGGGAATTTATGCAATATTATCGAGTGGTTAGTGACGGACGCCGGCCGCCGACTCGTTGACAGGTCGGATCCTTGGCCTATGAGCTTGCGCTATGGATTTAGAGCTCAGCGGCAAGCGTGCACTCGTGACTGGCTCCACGGCGGGCATTGGTTTCGCAATCGCCCGAGCGCTCGCGGCCGAGGGTGCCTCGGTCATCGTCAACGGGCGGACCGAGGAACGCGTCGCGAGCGCGCTCAACTCGCTACGTGAAGGCGGGCTGGCGGACGCGGACCTGCGGGGTGTCGCGGCCGACTTGGGCACGGCTCGAGGCTGCGCCAGCATGCTGGCCGCTGCCCCGGAGATCGACGTGTTGGTGAATAACCTGGGAATCTTCGAAGCCAAGCCCTTCGCGGAAATCGCGGACGCCGAGTGGTTCCACTTCTTCGAGGTCAACGTGCTGAGCGGCGTCCGTCTGTCGCGCGCGTACTTGCCCGGTATGCTCGGGCGAAACTGGGGCCGGATCCTGTTTGTATCCAGCGAGAGCGCGCTCCAGATCCCGGTCGAGATGATTCAGTACGGCGTGACCAAGACCGCTCAGCTCGCCGTGGCTCGAGGACTCGCAGAAATGACGACAGGCAGCGCGGTCACTGTCAACTCCATCCTCCCGGGCCCCACCAAGAGTGAAGGGGTCGGTGACTTCATGGCGGGCCTCGCGACGCAACAGGGGAAGAGCGCGGAGGCGGTGGAGCGCGACTTTTTCAAACACGCACGGCCGTCGTCGCTACTGCAACGCTTCGAAACTCCGGACGAGATCGCCGCGCTCGCGGCGTTCATCGCCAGCCCGCGTTCCTCCGGAGTCAATGGGGCCGCGTTGAGGGTCGATGGTGGCGTCGTGCGCGCCATTGCCTGACCAACTTCGCTCAGACTCAATACCGAGGTAGGCTAGAATCATGTATTACGAATCGTTTTTGCAGATGAAGAAGGTGCTCGGCCAGCTCAGCGGTTGGCTCGACAAGGCGGAGGCGTTTGCCAAGGAGAAATCGTTCGAGCCGAGCCTGTTCGCCGGCTTTCGCTTGGCGCCCGATCAACTCGCGCTGGCGCGCCAGGTTCAGGTCGCGTGCGATACCGTCAAGCTCGGCGCCTCGCGTTTGACGGGTAAGGAGGCGCCGTCTCAGCCCGACACGGAGCAGACGCTTGCCGAACTCCGCGAGCGCGTCGCGTCCGTCGTTTCCTACCTCGACGGCTATTCCGAGAAGGATTTCGAAGGGAGTGGCACGCGCTCAGTCACGCAGCCGCGTTGGGAGGGTAAGGTCATGACGGGCAAGGACTACTTCCTCGAGCACGTTCAGCCGAACTTCTACTTCCACGCGGCGCACACCTATGCGATTTTGAGGCACAACGGCGTGCCGGTCGGGAAGAAGGACTATTTGGGCACGCTCACGCAGCGTTTGCCATGAACTGGCTGCGGTTGGCTGTGCACCGTCTGTGCGAGTCACACGCGACGATCAGCTTGGCTGATCGTTGCGTGTGACTCACGGTCGTCTGCAGCGAGCTTTCGCGTGAGGGTCTACTTGCCAGCCCCGGCGTGCACGCTACCGGAGGCGGCGGTGGAGGTCGCGGCGCTGCTCGAGCCAGAAGTCGTAGCGCCCGTGGGCTTCCCGCCCTCGGCGGTGTCCGCATAACTTCCAGCCTTGACCTTGGAGGCCGTCCCCGGCGACATGCCGTCCATCCGGGTACCTTCCAAGATGGGGCTGGGAGAAGCGTTCAGATTGTTGGCCGCCGCTGTACCCGCGACGTTCGCGTCGCCCAGCTCGAAGTCGACGCGCCGGTCCAGGGCCCAGCTGGCCTCGTCGTCGCCCCTCGCGCCCTGTTCTCCTCTCGCAACGATCCGAACATTCGCCGCGGTCACGCCGTGATCTACCAGGTAACTGCGCGCGGCGTTGGCGCGATCGGCGGAGAGCTCCTTATTGTACTCCGCGGAGCCACGCGGATCGGTGCGACCGATGATGGTCACGGCACGACCTTTCAGCGGGCCCGTGCTCAAGCACTTGGCGACGTCATCCAAGATATTTGCTCCACGCGGGTGCAGAGTGGCGTCAGCAAAGTCGAAGTGCGGGGCCTCTTGAGGCGCGTTAGGCAGCTGGCACTCGCGGCGGAAGTCGTCCGAGAGTCGGATCGTGGTGTCCGCGTCGTTGCGGGCAGTTCCGTCACCGCTCTTGGCGTAGGTATTTGGCGTCTGCGAGACGGCGGTTTGGGGGGTGGGCTGGCTGCTCCCGCAGCCGGCAAGCGTGACTGCCAGGGCGCCACAACCGAGCCAGTTTGCCGCGAGGCGGCAGTTCTTCAAAGAGGTCATATTGGTCTCCTTCGCTAAATCGAGCCAATGTACGCGGCTCGGCGCCATCGGCACTGCAAAGCTGGGGCCAACCCGCAAGCGCTCCCTGCCCGACCAACACGTTGCCAACCGAACCGCCGAGTGGGTCGACGCTCAAGTATCGGACACTCCCTTCGGAATCATTCGCGATGGCACCTCGGACCCTCGAGCTCCTGCAACAGCATCAACGTGCCCTGCGCGCCTGCGTCCTGTGCGCGAATATGCATCGCCCCGCGGTGGTCGGCGCTGCCGCGGTCTCGGAGGTGCTGCTAGTCGGGCAAGCGCCCGGCGACAGAGAGCCGGTGCTCGGTCGCCCGTTCGCTTGGGCGGCCGGTAAGCAGCTCTTCAAGTGGTTCGCGCCGCTCGGGCTGAACGAGGCAGAATTTCGCGCGCGGGTGTACATGGCCGCGGTCTGCCGCTGCTTCCCCGGAAAGAACCCGGGCGGAGGCGACCGCGTGCCCAGCCCGGAGGAAGCCGCGAACTGTCGACCCTGGCTGGAGCGAGAGATTTCGCTGCTCCGGCCGAGGTTGATCATCCCAGTTGGCCGTGTCGCCATTGCGCAGTTCTTGCCGGCGCTTCCGCTCGTCGAGCAGATCGGTCGGCTGGGCAGCGTGCAGCGCGGCACACTCAGCATCGACGTGATTGCGCTGCCGCATCCGTCGGGCGCCTCGACTTGGCCGCGCGCAGAACCGGGAAAGACATTGACTGCGCGCGCTCTCGCGCTGATCGCGGCGCACCCGGCGTGGCGCGCGCTGCTGACGCCCTCTACGTCAAGCTGATGCGGGGCCGCGCGGACCTCGGCGAGACCCGTCTTGGGCGACGAGGCTTGTGTACGCCGGGACGAAGTGGCAACTTATTCAGTGACGTAAACGGCCCATGACGACCCTCGAGCATTGGATGAACGCTTGCGCCATGGCCTGCCTCGTTGCGGCGGTTTTGGCCGTCGACGGCGCGCGGGCAGGGGCCCAGGACACGCCGCAAGGCCGAGCAGACGAAGCGCCGACGCGCGAAAACGACACGCCAGCGGTCGTGTTCGATCCCGAGCTCGTGCGGCGCCTGCAGGCCCTCCAAGACACTCGCCGCCAGAGCCGTGAGCAGGAGCTGACGGATGCCCAATCGTGGCGCGATAACCGGGGGCAACGAGCGGACGCTCATCGCGCGCTGCTGGGGCAAATCTGGGGCGGTCTCGTCGATAGTCCGGATGCGCGCGCCGCGCTTCGAATTCATGCGGATCGCATGGCTCGCCTCAACCGTATGCTGGACGTCGCGCAGCAGTCGGGTGACAGGACGCCGATCAAACGCATACGAGCCGACATCGCTTCGGAGCTCGTTCACCACGCGAGGAATATGCAGACCCTGCGCGCAGCCCTGGGTCTGCAATGAGCCGCAAAAGCTGGGCGAGCTGGGTTGCCCTATCACTCGTAGCGGGCCTGAGCAGCTCGGGCTGCAAGCACGATAGAGACAAGGCGGTCGCGGCCTCGTACAGCAGCGCGACGCACGGCACGCCAGTGGTCGCAGCGCCGCTCTCGGCGGTCGGCGTCGCTTCGATTCCGGTGGAGGAAGAGTACGAAGAGCGCTCCGAAGCCGCCATCACCGCCTCGAACTTGAACGCTCGAATCGCCGAGGTAGAAACCGAGATCGGTCACTGAGGCGAGTTCGCAGCGGTCCCTCCGCTGAGCCACGCGGCGGAAGCGGCTTGGGCGTACGGCCGGGCGCCTTGTACGGGCTTCCGTTGGGAGCTGCCCAAGGTCGCCGCGTTCGCGGTCGCTTTTTTCAGAAGTTGCTCGCTCGTCACAATCGCGCCTGCGCCGGCGAAAACCGCTTTCAGGGCGGGCTGAACACCTGACAAGCACTTGAAATCAAACCAAAAACGGCCCGGTTTCGGCTATGACTGCGCACCGCGCGGGCAGCGCCGTGGGACTCCAGAACCAAGGAATTTGTATGGCAAAAGAAACGATCGTCTCCAACTTCAAGCTCAAAGGCCGCGAGATCCTCTCGTCGTACGCCAACTTCACCTTGGAGGGAGAGATCACGGCCAAGGTGGCACGCGGCAAAGAGGCGTGGACCATCACCGAGCGCAACGGCATCCCCAAGGGCACGTCCGACGGTGAGAACGAAGCCGTGTACATCCCGAACGACAAGGCCATCGAATCGATCGACAAGAACATCGCTCGGCTTTTACCGAAGAAGGTCTCCATCAAGACCCCGCAAGACATTCTGGACGCGGCCGCGGCGTTCGATTTGGCCATGGTCAAGAAGGCAGGCCCAAACAAGAAGCTGTGGGGCGGCAACGCGTGTCTGGCGGCGTCCACTGCGTTTTTTCAAACGTTGCTCAAGGCGAGCGGCTTCGAAGCCTGGGAGATCTTCGCCACGAAGAAGACCAAGACCTTTTACTTCCCGAACATCGCCTTCAACATGGTCTGCGGCGGCGAGCACGTCCCGGGTACGAAGCAGGACATTCAAGAAATGTTCTTTTTCGCGATGAAGGCCACCTCCGTCAAAGAAGTGTTCGAGGTCGGGACCAAGTTTTTTCGCCAGTTCGAAAAGAACTTGGTGCGTGACGGCCTGCCTACCGGAACTGCCAAAGAGCGCGGCTTCGTGTTTCCGGTGAAGGACAACTTCGAAGGCCTGACGCGCATCAAAGAGTGCGCGGGGCAGCTGAAAATGGGCATTGGCGACTATGCCATCGGCACCGACAACGCCTTCAGCGAGGTTCAGAAGGGTGAGGACCTAATCAAAGAAGGCATGTACGACATGCGCTTCTCGGGCACCGGACGAAAGACGCGCGAAGAGCTGATTGAGTTTGACGGCTCGGTCGTGAACAGCTCCGACAACTTTGCCACCATGGAGGACCCCGGGTCGGAGCACGACGTTGCCGCGCACAAACTGATGAATGAGAAGTATGGGGATCGCGTGCAGATCGTGCTCGACGACTTGGTCGTGACGCAGCTGCGGTTCATCATTCCTTACCTGTGCGGTAAAAATATGGCGGACCGCGCCGGCAACAGCGTATTGATCAAACTGAACCAAGCAGGAACCTTCACTGAGACGCGCCTGGCGGTGGAAGTCGTGCTCGGTTTGGCCGACGGTGACATGGTCGAAGAGTTCCTGAGCTCGCGGGGCGACCTCGATTGGATCTTGCAAGAGTGCATGAAGGTGGGGGTAAAGAGCCTGGAAGAAGCGCTTGAGAACATCAAAAGCTTCGGCTTTTCAGTGTTCATCTCCCACCGCTCGACCGAAGGCTCGAGTGAATTTCTGCCCTACATGCCACTGATGTACGGCGCACTCACGCGGCGCCTGTGGTTCAAAGCGGGCGCGCCGAACGGCGAACGCAACCTGCAGAATTATAATCCGCTGATCCGCGCCGAAGAACAAATGCGCGAGCGGGGCATCAAGACCGTGGTCGCCGGCTTCGAAGGCCTACCCGCCGGGGTGGCTGTGCCGGCAGCGGGAAACTGAGGGCGCGAGTCGCTGATCGATGCGAGCCTCACACGTCCGGGGTGGGGCTGGTCGATCATAGGCCCTAACCCAGCCTGCGCGTGGTCTCCGCTTTCCGGAAGTCGAAGATGCGCTCGAGGGTGCGCGCCACGAACAGCGCATGCGCCACGCGCCCGAGCGGGCCGAGCGGCTCGGTGTACTCGACGAGGTCACGCATGAGCGTGGCATCGCCCTGCGCGTCGAAGCTGTGCGTATGCCGCCATAAGGCATACGGCCCCGATTCCTGCTCGTCCACGAAGCGAACTCCCGGCTCCCAGGCCGTGATCCGCGTCCGCCAACGCATGGGCAAGCCGAGCAGCGAGATTTCGTAATCGATCCGCGCGCCCACGCGCATCTCGATGGGTGGCCGGGTGATCATTCGAAAGCGCAAAAAGCCGGGCGTGATCGCCTCGAGATTGGCCGCGTCCGCGAAGAACGCGAACACCTCCGCCAGCGGACGTTCGATCCTCTGACTTCGCTCCAAGCGATGAATCCTTGCCATGCCCGTGACTATTGCGGGCCGGAGGTCATCGGACAAGTTAGACAACGCGCTTCACGCCGCGCCGGCCGCGCCGAGTGCCCATGAGCGCTCCGCGTGACCACCACCCAATCCAAAACTCATTCGAGCTTGATGGGATGGTCAAGCTCGCACGCGCGGCTCGTTTAGGCCTTCGGCGTCGCGGGCGCGGGGACGAGCGCGACGTTCGGACACTACACGGGAGGCCACAGGGCCTCGCGCTCACGATTCACCGACCTGATCCAATAAGAGAACTGGGCGGCGTTCGCTGATCGAGCGTTGGATATCAATTCGGCCGCGCACTGCGTACTCGCTGACCTCGTCGTCAATCAGGATGGCTTGCGTGACTTCCCAGTATTCGTCGCCCTTGACGATCTGGGTGTGCGTGGGGTTTCTGCCTTGAGCATCGAGCTGGATGCGCGCGCCGCTCTCGAACAGGGGGCGGATGGCGCGCTCCAGCTCGGACGCGCCTCCGGCAAACGCGCCCAGCTCGGCCAGGTCGAACACGGTTTCGTAATCCCGGTCCGAGAGCGCGCGCAAAATGGAGAACAACAGATTGCGGATCAGGGCGGTGAACATGCGGGAGTTGCTGGTGATGTCTTCGTGCGGAATTTCGATGTCCTCGCCCACCGCGGCGACGAAGGCGGGGTTTTTCAGGCGCTCCCACTCGTCGAGCAAGCTCGAGTCCACGCCGCGCACCAGGGTGCCCAGCGTTTCGATCAGTTCCTCCAGCTCCACCGTGCGGGAGAGCTCCGGGATGCTTTGGACGAGCGTCTTATACACTTCGGACAGGTAGCGAAGGAGCGAGCCTTCCGAGCGAGACAGCCCATATTCTTTGACGTAGCCGCTGAAGGATTGCAGGCTCTCCAGCATCTCGCGCGCGATGGACTTCGGCTTCAACACTTCACGCGAGACCCAGGGGTGCTCGGCGCCGAAGGCAGCGAAGCTCTCATTCAAGAATTCGAGGTTCGGCTTGGGGTGCTCGACCTTGTCGAGCTCGAGCATCCGCTCCTCGTATTCGACGCCGGCCGCCTTCAGCTCGGCCACCTTTTGGCCTTTCAGTTTGTCGACCTGCGCGCGCAGGACGACCTCCGGATCTTCGACGATGGCCTCCACCAAGCCGAGCGCGTCCAGCGCATAAGTCGGGCTTTCGGGGGCCAGCCGTTCCACCGCGTCGACCACGTACAGCCCGAGCGCTTGCAGGAGCGAGAAGTTTTGTTGCAGCTCGGCGTTCAAGCGGATGCCGCCACCCTCGGCCGCCGAGCGAAGCTCGATCACGCCGGCTTGCCAGAGTGAGCGGAGGAGCTCGAGCGCGTGTTTCTTGTGTTGCCGCTTGCGCGGCGGAGGCTCCAGGCTGTCCCTCACTAGCGATTTCATGGCCGAGCAACCCCCTTCGGGGCGCCCTAAGACCGAGAGCAGCATGCCGTGGCTGATCTGAAAGCGAGCCACCAGTGGCTCGGGCTCGGAGCTGACCAGCCGCTCGAACACCGCCTTGTCCCAGTGGACATAGCCCCAGTCCGGGGGCTTCTTGCGTACGAACTTCTTCTTACTCGCTTTGGCCTCCAACCTCAGATTCTCGACCGCGTGCTCGGGCGCGAGCGCGACCACGTAGCCCGCTTCGTCGAAGCCTTTGCGGCCCGCCCGACCGGCGATCTGCTGAAAATCGCGGACGGTCAAAATGCGCACCTTTTCTCCGTCGTACTTGCACAATTTGGTGAAAAGCACGGTGCGGATGGGCACGTTCACTCCGACGCCCAAGGTGTCCGTGCCGCAGATCAGCTTCAGCATGCCGCGTTGCGCGAGTTTTTCGACCAGCAACCGGTAGCGCGGCAAGAGCCCTGCATGGTGTATCCCGATGCCGTGACGCAGCAGCTTCAGCATCTCTTTGCCGTTGGGGCTGCGAAAGCTTTCGCCCTGCAGCGCCGCAGCGAGCAGCTTCTTCTCGTCCTTGCTGCAAAAGTCGAGGCTCAGCAGGCTCTGCGCGGTTTCGGCCGCGCCGCGCTGAGTGAAGCTCACGATGTACACGGGCGCACGGCCCTGATTGATCAAGGTCTGCGTCGCTTCCTGCAGCAACTCGTCCTGATATTCGAAGTGCAGAGGCACGGGGCGGTCGACGGAGCGCACCGTGATCACCTCTGCGCCCGTGCGCTGGGTGATGAGCCGTTCGTACGCGCTGACGTCGCCCAAGGTGGCGCTCATCAAAATGAAGCGAACTTGAGGCAGGGTGAGCAGAGGGATCTGCCAAGCTACGCCGCGCTCCTTGTCCGAAATGTAGTGAAATTCGTCCATCACCACATAGTCCACGTCGGAGTCGGCGCCGTTCCGCAGTGCGATGTTCGCCAGAATCTCGGCGGTGCAGCAAATCACCGGTGCCTCGCGATTCACCGTGGCATCGCCCGTCATCATGCCAACGTGTTCCGGACCAAGCTCGCGGCACAGCGCGAAAAACTTCTCGCTCACCAGGGCTTTGATGGGGCACGTATAAAACGAGCGCCGGCCTTCGCTCAGAGCCTTGAAATGGACGGCAGAGGCAATCAACGACTTGCCCGAGCCGGTCGGCGTATGAACGATCACGTTGCTGTCGCTCATCACCGCTAAAATTGCTTCTTCTTGATGGGGGTAGAGCGTTAGCCCGGCGTTTGCCGCGTACTTCAAAAAGCCCTCGAGCGCCGCATCGGCATCGGAGCCGGCGGGCGGCAGGCAGGCATAGAGTGGCGGAACGGTGGACATGGCGAAGGCGGCATGTCACGGCCGTGCGCGGGGCACTAGAGAGTCTCCCCGCTCGCTCCCGAATCGCGTAAAACGACAGGGAAGTGACTGACCGAGGACCCGTTTCGCAGTTCCCCGACGTGGAAGCGTGGGCGGAGCATTATGTGTCCAGCGCGGACCTACCGACCAAGTTGGCTCCGCCCACCGCGCCCGCTCAGTTTCGTGTCAACGCGAACCCGATGCGCTTGAGCGCACCTGGGCGGCCTTCAGAGTTCCGACCCGCGCGCCGCGGAGAACGCACGCCGAAGCTGGAAGCGCTGAAAGAGCCTCACTATCGCGCTCGCGCGCTGCACGCCTTCTTTCACCACGAGCTGCAGGCGGCGGAGCTGATGTGCTGGGCGATCTTGGCCTTTGCCGATGCGGAGGTCGAGTTCAGAAGGGGTCTGCTCGGCGTGTGTTTGGACGAAATCCGGCACATGAATCTGTATCGTGAGCACATCGCCTCCTTGGGCTCGAGCATCGGCGAATTTGGCGTGCGGGATTGGTTTTGGAAGCGTGTGCCGACGTGCCGGACGAAGCTCGCCTTCGTGGCCGTCATGGGCATGGGGCTCGAGGCGGCCAATCTGGAGTACGCCGCTGACTTTGCCGCGCGCTTCCGCGCCGTGGGTGATGAACGTGGCGCGCTGATCCAAGAGCGCATCGCCCGAGAAGAGGTGGCGCACGTTGGCTTCGCCACGCGCTGGTTCGCGCGTTGGACAGGTGGCTGTGAGTTCACGACCTGGGCGGCGGAACTTCCGCTGCCTCTCTCCCCTTGGGTCATGCACGGCCATCCCATCGCGGAGGGCGCTCGCAGGCGCGCGGGGATGAGCCCGCACTTCATCGCCGCTCTCCGGGCCTACGTGCCGGAGGCCCACGGCCGGAAGCTGCCCACGCCCGCGCAGAGCGAATGACACGATTCGCGTGGCTGCTGAATCTCGACGCCGAGTTCGAGCTCGCGCGCCCGGGGTACGCGTACGTGCCGAAAAAAAAGCTGCTCCGTCAGTTGGCCGAGTTTGGCCGGCCGGCGCGCGCCCTGCTGGGCCCGCACGACGTCCTGGCTGAGTCGGGGCAGGCGCGGTTCTCGGGGTTCGTCGGTCGCGCGTGGTGTCCCACGCCGCTCGCGGTCGCGCAGCTGGCGCGGGTCGGCGTGGTCGCCGAGCCGCACCCGACTCCGCAGGTGTTGCGCCGCGTGAATCATCGGCTGTTCGCGTTGGAGGTCGGCGGGGGCTTACCTAACCAGCATTACTTCACCGAGCGCGCTCCGCTCGAAGAACTTCTGCGCCGTAGCCGCAGCCGTTGGCTGTTGAAACGTCCGTTATCGTTCGCCGGGCGCGGCCAAATGCGTTTCTACGATGAGATCAGCAGCAACCAGTGGGCGTGGCTCGACCGCTCCCTGGCGTCTGACGGCCTGCTCGCCGAGCCGCTCGTGACTCCGCTCCTGGAGTTCAGCGTGCACGGGTTCCTGTGGCAGAGCGGGCAGCATGAGCTCGGTCGTCCATGCGTGCAGGCAATGACCGACCGAGGCGTTTTCCGGAGCATTCGGCTGGCCACTCCCGCCGACTTGCGCTCGAGCGAGCGCGATCAACTCCTGGAACGCGCAGCTTTGGTGGCCGCGGGCCTGTACCGCGCGTCCTACTTCGGCCCCTTTGGGATAGATGCCTATCGTTACGAGCTCGATGGGAGGACAGACTTTTGCGCGCTGAGCGAAGTCAACGCGCGCTACACGATGGGCTTTGTCGTGGGCTTTCCCCGACACCCCAGCGAGCTCCGACTCGACGACTGAGCCGAGCGCGTTTTGCCCGCGCTGTGTCGAAGTGCCACGTACCGGGCTAGTTCTTCACGTGACGAACGTGATTGTCCACGAACTCCTTGACGGTGCCCGAGAGGTCGATCGCGGCGCTCGCGGTGGCCTCGCTCAAACTCTCCGCTTCTTGACCGATTTTGTTCTCCAGGCTCAAGATCTTGCCCTCGAGCTCTTCCCACTTTTGGCGGGCGTCCATGTTCAGCAGATGTAGGCTGAGCCGGATCTGCTCGCGCGCGGCGCTGAATGATTGCAGCGGATGGGAGAGGTCAATTGTTGAATTTTTCATGGCGTTATAAGATTGGAATGCAGGAACCAAGCCAGCTTGTCCCAGTCACAGCGCAGCCACGAACTCACGGCCGAACTCGAGTGGTGTGGGCCGGTCCGCCGCTTCCTTCACGGTCGCCGCGCGCAAGAGTCTCGCGACGGCGGCTGGGTAGATTCGCAATCGCTCGGTGTCCTCGAAGGGATCGCGGCGCATATGGGCGATGATCCTGTCCCGAGCGTTGTCCATTTCGTCAAAAAAAGAGCGCCCGCTAGTGACGTTGTAGACCGTGCCGGCTAGCGCGTACACGTCCGATCGCGGGTCTAGTTCCACGGGGTCGAGAACCTGCTCGGGGGCGATGTAGCCGGCGGTGCCCGCAACGAAGCGGCCGCTCGCGTCGGCGGGCACGCGGATGGCGCGCACCATGCCGAAGTCGATCACCACCGCCGACAGGGGCTGCACGCACGCCGGATCGCGGTGTCTCTGCGGGTCGAACTTCACGCCGCCCGCGAGCGGCAAGCGTAGCCAGATGTTGGCCGGCTTGATGTCGCGGTGTACCAGGCCGGCGCTGTGCAACGCGGCCAGCCCCGCGCAGGAATCGAGCACCACTTGGCGTAGCTCGAACAGGGACATCGGGTGCGCGGCCGCATACTCCTTGAGGTCGGCACCGATCAAGTACTCGAGCACGAGAAATGGCATGCCATCGACCACGCCTCGGTCGATGATGTTGGCGACGTTCGGATGGTACAGGCCGGCCAGCGCGCGCGCCTCTTGCACGAATGATGCGAGGATGCCCCCTCGCTCGCTTTCGGTGGCGGTTTCTAGGGCGTCCGCCTTCGGGATTTTCAGCACGAAGAGCCGGTCGGCGCCCGGTTTGCGAACCAGCCATACCGAGCCAATGCCGCCCTCGCCGAGCGGCTTCACGAGCTCGTATCCGTGAATGATCGTGGGCTCTCGTTTCTTACTCCGGGGCGGTGGGGGCGGGGTGCGACGGATCGCCGAGCGCACCGCACCTTCCAGAAGCGCCGAGGCGACCGGACCGAGAGAAGCGAACCACACGTCCAGCATGGAGAGCTCGCCGGATTGCGCGCGCCACTAGCGCGGCGACGCGCGGTGTGTTCTCCGTGGCGCCGTGAGATAGCGAACCTTTGTTACCGTGCAAGTTGGCCGCGTGGAGGGCCCGGACGGGGTCTGCGAGGGCTCCTTGCAAGCGTTCACCCGCGAGCACGAGCTCGAGACACAGGGCCTCCAGGTTGGCTTTAAGGCCAGAGGCCGGCGCAAACGAGCAGAGCGCGCCCGCAAGGCCGGTTAGGGCGTGCGCAAGCTCGGTGTCGACGGCATGCAAGGATGCCAATGCATCGGCGGCGGCGGCTCCCCACTCGCCGTTCGCGGTATCGGACGAGACCGCGGTGCGCAAGAGCTCGGCCCGCTCACAACAACGGACGAGCGCGCCCTCGGACAGCATCGGCAAGGCCGTGGCGAGCTGCAACAAGAGAGCCGGGCGATCGATGACCAAGGCCCACCACGCCGCGAACGGGCCCAGCCACTCCAGATCGTCGACCTCGCCCAGGGCCGTACCGCGCGTGGTGTCGACGAGCCGCCAAAATAACGCGCTCAGCGCTGCCTTGAGTGGCCCTGGGAGCTCCCGCGAGCCGTCGAACAAGCCCCGAACTTTGCGCAGCCAGTGGCACGTATCGTGGGCAGTGGGACCTCGCCCGGGTCCGAGCTCAGCGTCCTCGCCGCAGGCATCCAGCGCGTATCCGCCTAGACGGATCGCGAGTACCTCAAGCGACAGACCCTCGTCCTGCTGAGCTCCGGGCAAGCGCGGAGGCGGCTTCTGCGAATCGAGGATCTCCGCCGGGGCCCGGGCCACGAGTCGCCAAGTTTCCTCGAGATCCGGTTCGTCGATCGGTACTCCGGCCGGTCGCGTAGCGAGCATGGGCGACCACAACCTCAGCGCAAAAGCGCGCGCGCAGCCCTCGAGCGCATTGAGCGCCGCGGCCCGTTGACGCAGTCGTCCGTCACCCAAGGCAATGCGTTGGGCTTCGATGAACGTCGCGGACAGTGAGCTCGCAAAGCGCGCTGCACGAGCGTCGGCTTCTTCATCGTCGAAGTGCGCGGCGACACGCATCAGATTTTCGAGGCCGAGCTCAACGTCCAACGGGTCACGTTCGGCGCCGTCCACCGCATCGGTCAGCGCGGTCACCTCGATCCAGCGCCGCGCTTCGTCCAGGGATGTGGGACGCGCACACCAAGCAAGCTCGCGCAGGGCACGCAGCGGCTGCTCGATTTCTGGCAGCCTCTCGCCGCGCCGCCAGAGCGGAGCCAGGCCGCGCGCAAGGGCCCGCGCCGCCACTGCGCCCCCCTCCCCGGCGATGATGCGCGCCGCCAGTCCGTCCCAAATGACGCGCCGCTCGAAGAATAAATAAGGCGTCGCCGCGGCCACCGCCGCGAGCGCCCAATCGGCCTCTGGCTCTGCCAGAATGGCAGTCAATTGGCTAGCCAGGAATTTCAAGCGGGCCTCAGGCAGCGACGCGAACGCGGTCAAGGCGCGCTGCCGGAGCAGCTGCGATTCGCCGAGCACCCAGTCGAGCAGCGTGCCCTCCAATTGTTCGATCTGCCCAGTTAGGCGGCCCAATGCGCGCGCCGCATGCACCCAGACCAAAGGCTCCGGATGAAGCAAGAGCGGCTGTAAAACCTGCAAAGCTCGACCGACGAGCTCGGAGTCGGCGCCGGGCTTCAAACCACAGACACCGATCTCGAGGCAGCGTGCCGCCAGTACGCGCCCGCGCAGGGCGCCACGCGCAGGCTCTCGGATCATCGCCTCGAAGGTCTCCATCGAGCCCCAAAGCCACCGCCCGAACGCAGGGACCTCCAGCGCCCTCGCGCCCGCCTCCCAAACCAGGATCTCGAGCCTGGCGCGGGCTTGGGCGTTGTGTGCAAGGCGGAGAGCCGCCCCCGCGCCCAGGAGCGGCGCGCAGGCCAAGGCGTCGAGCAGAGGCCCTTCCACGACGCGCTCGGCCGCGATCGCAGCCACCCGCTCCTCGAAGCCGGTCTGCTTGGCCGCTAACGTCAGTAGGCCCGAGAGCGCGGTGTCACGCCGCCACGTGGTTGCGTCGCACCAGAGTAACAAGACTGGCCCATCGGCACCGGCAAAGCAGGCGCTGAGCGGTCCACCGTCGATGCCCGTGCAGGTGTGGGTCGGCAATTCGGCGGACAAGAGGTCTGACGCGGCCTGCAGGGCTTCTGGTAAGACGAAGCCCAGGGGTGCCTTTTTGGGTCCCCGAACTCGCCTGCGCCAGCTGTTCCGCACCGCCTCTTCGAGTTCCGGCCGCTCGCTGAGAGCGCTGGTTAACGTCGAAAGCGCCTCTTCTGCTGCGGCCGAGAGCATGTGCGACGCCCCACCCTAGCTCAGATGAGGCGTTCGCTAAACTGTCAGGTCGCAAACGCCGAACCTCGCGATGTCCGGTGCTCGCCCGACGCCACCGTCTCAGCGCGTCGGGCGCGGAGACGAGGCAGACTCTGCCGCATCGAGCTTGCGCTCGATTTCGGCTACGTGTTCGGCGCCCAAACCGTCACGCATTTCACGCAACGCGCGGCGCGCTTCCCGCGGCTGCAGTGCCCCACGCTCGAAGTCGATGCAGATCATGCACATGCCTCGAGCGTAGCAGGCTTTGAGGTCGCAAACAGAGGCCGGACCCGACTCGGGGCCTGCTCGGCCCGACGCATGCACACGACGTTCGGCCCACACGCTGCGTCGAGACCTGTTTCCGATCGTCTCCGCCGCCGAGTGACGCCTCGACTTGGGCTACACTGCGCCGAGTGCACGCGTACCCCGCCCAACTAGCAGACTTCGTGCTCGACCATTGGCCGGCCTCGGTCCCTCTGCTGCTCGATCGCCGTGCGTTGAGCGAGCTCCTGTCGACGTGCTTTCAGGCTTCCCTCGCGCACGAAGAGGGTAGAAACGTTCGCTTTCGTCTGGTCTGCGCGAGCGCCGCGACCGTGTCGCAAGCGGCGGCCGCCAGCGACTTTCTGTGTCTCGAGTTTCACGAACAGCAGCCCTTCGAGCCAGAAACCGCCCGTCGCCTGAGCCCGGCCGCACCTTTTCACTCGAGCCTGATCGGCGTGAGTGCAAAGGGCGATCGGTGGGCCATGTGGGGCATCGTACACACGGGCGCCAACTGGCTCGCGCCCACCTGGGGAGGGCGTCGCAACCGCCAAGAAAGCCTGCAACTCCCCGTCGTGCACGTGCTCGGCGCGGGGCGCATCGGCGTGTACGCGGGTCCAGAGCTCGTTGCCTCGCTCGAGCATGGAATGATCGAGGCGACCACCACCGATGTGTTCACGTCCCTCTGGCTGAGCGGCCTATTTCGCCAGCAACGGATCAAGGACGAAGCCAAGTACGGGGCCCGCGCAAACTCGGATTTGGTACGCATGGTGTCGCAACACATGGTGCGGCGCGCCATCTTCTTGATTCGTCAAGCGGGGCACGGCGGCCTTCTTTTGTTCGCGGACACAGACCTGCTCGATCTCCTCTCGGAGCGAGCAACCAGCCCGCTCAAGCTGAAGTACATTTTTCGCGACAACCCGGCGCGGTTTCGTTATCGAACTTTGCTCGGGCGCTTGTTCGAGGCGCTGGCCAAGCACGGGGACGGAGCAATAGACCTGCAGCGCTTCGTAGAGGCCGAGACCCCCGACGTGATCGAAGTCGAACAGTCGATCTTCGAGCTCAGCCGCTTGGTCAGTGGGCTTGCGGCAGTTGACGGCGCCGTCGTAGTGAACAAGCGCTTCGAGCTCATCGGCTTTGGGGCGGAGGTGTCGGGCGAGCTACCGTATCCAGACGTAGTGCACCAAGCATTGGACGTCGAAGCCGAGCGCCGCGCGCCGGAGCTCGCGAACTCGGTCGGCACGAGGCATCGCGCCGCTTACCGTTTCGTGACCGCCCATCCCGACGGATTCGCCATCGTCATTTCTTTGGACGGCATCGTGCGCTTCGTCGCCAATATAGACGGTGCGATCGTGTTCTGGGATCACTTCGTGAACTATTGAGGCTTGGCAGGGGTGCTGAGTCTTCTTGACGCTGGCTTGATCGGGCGATTGCCAGTACCGGAGACGGATGTCGAACGTTGACCTCAGGCCCGACGACCAAGCGGTGATCGACACAACGACAGGCTGGCTGACCCTCTTTGTGATCGGCTTGGAACTGTGTCCGTTCGCAAAGCCGGTCCATGTGAAGGGCCAAATCCGTTACACGGTCAGCCGCGCCGACACTCCCGAGGCACTTCTCGAAGATCTACTGAGCGAACTGACACACTTGCATCATGCAGATTCGAGCCTGCTGGACACGACGCTGTTAATCCATCCGCACACGCTACTTAATTTTCTAGATTACAATGAGTTCCTGGACGTAGCAGATACCGCATTGGCCGAGCTTGGGCTGGAGGGCACGCTGCAGATAGCGAGCTTTCATCCTGATTACCAATACGCAGGAAACGCGGCCGACGACCTGGCGAACTACGTCACCCGCTCGCCCTACCCGATGCTGCATTTGTTACGTGAAGCGAGCGTCGACCGGGCCGTTGCGGCCTTCCCGGATGCGTCGAAAATCGTCGACAAGAACCGGCGAACCCTGCGCGCGCTGGGTCACGCGGAGTGGCGGCGCCTCATGTCCCGCGCAGCGCTCGGCGGCGGCTAAGCGCGTGAGCCTGAGGGCCCTCGATTGGCCTAAGTCTAGCGTTCTCGCGGCCCGACCGCCTCGCCCGCCGAGCGCCTGGGCCGCGGTCATCGACCGACTTGTCCTTCGCGGGTCCCTACTTGGGCGATGCGACTTCCGTCGCACAGCCGAACAGCACCTGGAGCTTGCCGCCCGGAGTCGCCTTGATGGAATCGCACAAGGCACCGCACAGGTTGATCTGACTTCCGTCTGCCGAGTACTGCCAGCCGCTGCCCATGCTGCAGGCGGTGTTTGGCGGATCTTGGAGCACCTTGCTGACTTTGCCCTGGGCGTCGGTATACGTCACATTGACTTTGCCGGGCTCGAGCGACTGCCCCGCTGGCGGCGCGGGGATGGTGTATGTGCAGCCGAGCACGGCGGTCGTGCGAATGCTCGCCAACGCGGCAGCCAACTCGGCGGCGGCATCGGCCTTGGTGTCGATCAAGAATGCTTTTTCTGTTCCGCCCGCGACGGCAATCTTGTTGAGGTCGGTCAGGTTTGGTCCCACGCCGAGCACGTAGACCGGGATGCTTGACTTAGCGGAGAACGATGCCTTGGCGAGCGCCGCGGCCGCGTCAATCGTATTGGCATTGCAGCCCATGGGATAACCGTCCGTGGAATACACGACGGCGACGCGGTGGGTGGGGTGAGCGGTTGCCCATGCTTGCGCATGCTGAATGGCGCCGTCCAGAGCGGGCACGGTCGGCGTTTGCCCGCCCGGCTCTTGCTGGGCGATGGCTGCATCCAGCGCTTGGGCCGCACCCGGGAGCTGCGCGATTTCTTGAGTTGGCTGCACGTAGCTTGCGGCATTGCACAAGTTGTTTCTGCTCGGGAAGAACCGAATCCCTACGCCGAGCCCGGCGTTCGCCGGATCATCCATGAAGGTTTTCAGGGCGGCGCTTTCCACTGTCCAGCGCGTGGTCATCGAGAAGGGTTTCGGCGGCTCGACGTCGCATTGCGCGACGTCGGGTACCGGGCAGTGCATGGAGCCCGTGATATCGACCATGAAGTAAAGGTCAACCGGCACTGGCTGACCGTCCGCGGCGCTCGTTGCGCAGGCCGCATTAGGGTCGAAGGTGTCGCTCGACCCAGAGCTGCCGTTCCCAGAGTGACCCGTTGTGGCGCCGCTCCCGTCGCCCGTGTTTAGGCTTCCGGTCGATCCCGAATTTTGGCTGCCGGCCGTACTCGGGTTGAAGTTGCCCGTGCCAGCCGCTGCCTCCACCGTCGACTCATCTTTGCCGCTACAAGCCAGCGCAACCCAAAACCCGAACAAGACCGGCGTGACATATCTAGAGCGCATCGAAGACCTCCACTGAATCTCATATGGTAGCTCGACAGCGACGGTCGAGGTGGTCTCTTTTGTCCTTCTCGACATTCTGTTGCATCCAAAGCTCGCGGGCGGTGAGGGTCTCGAGCTGATAAGTGACGGCTTGGCTACACTCACCTCCACCCTCCGACTTGTCTCCCCAACCTCTTCTCCGACCCTATCAGCGCGACGCCGTCGAAGCTGTGTTGGCGGCGCGGCGCGCAGGGCTGCGTCGTCTACTCGTCTGCTTGCCGACGGGAGCGGGTAAGACCGTTATTTTTGCGGCGTTGGCCGCGCGGGCGCGGCGTCAAATACTGGTCCTCGCGCATCGCGAGGAGCTGCTTTCCCAGGCGCGAGACAAGCTGCAGGAAGCTTTGGGCGACGCGCACGTCGTCGCGATTGAACGCGGCGCGGAGCGCGCGCCGGCCGACGCCAAGGTGCTCGTCTGCTCGATTCGATCGCTGCACGAAAATCGGCTCGCGGGCGTGATTCGCGGGCGCGACGTGGGTCTCATCATCTATGATGAATGTCATCACGCCGCCGCGGACGACAACTTACGGGTGCTGCGCCAGCTCGCGGTGTTCGATCCGGGTTGGACCGGCACCCTACTCGGATTCACGGCGACGACCGCGCGCGGAGACGGTAGGGGCCTCGACGCCGTCTTCGAGCAGGTCGTGTACTCGCGCGCGTTGCCGGAGCTGATCGAGGATGGGTACCTGGTGCGGCTGCGCGGCTTCCGCGTGTCGACCAGCGCAGATCTGACGCGCGTCTCGACGAAAGGGCTCGATTTACGAGACGCGGAGCTCGCCGAAGCCGTCGATATCGAAGAACGCAATGCGCTCGTCGCGCGGTCGATTCAGGAGCTCGCCCGCGACCGCCGCACGATCGCCTTCTGCGTCACGGTCAACCACGCGCGGAACTTGTGCCGCGCCCTCAACGCCTTGGGTCTACCGGCGGGGGTCGTCCACGGCGAGTTGCCGCGAGACCAGCGCGCTCGCGCCTTGTCCGACTTTCGCGCGGGGTCGACCCAAGTGTTGTGCAACGTCGCCGTGCTCACGGAGGGCTTCGACGACCCGGGCGTTTCGTGCATCGCTATGGCTCGGCCGACCCGCTCCGAGGGTCTGTATACGCAGTGCGTGGGCCGCGGCACACGGCTTCATCCGGGCAAGACCGATTGCCTGATCTTGGACTTCGTAGACGTATCTTCGCTTAGTCTATGTAGCTTGCCATCACTGTTCGGTGCGCCACGCGATTTGGATCTGCGTGGTGAAGACGCCGCGCGGGCGGGTCGCATTTGGCAGCAGATTTTGTTCGACCACCCGGGCTTCGAGCTGGCGGCGGGCGCGCTGACTCTACCGGAAATCCAAGAGCGCGCGGCTAGCTTCGATCCGCTGACGCTCAAAGCGGATCCCGAGCTCCGCGCCATCTCGGGCAATGCCTGGTTCTCGCTCGGTCGACACGGCATTGGGCTGCACTTCGAGCGCCGGCGCGGCGGGCCGAGTGAAGTCGTCGTGCTGTGCCGCTCAGGTCGTGGAAAGCGCTGGGAGGTGCTGATCGACGGGCGGACGAAGGAGCGCTTCTCGACGCTGGCGGCGGCGGTCGAAGCGGTGGATTACGAAATCGGGCGTATGGGCGCGGCGACCGCGCGTTCAGCGCGCGCGGACGCCGCCTGGCGGCACGAGGCCGGGCTCGGCGAGTCGCTGCGCCTCGCGGTCTGGCGGCGCGTGGCGGGTGGGTGAGGGCCCTCAGTTGCCGGCATCGACCGCAGTGATCTCGTTCAAGTCCGGTGTCAAATCGCCGTTGCCATCGACCCAGCGGTAAACGTACCAAGACTTGGTCTGAGTCGAGAGGGTGGGCAGCATGCCATGCACGAAGTAGTACGCCGCAGCGGCGGTCCCGGCTTGCCAGAACCCCTGCGCATTCAAGATCAATGAGCCGCTGCTGGCGTCACGCATGAATTGAATGACGAACACATCCTTCGCGTCGTGCGGCCCGTCAAACGGGTCGCTCGCGATGACCTTGCCGCCCACGCGCGTTCGATACTCGAGCTTGTTGCCGTTGAGCATTTCGTAGACGGGCGCGACCGGGGCGGCGCTCACGTAGCTCACCAAGTGGGAAAAATAGCTGCCGCCAGCCGAGATCAGTAGCTCACCCCCGCCGGCCACCGGGCGGCCACTCGTGACATTGAGGGCATCGGCTACGTTTTGCGATACTTCACGGACCGCAGGTCCCGACGCGCAGCCCGCCACCAGCGCTTGCGCAATGGAGCGCCCCGGCACCTCGTTCCCGCTTTGCCCGTCGAGGACCACCGTTATTTTCGCGACCGAACAGGCACCCGCGAGTGTGCTGTCCTGGCAGCCCGCCACGCCGCAAAATTGCCCGTTGGCGCAGGCCGTGCCGCAGGCGCCGCAATGCTGACTATCGCTTCCAGCATCCACGCAGTGGAGCGAACAACAGGTTAGGCCCGCCGAGCAGCCGACACTTCCGCCTTCTGCCGCCGCCGTACAAGCTGTTGCGCACTGACTGGCGCCGCACACGTGCGACGCGTTGCATTCCTGGTCCGAGATGCAGCTCTTACAATCGTGACCGGCGCCGCACACGCCGCTCGCGCAGCTCGCTCCAGTCTTGCAGCCTGGAACGCAGGTGTTGGCGCTCGTGCAGTATTGGCCGTCGGGGCACTCGTCGTGATCGGGCAGGCACGCAACGCACTGCCCGGTGGCCAGGCACCGCCCGTTTGGGCAAGCCGCGCATGGGTCGGACGGGGCGGCTCCCGCGGCGCCGCCTTCGGCGCCAACGTCCCCTGCGCTTGCGCTCGAGCCGGCGTCGCCGCTGCTGTTTCCGCCGTGCCCCGTTTTGCCGGCAGCGCCGGCATTGGTGCTTCTCGCACCAGCCTCATCATCGGACGGTAATTGGGAAGTTTCCCCGCCGCCGCCGCTCTGGATGTCTGGTTTGGCGCTACTCGAACACGCGGGACTCAAGCATACCGCCACGAGGCACAGCGCCGCGCCCGTTACTCTTGAGCGCGTCAGCCAACAAGTTTTCACTCGTCAATAATAGCGCCGATCGATCGACGCACCACACACTTCGCAATGATTAACCACTCCGAGCTCGCGCTCCGACGCTAGACGAGCCGCCACCATGTCGGCGAGCACGCTACGATTCTGCCTCACCTCGAGCCCACTCGTTCCTCCGTAGAAATTTGAACAGCGCGGTGTGGTCGCCGTTCACACTTGTGAGCCATTTCAACACCTCGACCGCGCAGCCCTGCGCCGCTTAGCGCCGATGTGGGCGAAACTCTGGCGTGCTTGTTCCATGCGCCGCTCTGTGACCAATCTGCGGTGCATGCTCGAGTCTCAGACCATCGATATCGCCCGCGTCGCCGGCGGCAGTGAGTTCGTGCTGGCGAAGCACGACGAGGAGTGGATAGTGCGTGTCGATGGGCGCGTCCTGATGTCGAGCCGCATGCACGATTCCGAGGAAGCACTCGCGGAACACGCGCTCGAACGTTGCCCTGATCCGGGGGCGGTTTTGGTCGGCGGGTTGGGGCTCGGCTTCACATTGCGCGCCGTGCTGGATCGCGTCCCGGAGGACGCTCAAGTCACGGTCGCCGAGCTCGTGCCAGAGCTCGTGGGCTGGAACCGCACGCACTTGGCCGAGCTCCACGACCACTCCCTGGACGACCCGCGTTGCCACGTGGTCGTAGGCGACGTGTTTGACCACATCAAGCGATCTCCCAAGGCCTACGACGTGATCTTGCTCGACGTGGATAACGGTCCGGTTGCCCTATCGAGCGCCAAGAACCAACGCCTGTACAGCGAGTACGGGGTTCGCGCCTGCCACCAAGCACTGCGCGCGGAGGGCGTGCTTGCCGTGTGGTCGTCAGGCCCGAACGCTCGCTTCGAGCGGCGGGTCGCTTCCGCGGGTTTCAACGTGGATGTGCTGCGCGTCGCTGCGCGCAAGGGATCACGTGCTCGGCACGTGATCTTCATGGCAGAACGGCAGAGCAGCGGCGAGTGAGCGAGTTGAGCGTCGATGGGGAATGGCGGCGCGCCTCTTGCAGTGGTCGCGCGCATGAACATCTCTCTAACCGGTCTATTGGTTCTTTTGATCATCGCCGGCGTGTGCGGCGGAATCGGTCGCGCCATCGGGGGCGGCACCGGTGGCGGCTTCTTCGTTTCCATCGCGGTGGGCTTCGTCGGCGCGCTGATCGGATCGTTCGTGGCGCATTATTTCAAGCTCCCCGAACTACTGACGGTGACGATCGACAACCACTCCTTTCCCGTCCTGTGGTCCATCATCGGGGCCTCACTGTTCGTGGCCCTGGTGCATCTTGTCTCGGGCGGCGCTCCGCGACAGAGCTGGCGCTATCGGTGAATTGCACCGTTGACGCGGGGCTCGAGGGTCGCGCTTGACCGCGGTAATATGGCCTGACAAGAGGGAACGACCCACTCCGGTAAAGGCCCTTTATGACCATCGTGATTGGCGTGCTGGTGCTCTTGGCTGCGCTAATAGTCTTCATCGCTTCGCGACCCACGCACTTCCGAATCGAGCGAAGCGCCCAGGTCGTCGCCCCGACCCAAGCCATTTTCGAACTGTTGAACGACTTCCACCAGTGGCATCGCTGGTCACCGTGGGAGAAGCTCGACCCCGCGATGAAAAAGACATTCGGCGGAGCGCCGGCAGGGCCCGGCGCGCACTACGCGTGGCGCGGCAACAGCAAGGCCGGCCAGGGCAGTATGACTTTGCTGCACAGCACGCCAAATGAAGTGGTATCGGTACAGATTCAGTTCGTGAAGCCTTTTTCAGCTACAAATCTGACCACGTTCAAGCTCAGCCCGACTGCCGGCGACCGGACCACCGTGCATTGGATTATGGAGGGTAAGAACGGGTTCGCCGCCAAAGCTTTCGGCATGTTGGTCAATGTTGACCGCATGCTCGGCAAGGATTTTGAGGAGGGCCTGGTGAACCTGGGCAACGCGGCGCGCGCCGCCCGCTAAATGGCTCGGCTGCGTCGGTCCCTCTCGCCGGATTGACCGCCGCCTGCTAAACGGGTCGGCTGAGTCGGTCGCTTTCACGGAGATTGCCCGTATTCGCCAACGACGCCGGCAGCGTGCGCCTACGTCGCGCCCGGTCAGGCGCCCCGACCGCACGACCTGCGGACTAGGACGGCCGCTCGCGCTCGGCTTCGAGCGTGATTGGACCGGCTTCGCCGCGAGGGGCCTGAGCTCGCTGTTCGGTCAGGATTGGCTAGACGGCTTGGACGCGGAACGGCGGCGCGTAGCGACCGCCTTTCGAGCCGCCGCCTTGCGCCGCGCCGGCCCCTCCTTGCGCGCTGCGGCATGGGCCTGGCGGGACAGAGCCTCCGGTGAACCGGCGGGGCTGCCTTCGCGCTTGAGTGCCTGCTTGGCGGCCTGGCTGCGGCGCGGTGAAGGCGCTTGCCGAGCTGCGCCACTCTTCGCGCGGGCCACGTCGCGGGCAGCGACCTTGCGCGTGCGCTCTGACGTCGTGCCGGCCTTGGGCGGCGGCAGACTGACCCCCGCCCGCCGCGCTTTCGATAGGCCGATGGCGATGGCTTGCTTGGTCGACCGCGCGCCGTGCTTGCCTTCACGCACGTGATCGATCTCCTCCCGCACGAATTCGCCGGCCTGCGTGCTCGGCGCCTTGCCTGCCGCTTTGTCTTTTCGCGCTCGCTGCTTGGTGCGTTCTTCGGGCATGCGGCTGAGAATGCAGTGCGCGTGCCACGCCCACGAGCAAAGTCACGGGACCTAAATTAGCAGTGCCCGGCCCAACCAACGAAGGTCGAGCCGGGCACCGTCACGCCAAGAGTGCGGGCCGTGTCGGCAGTTCAGCCAGCCTTGGCCGGAGAGAGCGATGCCATCGCCGCAGCGATCTGCTCGTCCGGCACGTCCTCCGGAGCGACCGGAGGCAAGAACTCCGGATACGCCGGAATACCCATTTCGGGGACATCCAAACCGGCGATTTCGACCGCCGCGCTGACCCGCATGGGAACGACCTTACCCAGCACGTAAAAGATGACGCCGCCGACGACGACGTTCCAACCGATGCTGGCGCCGCACTCGATCAGCTGGGCTACGATTTGCTTGCTGTCGCCGTAGAACAGGCCGGTAACGCCTTTGCCGGCAACACCCAGGTATTCCGTGGCGCCGACCGCATTCCAGCCTGCCCCGTACGTTCCGTCTGCGAAGAGGCCCACTGCGAGCACACCCCAGAGGCCGTTGACGCCGTGCACGCTGATTGCGCCTACCGGGTCATCGATCTTCAACTTGTCGAAGAAAAATACCGACCAAACCACGAGCACGCCAGCGATCGCGCCGATGACGAAAGCGCTCGCGGGGGTGACGAACGCGCACGGCGCGGTGATGGCCACAAGCCCAGCCAACATGCTGTTGCACATCATCGAGGGATCGGGCTTACCAACGACGACCCACATGTAGATGATGCCGCTGAGCGTGGCGGCCATGCCGGCGATCATGGTGTTGACCGCGACGATGCCGATGCGGCCGTCCGTGCCGGCGAGCGAGCTGCCGGCATTGAAGCCGAACCAACCGAAGGCAAGAATGAACGTGCCGAGCTGCACCATCGGGATGTCGTGCGGCAAGATGGCGTTCGCGGAGCCGTCTTTGTTGTACTTGCCGATGCGCGGCCCGATGATGATGGCAGTGATCAGCGCTAACGCGCCACCCTGCAAATGCACTACGCCAGAGCCTGCGTAGTCGACCGCGCCGTGACCGAGGCCCAGGCGGTAGCCGAGCTGGGCGAGCCAACCGCCGCCCCACACCCAGCACCCGAACACAGGGTAAATGAAGCCGCCGATGAAGATGCTATAGATGAAGAAGTGCTTGTAGGTCCAACGTTCGGCACAAGCGCCAGTGACGATGGTCGCCGTCGTGTCCATGAAGGCCATCATGAACAAGAACAACACGATGGCGGCCGAGTCATAACCCGCGCCGCTGAGGAAGAAGCCCGTGGTGCCAAACAGTCCCCAACCATGATCGCCCGCGACGGCCGAGCCGACGGTGAACATGTGGTTGAGGGTGGGGATGCCGCCAAGCACCGCGGGGCCACCGATGTTGGTGCCGTTCATGCCACCACACATCAGACCGAAACCGCTGACGAAGAAGCCGAACATGCCGAGGGCATAGACGGCGAAATTCATCGAGAAGGTGTGCGACGCGTTCTTTGCGCGGATGAGGCCCGTCTCGACCAACGCGAAGCCGGCTTGCATGAAGATCACCAAAAAGCCGGCGATCAACACCCACATGAAGTTGATGGAGAAGAAGCTGCGGGAGGAAGACTGCGCGACGGCATCGAGAGCCGTTGCCAGCTCCTTGGTCGTCGCCTTCTCTGGGTCGAGCTTGGTATACCCGGCGATCGATGCGCCGGTGGGTGTGGTCTGATAAGCCCCGACGGGATCCGGGGTCGGCTCATCCGCAAACGCGGCGCGCGGGACGCCAACGCCGACTAGCGTCATGACCGCCAGACACAGCACCGCGAGCCACGTTCGGTAGCGATGTACAGAGTGCAAACTTGACATGTCTTACCTCGTTGAAAAGAAAACGTACTGGTCGAAAAATGGGCTGGCGGGTCGCGGCTGTTCAGCCGCGGCCGAGACGCAACAAGCGCCCGCGCTCCTGCAACCGATGCAGACGCACGGCCCAACCCGCGCCTAGAAGGGCGCTAAGTTGCATGGCCACGAAGAACACCCCACCGGCGGCCCAAACGCGGCTCCAGAGCAACACCGCGACCGTCACCATGGCGATGACGATTTGGATGCCGACAGCAGTCTTCCTGTATTGTTCCCACATGGCCTCTGTGCTCCGTAGTTTTAGGTGACTGTGCAACGGGCGAACGACCGCCCCGCGTCGGGACCCGCCCCGGCACATTGATTGATTCGTGATGTTTCGTGGGAGTATTGTCGCGGCTTGTTTCGGGTTGTTTTCGCAGCCGTTAACAGCCTGCGCTCATAAAAAAAACGTCATCTCTCAGCGTCAGAAGCCGCGCCCTCCGCGGGCCGCGAAATCATTGAGTTACAGAAAACGGGCGGTTGCAACCCCTCACCAATGGGGGGCGTCAAAAGACAGCTGTTTCGCACTGCTTCTAAGTGCGGGCCGCTGAATCCACCGGGCGGCCGGGCCTGCTCACGATTGGCGCCGGACGCTCGATCAGCGCTCGAGCCACCACAGCGCGCCCGTCACGAGCAAGTGCGCCGGCAGCATGGTCGAGAACGCAAACACGAAGTAACGGAAGAAGCTAGGCATGGTGTAACGCTCGCTCTCGGCGACGGCCTTCACCATGAGGTTTGGCCCGTTGCCGATGTACGTCGTTGCGCCCATCACCACGCTCCCCGCGCTGATAGCAGCCAGCTTGACCGGATCGATTCCGGCTACGAGCGCAGCTCCATGGCTCGGCAGCCCGCGCGCCAATGCAGCAAAGGCCGTGTACGTGGGCGCGTTGTCCAGCACGGACGAAAGCACGCCAGAGCCCCAAAACAGCTGCCATGCGGCGCCCACCGGCAGGTGGGGCGCCTCCGCAGCCAAACGGACTTCGATCGGCCCGAGGCACAAGAACAGCCCGACGAAGATGATGCCAACTTCGAGGATAGGCCCAAAGCTAAAGGTGTTTGCGGCGTGCACCGGCTTCGGGGTCGTGAAGAAGGATCCGATCGCGATCAGCAATAGCGCGACTTCCCGAAAGCCCTCCGGCAAGAGCGCGGCCGGTACGATGGCCAGAAGGAAAGCCAAATTCCTACGGCCAAGTAGGGACAGCGGCTCGACCTCAGCGCGGTCAGCGGCGATGGACGAGCGGGTTTCTTTGGCGTGCGCGCGCGTCTCCACGACGTAGAACGCGGCTAGAAAAATCCCGATGTACAGGGCCCAAACCGGCAAGAGGTGCAACGTCCAGAAGAACGGCACGCCCTCGATGTAACCGACCAAGAGCGGCGGGTCGCCGAGTGGAGTGAGTAAGCCGCCCGCGTTCGCGACGACCAGAATGAAGAACGGCACGAGATGCGCCCGGTGACTTCGTTGATGGTTTGTCTTCAACAGCGGCCGAATCAGCAGCATGCTGGCGCCGGTGGTGCCGATCACGCTCGCCAGGCACGCGCCGACCAACAAGAAAAGCAAATTGTTGCGCGGTGTGGCCTCGATATCCCCTTTGAGGTGGATACCGCCGGACGTCGTAAACAGTGCACCTAGCGTGAGCACGAATGCCAGGTAGCCACGAACCGCCTCCCAAACCTGCGAGCTGCGCCCACTGCTCAGCTCATAGAGCACGACAGGCAGGGTACACAGGGTCACCACCGCAACCTGAAACCCGCGTTTTTCCCAGCGATGCGGAATCGCCATCGGAAAAATCGCGATGGCCAGCACGAGCGCGGGGAACGAGAGGAGAGTCCAGAATGGAAAATCGACGCTCGGCATTGATGCGCTCTTATCACGCGCTGCGCGCCCGCAGGCCATAAAACTATGCTCAAACTGAGCTGCGACGATTCGAGATCCGGATTCGAAACGCCGCTGCACTGGCCATCAGCAGGACCGAAGCACTTACCGGCTGGTGAGCTCGTTGCCGCCGCTTTTTCCCAAATGTCCGAATGATTCGCGCGCGTGTCCACGCCGTGCTGAGCCTGTATGGTCGTGGCCGCGCTCACAATCTGCCTCAGCTTGGCTTGGCTTGGCTCGGCTTGGCTTGGCTCGGCTCGGCGACTCAGCATGCGGTCGACCTTCGGCGCGGGGCGTGGATGATGCGTCCCAGGAAGCAACCGGTTCGAAGCGGGTACGCAGTGGTTGCGGTATCTCGCTCGGCCCGATAGCCTGGCACGGTGGGCACCATGAAAAATACTTGGCGTGCGTTGGTCTGGGCTGGCTTCGCAGTTGAAGGGTGGGCGGCGTTGGCCGTGCCGGGCTGCGGGGATTCCTCGACCAAGCGCAGGGTCCCGCCGGACAGTTACAATCCGGAAGATGCGGGCGCTGCTGGTGAGTCAGCGGCGCGTGCGGGCGCCCCCTCGGGTGGGAGCAGCGGCATGGACGGTCGAGCCGGGGCGGGACCAGGAACGGGCGAATCGGGCATGCCTGGGGAGGACGCGGGTTCGCCTGGCGTCATCGGCGGCGGCGCAGGCGGCAGTGGCGGCAGCGCTGGCGGCGGCGCTGGAGGGAGCGGCGGCGGCAGGAGCGGAGACGCGGGCAGTGCCGGTTCGGGGGGCGGCGCAGTGCTCACGGGCTGCTCGCTTGGCAATGCCTGCTGCGCGAACAACCAATGCCAATCGTCTTTAAACTGCCTTGGCTCGGTGTGCAGCTGCGCGGCTGAGCTGTCTGGTACGTACATGCTTCGCACCGACGGCATCGCGTTCCTGACGCCCCTGAACGCGGTCACGCAATCGGTCGTCTTCAATGCCGACACCGCGCAGCCGCTGCACGGCATCGTCAGCATCGCTAGCTCGCAGTACCACGGCTGCGCCGCGCTCCAGACCGGCGAGGTGCGGTGCTGGCCGCTCGACGGCTCTTCGGTTGGCAATAACTCCGGTCAACTCGGCAATGGCAAGGTGTCCACGGGCACCGACACGAACCCCGTGCTCAGCGCCACGCTGGTGAAGACTGGACCGACCAGCAACCTCGGCAAGGTCGTGTCCGTCGGAGACGACGGCTCCACCTACGGGGCAAACACCACCACTTGCGCGGTGACCTCCGACAAGACGCTTTACTGCTGGGGCAACGGCGCCCCTCGCTTGATTGGATATGCCGCGACGCCGACGCCCTACGCCACCAAAATCACCACCTCCGAAGGCGGCCCGGAGCTGACCGGCGTGGTCGGCGTCTCCGTGGGCGCGGCCGCAGCCTGCGTGCTGCTCGACACCGGTAAGATACGGTGTTGGGGCTCGTCGCTGAGCACCCCGACCGCGCTTCAGCATTACCCGGCGCAAGACTTCACGGTACCGGGAACGGTGACGAAGGTGTTGGCTGGCTCGGGTGCCGCGTGCGCGTTGAACGCGGCCGGCTCGGTCTACTGCTGGGGCGGCGGCGCCAGCCTAGGGATTGGCCCCGGCACCATGAATTCGGATTCACCGAACCGGGTCAGCATCAGCGCTACGACTTTTTTGGAAGGCGTCACCGATGTTTCAATCGCGTATGGGGGCGCCTGCGCCTTACGCAACGACCACACGGTTTGGTGCTGGGGCGGGGACGGCAATACCAGCATTCCGTATGCAACGCAGGTCAGGGTAGGGGGCGTGGTGACGGGCACAGGCGCCTTCGTTACAGACGCGGTCAAAATCTCGACGCCCTTTTTCCCGACCAGCCCGCGCTATCTCACTCAGAGCGGGGTCGAGTACGCCCAAACCCAAATGTACAAGCCAAATTGCTCGCCGCAGGAGTAGCGCAGGACCCGCTCCAAAAGCCGACTCACACCTCGAACAAGCCGGCGGCGCCCATGCCGCCGCCGATGCACATGGACACGATGCCGTAGCGGCCGCCGCGCTTGCGGAGCTCGTGGAGGACGGTCGCGGTGAGCTTGGCGCCAGTGCAACCGAGCGGATGCCCGAGGGCGATGGCGCCGCCGTTGACGTTTAGCTTGTCGTCCGGCACGCCCAGCTCGCGCGCGCAGTAGCAGGCTTGCGCGGCGAACGCCTCGTTGATTTCGAACAGATCGATATCGGCGATCCGAAGCCCGGTTTGAGCAAGCAGCTTGCGGATGGCAGGCACCGGGCCGATGCCCATGACATCTGGATCGACGCCCGCGAGCGCGAAGCCGCGCATCCGCCCGAGCGGGGTCACGGCCAATTCAGCGGCTTTTTGGTCAGACAGCAGCACCGCGGCGGCGGCGCCGTCATTCGTTGGGGAGCTGTTGCCGGCCGTCACCGAGCCGCCCGCTTTGAACACCGGCTTCAGCTTACCCAGCACTTCAAGCGTGGTGCCCGGGCGCGGACACTCATCCACGCTGAACGACAGCTCGGACACGCGGCTGCCCTCCAGCACGCGCGCTTGCACCGGCACGATCTCGTCGTTGAAGCGACCCGAGGCGATCGCGGCCAACGCGCGCTCGTGCGAGCGCACGGCAAAGGCATCTTGCTCGGCGCGCGACACGTTGAAGCGCTGGGCGACGCGCTCCGCCGTGTGGCCCATGGCGATGTACGCTTCCGGATATTGGTCCATCAACTTCGGATTCAAGCTCACCTTGTTGCCGCTCATGGGCACCATGGACATGGATTCCACGCCGCCCGCGACCGACGCCTGGGTGAGGCCGGCCTGAATGCTCATGGCTGCGTGCGCGATGGCCTGCAGGCCGCTCGAGCAAAAGCGGTTGATCGTTTCAGCCGGCACGCTGTTTGGCCACTTCGCCAAAAATACCGCGTTTCTAGCGATGTTGAGGCCTTGTTCGGCCTCCGGCATGGCGCAGCCGAGGAGCACGTCGTCTACGTCTGCCGCCTGCAGCCCCGGCACGCGCTCGAGCGCCCCGTTCAGGGCGACGGCTGCCAAGTCTTCCGGACGTGTGCTGCGCAGGGTGCCCTTGAGCGCGCGCCCCACGGGCGTACGAACTGCGGAGGCGATGATCACATTGAGAGGGAATGCCATGAAGAGGTTCCGTTCTTGAGATCGGTTTAGTTGCGGAGTGGCTTGTTGTTCATGAGCATGGACTGCACCCGCTCTTGGCTCTTTTGCTCGCCGCACAAGGACAGGAACGCTTCTCGTTCCAGGTCCAAGAAATGCTGCTCGGGCAGCAACGTGCCCGCGGCCACGGGTCCGCCGCACAAGATATGCGCCACCTTATTGGCGATCAGCGCGTCGTGGGCGGAGGCAAAGCCGCCCTCCGCCATGCCCCACACGCGTGCGCCGATGGTCTTCTCCGCGTCGTAGCCGGCGGCCGCCAAAAGCGGCGGCAACGGCGGGCGGTAACCCGAGCCGGCGAGGCCCAGAGCGCGCTGCTTGGCTTCGAACAATTGGCGCCCAGCGTTCAACGAGATACCGTCGGTTTGACGGAGGTATTTCAGCGCTTTCGCCTCCTCGGCGCTGGTCGCCACCTTGGCCATGGCGATGTTTAGCGACGCTTGACCGATGAAGGGCAGTAGATCGACGCCGGCCACGCCGTTCAGCTCACTCGTGTAGCGCTCCACCATGCGTAAGCAGCCACCACCGGCGGGGATCAAGCCGACCCCGACCTCGACCAAGCCCATGTACGTCTCGGCGTGCGCCTGACAAGCGTCGGCCGCCATGGCGACCTCACAGCCGCCGCCGAGCGTATATTGAAAGGGCGCCGCCACCACCGGCACCTTCGCGTAGCGCAAGCGTTGCATGGCCTTTTGCAGATTGCTGACCACGCTCTCGATCTGGGACCAGGCCTTTTGCTGCGCCGCCATGGCGATGAGCATCAAGTTCGCGCCAGCGCAAAAGTGCTCGCCTTGGTTGCCGATGACGATCGCTTGAAAGGATTGCTCGGCGACATCGGCGGCTTTACCCAACATCGCGATCACGTCGTTGTCCAACGTGTTTAGCTTGGTGTGAAACTCGACGCACAGCACGCCATCGCCGATGTCCACGAGCGACGCACCATGGTTTTTATCGATCAGCCGCGCGGGCGCGCTCTTCACCGAAGCCAGGCGAATCGCCCTTGAATCCACGGGTACTGGCTTGGCGGCGCGAAGCGCCGCGTCGAAGTAATCAGGCGCTCCGGGGCCCCCTGCGTAAAAGGTGGGGCGCCCGGAGGCGAGCATGTTCTCGACCCATTCCGGAATCGCAAGTCCCTCCTGCTTCATGCGCGCTACGGACTCGGCGACGCCAATGGCATCCCAGGCCTCGAACGGACCGAGCTCCCAGTTGAAGCCCCAACGCATGGCTTGGTCGATGCTGACGATGTCGTCGGCGATTTCACCCAGCCGGCGCGCGCTGTAGACCAACGTTTTCGCGAGCACTGCCCACGCGAATTTGCCGGCCACGTCGTCCGAGAAGACCAATTTCTTCAAGCGTTTCTTCGGATCCTCTTCGTTCTTGATCGCACCGAGTGAGTCGAAGCGCACCTTCTCTTGCGCGCGGTATTCCTTGGTCTGCAGGTCGTAAACGAGCAAGTCCGCGCCCGTCTTCTTGTAAAAGCCAGCGGAAGTTTTCCGTCCCAGGCGGCCCGCAGCGACCAAATCCGATACGAAGGTGGGGACTTCGAAGGTGCTGCGCGCTTCGTCCTTGGGCAACGAATCGAGGCAATTTTTGGCCACGTGCACCAACGTGTCGATGCCCACCAAATCCCCCGTGCCAAAGGCTGCGCTGCTCGGTCTGCCCATCGGCTTGCCGGTGATCTTATCTACGACCTCGATGCTCAGGCCCATGTCTAGCATCTGATGCATGGTCAGCATCATCGAGTACACTCCGATGCGGTTGGCGACGAAGTTCGGTGTGTCCTTCGCACCGACGACGCCCTTGCCCAAAAATTCGCCGAGCTCCGCCATGCGTTGCATGACGCGCGGGTCGGTCTCCGGCGCTTTGGCCAGCTCCAGCAAGCGCATGTAGCGCACGGGATTGAAGAAGTGCAGCACCAAGAAGCGGTGCTTGAGCGCCGCGGGCAGCGCCTCACTCATGCTCGCGATGCTGAGCCCGCTGGTGTTTGACGCGAGGATCGCATCCGGGCGCACGTAGGGCGCGATGCGTTCGAACAGCTTACGCTTGATCTCGAGGTTCTCGACCACCGCCTCCACAATCAGGTCGCACTCTCTGAGACGCTCGAGGTCATCTTCCAAGTTGCCGGTAGTCACCAAGCGCGCCGCCTCCGGCGTAAAAAACGCGGCTGGCTTGGCCTTGAGCGCTTTGTCCAGGCCGGCATCCGCGAAGCGATTGCGAGCCTTGCGCGAAGTGAGCTCGTCCGGTTTCAGGTCGGGCGGGACGATGTCGAGCAAGTGAGTGCGAATGCCCGCTCCCGCAAGGTGCGCGGCGATCGCCGCGCCCATCACTCCCGCTCCGATGACGCCTGCCGTTTGAATTCGTTCAGCCATCTTGCCTCTACCTTGAGGCTAGCCGAAGGCGCTGGCTAGGGCCAAACCGGAGCGGCACGATGGACTGCGCTTTCCGCCTAATTCACCAGCGATCGCCCGCGCGATAAACGAGCGACCGCCGCTGCAAATGAGGTTGGCTCGATGGGCTTGGCGAGATGCAACTGAAAGCCCTCTGCTAGCGCGCGTCGTTGATCCTCGGTTCGAGCGTAAGCGGTCACGGCGACCGCCGGGACACTGTGGGCGCGCTCGTCGGGGAGCGCACGGACGGCGCGCACCAGCTCGTAGCCGTCCATTCCCGGCATCCCGATGTCGGACACGAGCACGTCGGGGCGCTCGCTGGTGATGATGGACAGCGCCTCTTCGGCGGAAGAGGCGGGGAAGGTGATGGCGCCGCACTTCTCCAAGATGCTCACGACCAGGTCTCGCGAGTCGTCGTCGTCGTCGACCACGAGCACACGGATGCCGCGAAGCTCAGGCACGGCGAGCACGGCCGGTGGCGTGAAGTCCAGGCTCGTGGCCCCGCTGGCGGCCAGCGGCAGCGAGCTGCGGGTTCCGGCGAAGGGCAAACGCACGATGAAGCTCGCTCCGTGGCCGAGGCCGGCGCTTTCCACGGTGATGGTGCCGCCATGCAGCTCCACCAAATGCCGGGCGATGGATAGGCCGAGCCCGAGCCCACCATGGCGCCGGGCGAAGCTGCCGTCGGCTTGGCGAAAACGGTCAAACACGAACGGTAGAAATTCAGGCGCAATGCCCTGCCCGGTATCGGCCACGACGATCTCGACCGAGCTCTCGAGGCGCCGGACACTGACCGTGATCTTGCCGTTAGGGGGCGTGAACTTGGTCGCGTTCGAGATCAGATTCCAGGCTACCTGTTGAACCCGGGTCGCATCGCCCAGGATCTGACCCGAGTCGGGATCGAGCGCCGCGTTGAGAGAGATGTGCTTGGCCTCAATCGCCGGTCTGGCGCTTTCGATCGCTGCATCGACGACGCGAACGGCCTCGACCGGTTGCATCTCTAAGCGCATCTGCCCAGAAATGATGCGAGACACGTCCAGGAGGTCTTCGACCAAGCGCGACTGCGCCAGAACGTTGCGTTGGATGACCTCGAGCGCATGGGCGAGCTTCTCCTCCGACAACGAGTTGTTGGTCAGAAGCTGCGACCAGCCGAGCATCGCGTTCAACGGGGTCCGGAGCTCGTGAGAAATGGTCGCCAAAAACTCGTCCTTTGCACGGCTGCTAGCCTCCGCTTCCGTGCGCGCCAGCTCCGCCGAGCTGCGCGCGGCGCGTTCCGCATCCAGCAGCATGCCGCGAGCGCTCTCGACGCGCTTGCGTTCGGAAATGTCTACCAACGCCACGACGCAGCCCAGGATCTTCGCAGATTCGTCCAAGAGCGGCGCGGCCGTGCACAGAAATGCAACCGGCGTGCGACCGGGCTCCGCCTGGCTGAGCTCGCAACCGGACGTGGTGTTGCCGCGCAGTGCCGACGTGACGGGATGCTCATCCGCGCCCTGACATTCGAAGGGGAACGCGTCCAAGAAGGAGCGCCGGAGCACGCGACCCTCAGCGATGCTGCGCGCCGCACCGCTAGCGCGGATGACCATGCCGTCGACGTCGCAGACGATGATCGGTTCGGCGCTTTGCTCGAGGATGGCGTTCGCGAGCCGCTCGGACGCGACCATCTGCTCACTCCGCTTCTGCGCGGTGAGGTCGGTGACGATCACCGACACACCAGGCCCCTCCTGGGGGCTGTTTTGGGCGGCCGAGAAGTACACCGGCCGCTCGATCCCCGCCCGACCGCGCAAGATGATCTCGCCCGCGCTGGGCTGAGTTTGGGCGTTTTCCAGCAAGGCCAGCAGCACGTGAGTCTGGCGCTCGGCGACGAAGTCGCCCAGCGCACGCCCGATAACTCGTTCCAAGGCCAACCCCACCAAGCTCGCGAAGGCCGCGTTCGAATACACGATGACGCCGATGCCACTCACGAGCAGCGCTCCCTCACTCATGGTCTCGACGATGCGCCGATAGCGATGGTCGGAGCCTTCAAGTGCGTAAACCTTCGGCCCATCCTTCGACGACACAATCAGCGCCTCGACATGGCCGTCGCGGATCGCGGAGAGCGTGGACTCGGCCTCCTCCAGCCGAGCCATGAGCTCCGCCCGCCTCAGCTTGGGCTTAGCGCTGTTCGATAATCTTTCGCGCTTTGCCATTTTTTTTCGGCTTTAGGTCCAGCCCGAGCAAGACCCGATGTGCGTCTGAAAGGTCACCCACGATGCGCCGCAACGGGGTCGGAAGTTTTTTGATCAGGGTCGGCACCGCGACGATCTGTGCGTCTCTGGCCAGCACGGGCTGCTGGAACACGTCCACCACCGTCAGCTCGTAGCGGCCGCTCAGATGCTCGTCGCAAAGGGCGCGTAGGTTCTCCACTGAGCGGCTCGAAGCCGGGGTGGTTCCGGCGATGTACAGGCGAAGCACGTAGCGCTCCCCCGCTGCCCGCTTGGATGCGGCCTCGAACTCCGCGGTGGAAGCCTTGGCCTTCGTCACTTGGCACGTCGCTTGGCGCTCGTGACGGGCACGAGGTTCAAGCCCACCACGACGCGCTCGGTATTGGTCAGGTCGCCAATGATCTTTTTTACCGGCGCCGGCAGTTGCCGAACGAGCGTGGGGATGGCGATGATTTGATCGCCGCTGGCGAGCGTGGGATTTTTCAACAAGTCGATCACCTCGATCGTGTAACGACCTTGCAAATGTTCCTCGCAGATGCGCTTGAGGTGCTCGAAGGCCTGGACACACTTCGGTGTTTCCCCGGCCACGTACAGGCGCAGGTTCCAACGCTCGCCGTCGTCCAAATCCGGCGCGCTCGAGCGGCTCGTGGAACGAATCGTCGACTTGGCCGGAACTTTCCTGCGCGATTCTTGAGCCATGATCATCCCTCTCCGCCGTTGAAGCTAGAAATCTGGCCGGCCTCGGTGCGCATCTGCGAAATCTTCTCGCGGTCGGTGCGACTGGCCTCGGTGCTCTCTTGCGCCGCGCGAATTTTGCGCCGCGCCTCCTCCTCATGAGCGGCGTACTCGGCGCGGAGGGTAGAGATTTGAGCTTCCAGCGCATCTCTCCTGAGCTCCAGCAGCCGCTCGTTGCGCGCCGAATCCTCACGGTAAATACGATCCTCACGGGCGCGCCGTTTGCTCTCGGTCGCCTTTGCCGAGCCGATCAAGACGCCGTCTGGTCCGTAGTAAACGTCCGCGAGCGCCAAGCCCGAATCCGAGATCAAGAGTTCCCGCACTTGATTGGAGTGGCGCATGCCGCGTGACTTCAGCAAATACAAAGCACGGTTCCGCTCGCCGGCGACTTCCAGGTCTCGGACTTCGATCCATGTGTCGATCAAGGATGAAATACCGATGTCCGTCTCCTCGCGGCTCAGGGAAGTCGTCAGGCAAGTGACGAGGCCGGTGATCTGTTGCGTCTTCAGCCAATCGAACAGACGGACCAACATGGCCTTGATCTGGTTCGCGCTGCCCGCGGACATGAAACTAGAGATAGGGTCGAGGATCACGGCACGCGGCTGGAACGCAGCGATTGCGTTGTGCATGGCCACTAAGTGCATCTCCAAGCCGTACAGGCTCGGCCGTGTGGCGCGCAGCTCGAGCAAGCCGTGATCTCGCCACTTCGAGAGATCTAGGCCGACCGACCGCAGGTTGCGGACGATCTGTGAGGGGGACTCTTCGAATGCGAACATCATGCACCGCTCACCGCGCCGGCACGTTGCGTCCACCAGGTGGCCGGCGATGATGCTCTTCCCGCTACCGGCCGAGCCCGACACGAGCACGGTGCTGGTTCGGAAATAGCCCTCGCCGCCCAGCATTCCGTCCAGGCCAGCCACGCCAGAGGAAACTCGTTCGTTGCTGACGTCGTAATCGAGCTGAAGGCTCGTGGCTGGCACGACGGAGAAGCCGGTGTCGTCGATCAGAAATGGATACTCGTTCGTTCCATGGCTCGAGCCCCGGTACTTCACGATCCGCAAAAAGCGCGTTGCGGACTGGTCGAACACGGTTTGGCCGAAAAATACGACGCAGTCAGAAACGTATTCC
The DNA here is from genome assembly GCA_964236865.1 of uncultured Polyangiaceae bacterium. GTDB lineage: Bacteria > Myxococcota_A > Polyangia > Polyangiales > Polyangiaceae > PMG-095. The sequence goes on from CAXSGJ010000007.1 coordinate 86,129, forward strand.
TCGAGGCCTTGACGAGTGAGCGCGCCCCGACCCGCTTCGGCCGTGACCACCGCGGTCACGCCACGTTCTTTCAAAAAGCGAAATAGGCGGTGCGTTTCCGCGCGGACGACGTGCTCGTCTTTCAGCGCACTGAATAAGACCTCTAGCGTGTCGATCGCGACGCGCTGGGCGCCCACGCTTCGAATGGCGTGGTCCAGACGGACGAAGAGCCCGCCAAGAGAGTAGCCGCCTGCCTCTTCAATCTCGTGCGGATCTAGGTGAACGTAATCGACGACGAGCTTCTTTTCCTGTTGCAGCCGCGCCAGATCAAAGCCGAGAGAGGCGACGTTCTTGCTTAGGTCGAGGGCGGATTCCTCAAAAGCAACGAAGACTCCTGGTTCGCCGCGCTCGATGCCGCGAACCAGAAACTCGACTGAAAAGATTGTCTTGCCTGAGCCGGGGCCGCCGCAAATGAGCGACGCGCGGCCCTTGGGCAGGCCTCCGCCCGTAATCTGATCGAAACCTGCGATGCCGCTCGGCGTCTTCTCCAGCTCCGTGCCGATGACAATGGCGGGCAAGCTCATCGTCATCAATTATCGCAGAACATTTTGCGATGTATAGCCGCTAACGCGGGCATTTCCGCCGCATTATCCGCAAAATGGGCCCGACTTGCCTGCTACTGCGGCGGAGTGTCCGGCCCGCCGCCGATCGCCGGCCGACGGCACTGACAAACTCAGAGCGTGGCTGGCGTTGCGTCGGCATCGCCCTGGAAGGCCCGCGCCTGAAAGTGCCCGGCCACCGGCCATTGTTTCCGATGGCTATGCGGACGGCGGTCCAACGCGTTTGTCTAACGGTTGCATCAAGAAAATTGATCGAGCCGAGCCCGAAAGTTCGACACTGGCGCTTGTTCTGCGTACGCAAAACGTCACTGAGTTCGGCCTTGCCGCGCGTGGCGCGCGGATCAAAGATTGCTCCGTGTTAAACGTTAGGCGTGGCTCGGGCTTCAGGACGCAGTCGGACGCACGCCGCGTGCTGATCGTCGATGATAACCATGACTCGGCGGAACTTCTGTCGCTCGTGCTCGAGCGACAAGGGCATGAAACCTGCGTCGTGCATCACCCTGAAGAGGCCATCGCCGCTGCGGTTCAGTTTGTTCCTACGCTAGCCTTCGTCGACATCGGCTTGCCAGGCATGGACGGCTACGCGCTGCTTGGCATTCTGCGCTCGCTGCCGGAGCTGCAGGGCTGCAGGTTCGTGGCCGTGACCGGCTACGCTGAGCTTTCAGTGGTGCCCGGCTTGCGCGGCTTCGACGAGCATTTGGTCAAGCCCATAGATCTTTCGCGAGTCATCGCACTAGTTGGTCAAACCGGCGACGTCGAACCGGCTTCCGCGAAGCCGGTAACCGCGTAAAGCTCGAGCCCGCGACCGCGAGGCGGAGATCCGCCCCGCGGTCGACGGTGAAGCTTAGTTCGTGGCGGCCGGGTCCATCCACAGCACTTCCCAGTGATGCCCGTCCAGGTCGTAGAAGCTCCATCCGTACATGAAGCCGTGGTCCTGGGGATCCATGGCGCGCTTTGCGCCGGCCGCCAGGGCGCGCTCCACCAGCTGATCCACGGCGGCGCGGCTTGCGCACGAGATGGCGAGCACGGCCTCAGTGTGCGTCGCGGTGTTGCAGACTTCTTTCTTGGTGAAGGTCTTGAAAAAGGTCTCGCTCAATAACATGACGAACGCGCTGTCATTGATGATCATGCAGGCGGCTTTCTCGTCCGTGAACTTCACGTTGAACTCGAAGCCTAACTGGCTGAAGAACTCCATCGAGCGCTTGGGATCTTGAACGGCCAAGTTGAGATAGATTTGACGGGTCATGGTCTGCTCCTTAATTGACATCGAATGTTCAGGGCATGTCGCCGGGCATGAGTAGCGCGCGCAGCCGGGGTCGACGCAGGCACACCCCCGCCCAGATTAAGATCGCTACGTAGACCGGGGACAGCACGTGGCTGAAGAGCGGATTTTGTAGACGTACGTGCGTTGCGACGGCGCCGCCCAAATAGCCCGTCCAAAGCAGTGCACCCAGAACCGCCGTGCGCGGCACGAGATACAAGGCCAAGCACATTAGCTCCACGAGCCCCAGGCCAAACACCATGCTTGCCGGATAACCCAGCTGCAGAGTGCCCTGGACGGCTGGCGCAAGCTCGAGCAGCTTGATCCCTGCGTCGAACGTCAGAAACGAAACCGCAAGCGCGGTGAGCGCTCGGCCTGCCCAAAGCGCGGCCCTGGACGGCGTCAGCTTGTCGGGCGAGCCGGCGGGGGCTTGAAAATAGGGTTGATTGTCGGTGGTCATGGTCCTGATTGCCTCTCCCAAAAGGAACTGACCCATAGACCCCGTTCCGCACCGAAACTCATCGCTGGCACCCGACAAATTTCTGGCTGGCCCTCAAAGCTGGAGCGGCAGTCCGAATCGCGGAAACAAAACCTTTGCATCGAGGAAGGAGGTCATACTGGCAATGCGGTCCCCGGCGAGTTCGAGGACGAGCAATGCCCAGGCCTCGTGCCCGCCCGAGGGCGACGCGCGGTACTGCGCGAAGGCCGTTTGGCCATTGGCCTGCGTCGGCACCAGCCGTGATCCACGGCAGCCGGAACCTCTGCCGAGTAGCCAGGCGCGGATCGAGGCGTGGCCTTGCAGCCACAGGGTGTACGGCGGCATAGACAATGTCGCGTCGTGATGGAGCAGCGCGGTCAGCGCGTCGATGTCATAGCGTTCGAAGGCGCTGGCGTAGCGCTCCACCAGCGCGGCTTGAGACTCGCTCGCCGTTGGCGAAGGGCCGCGCGGGCGCGCGGCAAGGGTCGTGCGCGCGCGCTGCACGGCGCTGTTGACCGAGGCTAGAGTGGTATCAAAGCTTTCAGCGACCTCCGCTGCAGACCAACCGAGCACTTCTGTGAGGAGCAGGGCCGCGCGTTGCTTAGGGGGTAGGCTTTGTAGGGCGGCCACGAAGGCGAGCCGAATGCTTTCACGGAGAACGACTCTCTCGGAGGGATCCGTGCTTTCCGGGAGGGCTCGCAGGTCTGCAATCGGCTCGAGCCAATGGCTCCTGGGCTTGGTCTCGAGGGCATCGTCGACCGTGGATACGGGGCCTGTTTCGACGGGGCGCGAACGCTGCGAGCGCTCAGCCGCCGCGTCCAGGCAAACATTGGTTGCGATTTTGTACAGCCAGGTGCAGAGCGACGAACGCCCATCGAACCGTTCCATGCCACGCCAGGCGCGAACCATGGTCTCTTGCACCGCGTCGTCCGCATCCACGGCAGAGCCGAGCATGCGGTAACAGTGACCAGTCAGCGCCGCTCGGTGTTGTTCGAGCTGGGCCACCTCCGCCGTCGCCATGGCTCGACCTTATCATCGCTCGCAGGCCGGAGCCAGCGGTCGGGCCGTGCTCGGAGGGGCACGGCGGGCGCTCTGAGCTGCGATGCTGGAGCGCGATCGCCCCGGCTCTTTCACAGGCTAGGGCTCGTGGTCGCGCTATCGAACGTAGCGTCGACCGCGAGCTCTAGCACTTCAGCGGAACCGACCTCGGCCAAGGTCTTGTCGAGTTCTTGTGACAACTGACTGAAGCCAGGGTCAGCAAGCCGCGCCCTCAGATTCGGTACGGTCTTTTCCAGCATCTCTAACCGCACCTCGATCGTGCGGTTGATGACCACGAGCTCTTGCTGCTGCTGCAGCCTTTTTTGAGCGCTGTTCAGCGCTTGTCGAATGGTCATGCGCAGCGTGAGCTCACGCTCGGCTGCATACTCTTCCTGCAGGTGAGCCACTTCCTGCTCGACTTCAACAGTCGGGATGGTCTCGATCAAGGCGGTCACGCGCTGGGCCAAAAATTGATAGTCGAGGAACGTACGCCTTAGCTCCAGCAAGCTATGCAAGGACAGCTGAATGTCGCGCGATCGAATCGTCTTACGCTCGCGCGCAGCCGAAATCAGGCCGGTGGCGTCCCGGCTCACCGAAACGAAGCGGCTGACCTCGTTGTCCTGCAGCTGACCCAGCGCGCCCTCGATCGCCGTTTCTGCGCGTGCCAAATACTGAGTGCTGAGCTGCGCGTCCACCCAGTCCCGGAACGCCGGTAAGCGCGGCCCGACCAAGAGCCACAAGAGCTCCCCAAGCACGCCTATCGCAAGCGGCCACGGCGAGGCAAACGCCACCGAAAAACAGGCCGCTCCGAACAAGAGCACTAGGTTGTGCTGATCTTCAAAGGCGTACTTGACGTAGTTAGGGGGGGACAGGTCGGCGTCGGCCATGAGTTAGGTGGCTCCGCGAATGAACAGCACGTCGGTGCGCCGATTTTGAGCACGACCTTCGGCCGTGCCGTTGCTGGCGACGGGTTTGCTCGAACCGTTGCCTCGCGCCACCAGGCGACCGCGCGCGACGCCGCGACTGATCAGGTAGTCGACGATGGCTCCGGCGCGCTTCTCACTCAAGGTTTGATTCGCGCCCTTTTCCCCAACCATGTCCGTGTTGCCTTCGACGCGCACCGACATGCCGCCGGCGATTTCCAGCTGCGGTAAGATCTGCCGGTTCACGACCGCGATGTTTTCTGCCGAGAGCTGCGTGCCGTTGCTCGGGAAGTTGATCGAGACCGGCTTCGTGAACAGAGCGGAGCCGTCGTTGGCGATGGCCGGGTTGAACTCATCCGACGGTTTTGCCGTGGGCTTGCCTTCCGCCTCCCACACGCTGCGGATAACGCGATCGTCACGCAGCATGCCGGGGGCGAAGCGCTCTTTGATTTCTGCTTCGGGATAGCTGATCCAGATCGAATCTGCTTGGTTGTACACCCGGTCGAACGCCGGCGCCGATCCGTCCAACCCGAAAAAGCGAACGTTGTCCGTGAGCTCCGTCCACTTGGCCCACTCCAGAGCTTTGAGCGTCTTTTCGTAGCCGAGCTCGTCGCGAAAGCGCGAAGCGACGGTCGAGATGAGGTTCGCGGCCGCCGGCTTGTCCTTATTGGCGTGCGCCACGGCTTTGAACCAAACGCGGGCAAGCTTGGCTGCCGCGTCGGCGTTGGCCCGCAAGAAATCTTCGCGAGCTACCAGCACGTCGGCGACTAGCTCCGTCGCATCCGCTGTAGAAAAGAGCCGGTGCGAACCAGGACGCCCTTCCAAGGCCAACGTGACGTCCGGCTCCCAAAGGCAAGCGACGTCTACCTTGCCTTGGTCGAACAACGTCCGTGCGTACGTAAAATCGTCGGGCGAGAACTTGGTGGCTTTGCGTACCTCCGCGACCTGCTGCGGGGTCAAGCGTGAGTTGTTGATCATGAACTCGAACACGGTGTGGTCGGGTGAGAACATGAGCATGGCCGACTTGCGCCCGTACACGTTCTCTACCGTCTGCACGTCGCGAGAGGCGACGCAGGCGTCGCCACCACGCGACCAGTCGATCTGCATGAACGCGCGGACGTCGACGCCGGCGGTTCGATAGGCGCCGACACTGATGGGCAACTCATCGACGGTTTGCCACACGAAATCCACCGTGCCTTTGCGCAGCGCTTCGTTCTTGCTCGGCGCGTCCTCGATGAATTGGATTTCCAGGTCCAAGCCCTCGGCAGCGGCGATCGAACCGGGCTGCGTTTTGAGGCCGCCGGCACCAATTAGCAGCGCCATGTGCCCTGGCCACTGCGAGAGCCCGACCCGAATGGGGCGGTCCTTAGATGACGGCGTTGCGCTGCTGGCGGGCTGCGCCGCTAGGGTGACCGGGCCGTGTGCCGCGTCTGCCGGCGAGGGCCCAGGACCGCTGGTGCCGGTGATGTGCTCCGCCCGCGCCTTGGCGAGCTCGCTCGCGCTCTGCCCGCTTCGACCGTACGTGTGCATAGCGCCGAAGGTCGACCCGACCGCGATGACGGCAAGCAGGATCTGAGTAGTCGTGGTCAGCTTTTGCATCTTCATCGAGCGCCCGCGATTCGCGCGAGCATGACAGGACATTGCTTCTTCGCACGAGCGGTTCGTACAGCGCGAAGGGTCTAGGCAATCCTGTTTGTTGTACCGTTCGGACTGTTGCGAGGACATTTCACGCGCGGTTCAGATTGCTCCTCTGCCAGCGAAATTTGGATCGCGGTCTTCCGCGTTTACAGCTGCTCATCGGGGCTTGGGCATCGAGCGCGGCACCGCGGCACTTATCGAAACGCGCTCATCCATCTGCCTGTCATTTCGTGACCCGCGTCAGTCGATCGTCCGAAAGTCGCTTCGTCATCTCGCACCGTGCAGCCGTGTGTCACCTGCGGGTCATGGTGCTCCGTCCGCGCACGAGCACTCGATGTGCTGTCCCATGCGGGACCTTGGGCCGGGTTGGCGGATTGGGTTGAGTCCGTCCGTTGACGATAGAACTGGGCTCGCGGGCCAGCTCAGCACCGAGTCGAGCGGCCCGGGCGCTCGCGATGAGCGATGAGCCGCCCATGTAGGTGCGCCGCTCAGGCGGCCCGAGCGCGTACGGGCAGGCTTTCTTGCGGGCAGATGCTGCAGACCCGAGACCTGAAAATCCGTCCAAGCGCTGCGGGGAACGAGGTCGGCGCGCACACTCTACTACTTGTTTTTGCGCGAGGGCTGTCGCGGGGGACGTATGTTCCGTTAAACTTGAGCTAATGCCTTCGTCGCGCCTTCCGTTCGCTTTGGGTCCGAGCCGTCTTGTCTCTGCAATGCTGTTGGCCTGGGGGCTGGTCGCTTGTGGCAGCAGTCCGTCCCTAGTCGGTGGGCCCGGCTCCTTCGACGTCGGCGAGGCGGGCTCGTCATCGAACGGTAACGGTGGGGCCGGTAAGCCCGGCTTCAGCTTCGACGGCGGCGATCCAAACGACATGCCGGATGCTGACACCACCGTGCCCGAGGCGGGGCCCGGATGCGGCGATGGGCTCGTCAACCAAACCGATGAAGAATGCGACGACGGCAACACCCTACCGGGGGATGGCTGCTCCGGCGCCTGCACCAAAGAGGATTTTTCGGATTGTCCGCCGAATGGGGGCGCGTGCAAATCGACCATCATTTGCGGCGACGGAAAGTTGGAAGGTTCTGAGGTCTGCGACGACGGGAATGCCTCGGACGCAGACGGCTGCTCGTCCGACTGCCTGGTCAGTGACCCGAGCTACGACTGCTCGGCCCTGGCCATGATGTGCATCAACCTCGTGGTGTGCGGCGACGGAAAAGTTACCGGCGACGAAGCCTGCGACGACGCCAAGAATCCACATGGATGTCTAGATGACTGCAGCGCAGTGGAAGACGGCTACCTTTGTAGCAAGCCGGGTAAGGCTTGCGTCAAGGTCAAGGTCGCGGTCTGTGGCGACGGCTTGTTCGATCCGGGCGAGCAATGCGACGACGGGGACAACACCGTGGCCGGCGACGGCTGTAGCAGCGCTTGCACCGTGGACGCGGGCTGGGTGTGTCCCACTGCTGGCGCCAAGTGTCTGCAAGAGATCTGCGGCAACGGTGTGCGCACGCCGGCCGAGGAATGCGACGACGGCAACAAGGTCGACAAAGACGGTTGCAGCAGTAGCGGCGTGAGCGCCGCAACCAAGTGCAAGGTAGACCCGGGGTACGTATGCCCGACCGCCGGCCAGCCCTGCATTCCGAAGTGCGGCGACGGCGTCAAGAATGGCTACGAGCAGTGCGAGGACGGCAATGCCAAGTCGGGCGACGGCTGCAGCTCGGCGTGCCTCACTGAGCCCGGCTATGTCTGCACTACGTTGGGCTCTCCGTGCACCAAGGCCATTTGTGGAAAGAACGGGCAAGAGGCGGACGAGGGCTGCGACGACGGCAACACGGTGTACGGCGACGGTTGCAGCGGAGTTTGCCAAAATGAGCCGACCTTCACCCCCGCCGGGGTTGCGGTGGTGGCCTGCGGTGACGGCATACACATCGGCACCGAAGCCTGCGACGACGGCAACAAGAACAGCGGCGACGGCTGCGACGTAAATTGTAACGTGGAGTCGGGCTTCAAGTGCAGCGACGCAGTGGTGACTCCCGACTTCATCGACATCAAGGTGCGCTATCACGACTTCAAACCCGCGGGCGAGGCGGGTGGGCACCCGGACTTCGAAGACAAGAATGGCGCCTATTTCGGGTTGACCGGTCAGCCCTGCACCAACACGAACCAGACCACGTGTGGGGTGCTGGGCGCGAACGGCAAACCAACGCTGGTCATTCTGAACTCGGACAAGGTGAATTCCCCTGCGTCTTTTGCGCAGTGGTACGTGGACGTGGCGAACGTGAACAAAGGCATCGACGGCAGCATCCGCATGGCCCGCCAAGGCTTGACCGGCACGGCTTACGCCTTCGACTCGAGCGCCTTCTTCCCCCTGGACGGCAACCCCAACGCCTTCCCCGGCTTGTACGGCAATCCGCCCCACGACTTCGGTTTCACGACCGAGCTCGACTACTTTTTTCAATACAACGGCGGCGAAGAGCTGACCTTCCGCGGTGACGATGACGTCTGGGTGTTCATCAATCGCAAGCTAGCGGTCGACATCGGCGGTATCCACGGCGCAAGCTGGGGTCGCGTCACGCTCGGCGACGAAAGCAGCGCTTGCTCCGTGCACGGTGCCGGCAACTTGCCGACCTGTGCGCCCACCATCAACACCGCCGCCGACACGCGCTTCGGTTTGGTCAAAGGTGGCATCTACCAGATTTCGTTCTTTCAAGCGGAGCGTCACACGAACGCTTCGAACTTCCGACTCTCGCTGCAAAATTTCTTGCCGGCGCACTCGCTGTGCATCCCGAACTGCGGCGACGGCAAGATCGTGATCGGCGAAGTCTGCGACGACGGCACGGCGCAAAACACCGGTGAGTACGGCCATTGCAATGCGAGTTGCTCGGCGCGCCAATTCTGCGGCGACGGCATCCCAAATGGGCCCGAGCAGTGCGACAACGGCTCGAACTTGGCCAGTTACAACAGCACTAGCGGCTGCAGCGCTGGCTGCGTGCTGCCGCCAATATGCGGCGACGCCAAGGTCGACTTTGCCTTTGGTGAGCAGTGCGACAAGGGGACTGCGCTCAACATTGGCGAGTATGGCGGTTGCAAGCCGAGCTGTCAGCTCGGCGCGTTCTGCGGCGATAACCACCAGGACGCCCCCCAAGAGGCGTGCGACAGCGGGCCGGCCAACGGCGGCTACGGCAAGGCTTGTGGCTACGACTGCCAGCCCGGCGCACGCTGCGGAGACGCCATCAAGAACGGCACCGAGACCTGCGACCTGGGCGACGGCAAGAACGTTGGCGGTTACGGCGGCTGCAAGGCGAATTGCACGCAAGACATTCGCTGTGGCGACGGCGTAAAGAACGCCAACGAACAGTGCGACGACGGCAAGAACGTAGGTGGTTACGGCAAGTGCGCGCCCGGTTGTGTCTATGGAGCTCGCTGCGGCGACGGCATCAAGAATGGCACTGAACAGTGCGATGACGGCGTGAACGACGGTTCGTACGGCAAGTGCGCCAAGGATTGCAAGTTTGGACCGCGCTGCGGGGACAAGGTGGTCCAAGATCCGGAGGCCTGCGACAATGGATCGGCCAACGGCAAGAGCGACTGTTCGACTAGCTGCCAGAACTTGATCACCAAGTGAGCCGCTGACCAAAAGCCGGCGGCTCGACCGCCGTCGGCTTTTGCGCGAGAGTGCGGCGCGGCCACTCGGGTGCGTCGCCACGACGGGAAAAGCCGGCGTGAGCCGCCGATTGTGCGCCAACCCAGCGTGTGGGTCTTTCATATCGGCCCAATCGCGATATACCGCTGTCGTTCCCGACATGACGCGCGTCTCGACGGATTTGGCACACCGCCTGAAATTTTCATGTTCGATCACCGTGCGGCGATTCGCTTCTGCTTTGGGCGCTTGCGCTTTCCGAGCGGTAGCTTCGACCCTGATTTGCCTGTTCGTCTCGTTCTCGACTCGCGCGGCACGGGCGCAGGTGAATGTCGAGCCGCTGCGGCAACAGATCACAGCGCGCAAGTTTGGCGCTCACATCAGCGCCTCGACCTCGACGTATGCTGGGAACACGAAGGGTGTCGTGTTCGGCGGCTCAGCGCTGATGGGCGGCCGGACCGCGCGGAACTTTGGCTACCTGGATGTGTCGGGAGACTATTCGCGGTTAAACGGCGCAACAAGCGTGGCAAAATGGTTTGCGCACCTGCGTCACAACTTCGAGCTGAGTCAAAGGATTTGGTGGGAAGAGTACGCGCAAATCGAAAGTGACCGTTTTCGACGCGTGCAGCTGCGCGAGCTCCTCGGTACTGGGCCGCGCTTCGCGCTCTGGCAAAGCGACGCCTTCGAGTTGTTCGTCGGCATCTCCTACCTGTTCGAGCACACGCAACTCGACAGCGCAGACGCGGATCCGCAAGGCGAAGGCACGGTAGAGCGGCTCAGTAATTACGTCGCGGTCACGTTCAAGCCCGACGACCGCATCCTGCTCAGCACGGTAGACTACGTGCAGCCGCGCGTCACCCGCTTCGACGACTACAAGCTACTGAGCGTGAGCAGCGCTGCCTTCACGATCACGACCCATTTGCAGAGCCGTGTGGATCTGACTGCACGCTACGAAAGCTTCACGCCCTCGGACGTGAAGGGCACCGACTTAGAGCTCAAGAGCTCGCTGCAGATCGTTTTTTGACTCCCTTGCTCATCCGAAGCGTACAGATTGCCATGGCGCGTCGTGCGCTAGCGCCGTTCGGCAGCTAGGGCGAAGTGCCAACCCAATTGACGGGAGAGCTCCCGCAGGACCAAGTGCCCGCGGACGCTGCCTCCCTTGTCATTGACGCGCGGGCTCGCGACGGCAATGCCTGCAATGCCAGGTACGACGGCGATGATCACGCCGCTCACCCCGCTTTTGGCGGGCATGCCGGTTGCCATCAAGTAATTGCCTGACTCATTGTACATGCCACAAGTTGCCATGATCGAAACCACGATGGCTACGGTTTGCTTGGAGAGCACCCGCTCACCGCTGCCCGGGCGGAGCCCACCGTGAGCCAAAATGGCCGGTAAATGCGAGGCTTCCTGCACCCTCCCGTAGAGTGAACAGAGCGCGAAGTACACGTCGAGCGTCTCGTCCACGTCCGCCTTGAGCACGCCGCCGTGCTTCAAGAAATAAGCGATCGCCCGGTTACGGTCGGCCGACGTGCGTTCGCTCGCCCGAACGCGTTCATCGATTGGCACGGGCGCGCCGTACAAACGTTCTGCCCACTTGCGGATCCAAGCGACGCGGCGCTCTACCGTGCCGCGAAGTTGCCCGCAGAGCGCGATGGCGCCCGAGTTAATCAGTGGGTTCGCGGGCTTGGGCCCGTGCGTCTCGAGCCGCGCCACCGAGCCGAAGCTATCCCCCGACGGCTCCGAGCCAACGATGTCGAAGACTTCCACCGGGCCGCGCTCCTCCAAAAGACCGATGAGGGTCAGCACCTTGGCCGAGCTTTGGAACGTGAATTCGTGATCGACCGCGTCACCGGCCATGAAGCGATCGCCATTGACCAACTGGACGGCGGCGCTCGTGCGCTCGAGCGGCACGGAAGCAAGCTCCGGTATGTAGCGGGCGGGCTCGCCCTCGGCGTTGCGGCGCGCTTTGGCCACGGCATGATCCAGGATCGCCTGAATGGCCGAGTGCGCAGGGTCCGACATGCGCCGAGGCTTACACAGCCTATGCGACGATGAAGCTCAAATCGTCCCGCGAAGCCTCGAAGAACGGACCGTTCCTCAACTGCGAATAACGGTGTCAGGGAGCTCGTTGCGCTTTCCGGCTGGTGCTGGAGCGACGGCGGCCAGGCGGGGCTCGAGCTCTGCTATCACTTCCAATAAGCCGTCCCGCAGTCGCCGTTGGCGAATGCGTTCAACGAGCCGCGCCATTTCCCGCTGCCAGCCGGACTGTCCTAGCTCCGCGTGGATAGTGGCATCGCCCAGCAAGACGACGCGCCGTTCGAGCTCGGTGACGAAGATCAAAAGAGCTGTGCGCCCTTGCGTGCCGTACAGCCCGCGTTCAGCGAACAATTGAAAGGCGCGAGCGTGCGCCGCGCGTTCTGCGCCACCCGGTGACACGAAGAACCGCTGTAGCGGAGCCCAACCCAGCGCCGTGAAGGTTACGGCGCCGACGACCACTTGAACGTAGAGCGCGGCATGCGGCGCCTGCCAAGGCCAAAAATGAAGCGCGGCTAGACTGGCCGCGAAGGACCAGGCGAGCGAGACCGCCACGCGAACGCGCCAGTGATCGGCGCTGCGCGGAAGCACCGCCACCACCAGCTCGGCCGAAGTCTGCTGCTCGACCCGCGCGATCGCGGCTTCAACGGCTCGCGCGTCCGCGTCCGAAAAAAGCGATGTCACCATGAGCCGGAGCTGCCCCCGCCGCCGAAGCCTCCGCCGCCACCCGAATAGCCGCCGCCACCGCCACCGCCGCCGCAGCCACCGCCGCCGAAGCCCCCGCCGCCGACGCCACCGCCGCCGAAGCCGCCACCGCCGAAGCCGCCACCGCCGCGGCCGCCACGGGCGGCGAGCAAAATGGGAATCAGAATTGGCGCTCCGAATAGCAGCAGCACGAGCAACGTGAAGAGCCCGCCTCCACTGCGGTTGCCTGCGTCGGGGTCAGCGGCGGGCTGGGCATCGCCCACATCCTCGCCCGCGGCTTGGCGCTGGAGCAGATCGAAGGCCTGAGCCAGCCCGGTCTCTACCTTGCCCGCGCGCATCGCCGGTGCGAGCTGGTCGCGGATAAGACGTGCGGAAAAAGCATCAGTGACAGTGCCCTCCAAACCGTACCCGACTTCGATGCGCAGCTTGTGCTCGTCCTTGACCACCAGCAAGAGCAGGCCGCTATCTTTGCCCTTCCGACCGAGCTTCCAAGATTCCACCACGCGAATCGAGAAGCTCTCGAGCGCGTCCCCCGAAAGCGAATCGATCGTGAGGAGGGCGAATTGGCGGCCCGTTTTCCGTTCGTAACCGGCGAGCTGCTGCTCGAGCTGGA
>CAXSGJ010000007.1:99062-131871 GCA_964236865.1 uncultured Polyangiaceae bacterium
TCTGCACGCTCTTCAGCGGAGAGCAGCGCCGCGTTGTCATTGACATGCGCTTGCAGCGGCGGCACATCGAGCGCGAACGCGCTGGCCGGCACAAGCGTGAACCACGCGCCGAGCAGCCAGGCGAGGAAGAAGGAGAGTCTCAGAACTTCAATTCCGGCGCATTTTCGGCGCCCGGTGCCGCTTCGAAGGTGGGCCGCACGCCGCGGCCGCGCATCGAAGCGCCGATGCTCGTCGGGAACTTTTGGACAACGGTGTTGTATTCGGCCACATCGTCGATGTAGCGCTTGCGGGCGACCGTGATGCGGTTTTCCGTGCCCTCCAGCTGGGCCTGAAGATCGCGATACGCATCCGTGGCTTTGAGCGTGGGGTACTGCTCGGCCACGACCAGCAGACGGGAGAGTGAGCCGGAGAGCTCGTTTTGAGCCGCCTCGAACTTCTTCAACTTCTCCGGATCGTCGATGGTCGAGCTATCGACCTTCAAGCCGGCCACCTTGGAGCGCGCCTCGACCACTTTGGTGAGCGTGTCCTGCTCGAACTGGCCGGCGGCCTTGACGGTGGATACCAGGTTTGGCACCAAATCTGCGCGGCGTTTGTATTGATTTTGCACCTCCGCAAAGCTTGCCTTCACCTGTTCATCGCGATCGATGATGTCATTGTAGCCGCAGCCCACGGCCGACGACCCGAGCACCACTGCGAGCAGCAGCAACGCCGCGCGCCGAACGGCCCGCCAGTGCTCAACCCCCAACCAAAAGCGATCTTTTTCCATGGCTCCGCTGTTCATAAGGCGCTCGCCGGCCACGGGCAAGACAATCGGCACTTTTACTCGTTGCCTAGCCAGGTGCAGGATGCGGCCGAGATCGATGACACTCGTGCGGCGTTTGCAAGCAGCCCATTTTCCCCGACTCGACGCGGAAGGCGATCGGTGAGCCGGGCCGTGCCGCGCACGCTCTGCGCCATGGCAGTGGCAGTCGCCGGTCTCACGCTCGGCTCGCGCTCATGGGCGGCGGACCCGCAATACACTGGACCATTTACCTGGGACACCGCCTGGCAGCGATTCAGCAATCTGGAATACGGGCTCACGGGCGCGGTCGGAGTGGCAGACTTTGCCATCTATTTTTACGTGCCCGGCAGGACGGAGCCCCGCTGGACGGGCGGCATACTGCTGGATGACATCCTGCGGGATAGCTTTCGCGCGCGCACGCCGGAAGGTCGCCACGCCGCGCGCACCGCAAGCGACATCACGGCTCTGTCCTCGATGGGTTGGGCAATCGCCATCGATTCCATGATCGTTCCGCTCGCGCGTGGCAGTGCCGACGTCGCAGGTCAGCTCACTTCGATGGACGCGGAGGCGTTCGCGCTCAGCTTGCTCGTCTCGAACGTGACCTTCAAGCTGGTTGGTCGCGCTCGACCTTCATACGCCGATTGCCACCACAATCCGTTGTTCGAGCCGCTGTGCAACTCGAGCATCACCGCCTCTTTTCCGAGTGGGCATACCACGGCGGCCTTCAACGCCGCGGGCCTGTCGTGCGCTCATCACCTGCATGCAGGCCTGTACGGAGATCCGCTGGCAGACACGCTGGCGTGTGCGGCAGAGGTCTCGCTGGCGGCCGCAACCGGAACGCTGCGCGTGGTTGGCGATCGCCACTACGCAACCGACGTCTGGATGGGCGCGCTCATCGGCTTCACCCTCGGCTATGGCCTGCCCACGCTGTTTCATTACGGCAAGGTGCGGAGCGAGCGCCCGAGCGCAGCGGGGAGTCAGCCGTTACTGCCGAGCACACCGTTCACGCCCAGCATCAGCGGCACGTTCTAAAGTTCGTCCGTCGGCCCTGAAGGGACGCAGTTCCCATACAGCGCGCTGCCGGTTAGAGCGCATCTGCCCGACTCACAGTCACGGCTTCGATTGCACAGATCGTCGGCGCCGCCCGGAGAACAAGCGCGTGTGCCGCCTTCGCCTGCCACGCAATTGCCCACGCGACAGTCTTGATCGTTGCGGCAGCGCGCGCCTCGCTCACCGCTCTCGCACTGACCGTTGGTCACTCCCGTAGCCACGACGCATAAACCGCCCGGACACTCCGCATCGACGGTGCACGACAGCACCTGGATCGCGCAACGCAGCAGCGTGATGTCTTGAGCGCCACAGCCGACGGTGCAATTGAGCGCAGTCAGGCAGCGATCATGCATGCTTGGCGTACATTCGATGGTCGTCTCGCCGCAAACGCAGAGTGGGCTCGCACACTCGTCCTCGGGACAGGATCCGGAACTGAATTGCAGCTCGAAGCGTGCACACGAATCGTCAGGCGCGGGAGGAAGCGCGGCGTCTTCATCGGTCCCTTCGGGGCCGGGCGCGGCGCTCGTGCACCCGGCAATGATCGCCAGCGCGCTCGGCAGGAGCCAGGGACGTCGGCCCAGGACCTCGTGCACGCTTGCCGAGCGCTAGCGGCGGCCCGCGCGATGGTCGGCGAGCAAGACCGGCGCGTCGGCCTCGAGCCCGGTCCCCAGAACGTCAATCGCTAGAGCGAGGCCGTAAGTCTGACGCGCGCTCAGGTAATCGAAGCTAATTCCGAAGTCCTGGCCCCGATGCCAAGTGACGACCGCAGGCAGCTCGAACTCCAGGTAGCGGCCGCTCAGCGTGACCGCCACGGCGACGGTCGCGCCCAAGGCGGGGCGCTCAGCTGCCGTCAACAGAGCGCCGGAGGAGCTGAGCTCGAGGAGCGTGACGACAGAATGGCGCGTACTGCCTTCAACCACCAAGCGAACGGTGGTTCCTTCCGTGACTCGAACCCGGTTCGGTCGACGAAAGGTGCCGCTACCATGCCTAGCCATCCTTCCCTTTTAATCGGAGTTCGTTACCGCGCCAGTGTGCACTTGATGTCAATAGTGATTAAACCGCCACGACACGTTGTCCGCACGCGGACGACTCAAACGCGATCATGAGCCGCCATGGTCCTGAAACATTGATCGGCTGGACGCCAACCGCGAGCTGCCCGCGAGCCACTTGCCTGCGGATTTTTTGAGGGCCGTTCAAGAGCGCTGCGCGCGGATTGCGTCGCGAATTTCTTCTAGCAGTAGTTCTTGCTTGGGCGCTTCGGGCGGCGCCGCAGGCTGCTCGTGCTTCAGCTGGTTGATCACTTTGACCATCATGAAAATCGCCACCGCAACCAGCAAAAAATCGAACACGCTTTGCAGGAAGGCGCCGTACTTTAGAATCACCGGCGGGGTTGCTCCAACGGCCGGCTTGAGCACCCACCCCAGGTCCTTGAAGTCGACGCCTCCCGTCAGTAGGCCGAGCGGCGGCATGATCACATCCCCCACGAAGGAGCTCACGATTTTCCCGAAAGCGGCGCCAATGATCACGCCCACCGCGAGGTCGACGACATTGCCTTTGATGGCAAATTCTTTGAATTCACTGACCAGCTTCATGAGAAGATCCTATTGGTAAAGACGGGGGAGGCAGCTTGAGCTCGGGTGGGATTAAGGGGTAACTGCGGCGATAAGTCGACGCCTTTGATTGCCGCAGACCGGCGCCCATTCGCGCTGGTGCGTCCAAGGGCGACGCCAGCGCGGAGTGTTCGCCGGCCTTCAGCGCGGGCGTCGACAGAAAGCCTTCCGGTTTCAGCGACACGGCCGTGGCCGCGCGCGCGAATTTTCTCGACCGATACGGCCGTTGATCGCTCAGTTCCGCCGTACCTGCTGACACGGCACTCGGGGCGCCTGCAGTCGCTCGCCCCGCAAACCCCGAGTCGCGGGCGTCTCCGATTGCACTCGGTGCGGGGAGGGGCCTCTAAGCGTGATTTCAGCACAGTTTCGCGTGTTGCGAGCCTCTGCGCGCCGTCGGATCCATGCATTCTCGGGCTCCCACTCGCTCGCGAAAATGTGCTACCAGAGCGTCCTAACACCATGGCAAATCTGAAGCTAAACCCCGGCGTCATTACTGGATCCGCGATGCAGGAGCTGTTCGCGTACTGTAAAGAGGCAAAGTGCGCCTTGCCCGCCGTGAACGTAATCGGCTCGCACACCGCCAACGCGGCCTTGCAGGCGGCCAAAGAGGCGAAGGCTCCGATTTTCATTCAGCTGTCTCAGAGCGGCGCCCAGTTTTACGGTGGCAAGGCGCTCGACAATAGTGCCCAGCAGGCGTCCATCGCGGGCTCCATCGCGGGGGCACTGCACGTGCGCACCATGGCCGAGGTTTACGGGGTCCCGGTCGTTTTGCACACGGATCACTGCGCGGCCAAGCTGTTGCCCTGGGTCGATGGCGTGCTCACCGCGGGGGAAGCCTACTTCGCCAAAAACGGCGAGCCGCTCTTCAGCTCCCACATGCTGGATCTTTCCGAAGAGCCGCTCGAGCACAACTTGGAGATTTGCCGCAAGTATCTGACGCGCATGTCCAAGCTGAAGATGACGCTCGAAATCGAGCTGGGGGTTACTGGCGGCGAAGAAGACGGCGTCGACAACTCTCATGTCGAGCACTCCAAGCTGTACACCAGTCCGGAAGATGTGCTGCGCGCCTACGACGTGCTCGGTCCGGTCGGTAACTTCACGGTCGCGGCTTCTTTCGGCAACACCCACGGGGTGTACGCGCCCGGCAACGTCAAGCTCAAGCCCACCATTTTGAAGGATTCGCAAGAGTTCGTGCAGAAAGAACGGAAAACGAAGGACAAGCCTCTGGACTTCGTGTTTCACGGCGGCTCCGGCTCCACTCCCGAGGAGATCACGGAAGCCGTTTCCTACGGTGTCATCAAGATGAATATCGACACCGACACGCAGTGGGCCTTCACCCAACCCGTGAAGAAATTCATGGATGAAAAGAGCGCCTACCTGCAGTCGCAGCTCGGCAATCCCGAAGGCCCAAGCAAGCCGAATAAGAAGTACATCGATCCGCGCGGTTGGGTGCACCTGGGTGAAAAGGGCATGACCGCACGCTTGGTCGAGGCCATGAAGGACCTCGGCGCATTCGGTAAGTTCGACTTCTGAGCAATTCGTAGCGCGCGTTCGCGGGCCGGTCAGACCAGGTTGGCGGAATAGTTCGCCGCGACCGAAACAATGTGAATGTTTGCCATCCCGGACACTCACGGCAATGGTGAGCACCAGTCGGCGCTTCGTTTTTCGTTCGATCGGCGCGCTCGCGCTTTGCCTAACGGCTGGCTGCAGCGGCAACGCGGCTCCGCAAGCGGCGCTTGCCGGCGGTGGCAACGGCGTAGGCGGCTTGGGCGGCGCGCCGTCACCCGGCGGAGGCGCGAGCGGTCTGAGCACTGCGGGCCAGACGGCTCAAGGCGGCGCGCCGAATGGGTCCGTTGGCGGCGCCGAGTCAGGGGGCGGTGAAAGCGCCAACGCTGGCACCAGCGGCAGCCTCGCGTTCGCTGGCAACGGCGGAACCGCCGGCACCCCCCCGACGGCCGCCTGCGGCATGACGGGCACGCAAAGCGAGCCCGGCACCGCGGGCGACGGCAAGGTGCAGCTGAGCGCGCCGTATAGCCCCGCGCCCGAGTCGAAAGCCCACTTGAACGGCGCCGCCGCGGGCAAAGTAAACGGCGTTGATGTCGGCAGCACCAAGCTAACTCCGCTGCTGTACTCGGGCAAGGCTCCCTACCCGGTGTTGAACAAGCTGCTCAAGTATGAGTATTGGATTTACGTGCCTGCGCAGTACAAGCCGGGCTGTCCGGCGGCGCTGATGGTGTTTCAAGATGGCTTACACTTCGTGGGCATCGACGACGCACAGATCAACGCGCCCACGGTGATGGATAACCTGATTGCCAGCGGCGACATGCCCGTTACGATTGGCTTGTTCATCAACCCCGGCGAGCCCGACGGACATTACGACGGCCACGAGTACGGCAATCGTTCCGCGCAGTACGATACGAACAGCCCCGCCTACGCGGCGTTCTTGATCGACGAATTTTTGCCCGCGACCGTGCTCAAAGACTACGCGGTCGTGAGCGATCCGGACGGTTGGGGCACGAGCGGCCACAGCTCAGGCGGGATTGCGGCGTTCATGACCGGTTGGTATCGGCCGGAGAAGTTTCACAAGTTACTCACCTTGGACGCGAGCTTCCCAAACACTCGCGATTACATGGGCTCGTCACTGATCGCCGCCATTGGTTCTAGCGCAGCGAAGCCGCTGCGCGTGTACTTGATGAGCGGGCCCAATGACTTGGGCGGCTGGTACTCGGCCAATACCGCTGCGGCCAACGCGCTTGCCGCCAAGAGCTACCATTATCAGTACCGCACCGAAGACAGCATGCACTACCCACCGCTGGCGGCGCAGCAGGACTTTGCTGCCGCCCTGCGTTGGATGTGGCGCAGCTACAAGCTGTAGTCAGCGGCGCCGCCTCGGTTCAGAGACTCGCCGCGGCTTCACGGAGTGCCTGCGCTGCCGCGTCGCCCACCGACATCCGGCTATGACCCACGATCAGCCTCGTAAGATCCGGGATCCCGGCCAGGCGGCGTAGGTGTGCTGCCAAGGCGGCTCGGTCCTTCACCATTTCGAACTTGACGAACGGGGTCACGCGGGGGCCTGGGCCGAGCCCGGCCAGCTTGACCGCGGCGCGGCCGAGCGCACTCTTCGGCGGTTCGAGATCGAACACCACCTCCGTTAAGATCACGCTCGTGCCGTCCTGGGAGCGAACGAGCAGCGCGCCCTCCGCCTCGGCCGTGCCATCTAGCAGCTCGAGCGAGAGCGCCGGATCCGTTGGAACATCCGCATAGGTGCCATCCACATGAACTACGGCTCGAGCCTTGCTCATCACGCCCGGAGGCGCGAATACGCGCAGCGCCGGGTAACGAGCCTTGAAGCGCGCGGCGTCCATCCGATGGCGCACATGCGGAATGAGCATCAGCTCGGGACGGCCCCAGGCCTCGAGCCGTGCCATGGACGCTTCGTTCATGGCAATGGCGCTGTGGATGAGCAGGCCACCGGTCTGGAGCCGTGCCACGGCCATCACGCGCTTCATCGAGAAGTGCGGCAGCTCCCCCTCCACTCGCCACAGGTTCTCGCTCAATTCTTGAATCGGGTCGTGGGGTAAAACTTGCCAGTCCGTGACATTGCCGGTGGTTCCGCTCATGGCCGTGGACCATGGGGCCTGGCCCACGGTTGGCAAGGGCGACAACGCGGGAGGCGCGGCAAGGAGCGCATGCCCCCGAGCCAGCGCTGGGGCATTTTTACCCGGCGAAAGCATATTTGAGCCTAGGGAAGGGCCTTTGAAACCCGACACTGGTCCAGGCCTTGAAAAGAGACGCCGCGCGGGGCAAGAGTTGCGGCGCGCGTACGTAGCAACGTCATGGGCCGGGTTCTGACCACCTCTAAGCAACGCTTCCGAGCCTTCCGCGAATTGAACCGGAAGCGGGGCGGAGCGTTCGAGGACCAAGATTCGCGGGCGGCCGATCGGCCCCGCGGTTGGGGTCGGCTTCGGGCGACGTTCGTCTGGCTACGCCCGCACCGTCGCACACTGCTCGCGATCGCCGCGTTGGGGCTCTCGAGCGTCGCTATCGACATGCTTTGGCCGCTCGCATCTCGGTACATGGTCGACCGTGTGATCCTCCAGGCCGGCATGCCGACCGCGTTGAAGATCCGGCGCTTGGCCGTGATTTCGTCCAGCATCGCCCTATTGTTCGTCGCGAATTCGCTGCTCGACATGCTGCGCAGCTTCCGCACCCAGCTGCTCGATTCGCGCTTCTCTTCAGCGCTCCGCGCCCGACTTTTCCGCCGCATCTTGCGGCTGCCCATGGCCGAGATCAACGAGCTCAAGACGGGCGGTGTGGTCTCGCGGCTATCGAACGACGTCGATAATACGACCAGCTTGCTGCAGATGGCGCTGGTCAATCCGCTTTTGTCCGGCGTGCGCCTGCTGCTGACTCTATGCGTCATTTTCACCCTCGATTGGCGGATCGCCGCGGCGGTTTTGGTGGCCGTTCCGCCGATCGTGATCGCCCAGAACTTGTGGCTTCGGCGCAGCCGGGCGATCTGGAAGTCCATGGGCGACGATCGCTCGGAGATCGATGCCCGCGTCAGTGAGGGGCTAAACGGCCTGCGCGTCGTGCGCGGATTTGCTCGCGAACGGAGCGAAGAAAGTTCGTACACCCTCGGGCAGCATACGGTGGTGCGCAAGCACAGCCTAGCCACCAACACCCAACGGAGCGTGGCGCTGGTTTGGGACCTCGTGATGCCGCTCACTCAGGTGACCATCTTGTGGTTTGGTGGCTACCTGGTGCTGCGCGGCCAGACCACGGTCGGCACGCTGATCGCGTTCCAGGGCTACCTGTGGCGCGTGATCGACCCGATCAATGAGCTCGTGAAATCGATCAGCGACACTCAGCGTGGCTTGGCCGCGTTGGACCGGGTGTGGGACGTGCTGGATAAGCCGGAAGAGAAGCCCGATCGCCCGAGGGCGGTGGACGCGCCCGAGCGGGTCCATGAGATCCATCTAAACCACGTTCATTTCGGCTATCGGAAAGGCATCCCGGTGCTGCGCGACTTCGAGCTGCGCGTGCCGGGTGGCTCCGTCGTAGCGTTGGTCGGCGCGAGCGGCGCGGGCAAGACGACGCTCACTGACCTCGTCGCACGCTTTCACGACCCCACGAGCGGCGCGATTCGCCTGAACGGCATCGACATCCGCGATATCCGGCTACGTAGTTACCGTAAGCTGCTCGGTATCGTACAGCAGGAGGTGTTCCTGTTTGACGGCAGTGTCCGTGACAACATTGCCTACGGCCGCGGGGAAGCGACCGATGCGGAAGTCGAAGACGCCGCGCGCTCCGCGCATGCGCATGACTTTATCCGTGAGCTGCCCGAAGGCTACGCCACACTGGTCGGCGAGCGCGGAGTGAAGCTGTCCGGCGGTCAGCGCCAGCGCCTGTCCATCGCGCGGGCGCTCTTGGCGGCGCCCGAGATTTTGATCTTGGACGAGGCGACCAGTAACCTGGACACCGAGAGCGAGCAGCTGATTCAGGCGTCCATGCAGCGCCTGCTCGCAAATCGCACCACGTTCATCATCGCTCATCGGTTGAGTACGATCACCCGCGCCGACGTGATCGTCGTCCTCGATCACGGGGAGATCCTCGAGGTCGGCACGCACGATTCGCTCCTGCGGCGCGGGGGCGCCTACGCAACGATGTTCGAACGTCAGTTCCAGGACGCCGATCGGTCGCCCGAATCTCACCGCATCCGAAGCCGCCCGCGCAACAGCTTGGCCGGGGCGGAATGAGCGCTGAAACGCGCTTAGCCCAGTGAGCGCACGTCTGCGCGCGAGCGGTGCTGGTTCGCCCAGGCGCTGAGCTCGGGCGGCAAGGTCCAACCGAGCTCGACGATGCTCCGCGCGGCCGGAGTCGTCGCCGCGCGCTCGGGCAGGCCCTCCAGCCAAGTGACGGCCGTGTAGAGCGCGATGTCCGCGCCGCTCCAAACGCCGCCGCACAGGGGGCCCGCCCCGTGCTCGCTGACCGTCTGCGCCAGGCGCTCGAGCGCGCGCTCCGCTCGCCCCATCAGCTCCTTCTGCACGACGGGAAACTGGGGGTCGTGGTGGATGGGCGCGTAGCGCATGCCGAGATCGATCAAGAGATTGAGCGCGCCGTCGGCAAGGGCAATTAGCTCGAAGGCCATAGCGCCCGGAATGCCCGCGGGAAACAGCGGCGGACCGGGGACTTTTCGGTCGAGGTACTGGCAAATGGCGGCCGAGTCGCAGAGCACGAGTTCGTCATCGACGAGTACGGGCACGGTGTGGAGCGGGTTCAAGCGCTGGACGTCCGCGCGGTGCTCGATGCTGGCCCGGGCGTCCCGGAGCTCGGCGGACAACCCCTTCAACGCGAGCACGAGTCGCACGCGACGGGCGAACGGCGATGTCGTAAAGTGGTACAAGATCATCATTCCCAGGATTACATCACGAACGAACTCACCTCACCGCCGCGATCTGTCACGCCACAGTTGTTGCCGAGAAACCGTTAGAAGTTGAGGCAATTGTGCGTGGCATGCCAATCGCATTGTGATTATCCATGCCAGCAGAAGCGACGCGGCCCGGCTCGTCCGCCGACCGAAACAACCACGCAGAAGGAACACCGACGCCGGTTCCCGACTCTGCGCCGCGTAAAAAGAACGAAGCGCAGGGCGAACAAACCGCTGAGGCCGCGCCTGATGCCAAGCCCGAGAACAAGGAGGGCGCCAAGGCGGAACAGAAGCCGGATAAAAAACCGCTCAGCCGGGGCAAGCGGCTGGCATTGATCGGCGGAGGGGTCGTACTAGTCCTGGGCGCGGCCGGCTGGTGGTATCACGGCACGTTCTTCGAAGACACCGACGACGCTCAGATCGACGGTTACATCTCCAGCGTGTCGTCACGGGTGGCAGGCACGGTGACGGCAGTTTACGTGGACGACAATCAGACCGTGCGCGACCAGCAACGGTTGATTGAGCTCGACACGACCGACCTCCTCGTCGAGCGGGATCAGGCCAAAGCAGCGCTCGCGCAGGCAGACGCCCAGCTTCGCGCCGAGCAATCGAATGCCTCAGTCACCGCAACGACGAACGAGACCCTGGTCTCGACCAGCTCGAGTGACGTCGCCTCTGGGCGGGCCGGCGTGGCTGAGGCGCAGCAGTCGGTGGCTCAAGCCCAGGCGCAGATCAAACAGACCGAGTCCGACGCGGCGCTCGCGCAAATTGAACAAGCGCGGGCCGTGCAACTCTTCCAATCGGGCGCCATCGCCCGTGCCGAGCTCGATAGCAAGACCGCGGCAGCGCAGGCTGCGGCGGCGACGCTCGTTGCGCAGCGCGAAGGCGTGGGCGCGGCCCGTCGGCGCGTCGACGCGGAAGCCGCCAAGGCCCAAGCTGCCGCCAGCCGCTTGCAGGACGCAAAGCAAAACGCGCCGAACGTGCTCGAGGCCAAGCGCGCCACGGTGGACCTCCGAAAAGCGAGCGTGGACGCAGCGCGCGCCGCGTTGGCGCAAGCGGAGCTCAACATCGGTTACGCCACGGTGAACGCGCCCGTGAGGGGCATCGTGGGCAAGCGCGCGGTAAACGTGGGGGATCGAGTGACCGTGGGCCAGGCTTTGCTCGGCATCACGCAGGTCGACAAGCTCTGGGTGACGGCCAACTTTCGCGAAACTCAAGTGCGACACATGCGCGTGGGTCAGCGCGTCACCGTGCATGTGGACGCGCTAGGGCTCGACTTCGACGGCGAGCTGCAGAGCATCGCGGCCGCCACCGGCTCGCGCTACAGCGTGCTGCCACCCGAAAACGCCAGCGGCAATTACGTGAAGGTCGTGCAACGCCTACCCGCGCGCATTCGCCTCTTGCCGAAGCAAGCCGGCCTCGAGCTACTGCGCCCAGGCATGTCCGTCGAGCCGAAGGTGAGTGTGAAGTGAGCGACGGCGCGCCGGCACAATCCGAACGCGCAAAGATCACCGCCGAAGGTTGGCACCCGGGTCATAACCCGTGGCTGATCGCGCTGACCGTCACCATGGCGACGTTCATGGAGGTGCTGGACACCAGCATCGCCAACGTCGCGCTGCCGCACATGGCCGGCAGCTTGTCGGTCAGCCAAGACCAAAGCACGTGGGTGCTCACCTCCTACTTGGTCTCCAACGCCATCGTGCTTCCGATCAGCGGCTGGCTGGCGACGCGCTTCGGGCGCAAACGGTTTTACATGGCCTGCGTGGCGCTGTTCACGACGAGCTCGTTCCTGTGCGGTATCGCGCCCAGCCTCGGAACGTTGATCTTCTTTCGAGTTTTGCAGGGCA
Source organism: uncultured Polyangiaceae bacterium (assembly GCA_964236865.1). Lineage (GTDB taxonomy): Bacteria > Myxococcota_A > Polyangia > Polyangiales > Polyangiaceae > PMG-095. Next base: position 110,781 of record CAXSGJ010000007.1, read on the forward strand.
TTGGCGGCGGTGGGCTCGGGCCGAGCGAGCAATCCATTTTGGCCGATACTTTCCCGCCCGAAAAACGCGGCATGGCCTTCGCAGTTTACGGCATGGCGGTCGTGCTCGCGCCTGCGCTTGGGCCGACTCTGGGGGGGTTCATCACCGACAATTACTCGTGGCGTTGGGTGTTTTTCATCAACGTGCCCGTTGGCCTATTGTCGTTGTTTCTATCCAACCGGATGGTCACCGATCCGCCCTGGCTCACGAAAATGAAGGGCAAAACGGGGCCTATCGACGTGGTTGGTTTGGGCCTGATCACCATTGGCCTCGGCAGCTTGGAAATGGTGTTGGACAAGGGCCAGGAAGACGACTGGTTTCATTCTTCTTTCGTCGTGGGCTTCACGATCGTTGCCGTGGTCTCCCTGGTCTCGCTCGTGCTGTGGGAGCTGCATACCGAGCACCCCGTGATTGACGTACGGCTATTCAAGAACCGCACGTTTGCCATGGCGACCGCCATGATGTTCATGCTGGGCATCACGCTCTTTGGCACCACCGTGCTGTTGCCCCAGTATACGCAATCGCTCTTGGGCTATTCGGCGGCGCAGGCGGGTATGGCGCTCTCGCCGGGTGGCATATTAATCATGTGCATGATGCCGATGATCGGCCGGTCCATGGGCAAAGTCGACGCTCGCAAAATGATCGCGTTTGGCTTTTTCGCGCTCTCGGTGTCGCTTTTTTATATGTCGCACCGATTGTACTTGGGGATCGATTTCAAACACGCCGTGCTGCTGCGCATGTATCAGGCGTTCGGGCTGGCCTTTCTGTTCGTGCCCATCAACACCCTCGCCTACGTAGGCACGCCACCGGAGCAAGGGAACGCGGTTTCGGGATTGATCAACTTGGCACGCAACATGGGCGGAGACGTGGGCATCGCTGCGGTGACGACGCTGCTCGCTCGACGAGCGCAGCACCATCAGGTGGATCTCGTCGCGCACACGTCACTGTTCGACGCGCCGTTCCGCGATCGGGTAGGCAGCGTCACCCGCGCGCTGCAACACTCGGGTGCCAGCGCGAGCGACGCCGCTATCGAAGCGTACCGCGTGCTCTATCGGACTGTGCTTCAACAGGCGCAGACCCTTGCTTATATGGATGTGTTGTACTTGCTCGCCTGGGCCTGCGGCGTCATGGTGCCCCTAGCGTTCCTGATGAAGCGTCCGCGGCCAGGCGGAGCCGCCCTCGGCCATTAGCGGGGCCGGGCGAGTCCCTCGGGGGCCCGCCGCGGCCACGCCTAAGCGGCTACACGGCGGGTTTCGAGCTGCTGTTCAGGATCGCGACCGCCCAGCTCCGGTCGGCGCTTGATCGTCTGTGTCTTTTGTTACGCCACTCAGGAGCCGGCCTTAGAGGTCGTTGGAAAGGGTTCGCGCGTCGCCTCAGGGATGTTGGACTCATCCGTGCCGCCCGCGAACTCTTCGCCGGCCGTCGTGGTGACGAAGGGCCCGCCCCGCTCTTCTTCGGTGATCTGGTCGTGTCGATCCGGCTCGGTGTTCTCACCCGAGGTGGCCGCTTCCAGAAAAGCCTCGCCCATGTCCTCGCCAATCGGTTCCCCGGTGCGCGGCATGTTCAAAAAGGCTTTATCGCTCCCGTCCTGGTTTTTGTTCTCGCGTGCGCTTTCGAGCAGCTTCTTCTGATACGCCGGGTCTAGGTGGCCGGTGGCGTCGCGTCGTTTGATCTCGGTCATGGGCGGCTCCTTCGTGCGTGAATGCGTCGCTACTGTATGCGGGCCAGCCGCGGTGCGGAAGACCCGGCGCGTGCGCGCAGCCACGGCTATGCATCCTTCGTGCTCGGCGCGCGCGGTTTGGCCCGGGTTGAACGCCATGCCGCGACGTCAGACCAAAGCCGCCGCCGACCTTGAGCTCAGCGGCTTCGGCGGCTTAGCCGCCTTCACCGCCGGAGCCGCCATCCGCGCCGGATACGCCGCCTGCGCCGCCTTCATCCTGTTCGAGAGGGATGGCGTGGTACTGATAACTGCCGAGCTCCCGCGTGTCGACGACACCTTTGTGGTCATTTAGCGTGAAGTTTTTGAAGATCGCAGAGTTTCCGTCCAGGCTCCCACCCGTGGTGAAGTCGATGCCGCCATCCGCCGTCACATGTACGCTGTCCACCAACGTTTCGCCGAAGTACGCGGGTCCGCCGTAAACTGAATCCTGCACCATGTTCGAAGACGCGCTCGCGGACGTCTCGCTGTAGTACGGGCGCACGAAGGCAGTGATGGGGTCGAGGCTCGTGAAGCTGCGTACGACGACCACGTACGCATTCGCCCGAGTGTCGTCGATCATCGCCGGATCCGTGCGGTGGTGCGCGATCAGAAAGCGGTCCAGCTCCGGCGTGCCTTCACTGACGAGCGAGATCACGGACGGATAAGAGACGCACAGGCCGCGCACCTGGCCGTTTTCCTGACCGCGGCAGCCGCCCATGCCACCCGACGTATTCGGCGTGGAAAACGCAATTAGCTTGGGGTCGACGACGACGGTCAGATCCGTGGGCGCTGAGGCGCTTACGGTGACTGGCTTGGGCAGATGGACGGTCTTGGTATTGCACGACCAATTGCCGATCTTCGTAAAATCCGGGGCGACCTCGTCACCCGGCAATACCGCTCGAATGCCCTGGGCGTCGGCGGCGTCTGCACTCGTCACGTAGGTCTTGTTTTCACTCGAGACGGTGAAGCTGCCGCGGATAAAGCCGGGCGCCGCCGTCATGCCATTTTTTCCGCCGGCGCACATTTCCATCGACACGCTGTCGTAGGTGCCGATGTTCACTTTCGCGGCGCCGGCAGCCGTGGCGATGACGTCGAGCGCCGCTTGGTCCGTGACGTCGACCAAACATTCTTCTTCGCTCGCCGCGGGGCAGGTGTAGAGCGCGGCCTGCGACGTGGGGTTCCCGCTTGCATCCGTGGCAGAGAGCACGATGCGCATGAGAGACAGCTTGAAGCCCGTCGGTGTAAAGCTCACCTCACCCGGCATGGCTCGAGCGACCGCGCCCCAACCCAGAGTGCTTCCCAAGAAGGCGATGGTGAGACAGACCCGGCTCAGCTTGGCGGGTCGCCTGAGCGGGCTCATTTGACCCTCAGCGTGAGTTTGACGACACCGGTCGTGCGAGATCCAGGCAGACTCCCGGGGTCATTGTGCTCAGAGCCCCCGCTACCGGTGGTTGACCCGGCGTGCGCAGAGCCCTCACCTTGGGAACGTTGACCGCCACTAGCGTCGGCGGCGGCAGGGTCCCCCGCGTTCCCGCAACCGGCGGTCAGCGCGACGAAAATGGCGAATAGGATGATGGAATGACGTGCGCTAAGTCTCAAGGCCCGGCTCCGCAGGATCGTAGAAGCAACGCGCTTCGAGAACTGCGAACGGCTGCGGGACGGTGCCCCTTAAGCGGAAAGGGCGACTGCCTCAAAACCTACACTGTCGAGCCACGACGCGAGCCGACTTCTAGCAAAGTCGGCTCAAACCTCGTCGGAACCACACTCACTGAACGCGCAATTTGACGGCTTTCTTCGCCGCTTCATAACGCTCCAAGATATCCTTGGACTCCGCTTCATCGACAACCTCCTGAGCCTTCGGGAAAAAGTCGTTTTCTTCCTCCTCCACGTGGGCTTGAACGAGCGAGAAGAGGCGGTTGAACGACGTGCCCCATTCTTCACTCGAGTAGTCCTGCGCGTCGACGTCGGCGATGGCCTTCTCCAGGGTGTGCGCCTCGTCGTTGTGCTTCAAGACGACTTCGCGCAATTGCTCGTAATTCGCCAACACGGAGTACACCTCCGCGAGCTCACCCTTTTCGTGCGAGAGCAATTCAGCGCGGATGTGTGGGAAGTGCTCGCGGCGCACCTGGGCATCGCTGGTTTTGCTAACGCGCTTCATGAGCGCTCCAACCTCCCCGTGCTCCTCCGCGAGGTGCAGAAACACGCCGCGCAAGCCCTTCAATCCGGCACTCACCGCTTTCACAGTGCCCATCGCCTTGGCCGCCATCTGCTCGATCGGATTTGACATGTGTGACCTCCGTATGGCGGATTAAGCAAAGCGTGTGCCGCGCGCTCAGCCTGCTTCACGCTTCGCCGCCACCCTAAACTAGGCGCAGGATTCCGCCCAAAAACAGCGGTCGCACCGCGCGCCCGCGTCCCCAGCTCACGGTCACTTGCCCTCCGTCGCGATGAATGCGCTTGAGCTCCGTCGTCAGGATGCGCAGCCGATCGTACTTGCTGCGGTCGAACGTGGCGCTCACGCGGCTCACCGCGCGCGGGTGGGGCATTGCGGCATGGTCCGCCGTCGTATCGCTGCTCTCCACCACAGTGCCATTCCTTACCCGGAGCAGCCGAGGGCGTGCGTTGTCCGGCTCGCGGTAGATGATGTCGCTGTCGTGGATGAGCTGAAGCCAGCGCGCGCGGCGATAGGTTTGGTACGCTTGCGCGGCCGCGCGCTCCAAGTGGCGGGCGACGCGTTCTGGGTCCCAAGCATGAGTTTTGGGCGTGGGCAGGTCGCTGCTCTCCAGATCTTCGACCGGCTTTTCAGCGGCCCTGTTGCGCAACAAAGCGCTGGCAAGGCGCAGTACAGCCAAACGCGGGGCGCCGGTCAGCGCTTCACCATGGCGCGCGGAAAATTCGGCCCAACCCGCGGCAAACACCTCCGCATCTGGCGTCCACAGGGCGGACACACCCACCGCCGTGCTACGCAGTGAAGCGTTGCTCGGCGTGCCTGAAGCAAGCGCGATCAACGCCGCTAACGGGCGCAGGGAATATTCTGAGGGGACCGGCCCGAGCGAGTGCTCGGGATCGGGCATCACGGTGGCATGCTCGAACGTGGCCGTGCTGTACCAGACTCGCGGATCGTTGGCCGTGAGCTGTACGTTGTACGGCGGTTGAATGTGCTTGATGGTCTCGTTCTCGAGCAGCGCGGCCTCGAGCGCACTGGCCACGAGCGTGACCTCGATTTCGCTGACCTGAGTCAGCATTTCGGGCGCCTGTTGGGTGCCGCCGCGGGCGCTGAAATGGCTGGCCGCCCGCTTCTTCAAGCTGGCAGCTTTACCCACGTACAGCACGTCCCCGTTGCTGCGTAAGAATTTGTACACGCCGGGCGCGTCAGGCAAGTTCTTGTAACGTTCCGGTGCGATCGGGTAAGTGGGTTTCTTCGGTCGGGCCTTGGCTGGCGGGCGCTCCTCGAGCCACCCTCGCAGCTGCTCCCAGCTGCCGATGCCGCGGAGCGCGAGCTCGGCGCACAGCTTGCGCCACACGAACGCCGTGGCTTCCACGTGACCGAGCGAGCGCCGCGTGAGGTCTAAGCCATGGCCCAAGTAGCCGGCGAGCGCGCGCAGCGATTGGCGAGGTAAGTTTGGATACAGGCGCGTGGCGATGGCGTGAACGCACACGGCGTCGATCGGGAACGGCGTATCCGGCTGGAGCCGAGCCGCCCAGTCGCGTAAAAAGGCGAGCTCGAAGCGCGCGTAGTGAATCGCCGTCGGCGCGAGGGTCGTTGACATCGAGGTGTCCCGCAAGCGTTGCCAAGCGTCGCCTTCCGAGATCGCCGCCGGCGCGTTCGTCGGATCATAGCCCGTGAGTTTTTGAACTTGCGGCGGGACGCGATGCCCCTCTGGCAGGGCGATCCAGTGAGCTTGCGCCGCTCGCGTCGCTGGGTCGCTCGCGCGGGCAAGGCCCCAGCCGAGCTCGAGGACCGAGCCGAACGCCGGGCTGGCCCCCGTCGTTTGGCAATCGATGATAAGAACATCGAGGTCTGCCAGGGCTCGCACGAAACTAGTGATGCGAGTTGTGGCCGCCTTCGTCAAGGCGCGCTGCCTCCTCAGTTCTGAGGTAGTAGCGCGAATTTAGAACTGCGTGCGGGCAATGTCGAGGCGGGTGCTGTACGGGAATTGAAGGGCCGCGGCGCGTTTTTGAATACATGCCTCCAGGGCGGCGTTGGCAGGGCGGGTGGTGACGGTAACCGCGGTGACGTGGCCGCGGCGAATCGCGACGCACACGCCGAAGTGCGTGCTCGCGGGCACCCCGCAAGCGCTGAACCAGGCGCCGCGTTCGAGCACGCCAGCGATCACGGAGCTGGGTAGGTCCGCCGTGCGATCAGCGCTGGAGAAATCGAGGTCTTGCACGGCCGCCGCGGACGCAGCCTCGCAAGTCGGCAGGCGCCCGGAGCGAGCGACCTGGAGAGCGCTGCGTTCGGCCACTACGGACTCGACCGGCGCGATAGTCGTCACACTCGGCTCGTCCAAGGCGGCGCTGGCTGGCGCTGGCGAAGGATCTGCATCGCCGCTGTGCTTGGCCTTTTGCTGCCCGGTAGCGCCGCGTGAGCGTTCACCAAAAGGCCTATCGATGGGATGGCTCTCGACGACCGGCGCGTCCAGACCTTGGAGCGAGTCCCGGACCACGGCGGGCTGGCTCGGCGTGGCCGGGGGCTCAGGGCGCGCCTCCGCTTCAGGAGTCGCGAGCGAAAGCGGCCCCGCCATCTCCGCCAGGTCTTGCCGCGGTGTGTCGGGTTGGCCCCGCCCGGCGTGCGCCCAGTGCAGGAGAGCATGGCAGGTTCCCCCAACGACCGCCCAATAAGCCAGCACGGGCAGCGCAAGCTTGGGCAGCCGGAGCCGCCGTGGCCGCTTCATTGCGGGCAAGTCCTCGCGCAAACGGATACGCGGGCGGATGGCAAGCTCGAGCGGCATGGACGCGCTCGGATGCTGCTATGGAGCCCAGCGGTCGCCTAGCAGTTTCTCGACCGGATCCGCCTCTGTCGCCTGAGGTGCGGTCTGATGCTAGCGACGACTCATGGCGAATCGCGCGATGGGGCCCTGATCCTCGATGGGTCCCTTCGGCGCCTGCAGAGCGATTGTATCGACCTCACTACGCCCATGAAGACGACCTAGGTGTGGCGCAGGAGGATTACCTGCGGGCCTTCGACGAGTTGATTGAGCGCCCAACTTACTGTCGGTGAACCGATCGCGAGCACGCGAACCTTCGCTCATCTTCGCCCGTTCTTCGAGGGTGCGGACCTGCGACTCAGCACCGATGAGATCGCCCGCTTTCGAAGCTCGCGCAGCGTTTCATCTTAGCGCGTAGTCGCACTCACAGTGTCCTGGACGTTTCGTGAGCGCACTGCCGGCGGGCTCTCGCGGGGCGTACGTCGCGCGAAACTTTGCCGTTCTGCGCAAAATAGGGTGATATGGCGCACCCCCGGGCCGTGTCGAGTCGCCACGCTTTGCGTTGCTTGTCGTACTTTGACACTTCGTTGCGCCGCCCCCGCATGTTAGACCCACTCGCGCTGGTCGCTGCACGCGCTCGATTGCGCGGCCGTTTTAACCCTAGGAGTGAAAAATTCTGACCTGATCTCGAAAAGATCTCATTTGTGGCCGAGTCATTGCATGTAGTCTCTAGTAAGCGCTTGTCACACGTTCGAAACATTGTGGTGAGTCTCAACTACGGAATTGCGCCGACGAAACACGGCAGGTTCCACGGCTATTTCTTGCGAGGTTCGAGGTCACATGTTGAAGCGATATCAGGCACTGTTGAGAAGTCTCGTTGGCGTTCTGGACGCGCTGATCATCATTGCTGCATGGCCAGCGTCTTACTGGTTCCGCTTTCAAGTGCCCGTCGTGGCAGTGACGAAGGGTTTTCCTGATTTCGTTACCTACGCCTCGTTAACGCCGCTCGTTGCCGTGTTATGGCTTTCGGTCTTTGCCACGTCGCGCCTGTACACATTCGGCCGCTTGCAGGGTTCGGCGCACGAGGTCCTCTCGGTCTTGAAGGCACACGGCTTAGCGCTGCTCGTCTTTACTGCGCTCACCTTCCTCTTTCAGCAGTACGAGTATTCGCGCTTGGTCATCCTCTACTTTGGCGCCCTTTCTGGGGCCGCTTTGGTGGCAGGTCGTCTGGCGGTGCGCGGTGCGCTCCGTGCGCTCCGCAAGCGGGGCTTCAACCAACGCCGCGTGGTGCTCGTGGGGGAAGGGCGATCAGCTGAAAGCATGATTGCCCGCCTCGAGAGCTTTCCTGAACTCGGGCTGCGTGTGGTCGGCGTGGTCACGGCCGCTGACTCACCCACCGAATCCGTCAGCGGGCGCGCGGTGCTTGGGCACTTCGCCGACATCACTCAAATCATCGAGTACGCATCGGCGGACGAGGTTTTGATTGCGCTGCCTTTGTCCCAGCAAACGGAGGTTTCACGCCTCCTCGAGCTGCTCAAGGACGAAACTCTCGACGTTCGTTTGGTGCCTGACGTCCATGCATACGTCACGCTGGGCTGCGCGGTCGAGGACTTCGACGGCGTGCCAGTGGTCCGAATCAACGACTCGCCGCTGATCGGAGGCGGCGCGGCCGTCAAGCGTGTTACGGACGTGCTCGTTGCGGGCGTGTCGCTGATCGTGTTCTCGCCTCTACTGCTGTTGATCGGGGCATTGGTGAAGCTCACGTCCCGTGGGCCCATGTTGTACCGTCAGGAGCGCATGGGGATCGACGGGCGCACGTTCCAGATGCTCAAGTTCCGCTCCATGAAGATTGACGCAGAGTCGCGCACCGGAGCCGTGTGGTGCCAAAAGGCGGACGACCGCAAAACCGTCCTCGGCGCTGTGCTCCGTAAGACGAGCTTGGATGAGCTTCCGCAGTTGTGGAACGTATTGCGCGGCGAAATGTCGCTCGTCGGGCCGCGGCCGGAACGGCCCGTGTTCGTGAAACAATTCCGAAAAGAGATCCCGCATTACATGCTTCGGCACAAGGTCAAGGCCGGCATCACCGGTTGGGCTCAAGTCAATGGTTGGCGGGGCAATACCTCTCTGAACCGCCGAATCGAATGCGACCTGTATTACATTCAAAACTGGTCCTACATTTTGGACTTGAAGATTCTGGGTCTGACGCTGTGGAAAGGTTTCGTGAACAAGAACGCTTATTAGTGATCTCATGTCTGAGCCGGACTCGCCACCGTAGTAACTCAAGCACTGATACGGTGGCGCCCTGAGGGGGCCGAGGACCGCGTGGCTTTTACTTCCTTCAGTTTCATTGGGCTGGTACTAGCGACCGTTTTGCTGTCCAGTGCGCTGCCGTCCCCACGCGGTCGGGCCTGGGTGCTCTTCTCGGCGAACCTCGTGTTCATCGCGAGCTATGTGGACAAGCTCGTGCAGGTGCTGCCGTTGTGCGGTTTTTTAGCGCTCTGTTACGTTGCCGTAGAGGTAACCCGCCGCACTCGCTCGGCCGCCAGCCAATGGCTGGGGCTTGCGCTCATGCTGGCCAGTTTCATCGTACTGAAGAAATTCAGCTTCCTGAGCCCGGCGCTCTGGCTGCCCTTTCCGTACCTCGCGCTCGGGCTGTCCTATGTGTTGTTCAGAGTGCTGCACTTGTTGGTGGACGCACAACAAGGTGAATTGCAACACCCGCTCACCCCGCTCCACTTCCTCAACTACACGTGCAATTTTCTGACATTCATCGCCGGTCCCATCCAACGGTATGAGGCCTACGAGAAGCAAAGCGTCGCTCCGTTGCGCCTGGACGAAGACGGCGTTTTTCGGGCCTTCGCGCGGATCATCAAGGGCTTTTTGAAGGTGGGCGTGGTGTCCGCCATCTTCAATGAGCTGTTCAATACGGCATCGGCGCGTCTCTTGGAGCACCCGCCCGAGGCGTGGTCGTTCGCCGTCACTTATGTCGCCTCAGCGTCCCTTTACACCGTATACCTGTACGCCAATTTCGCGGGCTATGTGGACATCGTCATCGGCGTGGGCACCCTGATCGGCCTGGAGCTACCGGAAAACTTCAACCATCCGTTTCTGGCCAGCAGCTTCCTGGACTTTTGGTCGCGTTGGCACATGACCTTGTCGGACTGGTTCAAGACCTACGTCTTCAACCCATTGCTGCGCATGTTAGCCGGTCGCTTCGCGTCTCCGCGCGCCGCGCCCTACTCGATGGTGTTTGCGTTCTTCGTCACATTCCTAATCATGGGGGTGTGGCACGGCACCACAGCGGTGTTCGTTGTCTATGGCTTGCTGATGGGCGCCGGCGCCAGCGTGAATAAGCTGTGGCAGGTGCTGATGTCCAAGCGCTTGGGAAAGAAGCGCTACAAGCAGCTGTATGAGCGTCCGGTTACGGTGTACCTGGCGCGTGGGCTCACCATGGCCTACTTCGCGCTGGCTTTGACTTGCCTATGGGTCGACCTCGCTCAGTTGCGTTTCCTTGCGACCCGTCTTGGCGTGATGGGGCTGATCGCCTGCTACGTCGGGCTCGCCGCCAGCGGCGCTGCGCTATTCCTCCTTTGGGATTGGATTTCCACTCGCGTCGCATTACTTCGAGTCCACGCCGGCGCGGCGTTCAGCGGCGTCCTTGCACGGAACTTGGGCTTAGGCTCGCAAGTGCTCGTAATTGCTACCGTTGCCTCGTTTTTCCACAAGGCTCCGGAGTTCGTGTATAGAGCATTCTGATGCGCCTTGTCCTCATTCAGGTGGCGCGGCTGCTCGGCGCGCTGCTCGCCTTGTACGCGCTCGTACTCGTGCTCAGCCTGCTGCTCGTTCCGCCGGCCGCTGGTGATCAACGATTGGACACCGCGCGGGCCGGGTCTTCGCTCTTCCTGACCGAGCCCAAATACGTGTTCATGGCGCGTGGTCAGTTGAACAGCAACGCCGACAAGGTGATTTTGCTTGGGGCATCCAACGTTCTGGCCGGCTTCAAACAAGCCCAAGTGCAGGCACTGCTTCCCGATACCGAAGTGCACAACCTCGCCGTCGGCGGCTCCAACATCACGCAGATCGCACAGGTCGTCGATCTGGTGAGGGAGGTGCAGTCCCCCGAAGCGCGGCAGCACAATAGCTATGTCATCGGGCTCTGGTACGGCCTGTTTGTGGACGACAAGGCTCGTTGGTTCACCCGCGATCGCCAGGCCGGTGACACCGACATCGATATCGAAAAGTACCGCTATGGGTTCTACCGTCGCACCGCTCGTGGGCCCGTGCCGCTCTTGCCGGCTCGCGACTTAGGACTGGGGACCCTGCTCATCCACCCCTACCTGGTGATGGATCGAGCCACCCGCGACGCGACGCAATCACTGCGGGACCTTCTGTCGGGTAGGCCGGCTCAGACCACGGACGCGCAGCGCAATGCCGTCGTGCTGAGCTCTGAAGAGCGGCAGAAGTACCTCGCTTATTGGCGCGATTACATGGGCTCGACCGACTCGCTCACGGACGCTCCATTTGTGGCACTGGAACGGACGGTCGACGGAATTTTGGCCGAGGGTGGTCAAGTCGTGTTGGTCGACCTTCCCATTCCCGCCTGGCACTCGAAGGGCTCATCTGCGTGGGCGGACTATCGAACCCGCATGGATCGGACGTTCACTCACGAGCAGGGTCGTCCGGGCGTGACCGTGCTACGGATGGATGACGCCAACGCGGATGCAGACTACGTGGATGAAGTGCACCCCAAGCCACGTGTTACCCCGCGGTGGGCGCAGCGCTTGGCCACGGTCTTGAGCGCCCACGCCAGCCTTCGCCGTGGCCAAGCGGTCAACGACTAGTACTCATAGGAGCAGCTAATGAACAGCGAAGATGCCTACCCGAAGCTCACTGAAGTCTTTCGCGACGTTTTCGACGACGACAGCATTTTGGTGACGCCGGAGCTCACCGCAGCGGACGTGGACGAGTGGGACAGCTTCAACCACATTCGCCTAGTGGTGGCCGTGGAGAAGAAGTTCAACATGAAGTTCTCCGCGGCGGAAGTCCAGCGGCTCAAGAACGTGGGCGAGTTCGTCGCGCTGATCCAGGCAAAGTCTGCTGCATGATCATGCTCGGCCCGAAGGTGCACAGGCTCGGTGAGTTGTCCGAGGGCGTTCGGGCGAGCGTGGAATTCAGCATCTCCAACGAGCAGATGGAGCAGTTTGCACAGCTGTCTGGCGACTGTAACCCCCTACATACGGACGAAGGCTTCGCGCGCAGCAAGGGGTTTCCGGGTCGCGTGGTGTATGGCGCATTACTCATCGCCAAGGTCTCGCAGCTGATTGGGATGGAGCTGCCCGGCCGTGACAGCGTCTGGGCGAGCGTCTCGTTCGACTTTCGAAGGCCCCTGTTCGTGGATCAACTCGCCGATGCCGAAGGCGTGGTGGTGAGTGTGTCCGAATCCACCGGCATGGTTCACTTGAACCTCACGATTCGCTCGGCAGGCCATTTGCTCGGGCGTGGCCGAGCGGAGGTGGTCGTTGCCAGCTGACGGCTCGGGCGCGCCGAGCGCCTTTCTCGTATCCGGCGGGTCCGGCGGCATTGGTGCTGCCGTCTGCAATCAGCTGGCGGAGCGGGGCTACCTGCCCGTCGTCGGCTACCACCGCAACGTGTCTTCCGCGGAGGCGGTCGCCAACGGCTGCGGCGGGCGCGCCCTAGCGCTCGACTTGACCGAGCCGAGCGCTATCGACGCGGCCGTCGCCGAGCTCGAGACCCTGCCTCCGCTCGCCGGCGTCGTGCTGGCTGGCTCTCCGCCGCCCGCGCTCGAGCCCTTCGGAAAGATCACGGCGGAGGAGCTGGACCGACAGTGGCGGGTGAACGTGCTCGGCCCTCAGCGCCTCCTGGCAGAGCTCGTGCGTCGCTGCTTCCGGAAGCAGAAGCGGGGCGTGGTCCTGGGCGTCCTCAGCCGCGCCATGGGCGACGGAGGGTCGCCCGCGTCGGCAGGTATGGGCGCCTACGTGATCGCCAAGCACGGCCTGGCCGGGGTGTTGGCGGCGCTCGCGGCGGATTATCCCTGGCTGCGGGTCCGCAGCGTAAAACCCGGCTACACGGAGACCCGCATGCTGGCCGCGTTCGACGAACGCTTCTTGGACATGCAGCGTGAAAAAACGTCGTTTGCCACGCCCAAGGACGTCGCATCACTGATCATCGAGGAGGCTCTCGGCCCATGAGCAATCACCTGTACTCTGAGTTGGCCTGGTTGCCGCAGCCTCCCGCGACGTTCTCCGAACAGTGTAAGCAGCTACTGGCGGACCCATCGGATCTGGGACGCCGCGCGCAGCGGTTGGCCAACCACCGCCTGAACGAGAGCCAACTCAACCGCTTGTCCAAAGCCGTGCAGAGCGCAAAAAAAGCCGGCCACTCCTTGCTGCCGCTCACTCCGTTCCGCTTGGGAATCATCAGCAATGCCACCTCCCATTTCGTGGTGCCAGCGCTCCTGGCAAGCGCGCTCCGCCACGGCATCGCGCTCGAATGCATCGAGGCAGACTACGGGCAGGCCATGCAGGCTGCGCTCGACGCCGATTCGGTCATCAATCGAGCCGACTGCGACGCCGTGCTAGTAGCGATCGATCACCGCGGCCTGCCGCTGTCCGCCGTTCCGGGCGACGCTCAAGCCGCGCTCGACACCGTCGGCGGTGCGCTGTCCTACCTGGAGATGATCCGCGACGGCATCCGCAAAAATGGCAAGGCCGTGTGCATGATGCAGACCTTGCCGCGGCCGGTGGAGTCTGCGTTCGGTAGCTTCGACTTGGTGCTGCCCGGCACGCCCCGCTCTGTGCTGGACGAGGTGAACCGCGGCATCGCTCAAAGTGTTGCCAACAGTGAAGACTTGCTGCTGGACGTGGCGCATATTGCCGAGACGGTCGGCCTGGCTGATTGGCACGACGCCACGTTGTGGAACATGGCGAAGGTGCCGTTCGCGAGCACGTTCATCGGTCTCTATGCCGATCACGTGTGCCGGCTGATCGCGGCTCTGCGCGGCAAGAGCAAAAAATGTTTGATCCTGGATTTGGACAACACGGTCTGGGGCGGTGTGATCGGCGACGACGGGCTCGACGGAATCGTGTTGGGCCAGGGGGATGCCACGGGCGAGGCGCACCTGCACGTGCAGCGCACGGCTCTCGCTCTGCGCGCACGCGGCGTCGTCTTGGCGGTGTCTTCCAAAAACACCGACGAGGTGGCGCGCCAGCCGTTCCGGAAGCACCAGGAAATGCTGCTGCGCGAAGAGCACATCGCGGTCTTCCAGGCGAATTGGAACGACAAGGCCACCAACATTAAGGCCATCGCCGAGGAGCTCTCGCTCGGCCTGGATGCCATGGTGTTCCTCGACGATAACCCCGTCGAACGCGATCTGGTGCGCCAGATGTTGCCCCAAGTCGCCGTCCCGGAGTTGCCCGCCGATCCCGCGCTGTACGCCCGCACGTTGCTCGCGGCGGGCTATTTCGAAGCCGTCACGTTCTCGAATGAGGATCGCAAGCGGGCCGAGTTTTATCAGGACAATGCCCGCCGCATTGCCCTCCGCGCCCAGGCTGGCGACGTGGACAATTACCTCTTGTCGCTCGACATGCGCATGGGCATCCGCCCGTTCGACGACGTGGGTCGCGCGCGCATTGCCCAGCTGATTAACAAATCGAATCAGTTCAACCTCACCACCCGTCGCTACACCGAGGCGGAAGTCGCTGCGACGCAGCACGATTCGAACGCGTTCACCTTGCAGGTCCGGCTTGCCGACAGTTTCGGCGACAACGGCATCATCAGCGTGCTGATCTGCCGCCGACAAGAGGACGACTGGGAGATCGACACTTGGCTCATGAGCTGCCGTGTGCTCGGTCGCAAGGTCGAAGTCGCGTTGCTCCAGGAGCTCGTGATGCAAGCGCGCGCCCGCGGCGTGCGCCGTTTAGTCGGTCGTTATCTTCCGACGGAGAAGAATCAGTTGGTCGAAAAGCATTACGCCAACTTGGGTTTTACAGAGCTCGCCCAGCATGAAAGCGGCGCCAGCGACTGGGAGCTCTTCGTCCAAGATGTGCCGCTGCTCACGCTCCCCATGAGCATCGAGCGGACAGACCTCGACGTCTCGACGCTCTCGCCAGCGCCAGCGTCGGAGCTTGCCGCGCCGCACGCCCGGCGCGATGCCTCTTCAATTGGAATCTGATGCCCGACGCGCTCCCGCTGCTATCGGTGGTGATTCCGAACTACAATTACGGAGGCTTCGTCGGTCAGGCCATCGAAAGCGCCTTGGCGCTCGACTGGCCGCTGCTCGAGGTGCTCGTGGTCGACGACGGCTCGACCGATCACTCGCGGTCGGTGATCGACGGGTTCGGCGCGCGCATCACGGCCATCTATCAGGAGAACGCGGGCCAGCGAGCCGCGTACAATGCCGGCTTTCAGCAGAGCCGCGGGCAGATTGTGATCTTCCTCGACTCGGATGACCTGCTCGAGCCCTCGCTCATGAAGGAGCTGTTCGCCGTTTGGCGATCCGGCATCAGCAAGGTTCAATTTCAGATGAAGGTCGTCGATGCTCGAGGAGAGCCGACCGGCGCGCTCCTGCCGCAGTTTCAGATCGTGCCCACGGCCGAGCAGGTCATCCGTTGGGTGCTGACCGCGGCGTCCTATCCGACGCCGCCTGGATCTGGGAATGCCTATTCGCGCGCTTTTTTAGAGGCGATCTTTCCGTTGCAGGGGGCCGATCGCGCAGCCGACTCGTATTGCTTGGCCGCCGCACCGTTCCTCGGGGACGTGATCACCATCGCCAAGCCCTTGGTCTCGTATCGCGTGCACGGCGCCAACCAGGGCGCAGTGAGCGCGCTGGACAAGCCGCGTTTCGGCAAGGAGCTCGAGCGCGCGTTGGACCGTTTTGAATACTCGCTGAAGGTCGCCCGGGCCGCGGGCATCGAAGTCTCGGAAGCAGCGCTCGACCGCAGCTTGAGCGTGTTGCCCTATCGGCTGGCGTCGCTCACCATGCTGCCCGCAGATCACCCGATCGCGAATGACTCACGGCGCAAGGTGTTGCGCGCAATGTGCGGCGCGTGCTTCGTGCCGCAGGGCGTGTCGCTCGCCTCACGTGCCGCGTTACTGGTCTGGGCCATTTCCGTTACCGCTGCTCCGCGCTCGCTCGGAGAGCACTTGGTGCTCTGGCGCTTCGCTTCGACGGCGCGGCCCGAAGCGCTGACCAAGGCCTTGCGCTGGCTGGGAGTGGTCAAGCGTTACCAGCCGTCGGCGGAGCCCGCGGCGTCGTGATGCCAGCCCGGCCGGCCCGTGGTCCGCGGCGAATTGCCACACTGGGGTTGTTTGCGCCTGTTTCGCCATGTTCGCCCGTTGACGGGAATGTGTACGCACCGAGTCGGTACGCACATTCGCCTACCAAACCAGCGTATTTAGAAGTGTGCGTCCAAAGTGCTGGAATTTGGCCGAGTCATTGCATCGCAGGGGCTTGCCGTGAGCGTTATAACCGCGAAACGCCCCAATAAATTCAGTGAGCTTATGAACAACGAACACTCAATCGCGCGCCCGTCGACGCCAGCGCGAGGCTCGCTATGAGCGGGCCTCAGGCAGACGGCCCGGGTCTCGGTTCCCCGAGGCCGTCGCAATATCGTCCCCCGGTGATTGCCGCCCGCTCGGACGCGCTGGATTTCGTTCAGCTCTGGGGCACCGTGCGGCAGCACTGGGCGTTCGTGCTCGGGGTGGCGATCGCCGCGTTCGCGCTCGTCATGACCGCGACGCTAGCCACGCACATGAAGTTCCGTTCCGTCGGGCGGCTGTACCTGGGTGAATTGGAAGAGGTAGCGGCAAACACCGGGGCCCGCTCCAACGAGATCGCCATCACGGCCAACAATCAGGGCGTGATCGGCAGCGAGGTCGAGATCATTCAAAGCCGCTCGCTGGTCGCGCGCGCAATCTTGGATTCGGGCTTGAACGTCACGGTCGGCCCGGCCGGCGGCGCTGCCCCGCGCTACGGCGCGTGGCTACTGTCAAAACGCAACCGCAACCTGTTGGACTCGGCTGCGACCGAGCTCCGCGCTCGCGATAGCGTGCTCACGGACGAAAGCGCCAAAGAGCGCAAGTACAACGTACGCTTCACGAGCGAGAGCGATTACGAAGTGTGGGCCGACCAACGCCGCATCGGGCAGGGTCGTCTGGGCGAGCCGACGCAGGTGCCCGGCGCCAAGCTCACCCTCGAGGCTGGCAGCGACCGCCGGCCAGCGCCGCACTCTGCTTATGACCTGACCGTCCGTTGTTTGCCGGACGTGACCGACGCAACGCTCGCAGCGCTGACCGTGACGGCGCCCAAGCCCCTCCCGCCCGCGCAGCCCGTGAACGTGGTCACGTTGGAATTCACGGCCTGGTCGCCGCGCGCCGCCGCGCGCTTTTTGGACAGCCTGATGGCCGCGTATCTGAATGAGCGGCAGTCCTGGAAGGCGGAGGACGCCACCGCCGCGGAATCCTTCGTCACCAACCAGCTTCAGAAGACGCGCGAGTCGCTGAACGACTTCGAAAAGAAGCTCGCCGCTTACCGCAGCAAGAATCGCGTCGTGGTGACCGACAACGAAGCCAAGGCGATGATCGAGCAGATCGGCAAGTACGAAGAGCAGCGTGTCGCCGCGCGCTTGGAAGTTGCCGAGCTCTCGGAGCTGCAAAAGGGTTTCGAGGGGCCGAACCCGACGGTGGGTGCGCTCTTGATCGGCGGCACCACCGATACCGTCATCGACCGCATGGCGGCCTCGCTGTCTGAAGCTCGGCAACGGCTCACCGGCTTGCAGAGCCGTTACAGCGAGGCCGCGCCGGAGGTCAGCGCTCAACGGGAACAAGTGAGTGCTCAGACGGCGTCAATCAAGAGCTACATCGCGAGCCGCGCCCAGCGCTCTCGGGACAATCTAGGTACACTGGACGGCATTATCCGGCAGTTCGAAAGCAAGCTCGGAACGGTGCCGGGTGCGGAAGTCGGGCTGGCCCAACTCTCCCGCGAGTCAGACGTGTATGACCGCATGTACACTTATCTGCTGGAGCGGCAACAGCAGACCGCGATCATCCGCGCTTCGACATTGTCCAAAAACCGCGTTTTGGATGCGCCCGAGGTGACCTTCCGTGAGGATTCGCCGAAGCTGATGCTGCGCTTGGCCAGCGGCCCGCTGGGCTTGGTGCTGGGCGCCTTTCTGGTGCTTTTGAAGAGCTTTCTGGCGAGCACATTTCAGAGCGAGTCGGACGTGCGGAGCGTGGTTCGGGACGTACCTGTGTTCGCGACCTTGCCTCGGCGCGCCAAGTCCTGGCGCTCACGCGCAGCGAACGCCTTCGACGTGTTCCATGGAGACAAGGGCTCGTCGTTCCTCGAGTCCTTCCGCATGTTGCGCACGCACTTGTATCGCGCCTCGGTCCCGGGCGTGGGCAAGGTCGTCCTCTTCACCTCGCCCAATGCCGGCGACGGAAAGACGACGTGCACCTTAGCCTTGGCCGCCATGCTGGCCGCCGACGGCAAGCGTGTCCTCGTGATCGACGCAGATTTTCGTAAGCGCAACCAAGCCGTCCCGCCGGATGCGTGCTTCGGCCTGCGTGAGGTGCTGAGCGGTGAATCATCATGGGTGGACGCCATCTGCACCGTGCCGGCGTCGGCGGGCGTTTTTTACGTGCTCGCCTCCGGTGGCAACGCCGAGCCGGAGCTGCTCTCCGGGCCACGCATGGCCGAGCTCCTGCGCGAGGCGCGGAGCCGTTGCGATTTCGTGCTGCTGGACGCGCCGTGCTTCCCACGTGCATCGGACGCGCTCGTCTTGGCCATGCTTTCGGATGTCGTGCTGAGCGTGTTCAGGATGCAAAATAGCTCGCGCAAAGTGGCGGTCGAGCATTTGCGGGGCTTGTCCTCGGTGGCGCCCGCGTACGCCCTCGTCGTCAACGATGTCGGCGCGAGCACCAACATCACCAAGACGGAGCGAAAGCCGTTTGCGTGGCATCCGCGCGCGGCGGTGTCGAGCGAAGCGCCGGCCCGTTGGTGGCGTGGTCGCTCGGCTTGGTGGCTTTCGGTCGTGATTTTATTGGCCTCGGGAGCGCTGTTCTTGCTCGGGCGTACGCCCCTCAGCAGCCTGGCAGCGCGGACGGCCAACGAGCTTCGCCAGTAGCGCTAGCTGCTGGCGCTGAGTCATGGACCTACGAGCTTTGCCCGAAAGAGCGCGCGTTCTGGTCGTGATCCCGACCCTCAATGAAGCGACCCACATCGAGGCCGTGATCCGGGGCATCATGGCCGACGCCGAGGCCTGCCCGACGCTGACGATGAGCATTGTCGTGGTCGACGGCGGGAGCACCGATCAAACTCTGAGCATCGTTCGGCAGCTGGCCCTTCGATATCCCGAGCTGGAGCTACTTCACAATCGAGCTCGGATTCAAAGCGCGGCCGTCAATTTGGCGGTGCGTCGGTTCGGCCATACCGCGGACGTGCTGATTCGCGTCGACGCTCACGCCGAGTACCCGGACGGATATTGCAGTCGCTTGGTGCAAACCATGCGCCGCGTCCACGCTCATTCGGTCGTGGTGCCCATGGACTCCATGGGCGAAAGCGGCGTGCAATTGGCGGTGGCATTGTTGTCCAATTCGCCGCTCGGTACGGGCGGGTCTGCACACCGCGCCGGGCGCATCAGCGGCTTTGTCGATCACGGGCATCACGCGGCGTTCGACTTGGATTTCTTCCGCCAAGCGGGCGGCTATGACGAAGGCTTCACGCACAACGAGGACGCTGAGTTCGACTGCCGGCAGCGCGCGCTGGGAGCGCGCATTTACTTGGATTGCGATATCCGCATCGGCTACCGCCCGCGCGCCACGCTACGCGCGCTGTGGCAACAATATTTCAAGTACGGCGCGGGTCGTTCCCGCACGGTGCGACGCCACCCGGCTTCGCTCAGGCTGCGTCAATTGGCCGTGCCCGCCCATTTGCTGCTGTGTGTCTTCGCTCTGGCCCTCAGCCCCATCTCCCTCGCGTTCCTCCTGTGGCCTGCGCTGTATGTCGTCATCTTGCTCGGCTTCTCGCTGCGGCTGGCGGCTCGTCATCGCTCGCTATCTAGTCTGATCGCCGCGCGCGCCGCCGCCACCATGCATACGGCCTGGGCGTGCGGATTTTTCACGGGCCTCGTGCATCATCGCGAGCGGACCTGGCAACGTGAAATGACCGTGCCGCTCACGGTCGGGGAGGGCCCATGAATGACGAGGAGCGCTTACGGGTGCTGCTGGTGGACCCCTCTCTATTCACTGCGCCCTACGATGCCGCGTTGACGCGCGGTCTCTTGGCCGCGTCGGTAGAACCTACCTGGGCCGTGCGCCCCATTCGTGCCGGTGACCGCGAGGAGATCGGCACGGAGCACGTGGACGCGTTCTTCTATAAGCATGTTGACCAGCTCCCGCTCCCGAAGCGGCTGCGCGCAGCCGCCAAGGGGTTCAGTCATGCCGTGGGCCTGGCTGGGCTTTTGCTCCGAGTCTGGAAAAACAAGCCAGATATTGTTCACTTCCAGTGGCTCGTCGTGCCGCCGTTGGACAGTGCGGCGATCGCCCTCATCCGCCGCTTCGCACCCGTCGTGCTCACGGTGCACGACACGGTGCCGTTCAATGGCGAGCACATGTCCTTCCTGCAAAACTTGGCCTTCGACCTTCCGATCCGGCTGAGCGACGCTGTGGTCGTGCACACTCATGCAGGCCTTGACGTGTTGGCTGGCCGCGGGGTGCCGCGCGAGAAGCTGAACATCATTCCGCACGGTCCCTTGCCGCTCAATGCGCAGCCGGCACCCGGGGCGAGCGAGCGGAAGGACCCTCGCTTCACCTTCGTGCTCTTTGGTGAGCTCAAGAACTACAAAGGCGTGGACGTTTTGGTGGAAGCGCTCGGTCTCTTGCCTGCCGAACTGCGCGCCCGTGCGCGGGTGATCGTCGCCGGCCGAGCGCGCATGGATCTAAGCCCCGTGAACGCGCGCATCAGCGAGCTCGGGTTGGGTGGGGCGATCGAAATCCGGGCGCAGCGGCTCGAAGAGCAACAAATGGCCGATCTCTTCGAGGGCACGGATTGCTTTTTGTTTCCGTACCGGCAGATCGACGCGAGCGGAGTCTACTTTTTGGTCAAATCCCTCGGCAAATGGCTGATCGCGAGCCGCATCGGCATCTTCGCCGAGGACATTCTCGAAGGCGAGCACGGGGCGCTCATTCCTCCGGACAACGCGCGCGCCTTGGCGGACGCCATGGCCAGCGCGATCGAAGCGCGGCCTCGGCCATCACCACTTCAGTCCGGCTCCGCCTGGGCGACCATCGGTGTGAAGACACGCGAGTTGTACCAAGCCAGCCGCGCGCGACGCGCGGCTTCTTTGCGATCGTCTCGAGTCACGGATGCGACGCCGCCAGTCCCGGCGCCCACGGCTTTGCCATGATG
>CAXSGJ010000008.1:0-10141 GCA_964236865.1 uncultured Polyangiaceae bacterium
CGCAGAGGACGGTCCGAAAATCTTCACCAGCGAAGGTGATTTCAAGCACCTTGCGCATGGTCTTGCTGTCATCGACAGCCAACAACGTGGTGGTCACGAGTCCTCCGGAGTGACGTATTGACGAAGCGGGATCATCGGGGGCCACCTAAAAACTGTCAAGGATTTCGCCAAGCTTGCCGGCCGGCGTCGCGTGCCTTGGGTATATAAGCGGGCTTTGTGGCAAGTTTTTAGCGCTGCATGGCGCTCTGACCCTGAGCCAGAGCCCACCCCGGTCGCCCACCAGAAGCCGACGAACTCGGCTGAAGACTCCGTCGGCGTGCGATCCGGGCCACGCCGAACGCGGCCGGCGCGGCCAAACCGCCCAGCGCCGCGTCAACGCACCATGAACCAATCCACGTCGGGGGTGACCTCGAGGTGGAAGTGGTTTTTGTGCGCCGGATCGTAGTTGGGGGTCAGGATGCTGTTGAAGATATGGGCGTCGGCAGCCTGGCAGACCAGCTGATGAAGCTCACGTGCTTCCGGAGAGTCCGGCGCGGGCGCTGGGGCGCCGGGCATGCACTGGGTGGCGCCGAGCCGGCCGTGGAAGTGAAGTAAAACGTCGAGCACCTGCCCGGTGTCCTTGCGCAGCTCGCGGACGTCCACGGCGAGGGCACCCTGATGGCGACGCGCCCATTCGTCCATTGGCCAGCTCGCGGCGGGCGGGCGCCAAGCCGAAAAAATGCGCGCCTCCACCACCGAGTGCGCGCGCAAGATCTCGGCAAAATCGTGAAGCGCCAGCACCAGCCGACAGTCGTACACCTCCCAGGGCACCTGACCACGTTCACCATCGGGGTAGTCCGTGCGATACAGCACGCCGTTCAGTCTGCCCGTGAGCCGAACTGGAATTTCGACGCCACGCTTCGGCGGCTCGCGCGAAAACGGGATGTGGCGCTCGCCCAACGCCGCGATGCAGGCCGCCGGTGATAGCGCGGCGTAGACCTCGGCGCGCGAACCCGGCGCGTGCCTGAGGGGCAGCTGTTTGCGGTGCGTCACCCGCTTCACGGGGTGATGGAGGCGCGCGGGTGGCCGTGGCTTTGCACGCAGCGTGTGGCTCGGCGCCGCGGCGAGCAGCGCGAGCCCGAGCGCAGTCGTGAGGGGGAGACCCGGCGTCACCCGGCCAGCGTGACCCGAAGCGGCGCGGGAGGCCAAATCAGCGTCGCGACAGGCACGCGCCGCGCCTAGATTTGACGAAGCACCACAAAGAGCAAAAGATCGAGGAGTTGGCAACGTCGAACGCGCCGCCGCTGAGCAAACGAGCCCGCTCGGTGCTGTACGCGGTGGTGACAGAGTTCATCGCCACCGCGGAGCCCGTCGGCAGCCGCACACTGACGCGCAAATACGGCTTCTCGCTCTCAGCCGCCACCATTCGAAACGAGCTCGCCGATCTGGAGGAGTCGGGTTACCTGGCCCAGCCACACACCTCTGCTGGCCGCGTACCGACCGAGTCCGCATTTCGAATCTTCGTCGACGCGCTGATGCAGGTGCGGGAGGTCTCGCAGATCGACGCGGCCCGCATCAAAGACTATTTCGGTGAGCTGAACTCCGATTCGGACATCCTGCGCGAGACCGGTAAATTACTGTCGGCGCTGAGCGGCGCGCCCGCGGTGTTGGTCCGCGCGCGGACCGAGAGCCGCACCTTACTCACCCTGCGCTTCATTCCGACTCGCGCTTTCGAGCTGCTCAGCGTCATGGTGTTTTCGGACGGCACCGTACAAAATCGCTTCATTCACCTCGAAAAGCCGGTCAGCGAGCACGAGCTCGAGCGCGTTCACAACATGCTCGGCGAGGTCGTGAAGGGCCGTACGCTCTCCGCGTTGCGCGAGCACTTCGCCGCGGGTGTGAACGAGCATGTGGACGAAATCGCTACGCTCCGCCAGCTGAGCTTGTCGTTGGTGCGCGCCGCGACCGACAACGCGACGCGCGGCGTGGACGTGGTGATTCAAGGTCAATCTCGGCTGCTCGAGAGCCCAGAGTTCGGCAGCGTCGAGCGCGTGCGCGATTTGCTCTTGGCCCTCGAGGACCGGGAGCGCTTGCTCACCTTGCTGGACCGCACGCTGGCCTCCGAGCACGTGAACGTATTTTTAGGCGAAGAGGCCGAGGAAATGGTCGGTTTTCCGGTCAGCCTCGTGGCCGCGCCGTATCGCGAAGAAGGTGGCGAGCCGGGCGGAGCGGTCGGCATCATCGGCCCGACCCGCATGGACTATCCCTTCGTCGTGCCGCTCGTCGGGGCGACCGCCAACGCCATGAGCGCTGCAATCCTCAGGCTACGCGATCTCAAGCGCCAATCGCGCGACGATTGAGCGCCGCGCTTTTTGCGCAGACAGAGACCCCGACCCCTCCTATCATCGGACAATGCCCATCGGCTCGCCCATCGACCAAGCCCTGACCTTCGCCGAGGCGTCCGAGATCGAAGCCGCGCTGCGCTACAGCGGCGCGCTCTTGGAGGTGGATCCGCGCGCGGCGCTGCGGCTCGCGGTCACGGCCTGGATGGTGGGCGCGCTCGGCGACCTCGAGCACGCCCAGCGTGGGCTCGAGGTCGCGGTCGAACGCGCGGTCGATGCCGGAAATCTACCGTTGTCTGTAGCCGCCAGCTGCAAGCTGCGCGATTTCGGTGGCGACCGCACGGCGTCGCTTTCGTTGATCGCCAGTGCATTCGCCAAAGGCTCGAAGCGGCTCCTGGAAAAGCGCGGTGCTCCGCCGCACCTGCCGGGCGTGGGGGCGGACTTCACGGCCTGGCCCGAATCCCTGTCTGGCGAAGCGTTGCTAGACCGCGCGGTCTCGGCGCTGCGCGAAAGTGACGCTCTGTTCACGGCCGATCGCGCGGTCGCCTCGCCGCCGAAGTTGTCGGCGCAGGCGCTCTTTTCGTCGCTCGACGAGCCTGGCCTCAAGGCGATGATCGAGATCTTGGACGTGCGCTTGGTCGCGCGCGGCAAGGTGCTGGTCCAGGAAGGCAGCACGGGGGATGAAGCGTTCTTCGTCGCCCGAGGCGAGCTAGACGTGCAAAAAGCATCCACTAAGGGCGGCGTGCCGATCGCCTTGGCGCGGCTTGGAAGCGGCGCGCTATTTGGGGAAATGGCGCTGCTCTCACGGGCTCCGCGCACGGCCACGGTGATCGCCGCGGTGCCCAGCGTGGTGCTGGTCGCCAAGAAGGCCGATCTCGACCGCTTGGTCGGCAAAGCGCCCAGCGTCGGCCGCGAATTTGCGGAGTTCTGCCGCCGCCGCATGCTCGAAAATTTGATGCGCACGAACTTTATCCTGCGGGCGGCGAGCCCCGCCGAACGCCCGGCGCTGGTCGAACGCTTTTCGGTGCGCACCTTCGAAGCCGGTGAAAAGATCGTGACTCAGGGCTCGCGCGCCGAAGGCCTGCACTTGATCGCATTGGGCGAGGTCGCGGTCGTGCATCAGGCGGAAGGAGAGAGCACGATCGTCGCGACCCTCGGCCCAGGAGAGGTCATTGGCGAGGTGGCGCTCGTACTACGCCGGCCCGCGATCACCGATGTGGTCGCCCATCACCCCACGGTGACGCTGTTTTTGGCGCAGGAGCGGCTGATGGAGCTCGTCAAGGCGCACCCCAAAGTGTTCGTCGACCTGTATGAGCTAGCCGTCAAACGCGACGAAGAAACGACGACCATGGCCTCGGAAGAGGCCTCAGAGACTGAAGACTTCGTGATCGTCTGAGCAAGCCTTCACCACGGACCGAGCCACTGCACGGTGAAGCCCGTTTGCCCGACCGGCAAGCAGGCAAACTGACCCGGAATACCCAGCGCGTGGGAGAAGCTTTTTCCAGCGCTGCCGCCGATGGCCTCGCCCAGCAAGGCGCCCGAGATGATGTCCGAGACGTAGTGGTGGTCGCCGAGCCACATTCCGCTCGCCACGCCGAGGGCTAACGGGTAGCCGAGCCAAGCTGCCCAACCCAGGTTGGGATTCGCAACACGAAACGCCGACGCTCCGGCGACCAACACCGCAGTGTGCCCGCTGGGCCACGCGCCGAAGCCACGCTGGAACGGTCGGAAGTCGTGCGCTCCTTCCGGATATTCCAAACGATCGGCAGCCCTCGGGTCGGTGCCGCCGTTCGGCCAACGTCTGCCCGCGGCAAACTTGAGCACGCCGACGGTGAAGTAGGTGAGGATGCCCGCTTGAATGATGGGCGACAACAAGCGCTTGCCCGAGCAGGAGTCCGCGGCCGCGCTCAGCCCGTACCCAACCAACAGTCCCCCCGCCAGCACATACGGCGTCCAAACGCTGACGGGCTCGAGGTCCGGGCGCCCCGGTAAATCGCGCTGAGCGACCACGCGCAGGCGCTGGTCGAGGCCCGTCGGCGCAAAGCCAAACGGCGTTGCAATCGCCAACGCCGTCAGTGACAGCGGCATGGGCTGCACGAAGTTCGCGCCCGTGGCGCCGAGCCCCGCCCACGGCCGCGCTTCGGGGCAGGGTTCGATCGCACGCCCGACGCGGCAGACGCCGCACAGCTCGACGATGAGCGAAAGCGCCAGCGGCCAACGCAGAAGGAGAGCGCGGCTCGGCATCTTCGATGAGCTCAGTATGCCGCCCGAGTGGTGCGCCCGCTGCCTTTCGCGCAAAAGGTCGGCCTCGCTTGACCCGACCGGGACCGAACGCTAAGCCGGGTGCCCATGAAGAGCTCGTTTCGATCCGTTGCCGTCGTCGTGGCCGCGTCTGCGGTGTTTCTCGGTGCCACCGAGGCCCACGCTCAGTCCAAGATTGCGGTGGTCGATACCCAGCGCGCGATCATGGAAACCGAGGACGGCCTCCGCGCTCAGGCCTCCTTGAAGAAGATCTTCGACAATAAGCAGCGCGAGCTCGACAAGAAGCAGGAAGATCTACAGAAGGAGCGCGAGGACATCGAGAAGCAGCGCGACGTCCTGAGCAAGGCGGCGCTGGCGAAGCGGGTCGACAAATGGCAGCGCGAGATGATGGCACTGCAGGGCGTGTTCGTCGATTATAACAAAGAGCTGCAAAAGAAGCAGGGCGAGCTCACCCAACCGATCGTGCAAAAGATCATGGGCGCCATTCGCCGCCTGGCCACGACCGAGGGCTTGGACATGGTCGTAGACAAGCAAGCGGCGCCGTACGTGCGCAGCGATCTGGACGTGACTGACCGCATCATCACCCTGTACAACCAGGGCGCGGGGGACGACGGCGCCAAGGCGCCGTCCGACAAGAAGGGCGCAGCCGGCAACACTCCGCCCGCGCTGACCTTGCCACAGTCGACGCCGCCCTCACTCGTCCCCAAAAACTGAGGCGCGCCGGGGGGCCGGTGGTCGCTTGCCAAAGGACTTGGTCCGAGCATGAATCCACGGAAGAGCGTCAAGCTGGAAGTCGCCAAGATCCTAGAGATCTTGCCGCACCGCTATCCGTTCGTGCTCGTGGATCGCGTGACCGACATCGTGCCGGGCGAGAGTATTCGTGGCCACAAGATGGTCAGCGCCAACGAGCCCTGGTGTCAGGGCCATTTCCCCGATCGCCCGATTATGCCCGGCGTTCTCATCATCGAAGCGCTTGCGCAAATCGGCGGCATCTTGGCGTACGCGTCCGAGCCGTTCGATGCGTCGCAGAGCCTGATGTACTTTTTGGGCATCGACAAAGCCAAGTTTCGTCACACGGTGACCCCCGGCGACAAGCTGGATTTGTACGTGGAGGTGATCCAGCACCGCTCGAACGTCTGGAAGTTGCGCGGCGAGGCGACCGTCGAAGGAACGCTCTGCGCGCAGGGCGAGCTCCTGGCATCTATCGTCGATCGCGAGGGCTAGCCGTCCCGTTGCGGGGCTTTAACGTGAGCTTTTGCCACTCTCGAACAGGTCATTGAAGACGCTGTCGAAGTCGTCTTGGTCGCCCACGGCGCGTGCGCTCGGAAACACCGGGGCCGGCTCTTTCTCGGGCTGAAGGCCGCTGATGCGTTCGGCGATGTCTCGGTACCCCGGGTCGCGGCGGGCGATCTTTTGAAAGTAATATAAGGCGTCCTGAGCCTCACCCTTCATCTCGTACACGACGCCGAGATCGTAATAGAGATTCATCTCTTGCTCGACGGTCTTGTCCTGGGCGCTGAGCGCGCGGACATAGGACTCGGCGGCTCGGTCCAGCTGACCCTGCTCTAGATGAACCATCCCGATCATCGCGAAGCAGTTGCACTCGCGCTGCGCGTCGCGCGCCGCGAGCTCAAACTCGTGGACCGCATCCGCGGTCAAGCCCATCTCCTTGTACGCGACGCCTAGGTCGTAGTGCGTGGCGCTGTCACTTTCGGAGACCTGCGAGCGAATGCCGGCGCGAAATTTCTCGAACACCTGGTCTACGTCTACGTCGCCCGCCGCGTGCACTCCCATGGCCGCCATGCTCTCGGACGGAAGCTCCATCTCGTCCAAGGCGCCCAGCGATTGGGCAACGTCGAAGTCCAGCTGCTCTTCCTGACTCTTGCCGAGCTGTGAACGCTCGATGGTCTGGCTCTCGCCGGAGGAGTCCAGGGCGGTGTCGATCTCTCGCAGGCGCTCCAAGACGAGCGGGTGATGCGGCGTGCGCGCGAGCTGCTCGACTAAAATGGCCTTGGCATCTTCGTACAGGCCGCGCGTGGCAAAAAAATCGGCTTCGTCGAGCACGTCCTCGAGACCTTCGGTGGACGCTGGTGCCGAGGCACCGCCCGCGGCGGCGGGTGCGAAGTCCTCGACCGAGGAGACCTCCAGTATCTCTTCTTCGTACTCGTTCAGAGCCCGAGCGTCGGCGCCCTGCGGATCCGACTCCGAGCCCAGCGGAAAACTAGGCAACGGTTGGTCGGCCTCGAACGGGTCGTCCGAAACATCGAAGCCCTGGCGCGGCGCGAACGAGCGCCCCGGTTCGGAATTCATGGCCTGCTCGGCGCCTATTTCCTCGAGGTCGTAGGACGGCAACGGCGCTTCGGGGTCGTAGCTGTCGACACGAGGCGCCACGGCCACGTCACGGGGCGCTTGCAGGCGCGTTCGCCCGTCGTCCGCGTCCGCGTCCGCGTAAGCAGTTTGGCCAGGCGCGATGTGCTCGAGCATCGCCAGTGCCTCCGGGTGCTCCGGTTCGATCTCGAGCACCTCGTACACCAGGGCTTCGGTCTGGCCAATGTCCCCGTTGTCGAGCTGCAGCGACGCCATGTTCAGCGTCTCGGCGATGGCGCCTTCGCGATCGCCCGATTCCACGAGCAGCTCCCTCAGCTTCTGACGAATCTCCAGCGAGCGAGGATCAATCTCGAGCGCGATGTGCAGGGCCTCGATGGCCTTCGGATAAAGGCGCAGCTTGCGGAACGATTCAGCATCGACAACCGCTTTGTGGGCATGCCCGCGAGCATCGAAGGAGCTCGGGCCGTCACCGAATTCTTCAGCGGCGATCAGCTGGTCATCCATGACGACGACGTCGGGGGCGCTAGCCAGCATCGGCCGCGAGCGCGAAAGCGTCGCCACTTCTGGTCGTGCAATCTCGAGTGGCCCGCGATCGTTCGCGGTATCGATGAATTCGACGTCGCTGTCGTCTACGCTTACCGGAGCGAGGGACTCCGGCGCTCGGGACGGACCGGCCAGCACGGGCGGCAGGCTCTGCAGCGCTCGCACTTGCTCGTCATGCGGCGCGACCTCACGCAAGTGCGCCAGCAGCTGCTCGAAGAGATCGCGCCGATCACCGTCCCGCGCGATGCGCGCCATCTCCTTGTACACCTCGATGGCTTTGGCTTCTTGCCCGATCGAGGTGAAGGCTTGTGCCAGTAGACCGAGTGTGTCGAGGTTCTTGGGGTCGGCCTGGAAACAAATCTGGAGCTTGGTGAGCGCCTGCAAGCCGTCTTCACGCGTACCGCGTTGCAGGTAAAGCTCCGCCGCCACCCATGCATAGCGCGCGTCCAGCTTGAAATGCAGGATGCGCTCGATCACCTTCAGCGCGTCATCCCGCCGCTCTAGGCTGAGCAAGAGTTCCGCTGCCGCCCAGAACGATTCGATGGCTTCGTCCAGGCTCTGCACGCGGCAGCGCGCTTCGGCTAGACGCAAGTGCGGCAACGGGTTCTGGGCGTCCAGCCCGACCATCTTGGTGAACACTTCGATCGCCTCGCGATCACGCCCGGCGCGCTGCAAACGAGTCGCGACCTCGTCATAGGCCGCGAGCGCGTCACTCGTCAGCCCGAGCTGCGTGTAAATTTCGGCGAGCTTGGGCACGATGTGCCCATAGCGATCTGCCAAATCCGGCGCGTGCTTTTTGATGAGCTCACGGATCTGCTTGTAAACTGCGATGGCCTTGAGCGCGAAGCCTTGCGACGAGTAGTACTGACCTACCCGATCGTACGTGGCGATGGCTTCTGGATACGCCGATAGACGGGCTTGCAGGTCGCCGATCTTCAGGAGGGTGCGAGCGTCGTTCGGATCGTCCTGGACGATCCGTTGGTACTCCGCGATTGCCCGGTCGTACCTCTTTTTCTCGATGTACTTCTGGGCAGCCTGAAGCGTCTTCTCGCGGTCGATTTGCTGCACGTGCGTTTTTCGCCGGCTCGGACAGGCGTGGCTCGGTTCCGGCGCTGGCCCCGATGCCTCTCCGAGGTCCTAAATCCTAGGAGATATCGCTGGTTTGGTCAAGGAGCCGGCAAATTCGAGTGCGCCTCGGTTGCGGCCTCGGCCGCGCCTCCGTCGAGGCGGCTTGCGACCGTTTCAGGCGCTTACTCACCCACACCGGCCCGCGCTGCGACCAGCGCGAGCCTAAGGGGGATCCGCCGATAGAGTGGCAGGATCGACCGGCCACGCGCGACGCCCCCATGCTCAGTCTCGACGACATCATTTCGGCTCAGCGTCGGATTCTGGGCAAATCGCGGCAGCACAATCGACGAAGTTTGAGCGCGCTTGGCTCGCGCGGGTCATCGTTACGAACGCGGGTAACCGGTCACGCAGCGGAAAAGTGGCGCTCCAGCGCGTCGAGTAAGCCCTCCACAGTGAAGGTGGTGGCCTCCGTATCTACACGGATGCCTCGCTCGGCCAACGTCTTGGAGGTGATGGGGCCGATACTAGCGACGGTCACACTCGACAATAGCTCGACCGCGCGCTCCTCCAACGTATCGACCACCGCGTTGACGGTAGAGCTAGACGTAAACAGGGCAACGTCGATTTCGCGCTTCTCGAAGTGAGCGCGCAGCGCCTCGCCAGAGTCCGCGGACACCGTTTCGTAAACGGGCACCACGTCCACTCGGCTGCCCGCGGCTCGAAGCAGATCTGGCAGCGCGTCGCGTGCCACCAGCGCGCGGGCGAGGAGCACACGCTTGGGCACGCCCTGGAGGAGGACAGCCCGAGCTAGGCCCTCGCCCACGAACTCATCCGCCACCGCGTCCGCGCGCAAACCGAAGCCCTCGAGTGCGGCCGCGGTTTTGGGCCCTATGACCGCGATCTTGGCCTGCGCAAAGGCGCGCGCGTCGAGGCCGGCGGTGGCCAGGGCCGCCATGAAGCGCGTGACCCCGTTGGCGCTGGTGAAGAGCACCCACTCGTACCGCCCAAGCTCGGCGATCGCCCCGGCCAAGGGCGCGGGATCGGCAGGCGCGCGGATCTCGATTGCCGGCAGCAGGCGCGCGCTCGCGCCGCGCGCGCGAATCGCGGCCGCAGTGGCCCTGCCTTGCTCGGCCGGACGCGGCACGAGCAACGTTTTGCCGAACAACGCCCGGTTGTCGAACCAGCAGAGCTCGTCCCGCAAGAGGACCACCTCACCGACCACGATCACTGCCGGATTACTGATCGCTTCGGCGCGCACGCGGGCGGCGATGTCCGCCAGGGTACCCGTCACGACACGCTGCTCGGGCCGCGCCGCCCATTGCACGACGGCTACCGGCGTCTGTGCGCTACGCCCGCCCGCGATGATTGCGCGCATGATGTCTTCAATCCGGCGCATGCCCATGAAAATGCAAATCGTGTCGGTGGCGGTGGCAAGCTTCAGCCAAGACTCCGGCGACCACTCTTTGCCCTCACGGTCGCTGCCGGTGATGAACGTCACGCTGGAAGACAAGTCGCGATGAGTCAGCGGGATGCCCGCGTAGGCGCTGGCCGCAAACGCGGAGGCGACGCCGGGAACGATCTCGAACGGGACGCCCGCCTCGCGCAGGAGCAGGGCCTCT
>CAXSGJ010000008.1:10151-55214 GCA_964236865.1 uncultured Polyangiaceae bacterium
GATTCCGGCTTCGCGCAAGGCCTGCAGCTCTTCGGCGCCACGGGCGAACAGCAGCGGGTCGCCGCCCTTCAGGCGCACGACGCGCTTGCCCGCTTTGGCGAGCATCACGAGCTCGGCGTTGATCGCGGCTTGGCTCGCGCTCTCTTCACCATAGCGCTTGCCAACATGGCGTTTTTCCGCATTAGGACAGGCGTCGAGCAACGCCGGATGAGCGAGCGCGTCGTACAAGACCGCATCCGCTTTCGAGAGCAGCTCGAGCCCGCGCACGCTGATCAGATCCGGATCGCCTGGGCCTGCACCGACCAGATAGACTTTGCCT
The DNA here is from genome assembly GCA_964236865.1 of uncultured Polyangiaceae bacterium. Lineage (GTDB taxonomy): Bacteria > Myxococcota_A > Polyangia > Polyangiales > Polyangiaceae > PMG-095. The sequence continues at coordinate 10,471 of CAXSGJ010000008.1, forward strand.
ACGGACATTGTGGGAAGCACAGCGTACCCCGCCGCATCTCCGCGACGGAAATCAGACCGACGCGCACGCTTACAAAGCCAGGATTCGTGCTTACTGTAGCGCGCTCTGTAGGGCCGTTTCTTGCTCCGCGCGCGAAAACTGCAGCTCGTGCAAGCGCGCATACAGGCCGCCTTGCGCGATCAGCTCGCCGTGCGTGCCTTGTTCGACGATGCAGCCCTTGCGCAAGACCAGGATGCGATCCGCCTTTTGTACCGTGCTCAAGCGGTGGGCGATCACGAGCGCCGTGCGGCCGCGCATCAGCTCTTCCAAGGCACGTTGCAAACGGGCCTCGGTGTCGCTGTCCACGCTGGCGGTGGCTTCGTCCAAAATCAGAATTTGCGCGTCGCGGTACAGGGCGCGAGCGAACGCGATCAGCTGGCGCTCGCCGGTCGAGAAGTTGGAGCCGTACTCGTCGACCCGAGTGTCGATGCCGCGCTCGCGGGCCGCGAACAGATCGAGCGCGCCAATGCGCCGGAGCACCTCCTCGACCCGCGCCCGGTCGGGTTCTTCGGAGGCCGCGACGTTGCTCGCCACGGTGCCGGGGAAGAGCACGACGTCTTGGGGCACGACCGCGAACCGGCAGCGTAAATCAGCCCGCCCGAGACCCGCCACGTCATCGCCATTCACGCGCACGGTACCGCGGTCGGCCTCGTACAGGCGTAAGAGAAGCGCCGTGATCGTGGTCTTGCCCGAGCCGGTCGGGCCGACCAATGCCACCCGCTCGCCGCGTCGCGCGGCGAAGCTGATTCCGGATAGAACTGGCGTGCCCGGCTTGTAGCTGAAGTCGACGTTCTCGAGCGCGACGGCAAACTCCGGATTCGCTGCGGGTTTGGCGTCCCGCGCCGGCGCATCCGGCTCGACGACATCCAGCAGGCTGAAGACTCGCTCGGCGCCGGCCATCGCCGACTGTAGAAGCGTGTAGCGCTGAGCAAGCGTCGAGATCGGTTCGAAGAATTGCGCCAGATAGGCCGTGAACGCCACCAGCGTGCCAAAGCTCACCGGCCGATAGCCGAACGACATGACCACGAACGCCAAACAAACCGCGGCGATCGTGTCGATGGCCGCGTCCTGGATGGAGTCCCACTTAATCGCGCTCATGTTGGCATCGCGATACGACTCGTTGCTCTCATTGAACTCGCGCGCCGCAGCGGTCTGCCGGCTGAAGGCTTGGATCAGAGTCATGCCCGTCACCTGCTCATTCATGGTCGCGTTCATTCGCGAGGTCTTGGCGCGAATGGCTCGGAATGCCTCGCGGATGTTGCGCCGCACGAAGACCACCAGTAGGGCCATGGGTGGCACCGCGGCGAAGGCGATGAGTGACAGCTTCCAATCCAAGATCAGCATCAGCGTGACGATGCCGATCAGGCGCGCGAGGTCCCCGACCGCGTTGAGCGCGCCGGACGCGAACATCTCCAAAATCGCGTCGGTGTCATTGGTGACGCGGGACACCAAGCGCCCGACCAATTGCTTGTCGAAAAAACCGAGGCGCAAGCCCTGTACGAACGTGAATACCTCGCGCCGCATGTCGGTGACGGCGCGCGCACCGGCGACCTGCACCGCGTACATCTGCACGAGGCCTAGCACTTGCTCGACCAAGAGCACCGACGCGAGCAGCACGCCGCCTCGGAAGAGCGCAGACCGGTCGCCGGTTTGGATGACGCCGTCGATCGCCGAGCGCATGATCAGCGGCCTTATCATCGCCGCCGCAGAGGTGATCAGGATCACGCCCATGGACGCCCAAAGCAGCCAGCGGTACGGCGAGAGGTAGCCCCACAGCCTCTTGGTGAGCCGTGCGTCGTAAGCTTTGCCGAAGCGCTCCTCTTCATGGAACGCCTTCAAGATACGCTCGGTGCGTGTCTTGTCCGCGCGCCCGCGCTGCTCGCGGCTGGCTGAGGCCGAGACCGTCGCCTGCGCATCCCTCACATTTTCGGCGCTCGGCGCGGGCGTCATTCGGCCACCTGCTGATCGGCCTGCACGATGCCGCCGAGCTTCAAGAGCTCACTCTCAATCCGCTGCTCCTCCGCGAAAATGGCGTAAATGCCCGCGTTCTTCGTCAGTTGTTCATGCGTGCCGCGTTCGACGACGCGGCCCTTCTCCAGCACGATGATCTGGTCACAATGGGCGGCGGCGGAGACGCGGTGAGTGATCAGGATCAGGCCGCGGCGGGCCCGCTGGCGATCGATAGCCGCCAAGATCGCTCGCTCGGTGCGCGCGTCGACAGCGCTCAGAGGGTCGTCCAGCACCAGCACCTTGGGCTCGGAGGCGAAGGCCGCCGCCAACGCCACGCGCTGCTTCTGACCACCCGACAGCTGCACGCCGCGCTCGCCGACGACCGTGTCGAAGCCGTCGGGCAGGTCCAGCACTTCATCTTCGATGCACGCTTCACGAGCAGCCTCCTCGACCCTGACGATCGACTCCGGTTCGTCGGGGTCATCGAGTGAAAAGGCGACGTTACGCGCCACCGTCGTGGAGAACAGGAACGCGTTCTGCTGCGCGTAACCGATGGTTTGACGAACGGTCGTGAGCGGCAGATCACACACATCTACGCCGTCCAGAAAGACACATCCGCGCGGCGTCGGTTGCAAGCGCGCCAAAAGCACCGAAAGTGTGGATTTGCCGCTGCCGGTGCGGCCGACCACGGCCAAGGAGGCGCCGGCCGGGAGCTCGAAGCTCACGTCCTCGAGCACGCTCCGGCCGTTGTACGCGAACGACAGCTGTTTCACCTCCAGCTGGCCGGTGGCAGACGCGGGGAGCGCTCGCTCACCGTCGACGATGTCCGGCTCGGCGCTGAAAATGTCGGTCAGCCGTGAGAACGCAGCGCGGCCGCGTTGCAGCAGGCCAACGACGAATCCAAGCGAGATCAGCGGCCAAGTCAGACGCCCGAGAGCACGGTAAAACGACAAGAAGCCGCCGGCGTCGAGCTCCTTGTGGAGCATCATCGACCCGCCGTACCAAAAGACGATCAGCACGCCGAGGGACATCGTGGCTTGCAGGATGGGACCGAGCGCGCCGCGCAAACGCGCCAGCGCCAAGCTCTTCTCGAGGTACGCTCGATTGGTCTTTTCGAAAGCGGCGATTTCTTCCGTCTCGAGCGCGAAAGAGCGGATCACACGCATGCCGGCGATGCTCGACAAGACGCGAGCGCTCATCTTTCCGAGCGCGTCCTGGTTGTCCCGCGTGCGGGTGTAAAAATGCTTGGAAAAACCGCGCGTGATCAGGAGCACGAACGGCAACGTAGAGAGCGACGCCAGGGTCAATTTGGGCGATATCGGGATCGTCACGGCCAGCGCGCTGACCAAGGCGAAGCCGGTGTTGATGATATTCAGAATTCCGAAACCGAGCAGAAGCCGGACCTGCACGAGGTCATTGGTGACGCGGCTCATGATCTCGCCCGTGCTCATTTTTCTGTAAAATGAGGGCCCAAGCTTCAGTAGCCGCTCGAGGATCTCTTTACGGAGCTCATACTCGGCGATCCGGCCCGCGTTGAAGATGGCAATGCGTGACAGCACGCGCACCACGAAGGCCCCGAGCGCAGCCAACACCAGCCACTCACCAAGCGCAATCGCCTGCGCGCTGGCACCGCTCGTGGCGAAGTTGATGGCGCGCCGCATGCGCGTGTCGAACCACCATTGAAACGACTGGTAGAGGGCCAGCAAGAGCAGGCCCACCCCGTAGCGCGGAGCGTGGCGGTAGAACTGCCCCATGAGCCGAACGGGCATGGCAGACGTTTTCAAGGGGCTAGCTGGGTCTGGGGTCACTGCGTGACGTGAAGGCCGCCTGAGATAGCACAGCCGAGCCAGGCGAACGCCCAGACGCTGCAAGATCGGACGGCGGGCCTCATAGGGCCAGCCAGACCATCTGGTAAGCCCTAGGGGACCACAGGCGGCATGAGGCCGCGTACCATGCTGATCAGCTCCTGAGCAGTAAAGGGCTTCCGGAGAAAGCATGCGCCGTCCGCGAGCGGGCCGACGTGCTCTGGCGAGTACCCGGAAATGTACAGAATGGCCGCGCGCTCGCACGGTTTCCGTAGCCGATTCACCAGTTCTTTGCCCGAGACGCCGGGCAGCAACAAATCCGACACCACGAGTCCGATCTCAGATCCGTGCTGGTCGGCTTGGGCGAGCGCCGTGTGCTCGTCGTGCGCGGTGACCACTGCGTAGCCGAACGCGCGCAAGATGCGCGCCGTCACCGCTTGTACCTGTGGTTCGTCCTCGACAAGCAAGATCAAGGTCGCCTCTTGGAGAACCGCGATTGGCAGGCGCGTCGAGCTCACGGTCGCCACGGGAGCGGAAGGCAAATGGACGACCAGCGCGACCTCGTGACCGACCCGGGAGACGAGCTCGAGCTCAGCACCCACCTGATCCAGCAACCGCTCCAATTTGCAAAAGACGAGGTCCGCGTACGAGCCCGAGCCAGCTCGGGGCGGAGGGCGGCCGTGAGGCTCAGGGCGAACGATGACGCGGGTGCGAACTTCCTGAGCTCTCTCGGTTGCCGCCGACAGCTCGGGATCTTTCGCGCCCCGCGTCTCCACCAGGAGCCCGCTGCCATGACCGAGAATTCGGCTCGCCTCGCTGCACAACCCGAGCACGATCCGCTCGAGCTCAGCACTGGGCACGGCAACGGGCATTGCGTTCGGCGACAGCTCGAGCCGCACGTTCACGTGCCGGCCGACCAACTCCGCGATGGAGTGCTGCGCTCGCGCAACGACACTGTTCGGGTCACTGCAGGTCTCTGCTGACTGTGCCGAATGCGAACGGCTGTCGAGCGCGGCGGAGCTCATCCCAACGCTGCTATCGGACTCCGGATCACTCGCGCTGTCAACGCGCGATACTTCACCATCGCTAACCCGACGTTCCGTCAGCGTGTCCACGCTCGCGTTAGCGCGCGCTCTCGATCACGGCGCTGATGATCGAGGTCAACTAACTGCGAGCCCAGTCACGATATAAAACGAGCTCGTCAGCTCACTTACATCCAACTACCGAGCCAAGCGGCTCGGGCGGGGGGACGCCCATTTTGCAACACATGAGCGGCGGTTTCCGGAACCGAACTCATACGCAAAATGCGGTGATTTGCCGCTCAGGCGCGGGCTTGCCTGCTCCGAAAGGGCCAACTCGGCTTGGGCATCGGGAACGCAGGGCGCGCAAATAAATAGCCTTGCCCGTACTGCGCGCCAGTGTCGATCACCGCCGAGAGTTCGTCTTCGGTCTCGATTCCCTCGGCCACCACGCGCGCGCCGAGCTCGCGACAGAGCGAGACGACTTGCCGGACCAATATCTGCTGGCGCTTGCTCTTCTCGATCCCCCGCACGAGCGCTAGGTCCAGTTTCACGACATGTGGTTCGAGGTCGATGATGCGCTTCAAGTTGGAGTGCCCCGCGCCGAAGTCATCGACAACCAGAAACGCGCCGCTTCGCGAACAAATTTCCTTGAGCACATTCACACACAAAGAGAAATACGTGAACGCAGCCGACTCGGTGATCTCGAGGTAGACCGGTCTTTCGTGAAAAAAGAGCGGATCGTCGGGCCGCACCAGCCAACCTTCGTCCAACTCGTGCGGGTGCAGGTTCACGAACAAAGGCGCGTCGGTGCAGCGCGCGAATGCCACTTCACGTACCTTTCTGCCCAGACTTCCGCAGCAGCGCTCTTCCTGCGCCTGCTCGAACAGCCGCATTGGGTCCTTGAATTCCGGCCATTTACAGCGCGTGAGTGCCTCGAAAGCAAAACACCCGCCATGGGCGAGGTCCACGATCGGTTGAAACACGATGTCGAGATCACTGGCCGTGAGGTCGCGGACGCTCGCGGCCGGCCCCCGCGGCAAGTCTACGAGGACCGGACGCGCGATCGGTTGCGTACCGGAGGTCGGCACGTCGGAGCTAGCAAAGCTCGGCGGTCTACAGGTCACCGCTTGATGAATGGCTGCGGACGCCGGTGGCGTTAAACGTGGCATGGACCCGATCTTCAGGAACGGCAGCGCACACCCGGCCATAAGCCGAAGCGTCAAAGATTTGTCGGAGCTACGGCTGCTTTGCGCACCGCTTCCGCGCGGGCGGGTGAATCGCCATCAAAACAAGCCGATGCTGAAATGAAACGCACCGATGTCTTCCCAATAGCGTTGGTTGTCTCGCTTTGGGAAGAGGTCGTCGAGCACACGGTCCACGTTGAAGCCATAGTCGAAGACCAACGGCCCTATCGGCGTGGCGATCCGAATGCCGGTGCCCACGGCGTAGCGCAGGTCCAACGGCTGAACACGCATCGGGTCGGTCCACAGATTGCCGGCATCGATGAACAGTGCTGTCTCCACGCTGTTTGCCACTGGAACGCGCAGCTCTGCGCGCGGGTTCACGAAGATGTCGCCGCCACGTATCACGACATCGTTCAGCACCAACCCCGAGCTCGGATTCAGCAGGCGTTCCGCGATGTCTTGCGGCACGAGCGAGTCTTGCAAGAACCCGCGAAGGGAATCGACGCCTCCCATGAAAAATAGGCGATCGGGGTAGGTCTGCGAGCCCGACAACAAGTGCTGGATCACCCCCCAACGAAAGCTCATCGCGAGTGCGAGGCCCTTCTTGTTCAAGCGTACGTAGCCGCCCAGACGGTTGGTGTAGCGGAGAAAGTCGCTCGGCACGGATTGAAAAGGGTCGATCAAGGCCCTGCCCGCGGTCACCGGCGCGGTTCCGGCGCAGCCGGTGTCCTGCGAGGCGCTACTATCGAGTGGATTGGCGTGGACGTGCTCGACGCTGGCCGAAATGAACGTGCCGCTGGTGGCATCGAGCGGGTTGTCACGTCGATCCCAGGTCACGGACAAGCGCTGAGCGAGCGCGATGGACACCCCCTGTGGCACGCGAAACAGGGCCTGCTGCTGGGGGTGGTTTTGCAGATAACATTTGAGCGCGTCCTTCTGGTCGTTACCGAAGATCTGCGCGTAATTGCGCTCGAGCGACGCGCCCAGCTGAACCGAGACGCGCCGGTCGGGCCGAAACGACAGGGTGACGATGCCCGCATCCTTGCTGATCCCGTAGTCGCGCGCATTGTCGCGCACGTCGACGCCTTCGACACTGAGCCGGAACAGCGGACCTAGCCCGATGTTCGGAAACTCCACGGTCGCGGTGTCGCGGCGCTCGAGCCGCTCACCGACGTGTAGCTCGTTGTATTTCTGCTGAACGTCATTTTCGAGGATGAAGGCGGTCGGCAGGTAACCGAGCTGTGAACGCAAGGTCAGCAAGATGGCTTGCCCGCCGAGGTTCCGATGCCCGTATTCGAACGACACTCGGAAGCCTTCGCCAGTACTGAAACCCGGTCGGACGTCCAAGTACTGCGGAACGCGCTCCTCGAGCTGAATCACGACGACCTTGGCACGCGCCGGGACGTAAGCGTCCTCGAAGCCGACGTTGATACTCGAGAAGACGCCCAACGTCGCCAGGCGTTCCTCGGTCTTCCGCACCAAGCTGCGCTGATAAAGTCCGCCTTCCGTGAGCGCGATCCGGCGTCGAATCAAACTCTCACTCGTGCGCTCGGCACCCCTAATGACGATCCGGGAAACGCGGACCGGTTCGCGCTCGCTCACGATGAAGCGCACACGCGCGCGCGTGTGATCGAGGGACAGATCGAGGGCAGTTTCAACCTCGGCGAAGGCGAAACCGCGTTCGGCATACTCGTCCAACACGCGGCGCCGCGCCTTTTCGATCTCCACCTGAGAGACCGGCGTTCCAAGTTCGATATCGACGACGCGCGCCAGATCTTTTTCGACAATCTCCCCGTTCCCCTCGAAGCCCAAGTCGTACAGGATGGCCCGCGGCCCGAGCTTGATCGGAATGTGCAGCACCAGGGAGGGCTCGCAATGTACCCCCCGCTTGGCATCGGCGACGCAGGACAACGTGGGATCGACGGGCGCATCCTCGAGTGGCAGGCCGATGCGATCGTAGGTGCACGCGCTTCCGGGTCTACGCGCGGGACCGACCGGCGTGCATTGACCGGCGGGCGAACGTGCAGCGCAGGTGCGCCGCAACATCTGGACCGGCCCTACGGTGGCCGATAAATAGCCCTCGGAGCGATATAAGTCTTGGACGTGCTTGATCGCGCGATCATAAACATCGGGCGCGTAGACCGCCCAGGGACTCGATTGCTCCGGCGCGGGCCGCGCCCCCGTCTCGGAGGTTGGCCCCTGCAGGTCGTCGAGGATCGCCGGATCGACCGCATCGAATACGCGACCGTTCGGTAGCTCGGCCAAAAAGCTGTCGATCTCGCTTCCTACCTCTGCGGGCGTGCGCTCGCCGGTCAAGCAAGGGTACTCGCGCGCTGCGACGTGCACGAGGCCGCCCTCGTGGATGTCGAACCGCACGTCCTGAATCGGGTCGCTCGCGGAGCCGCGTTCCGAGTAGTTGACCTCAACGTCAAAAAAGCCGCGCTCTCGGTAAAATTTGGCGATTCGCTCGACCAACGCCGACGCCGACAGATCGCTCGCGCTTTCTACATCGAGCACATTCTCCAGCCGGTCGGCGTCGAAGTGACGATTGCCCTCGAACCGGAAGCGAACTCGGGCATGGGCGTACACCGAGACGCGGAGCTGACTCGCAGAACCACCGGACATGGCGTGCCGGACCTCCGCGCGGTGAAAGCCACGCGCCTTCAGGTCGCTCTCGAGCGCGCGGTCGGCGTCCGCGAGGGCGTCCTCGCTGGCGCGATCCCCGACGCCCACGTCGTAACCAGCCAGAGCTTCGGCCATCCCCGCGGCTTCGGGATCCGGCCAGACACCAAAGCTCCGCTTGGCAATGGTGCGCGGCGCGCCCGGCGTCACTTCGATAGTCAGAACAACGGCCGAAGGATCGTCGGTATCCACGGCCGCCACCTGGACCTCTGCGCGCGCGTACCCGCGGCGCACGAAGAGCGCCCGGACACGGCCCTGCATCGCCATCAGTTCCGCGGCCGTGAGCGCGCCGCCCTCGTGGGCGTCGGCCGCTCGTCTAACTTCTTCGGCGTCGATCGGACTGGCCCCAATCTGGATGCTAGTGATGAGACGTCGCGGCTCGACGCTCAGCACCAGCCGAACGCCGTCTTCGTCCGCTTCGGCGCTGGCGCGCAGGTTCGCGTATTGGCCGGTGTCTCCGAGCTCTTCGAGGACCCTTCGAACCAAGTCGCTCGTCAACGGCTGACCCACCCGGGCGTGCTCGAGGTGGAGCTTAGTCGCCCAACGTTGGCCCTGGGTCACCACCGCGATGCGGGTGATTGGCTTTCCCAGCAAGGCGGATAAGTCGGGCGCGGCGTGCAAAGACAACGCGGCGCCGCCGTCCTCCGCACGCGCGGCGCGGGGAGCGGTCGTGACGCTGCCCGCGAGAACGGCTGCCAGCACCCAAAGCAAGGGCATCTGTCCGAGCCGCATGCCGGCTGTCTTACACCAATCTCGCGCGAAACTGTTGGCAGGAGGCGCTGCCTCTACTATCCGGCCATTGTCATGGCGCACCGAGCCCGCGCAGTCGCGAAGCCCAAAGCGGCCCCCAAAAGAGGGCGCTGGGCGCGCCTGGCGTTGTGGGTCGTGGCCTCTGCTCTGCTGCTTACGGTGCTCGCTTGGTCGGCCGTGCATCACTTCGATTGGGCGGGGCCGCTCGTCGCCAATACACTGCGCTCAATCCTCGGCGCCGATACCGTCGCCAAGCTCGAGGACACGGTGTACGGCCTCGAGGATCGCGTGAACCGGCTGCTCAAGAAAAACGAGCGCCCGAAGGCCTATTGGAACGTCCCGACCGCGGCGCCGGAGGCAGTCCCCGCAGCCAGCGTCGCGAACCCCCGTGCCGACAGCGGGCACAAAGAATTTGCGCTGAAGAACCCCGGGCCGGCGCACAAGGAGTGGTCCGCGCCCGGCGACGGCGAGTGGGTCGGGGTGGCCGACCCGCGCTTTCCCGAGGATCCACCGCGGATGCTGAAGACGCTCCTGCACCCCGACAAAGGCCGTTCCTGGGCCGAGGTATTCGTCGTCGCGATCGATCTCGAACGGGTCGCGCTTTTTCCAGTCGCCGGCACGCAGGAACCGCAGCCGGATTCGGAAGAGGCCAAGTCCTACATTCGAGAGGGCAAGATCCCGGTCGCCATTCAATCGACACTGATGGCTGCTTTCAACGGTGGGTTCATGACCGAGCACGGCGGCTACGGCATGAAGCTAGATAGCGTGGTCCTCGCCAAGCCAAAGGCGCGCGCCTGCGCCATTGCATCGTTCAAGGACGGCTCCTTGCGCATCGCGAGCTGGCCCGAGCTTTCAAATTCGGAGGCCGACATGATCTGGTATCGGCAAACGCCCGAGTGCATGTGGGAGAACGACAAGCTGCACGCGGGCCTGCAAGCCGGCGCCGGGCTCAAGAAATGGGGCTCGACGGTAGACGGCGAGACGGTGATTCGGCGCTCGGGCATTGGGCTAAACGCTGAACGCAGCGTGCTGTTCGTGGCGATCACCAATCACACCTCGGCCCGCGTTCTGGCGGACGGTCTACATCACGCGGGCGCCAGCGACGTGGCGCAGCTGGACGTCAACTGGTCCTATCCCAAGTTCGTGACCTTCGAGCCCATCGGCCGAAGCACGGTGCTGCATCCCGTGCCGCTCGCGCCGGGGTTCGAGTACTCCGACGACGAGTACCTGAGAAAAAAAGAGAAGCGCGACTTCTTTTACCTCGTGCGGAAAGCGCCCAGCGGCCCCAGCCCAAGTACGAAGCCGCCCTAGCGCACGACGCACCCCCACAAAAGTGGAAACCCCTGCGGGCCGGGGGGGACAGCCACGTCAGGGGATCCATCTTTACAATTGATCACCCTTACGGGTTTCGCAAGCCTCTTGGGTGATACTTGCAGGCTCGATTTTTAAATAGCGCATCTTGCGGCAAGATCTCGTGGCGGCGGACTGCTCGGAGAAAGGGCTACCCGGGGCTATACTCATGCTGTGCCTGAGCTTCCGGAGGTCGAGGTCACGCGGCGCCGCCTCGTGCCGCTGCTCGTCGGGCGGACCATTGCGGGCGTGGAGACGACGAAGGACAGCTACTTCTTTCTGACCAAACCGCCCGCGCTGCAGCAGCGGCTCGTCGGGCGCACGGTCCGCGACCTCAACCGTCACGGCAAATATTTGCTAGCCGAGCTGGATGACGGCTATCGGCTCCTGCTCCACCTGGGCATGACCGGGCAGCTCTTCTCGTCCGCCGTGACCAGCCTGCGCTTATTCTCGGCCAAGACCCGGAGCACGCTCGCGCCGGAAGAACAGCGCCCGTTCAAAGCGGACAAGCACACACACCTGAGCTTGCACTTCACGGACGGCGGGCCGTCCGTGTTGTTTCGCGACGTGCGCAAATTCGGCAAGGTGCTCTTGCTGAAGTCGGGCGTGGAAGATCGACGGCTCGGCAAGCTGGGCGTGGACGCCTTGAGCGCTACGGGGCGGGCGCTGTTCGTGGCTGCGCGGGCGCGCAAGATCCCGATCAAGACACTGCTCCTCGATCAAGCGGTGATCGCCGGCATCGGCAACATTTATGCGGATGAAGCGTTATTCCTGGCTAAGGTGCGGCCGGGGCGGAGCGCCCGGCGCGTCACCGCCTCCCAGTGCGACCGCATCGTCGCGGCCGCCAAACGCGTCATGGAGCGCTCCATCGAAACAGGCGGCTCGAGCATCAGCGACTACGTGTCACCGGACGGCTCCGACGGCGGCTACCAAAAAGAGCGCAAAGTTTACGCGCGCAAGGGGCTTCCCTGCCTGGTTTGCAGCACGCCCGTTCGGCGCGTAGTGATTGCCACGCGCTCTACGCACTACTGCCCCGCGTGTCAGGTGTAGCTGGGAGCCCGGCGATGATAGGGTTAGCGCGCCCATGAGCGACGATGAACCCAAACGGCGCGCGGCGTTGGCTGCGCTCGAGCTCCTTCCAGAATCTGGTGTTCTGGGCCTCGGGACGGGTTCGACCACGCGCTTTTTCATCGAGGCGGTCGGAGCGCTGGTGCGCGCCGGGCGGCGTTTCAGCTGCGTGCCCACGAGCCAACAAAGCCGAGCGCTAGCCGCCGCGTGCGGCATCCCGTTGCTCGACGATGCGGGGCCCTGGAGCATCGACCTGTGCGTGGACGGCGCGGATGAAGTGAGCGACCGCCTGGACCTGATCAAGGGCGGAGGGGCGGCGCACACGCGAGAGAAGATCGTAAACTTTGCGTCCAAGAAGAACGCCATCATTGTGGATGCCTCCAAGCTCAGTGCACGACTCGGTGAAAAGCGGGCCGTGCCCGTCGAAGTGCTGACGTTCGCGCACGGGACGACGCGCCGCGCCCTCGAGCCATTCGGTGAGCCCACGCTGCGTCTGCGCGAAGGCGGCCCAGTGCTGACCGACGCGGGCAACTACGTGTACGATTTAGCTGTCTCGCCGCTCATCGACCCGCGCGCGTTCGATAGCCGGCTGAGGGGCGTGCCCGGAGTCGTCGAAACCGGCTTGTTCTGCGGGCGCGCAGACTACGTCGTGGTGGCTGAAGCTCAGGGGATCCGCGTACTTTCGCGACAAACGTGACGGCGAGCACCGCATCGTTCGTTTGGCGCTAAGCTGTGCGCGGTGAACGTGCGAACGCTCTTCTTAGCCGCAGCCCTGGGTCAATTGTTGGCGCTTCCCCGCCAGAGCCACGCGGCCCCCGGCGCGCCCAGCGCCAAGCCTGCGGCAAGGTCAACCGCTCCGGCGCCGCCCGCGGTTTCGCCAGCGACGCCGCACGCCGCTACCGCGACGCCGCACGCCGCTACCGCGACGGACGCATCCCCTTCGCCCGCATCCCCTTCGCCCGCATCCCCTTCGCCCGCATCCCCTTCGCCCGCATCTGTTTCCCCTTCGCCCCCCTCGCCTAGTGCCGCAACGGCGGTCGCGCCGAGCAAGCCAGAAGCCAAGTTGCCGGCGCCCAAGACCCCCCTGCAAGCCGCGCTGCTCGGCACGGTGCGGCTGGAGCGTGCGGGTCGTCCGATCGGCATCGGCACGCTGCTGAGCGGGGACGGACGGATCCTGACGGCGCTGTCGCCACTGACCCATGGCAACCAGGTCGACGCCCGCTACGCCGAAGGCCAGCTCATTCACGTGAAGATCGGCTTCTCCGACCGCGGCTGGGATTTGGCGCTGCTCATACCCGAGGGCGACGCTCGGCACGCGGGCTTGCGGGCTTCCCGCGATCCGGCGCCAGTGCCAGGCAGCAAGGTGCACGCCGTGAGTCTCGTCAACAACAAGCTCGTTACTGCGGATGTCACGATCAAAGCCACGAACACGCTCCGCGGCGGGGACAGCGCGCAGCTGAGCGATGCGCTCGAGCTGCCGTTTGCGCCCAAAGCCACCGATATCGGCGCGCCACTCTTGGACGACAAGGGCGAGGTCGTCGCGGTCGTCGCGCGCGCGTGCTCGTCCATCGACAAAGCGGGCTGCACGTTGATGCCCTACGCTGCTCCGGTCAGCGCAATTCGTAGCTTCCTCCGCGGCGTGCCCGTGCGACGGGGCCCCTGGCTCGGCGTCGAGGTCGTGCCGTTCGACGCAGGCATCGCGCGCGGAATGCGCGTTGCCGCGCTCGCCAGTGAGGGGCCGGCGAGTGACGCAGGCCTGCATGCCGGCCCTCCCGGCATCGCCGATGTCGTGCTCGCGGTCGACGGCACGCCGGTCAGCACCAGTGAAGGCTTCACCGACGCGGTCGAAGGCCACACCCCAGGCGTGCCGGTGCGATTGCTGTTGCTGTCCGGCGGGCGCTATCGCGAAGTCGCCCTCAGCGTCAGCGAAACGCCGGATGTAGGCATTCGTAGCCATGAGGGCCGAGTGATTCAGTCGAATCCGGCGCGCCCGGGGCCACGTCCCCCGCGGCCCAGCGCGCCGCCGAATCCCTATCGCTGATTCACTAATTCCAGGAAATCATTGACAGAAGGGCCAGAGGCCGTGGAAGATCGCGGTTCTCCTTACCCGGGCTCAGGCCCGCTCTTCCCCGGAATGTACGCGTGAATCGGCCCCTGCGTATCGAAGTCGCTGGCCAAACGGACGTCGGCCGCAAACGCTCTCACAACGAGGACAACTTCGCCATCATGGCGGAGTATGGTCTGTACGTCGTGGCAGACGGCATGGGTGGCCACGCCTCGGGCGAGGTCGCGTCGAAGATGGCCGTCGATACGCTGCAAGAGTTCTTCGCAGCGACCGCCGACGACCCCGAACGCACTTGGCCGTACAAGATGGACCGCGGCAAAGGCTACGAGGAAAACCGCCTCATCACCGGGATCAAGCTCTGTAATCTGCGCATCTATGAACAAGCGCAGCGCAATGCCAAGCAGCGCGGCATGGGCACGACGCTGGCCGCGCTGTTTGCCGTGGAAGACGGCGTGTACGTCGCCCACGTCGGGGACAGCCGGGTCTACCGCATCCGCGACGGCTCGCTGGAGCAGCTGACCGAAGATCACTCACTGCTCAACGATTACAAAAAGATGAAACGCCTGACCGAGGAAGAAATCGCGAACTTCCCGCACAAAAACGTGATTGTTCGCGCGCTTGGCATGAAAGATACGGTCAAAGTCGATACCCGCTTCGAGGCGCCGCGCGCGGGTGACTGCGTAGTGCTCTGTAGCGATGGCCTGTGCGGCCCGGTCACGGACGAAGACATTTTGAAGATCGTCATGAGCTCGCCCGACCTACCCACCGCGACGCACCGCTTGATCGAGGGTGCCAACGAAAACGGCGGCCCCGACAACATCACCTGCGTCGTCGCGCGCTGGATCCAGTAAAGCGCAGCGAGCACAGCCCCGGAGCCGTGGCGTGCCCGAGCACCGCGGCGTTCCAGGCGGGTCTTCGAGCCCGTGCGGATCGCAGGCTGCTGGTTTGAATGGTCACGCGGCGCGGCACCGCCCGGCGCAGCCTTCGGCGCCACTTATCCGCTGGCCGCGCCGCGAGGGCGCCGCGAGAACTGCACCGCGGTCTTGCGGGCTGGCTCGCCCCCGCGACTCAGGCCCGTCGCAAGCGCGCTTTCGTAGGGCTCAGCTCGCGACCCCAACGCTGAATGGCCTCGGCAACGTGCCCGAAACCGCGACCCTGCTCCGTGAGCTCGTAAGAAACGCGGACGGGCGGCCCAGGCTCCACGTGCCGCTGGACCAAGCCGCGCGCTTCCAGCTCCTTCAAACGTGCCGACAGGACCTTGGTGCCGAGGCCCGCCGCCGCCTCACCGAAGTCACCGAAGCGCCGCGGACCGGCCTGCAACGCGGTCAAAATCAGCGCGCTCCAAGGGCGCCCGAGCACGTCCGCCGCTAGTTGGAACGCGCGACATTTGCAGTCGACCGGCTTGGTCATACCCGAAGTGTAACCACGTTACTTTCCAAAAGAAAGCGCCTTTTAAAAAGAAAGTCGCTTGACGGAAGAAACTCGGGCCCCCAGGTTCTGGATGCGGGCTCGAAGAAGCGCCGCCGCCAATCCTCCCCTGGCGCTGTCGAAGAAGGACGTCTCCATGGCATTTTCCCTAGCCCCCCTACTCATTCACAGCGATTCCGTGCCCGCCAAAGCGCGTGAGGCCCTGCGCGCGGTCAGTGCTGTCCCTGTAGAGCAGCGGAAGTCCGCGCTCCGCTCCGTGGCCCGCTTACTCCACGCCGAGACCGCTATTGACTGCGGAGACGCGCTCGAGCTGGTCGGCCTGCAGAACACTTGCGGCTGCGACTGAGCAGCAGCGCGGCGCCGGGGTCCGGAAGGCCGCGCTCGGGCGCCGAAGGCTGCGCCGGTCGCGCGCGGCTTGGTGACCATCAAGTCATCTCGGAATGATCTGCACTGGCACGGGTTGGTTCCGCACCGGCTCGGGGTTACCAACCAGGGGACTGAGCAGCGCGTAGCTGATACCGAGTACGGCCAGCATCAGCAGGCTGGTGACGAGATAGGTGTTCAGGGGCGGGTGCTTGGCAGTGCTCCAGCCGTCCGCGTAGAATTTTCCGCCGCTCCGCTCGCGGATTTTCTTTTGAACGCCGGCCAGCACGTCCGGGGCGATCACGTCTTCACGCATGGCGCCTCGCAGCAAAGAGCGGAGCGAGTCATCGGGCTCGCTCTCGCCTTCGACCGCGAGCTCTTCTGGGCGTGGCTCGGTCATGAAATTTTCTCTCCCATTTTCCGTTCCACGCTCAGTTTGAGCATGCTGCGGGCGCGGTGCAGCCGACTTTTGACGGTGCCTTCGGGCAGGCCGGTGATGTCGGACAGCTCCTCGTAGCTCAGGTCTTCGAGGTCGCGCAAAATGAGCACCTCACGAAAGTCCGGCTCGAGCTCGGCGATGCAGATCTGGACGGCGCGCTCTAGTTGGTAACCTTCCACCAAGCGGTCGGGCTGTGCGACATCCCCGAACGTCACACCCTTGGCTTCGTCGAGCGCCGCGCGCTCCGCCACCGGCTCGAGCTCGTCCTCGCCATCGGTGTGACGACGCGCCAGGTACTTCATCCGGTTTTTGCACAGGTTGACGCTGACTCGATAAATCCAGGTGCTGAGCTTCGAGTCACCGCGGAACGTGGTGATGGCCTTGAAGATTTGCACGAAGACCTCCTGCGCCATGTCCTCGGCCTCGTCACGCCGACCCAGCATCCGGAGCAGCAGCCTGAACACGCGCGCCTCGTACAGCTCGACGAGCTCATTAAAGGCGCGCTCATCCCGCTGAGCCAAGCGCTCGATGAACTTACGCTCGCTCTGATCTTCCGCGTCGGCCACGCCACTCCGAAGTTAGACCGGATGTGCGCGTGCGTCTGCCACGCGACGACGCCGATCTGCCATCTCCCCGGGATCGACACCGGTCGGGGCGCTAGGTTCCCTGGGGACGCGGATACTGAGGCGGGCGACACGCCCACCACGGTTGCTGAAGTTCCCGCACATGGATTCGAACCACGATTCAGGGATTCAAAGTCCCTTGTCCTGCCTTTAGACGATGCGGGAAGGAGGCCGGTGTCTTTTTGTCGGCTCGGGCCGGCAAGTCAACCGCCGAGCGACACACGCCGCGGGCTAGCCGCGTTTTGTGCGCTCGTGCACTAGATCGACCACGAACTTTACGGCATCCGGGTCGGTCTCCGGCAAGATGCCATGGCCGAGGTTGAAGATGTAGCCGGCGGCGCCTTTGGCGCGGCTCAGGATGTCATCGACCCGGCGTGTGAGCAGCTCACGCGGCGCGCTCAGCAGCAGTGGGTCCAAATTGCCCTGCACGGCCACGTCCGTACCCAACAGGGCGATGGCCTGATCCATGGGCGTGCGCCAGTCCACGCCCAGGACGGTGCCGCCCGCGCGCTTCTGGAGCGGCAGCAACGTGGCCGTGTCCGTTCCGAAGTGAATGACGGGCACTCCCGTCTGCTCGAGATCCGACAAGATGCGCTGCACGTGCGGCAGAATGAACTCTTCGTAGTCTGTCGGCGACAGCGAACCGACCCAGGAATCGAACAACTGCACCGCGTTGGCGCCGGCCTGGATCTGAGCCCGCAGGTAGCGCCGCACCACCTCCGAAAACTTGCTCATCAACAAGTTCCAGGTGTCCGGATCGTTGTACATCATGCGCTTAGTGAGCGCGTAATTAGAGCTCTTGCCGCCTTCGATCAGGTAGCTGGCGAGCGTGAAGGGCGCCCCGGCGAAGCCGATCAGCGGCGTTTTGCCGTCGAGCTCCCGCCGGATCATCTTGATGGCATCGAGCACGTAGCCGAGGCCATCCTCGGGCTCGATCACCCGTAGGGCCTCGACCGCCGCGCGGTCGCGCACCGGATGGTGAATGACGGGGCCCTCGCCCTTGGCAAATTCGAATGGCGCGCCCATTGGCTCGAGCGGCAGGAGGATGTCGGCAAACAAGATGGCCGCGTCCACCCGGTGCGCGTTGACCGGTTGCAGCGTCACCTGCGTGGCGAGCTCAGGATTCTTGCACAGCTCGAGCAGCGTGTACTTGGCGCGAAGGGCGCGGTACTCGGGCATGTAGCGCCCCGCCTGACGCATGAACCAGACCGGCGTCGCATCGACGGGCTCGCGACGACAAGCCCGTAAGAATCTATCCCACATCTCGTTGCTTATAGCGCTTGTGACATGGCGGCGTGCGGAGCTTGTTCGCCGCCCTTCTGGCGCTCTTTCATTTCGTACTTGGAAGGGCACTTGGCCATGATGT
This sequence comes from uncultured Polyangiaceae bacterium, assembly GCA_964236865.1. Lineage (GTDB taxonomy): Bacteria > Myxococcota_A > Polyangia > Polyangiales > Polyangiaceae > PMG-095. The sequence continues at coordinate 28,605 of CAXSGJ010000008.1, forward strand.
TCGAAGCCTCGAAATGCCCGGAGTCGGTGAGCTTGCCCTCCGCGGTCACGGAAACGTCCATCCCGGGCATGTCACGGAAAGTGTCGGGGACGATGCACTGCGCGTAGTGCACCGGCAAAGTGACGCCCTTCTTCTGGATCTGAAAGCGGTATTCGCAGGGCTGGTCACGACGAACCAGGCTGCCTTTGACCAACGTGCCCTCGACGCGCACCGCGCGATCCTCGAACTTTACCTTGTCTCGAACCAGGTCATCGACGCCCTTCGAATAAACGGCCGAGCCTTTGAAGCTCGTGAAGACCAAGGCCAAGATGCCGCCCCCCATCACCAGGAGGCCGATCAGCAGGCCGATGTTGCCTTTGCTCCGTGAGCCAGCCGGTGCTGCAGCTCGCGGAGCCGTCGGGCGCGCGGGCTCTTCGACGGCGGCTACGGCCCGTTCCAGCTCTTTATCGAGGTCGCTCATGGTCCGGGAAGCCTAGCCCCGGGCTGCGCACCGGTCCACCGCTAGGCTAGACACGCCGGGCTAGCGTCAGGCGCGCGCCCACGAACGCCGCGCCAGCGCCGAAAGCGACGAGCGCGACCAGCGCGCTCAGGGCCACCACGAGCGGCGAAAGGGAGCCGCCGAGCGCGGCCAGCGCCCAGGCCGCGAACGCACCGAGCGCGCCCGACAGCGCTGCCTCGCGCGACTGGGCCTTGCCCCCGAAGCGGCCCACGAGAGCGCCCCCGCCCGCGCAAGCGATCAGAAAAGAGAGCGCAACCGGCAGGACGCCGAGGACGATTCGAGTAACACCGCTGGGTTGTCGAGAAGCGGTGTGGCTCAGCATCGTTCCGAGCCACACCCCGAGCAGCGACAGTGGCAGGAACAACGTGAGCACCAAGCCTGCGCCGATCAATATCCACTGCCAACGCGGTCGACGCGCCGCCGCGGCATCGTCGGTATCTTGGTTCTGTAAGACGGTGAGCCGGCGCACCATGACCCTGCGCAGCATGGCGCGGATCGCGAGCGCGTGCCTAGCTTGGTGCACTTGGGCAGAGACCGCCGTCGCGGATGAGGTCCCTCCGAGCCCGACCGCGGCGCCGTATGCCGCCGGGTACGCCGCCACGCCGCACGCGCCTCCGCCGCGCCTCGCGCTATCGCCCGCGCCGGCGCCTGAGTTGCCGGGCTTGGCGTATGAGCGACGGCCGTTCGAGCTCACGCCAGAGCTGCTGCTCGGTTTCGCAAGCTGCGCGGACGGCACCGTGAGCGACGCGCGCTGCACCGGGCTCGCGGCGGGCCCGGGCTTGGGCGTGAGCGCCCTGTGGCGCCTGTCGCCCTACTTCGCCTTCGGTGCCGCCGTAGCTGCGCTGGGGTTCGGCTTTCGCCCCGCGCCCGCCACCGGTCTCCACCAGGCCAGCGCGCGCGGCTCGTTTTACGGCCTCGTCGGCCGCGTTTACGCCTTCGACCACGGCATGGTCGAACCCTATCTCGAGCTCGGCATCGGTGGCGGCTCGCTCGCCACGAGCGCGCGCGAAGCCGACGGCATCCGCTATGACGAGATAGCGGGCGGCGGCGCGCTTCGGGTCGGGGGAGCCGTAGAATTCTTTTTCAGCCGTCACGTTCGGGTCGGGCCCGCCTTCGATTGGACGCGCTTCGAGCTCTTGCACCTGCGCCGGTGCACGAGCTCGGCCTGCACTGAGCTCGATCGAGGCGGTTACGGTCACGGCACGGGTTTCACGAGTGTCTCGCTGCGGCTCACGGTCGCATTGGGCGCGGGGTTATAGCGCGGGCTAGTGTAGTGTGGCGGACGATGCGTGAGCTCGAGCCGCTTTCGTTCGACCGCGCGTTGCGGGCCGCAGCTCGCGAGCTAGCGCGACGCGAGTCGACCGGCGAGGCCCTGCACGACGCGCTCTCCGAGTCATTGCTCGACGCAGAAACTCTGCATTGGCTCCGCGAGTTGCGCGCCAAAGATCCGCTCGCCGCCTCGCTCGAACACTGGCTCCTCAGGCTGCGAGAGCAAGTTGCGCTCAGCCCTTGGCGCCGCGAGCTCGGCCGCGCGCTCCGCGAAGAACGACACGCGGTCAGCGAACCCGAGACCGCACTCCTGACCCTGTCAGAGATGCTCTCGTTCAGCTTCTCCCGCCCACGCGAGCGGGCGGCGTACCTCCGAAGCTACTTCGCATGCGCCACGGCGGTCGGGGATCGCGTGCGCCGGCTGTGGGAGGAGCGCGTGATCTTTGCCGAACGCTTGGGGACTTCACTCGATACCTTCGAGGTCGCTGGCGCCGCGCTCGGTCCGGCGGCGCAGGCGTTCATTCTGAGCAGCCGCGGCGCGTTCGGAAGCCTCGAAGTAGAGGGACCGGATCAGCTCGTGTCCAGCGCGCTCGCCGAGGGGGCGGCGGAGGGCTGGCCCGCGCGTCTGACGGCGCGCACGACCCTCGATTTGTTGGGCGACCGCACCTGGATCCACGGCCTCCGCCTACGCCCATTTCCGCTGCCGGTTGCCCATGGCGCGGGCAGCTTCTTGCTCGCCCTGGGCAACGCCGGCTGCGCCATCTCCGATGCTGCGAGCGCGCTGCGCTCACCCTTTGCGCTCGCCACCGACGTGTTCGATCTGCGCCGCAACTCTCTTTCAGCTCTGCTCGCGATGTTGCCGTTGTCGGCCGCTTTCGCCACGCGGCAACTGGGCGTTAGCCCAGGCCGCGTGCGCGATCAGCAACGCGCCCTGGCGCGCGCGGCGCTGGTTGATGTGCGCGTGGCGGCCTTTCGCGTGCAGTTGCGGGGGCTCCTCGCGCACGGGGCGAGCGCGAGCGCCCTGCCTGAGCTGAGTCATGGTGCGCTCGGCTTCGAGCTGCCGCCCCCGATCGCGGGCGCCTTCATTCGGGTTCGACCGCGCGACTCCCAGCGCTTTGCGGGTACTCTATTGGCTTCGTCTCGGCATGAGACGCTCGTGCAGGCGCACGACGAAGACTGGTTCCGAAACCCACGCGCCATCGCCGAGCTGCGCGCGGAGCTGGACGAACCCGCTTCGAGCGAGCCGAACGACGCGGCGCTGAGCGCCGGCGCGAACGCCTTGCTCGCCCGGCTGACCCCGCTTCTTTGAGCAATTTGCGCTAAAACGAGTCGGTTTCACCCTGGGACAGGCCACCTGCATCCAAGTGGTAGCTGAAGCCAAAAACGATCGCCGTCACCGCCTCGCCGCTGACCACGCGGCGAAGCGCCAGCTCCGCACCGAAGGCGGTATCCACATAGCCGATGCCGCCGCTGACCGAGTGACTCTTCGCGCCGTCGTCGTAACGGTAACCCGCCCGGAGCGGGAAGTGATCGCCGAGCAGCAGCTCGCCGCCGGCCATGGCGCGCACCGTCGTCCTATCCCAGGTCGTGAAGTCCGCGGCCACGTCTCCCTCGAGACTAAATAGCTCTTTTCCGAAACCGATCCCGCCGCCTAGCCCCATGGGTTGAAAGCCAGTGCCGGGATTATTCAAGTTGGTGCCGACGATGGCGAAAGACAACCCATCCGTAGGCTTGAAGGTTGCGCCCGCATCGAAGGCGAAGCCGCGCACGATGTGATCATCGGCGAGGCCGGCGGACGCTGCGCTCGACCCGAGCGGGCCCATGCCGCTTTGACTGAGCGACAGGTAGCGACCTGCCACGCCCAGGTAGAACGAGTCCGAGAACGGGTACGACAAAGCAAAGCGGATATCCGTCCACTTGCGATTGATGCCGTCGGTGTCTTGAGTGTTGTAGGTGGCGCCGATTCCGCCGGCCACGCGAGCGCTCGAACCCACCGAATCCACGGCGGCCCCACCGTAGCTTTGACGCTTCGATTCAGGCCAAATCTGAGCCAAAGCGGCCAGATGATAGACCCGTGCGGCCGACATATTGGCGGGGTTGTCGAAGAGCGCTTCCGTTGAACTGCTCAGCGCTCGCGTCGCACCGTTGGTCGCGGTGAGCCGAGGCGTCTCGATGTCTTGATAGTTGTAACCGACCTCCGGCCTGACCGTGCTCTTGTCGGCGTGCGCGCGGCGAGTCGCGGTCGAGCCAACGACACACGTGAGCATCGCGAGCGCGAAGCGTGTTCGATGGAGCGATTCGGATCGACCAAGGAAAGCTCGCACGTGCTTCTGGCAAACGCTTTGCATCTCGTTGCTATTCGCCTTCGACTTAATCTTCGAAGGACAGGCGGGCCACCTTCTTACGCAATGCAACCGACGTTCTATAACGATCGATGAGCGGCCGTTCGGCCAGGCTGATCGAAAACTTTCGACAACTTTTCTGCCGTTGCCCCTTGACGCGTCAAACACCGAAAGTTTGCGTGCGCGCAACATGAGCGCGCGCGCGCGTCACAGGATTCTCTTCTCTGTCTGCGAGGTTACTGATCACGCGACGATGCGGGTCACGGCAAATCTGGTCGGTGGCCTGTGGCTCGTGTTACGATTCGGCGTCATTTGGCGGCGTTTGGCGTTTTGAAAATCTTGGGATTGAACTTTGAATGAGGTCGGTGCTAGCTGCCTCCCCGTTGTCGCTCGGAGCTCCCGTGCTCCGAAATTCGAGAGAGTCGAGCGCGGCGGTTCGGTGTGCGATGGAGAACCTCGAACTCAGTGCCAGCGCCCAATCGAAAGCGCGTTAACACCCTGGTTGGGGCTCCGGTAACGACCGGAAAATTCCAGGTAGCTTCCAAGGCTCTCGCTATCCACAGATCTGTGGATAAGTTGGGGAATTTCAGCTCTTGACCATTGAAACCCCTCAAACTCAGACCTTGAACGTTCAACCTCCCGCCCCGCCTGGGGAACGCCTGTGGACAGCTGCCTTAGAGCAGACCCGCGGCCGCTCGCCGGCCTCATTCGAGCAGTGGTTTTCGAGTGTTCAATACGACGGGTTCGAGCACCGCCTGCTCACCCTCACTGCGCGCGATGAGTTCGTGCGCGACTGGGTCAAAGCGCACTTCCTGCCGGATTTGCTGAATCATCTGGCGCGCCTTTCGGGCGAAGCAAACCCCGCCAGCCTGCGGGTGAAGTGGAGCATCTCGAACCGGCTCGAGCGCCCCGTCTGCCAACCGCGGCGGCGCACTTCGGAGCCCCCGCCGCCGTCGGGCACCCACGGCTCGGGGAGCACGCCAGGGCGCTCGCGCTCGGAGCGCCCGTCGCGTTACTCACGCGCGCAGCTCACCGCGGCCCTGAACCCGAAGCACACGTTTCCGAATTTCGTGGTGGGACCCTCCAATGAGCTGGCTCATGCGGCGGCCTTTGCCTCCGCTGGGGGTGGAGGCCCGCGCTACAACCCGCTCTTCATCGCGGGCGGCACCGGACTTGGCAAGACGCACTTGATGCACGCCATCGCGCACAAGGTGCTGGACGAGCGCCCGGACTCGCGCATCGTGTACGTCTCCGCCGAACACTTCACGAACGAGTTCATCGAGGCGCTGCAGCACCACAAGATGGACGAGTTCCGCTCGCGCTATCGCACGGACTGCGACCTGCTCCTCGTAGACGACATTCAGTTCTTGGCGGGTCGCGAGCAGACGCAAGAAGAGTTTTTTCACACGTTCAACGCGCTTCACGACGCGGATCGGCCGATCATCGTCACGAGCGACAAGTACCCGCAACAGCTGCAGCGCATGCCCGAGCGCCTGGTGTCGCGGTTCACCTCGGGCCTGGTCGCCGATATCCAAACCCCACAGCTTGAGACGCGCGTGGCCATCGTGCGAAAAAAGGCCGAGCTCGAGGGCATCGAGCTCTCGGACGAAGTAGCGGTGATGCTCGCCCAGAGCGTGCAGAGCAACGTGCGTGAGCTGGAAGGCGCGCTGATCCGCTTGGCCGCCAAATCCTCGCTCACCGGCCGCTTAATCGACGAAGAGTTCACGCTCGGAGAACTGGCGATGGTCTCTCCGCGTCGCCCGGAGCTGATGAGCGTGGAGGACATCCAGCGCGCGGTGTGCGGTCACTTTCGCCTGTCCAACAGTGATTTGCTCAGTAAGGACCGCCACAAGAGCGTGGCCTTTGCGCGCCAAGTCGCGATGTACCTGTGCCGTCAACGCTTGAAGTGCAGCTTCCCCGAGCTGGGTCGCGCCTTTGGCAACCGCGACCACACGACCGTGATGAGCGCCGTGCGCCGCGTCGAAGCGTTGCGGCAGCGCGACCCGCAAGTGAACATGCACCTGGAAGCGATCGAGCAACGCTTGGCTTCGTCGGAGAGCTGAGCCAATTTCTGCGGCCGAATTTGCGCGGTCTAATCTGCGCGGCCGAATCTGCGCTAGAGCTTGGTGCTCTTGGGTAGTACGCGAGCCGCGGGCGCTGAGACGTCCTCGACCAGCGGCGACGTGGCTACTTCGGGCAGTGGCACGGGCGCCGGAGTGCGCGACTCAGGGAAGGCTCCGAGCGTCATCCCAATGCGCACCGCGATCGCGTCGATGACTTCGCTCGCGCCAGCACCGAGCGGCGCGCCGTAGGCGAAGTCGGCTCGACTGCGTGAGGCGACACCCTGGCCGTCCAGGAGTTTGCCGTCGCGCTCCAGGCGCCAGCTGCCGCGCAGTCCAGCAGACCAACCGGGCCCACTGCCATCCGGGGGCAAAGCCTCCAAAGCCAGGTCGACCCGAAGCAGGTAGTCCCCGGCGGGGACGGTTCGAGGAGCGGCCGCCACGCCCGGGAAGGTCGTCCAAAGCGAGCGCTCCAGGGCGTTTTGGACCGTGCTGCGTAGGTGCTCGAAGCATAACAGCCGATGGTCTGCGGGAGCGACGCAGGCGTTCTCCGGCACGCGCTCGGCGACCGCAATCCAGAGCCGATTGGCATGCAGCACGCTCGGCGCGAGCGGTGGCAGATCGGCCGTGCGGAGCGGGGCATGGTGCTCTAGGTAACAACCGCCGAGCGACACGAACAGACCGCCGAGCACGACCGGCACGACCTTCAAACGCGCATTCGAAAAGGAAATCATGTCCTGAAACGATATCGGAAGGGTCCCAGCGACCGGCAACTTTCCGGCAAAGTTCGCAAACCTGGCACACGAAGGCCGCCGGCGTGAAACCTGCCTCGAAGACGATTGCGTCTCATCCTATCCGCCCATGCCCGCGAGAAAGGCCACGGATGGCTTCGTTACGCCACATCCATCAAATCATGAACGAGCGCGCGCTCGTGCGGCTCGCCGACGGACGCACCGGCAAAATCCTGCGCGTCGACACGCTGTTCCCCGATCACGAGGTGAAGATCACGGTCTGGACCTCGGACCACGCACGCCCAAAACTGGCCAAGGTGGAACGCGTGGAGCTCAAAGACGTCCTGGGCCTCGCCTAGTCGCTGAGGGCCCGCGAATGGGCTAAGTGGATCCCTCTCGCGGCCGATGCGTCCCGGCCCTAAGCGCCCGGCTCCGCCTCGGGCGTTGCGTACATGGCTTCGGCGATTTCGAAAGTCGCATTTTCGAGCGTGGAATATGCCGCGCGCACTGCGTCCAGGTTGGCGCCGGTCTCGAGCATTTTCTTCAATACTTGGACCTCTTCTTTCACGCGCTCGAGCTTTTCCGGCGAGAGCAAGTCGGCGTAGCCCTCCAACGCCTGCTCCGTGGTGTAGATCAAGGTCTCGGCTTGATTGCGCATCTCGGCGAGATCTCGCCGCAATTGGTCGGTGTCTTTGAAGCGTTCGCCCTCCTGGACGAGCAGGTCCACCTCGGCCTGGCTCAGACCGCTGGTGGCCGTGACACTGACGGCCTGACTGCGCCCGGTGCCGAGGTCGCGCGCCTCTACCGAGAGGATGCCATTGGCGTCGATCGCGAAGGTCACCTGTACCTTGGGAACACCGCGCGGCGCCGGGGGGATCCCGGTCAGCTCGAAGCGGGCCAGGCTGCGATTGTCTTGCGCCATTTCGCGCTCACCTTGCAGCACCTGAATGGGCACGAACGATTGATTGTCGACGCTGGTCGTGAAGACCTCGCTCTTTTCCGTGGGCACGGTGGTGTTGCGCGGGATGAGCTTCGTGAACACGCCGCCGCCGGTCTCGACGCCGATCGATAGCGGCGTGACGTCGAGGAGCAGCACTTCGTCGATGGCCCCGGACAAGGCCCCGCCTTGGATCGCCGCGCCCACCGACACCACTTCGTCGGGGTTGACGCCCTTGTGCGGGTCTTTGCCGAAGAACTCGCGAACCGCCTTTTGCACCGCCGGCATGCGCGTCATGCCACCGACGAGCACGATCTGGCCAATTCCAGACGGCGAAATCTTCGCGTCCACGAGCACGCTCTTGCACGCCGCGATCGTGCGATCGACGAGATCTCGCGTCAGTATCTCGAGCTCGCTCCGCTTCATGGTGCGCTCGAGGTGCAGCGGCCCCGATGCACCCGAGGCGATGAACGGGATGTTCACCTCCGTTTCCAAGGACGAACTGAGCTCGTGTTTGGCTTTTTCCGCCGCCTCGCGCAGGCGCTGGAGGGCGGTCCGCTCTTTGCGCAGGTCGACGTTGTGCTGCGCTTGGAATTCGTCGCTCAACTTGTCGATGATGCGCGAGTCGAAATCTTCTCCGCCCAGGTGAGTGTCGCCGCCGGTTGCCTTGACGTTGAACACGCCACCGGCAATTTCGAGCACCGAGATGTCGAAGGTGCCGCCCCCCAAGTCGTAAACGGCGATCACCTCTGCCTTGACCTTGTCGAGCCCGTAGGCCAGCGCGGCTGCGGTGGGCTCGTTCAGAATGCGTTTCACGTCGAGCCCGGCGATCCGGCCCGCATCTTTCGTCGCTTGGCGTTCGGCGTCGTCGAAGTAGGCGGGCACGGTGATCACCGCTTCGGTCACGGGCTCGCCGAGATAACTCTCGGCCACCTGCTTCATGGCCGCCAAAATCATGCTGGATATTTCGGGCGGCGAGAGCTTCTTGTTCTGAACCAACACCCAGGCGTCGCCGTTCTCGGCCTCGACGACGTGATAGGCAACGGTGTCCTTTTGACGCTGCACCGCGCTCGCTGAAAATTTCTGGCCCATCAAGCGCTTGACCGCTTGAATGGTATTTTCCGGGTTGGTCGTGGCTTGGCGCTTGGCTACCTGACCCACGAGCCGCTCGCCCTTCGGCGAGAAGCCGACGACGCTGGGCGTGGTGCGCGCCCCCTCGCCATTAGCGATGACCTTCACCTCGGGTTGGCCTGCGGCGTTGGTTCCTTCTAGAACCGAGACGCAGGAGTTCGTCGTGCCGAGGTCGATGCCGATGATTTTCCCCATGCGCTCTGTCTCTCGAGCATAGCGTGCGGGGCACGGGGCATAAAGGGCGCACGGCGCCAAGATGTAGGTGCCGCGCCTACGGAATTGCCCTCACTAAGTCGGCCAGCGGGCGAGCCTCAGACGGACGGCTATCGCCCGCGGCCGCGACTCGCTAATTGGCCTTGGCTTTGGCCACGACGACGATCGCCGGTCGGACGAGCTTATCACCTTGGATGTAACCCGCTTGGACCTCATGAATGACGGTGCCCGGCGGATGGTCCGCGGTCTCGAACTGCTGCACGGCTTCGTGAAACGCTGGATCGAACGCTTGGCCCTGAGCGTTGATGCGTTCGATACCGATCTTCGCCAACGTATCCAGGAACTGGCGCTTCACGAGGCCGATGCCGTCGGCCAACGCCTTGACGTCCGTCGCGGTCTCCGCATGGGCCGTCGCGCGCTCCAGATTATCAAACACGGGCAGCAGTTCCTTGATCATGTCCTCCCGCGATCGCTTTTCTGCATCGGCGAGCTCACGGCGCGACCTCTTGCGGAAGTTGTCGAAATCCGCCGCGGTGCGCAGCAACTGGTCGCGCAACTTGGCAACTTCCGCCTTGGAGACTTCCAGCGGATCGACCTCCGGGACGGGCGCGGGTTGCTCGGCTTCAGGCGATTCGGACACGGGAGTTTCGTCGGACACGGCGCGCGGATTATAATCACTCGGCTTCCGTTCGCTACTCCCGAAGCGACCCCCGCGAGCTTATGCCGCCTTATTGTGGCGGCGAGCGGGCCTCCGGCGGAGCTTCCGCGCAGCGGGCTTGGCGGAGCGCGGTCAACAGGCCGCCCGAGCTGCCCGACTTCCGATCAGCCGCGCTCGGGTTGGGGGCAAACCAGGTATCGATGCCATCGGGCAAGACCCAGAAACGATCCGCCGACGGCAGCGGTCGATAGCTGGGCGCCTCCAGCCGCTCCTTTCCATAGCCCGTTGTCTCCAACCAAAAACAAACGTCGTCTGCGGCAAAGGCGAAGAGGTGCGCCGCGCTCGAGCGAAAGTCGACCCGGACGCGAGCCAGCGACGCGCCGTCCACCGCCGACGTGACGGATAGCCAATGAGCGCCCGCCGGCACACGCAGCAACGCACCGGCGGCAGGGCTTTCATTGCTCGTGGGATCTATGGCGCTCAAGCGCCGGTCATCCAGCGCAACTTCGATCCGCGATGAACCGAGATTGATGATGCGGAGGAGCGGGTGATAGACGAAGAAGGACAAGCAAGCGGCGCCGATGCCGAGCACGGGCCCGGCACTCAGCCAAGGAGAGCTCATGGCCTGGCCGAGTGGCTCCGCTCGCAGGTCGACATCGTTGAGCTCGCGCACGTGCTCAGCGTAACTGAGCGACGCGCACCACAACCTGCCGCTCGCCAGCCAGTGCACCGCCGCGCCCCGGGCGCTGTGGGGGAAAGTCGAGGGCGGCGCCGGCAAATACAAAAGCCCAAAGGGAAGCAGCGAAAGGCCGATCACCGACAATACCAAGCCGACCATCCCCAAAAACGGCGCGATGAGCGGCAGCCCGGCTGCGCCAACCAAAGCCAAAAGAAGCGACGACAGCGCCGAGGCCAGGACCCGCGACGAGGCGCTCGCCTGATGCTCGGCACACTTATCACAATAGCCGACCAGCAATGACAGGCCGTCTTTGCGGTCGAGAGCCACAGGGTGCGTTGCGACGGCCGCGCAGCACGCGCACTCTTCCGGCAGCTGGATGGGCGCGCGACCGTGAGCACTCGGCAACCCCACGCTCACGCCCGCGAGTACGGGACGAGAGAACGCGCGCATCCCCAAATGGTACTGCAAAACGGCTGAGCTTGCTCGTGCGCCGCCTCGTCGTCTTGTCTTGCGTGTGAATGGCGGCAGGGTTACCGAAGACCGTGAACATGGCGCCTGAGCTCAACGAACCGCAGCGGCAAGCCGTGACACACGGCGAAGGGCCGCTGCTCGTGTTCGCGGGCGCTGGCAGCGGCAAGACCCGGACGATCATTTACCGGATCGCGAATTTACTCGCCTCCGGCGTCGCGCCGTATCGGATCTTGGCCGTGACCTTCACCAACAAGGCCGCCGGGGAAATGAAATCGCGGCTCTCTGACCTGGCCGGCCCAGAGGTGGCGCGAGACGTATGGGTCGGCACCTTCCACTCGGTGTGCGCCAAGTTGCTGCGTCGCTACTCGGAGGAGGTCGGCCTGAAGCGAAACTTCATCATTTACGACGATTCCGACCAAAAGGCGGTGCTCACGCGCGTCGTGCGCGAGCTCAATTTGTCGGACCAAGAATATCCGCCAAAGCTGATGTCGTCGCTGATCAGTAAGGAAAAGCGCGAGGGCCGCGGCCCGGACGAGGTCAAGGGCGACGCGGGCTTCAACGACTCCTTGCCCGAGATCTACATCCGTTATCAAAAGGCGCTGCTGCTGGCGAACGCCGTCGACTTCGACGATTTGCTGCTGCTCATGGCCCGCATCGCGGAGCGTTTGGAAGGTCACGCGGGCGAGGAGCTCAGAAACCGCTTTCTCTACGTACTGGTGGACGAATTTCAAGACACGAACTTGATCCAGTACCGCCTGATTCGAGCGCTCAGCGCGCGGCGCCGCAACCTGTGCGTGGTCGGGGACGACGATCAGTCGATCTACCGCTGGCGCGGCGCCGACGTGCGGCTGATCCGCAGTTTCCGACGCGACTTTTCGGACGCGGTCGTGATCAAGCTCGAGCAGAACTACCGCTCGACCGGTAACATCGTACGCGCCGCGCTGGGCGTGATCGAAGCGGCGGACGTGCGCGAGCCGAAGAAGCTCTGGACCGAGCAACCGGCGGGAGAAAAGGTCAAGATCCGCCTAGTGCGTGACGAGCGGGAGGAAGCCGCGTTCGTCGTGCGCACGATCAAGGCCGAGATGGCCCGCGGGGTGAACGCCGACCAGATGGCAGTGTTTTACCGCGTCCACGCGCAGTCGCGCACGCTGGAAGAAGCGTTTCGCGCCGCAAACCAGCCGTACAAAATCGTCGGCGGCATGAAGTTCTTCGACCGCGCGGAGGTCAAAGATCTGCTGTCCTATCTGCGCCTGATCGACAACCCGATGAGCGACACGGACCTGGTGCGCGTGGTCAATACCCCGGCTCGCGGTATCGGCAACAAGACGGTCGAACACCTCTTGAACGTGGCCTCGGAAAGCACGCTGAGCGCCTATGACGCGATCGACGCGGTGGCGCGCGCCGCCGAGCTCGGCAGCCCCGCGCGCAAGAAGCTCGCTGCGTTCAAGGCGTTGCTCGAGGGCTTGCGGGAAGAGGCCAAGGGCTTGTCGCCCCACGCGCTCGCTGGCCGCGTGTTGGAGGTGACCGGCTACCGCGATCTATTGATCAAGGACGACACCGCCGAGAGCGACGCGCGCCTCGGCAACTTGGAAGAAATGGTCGGCTCGATCGCGGAGTACGAGCAGGAGCTCGGCGGGGAGGGCGAAGCCACGCTGTCCGGCTATCTGGAGCGCGTGTCACTCGTGAACGCGACGGACGCGCTGGAGGGCGCGGCTACGGTGTCGCTGATGACGGTGCATAGCGCCAAAGGGCTGGAGTTTCGCGCTGTTTTCCTGACCGGCATGGAGGAGGAGATCTTTCCGTACAGCCGCGTGAGTCACGAAGAGCCGGAGGAGATCGACGAGGAGCGCCGCTTGGCCTACGTCGCGATCACGCGCGCTCGGGAGCGGCTGTACATCAGCCACGCCGGCTCCCGCACTCTGTTCGGCAAGACGCGCTACGCGTCCCCCAGCCGCTTTTTGCGCGATTTACCGAACGATACCGTCTTCCGCGAAGGCACGGCGTGGCCCGCAGCTCCGTATGCCACGCCGTATCAGGCGCCGAGGGCCGCCGTGCCGGTCGGCACGCGCATCGTCGAGCGCGAAGCGGACGACGATAGCCAAGTCGGCGAAGGCGTCCAAGTCCGCCCCGGGTCGCGAGTGTACCACAAGCAGTTCTTCGGCGCCGGATCGTCGCGGGGCCTCGACATCACCGCGGTGCGCGAGGCGTTCGCGTCGGTGCGTATCCCCGGGCGCCTCGAGCGCCTGCGCAGCGCGCCGACCGTCGTCGCCAAGTTCAAAGAACATGGGACGCGCCGCATCCACGCCAAGTTCCTGGAATACGAATGACGCGCGCCCGCAGCCACGGGCCGGGGCTGCGCGTCGCGCGCTAGCCGGGTGTGCCGGTCGGCGCGGGCGTGCCCTTGAGCGCGCTGTCGATTTGGGCGGAGACGGTCTCGAAGCTGGTCGGGTTCGCTACGCGAGCGCCGTTGATGAACATCGTGGGCGTGCCTTGAACGGCCACGCTCTCGCCGAGCTTCACGTCCGAATCGACCTCCGCCGAGTAGGTCTTGCTGTCCAGGGCCTTTTTGAATTCAGCGACGTTTAGGCCGGCGTCCTTGGCGAAACCTTCCAGGCCCGGGCGGGTGAGCTGGGTTTGGTTTTGAAATAGCTTGTCGTGAAACTGCCAAAACTTTCCCTGGGCATTGGCGGCCAGAGCAGCCTCCGCCGCGGCTCGCGCGTTCTCGTGCATGGGCAACGGAAACTGGCGAAACACGAAATGAATCTTGTCGCTGTACTTCTCTTTCATCTGATCGACGACGGTTGCGGCCTTGCCGCAGTACGGGCACTGAAAGTCGGAGAACTCCACGACCGTGACCTTCGCGTTTTGGGGACCGAAGGAGGGGCCCTTGCTATTGGCGAGGGAGGCGGCGACCTCTGCGCTGAGCGGCTGGTTCGCCGCTTCCATCTTCTTCAAGTCAGCGATGATCTCCGGCAAGTGATCCATCATCGATTTGCAGCGGGAGGCTGGGAATTGTTTGGTCTGTGTCTTGACCATGTTGCACGTCTCGCTGCTCGGCCCCACTGCTCCGCACAGCTTGCCGACGAGATCCTCACACGCCTTGCCCGCAGCGCCGAGCTTTTGCACGGAGTAGGCGATGTCCTTGAGGCCCGCGGTGCACGCGTCGGGGGAGAGGATCTCCGCGCTGGTAGTGAGCGCGCCACACGCTTCCGATTCCTTGCCCGCCTTTTCACACAGCGCGGCGGCGTACTTTTGGCACGGGCCAGAAGCACTGGCGGCTAACGCCGCGGAGCCTGACGCGGCCGGGGCCGGGACGGCCCTAGGGTGTGACTTGGGCTTGTTGCAGCCAGCGCCGAGCGCAAGCGCGAGCGCGGCGACACCGAGCCAAGCTTGAGGGTTCTTCAGTGGGGACATGAGTTGGACCTTTCAGCTCAGCAGGTAGAGCCACCCCGAGCAGGGCGCGGTGTAGCAGCTTCGCGCCGCTCCGTCACGGCGCGCAAAAGAGGCGCTCATTGCCGTTGACGCGCGGGGCCGTCCGGCAAGAGGCTTCGGTCATGAACAAGCGGCTCGCCATGCTGGAAAAGCTCACGTCTTCTGCGCAAGCGGACTCGTTCGCGTTCTACTGCTTGGCCATGGAGTACCGCAAAGAGGGCCGTGTCGAAGAAGCCGTGCAGAGCTTCGAGACGTTGCGAGCGCGGGATGCCGGGTACCTACCGATGTACCTGATGGCAGGGCAGCTGCTGCGCGAAGCCATGCGCTCAGCCGATGCCTCGACCTGGCTCAGGCAAGGCATCGAGCTAGCCAAGCAGAAAGGTGATTCGAAGGCCGTCGGAGAGCTCGAGTCCGAGTTGGCGCAAGCCGAAAGTTGAGCCGAGGCTCACGGAGCACGGCCGCTCGAACGCGCTAGCGCGCGGGGTTCAGGGGATTTTCGACGCCGCGCGTGGCGTCCCCGCGAGCTTCCGGGGTGAGCACGGCTTGCACGATTCGGCGCTCCACGAAGGAGCGACGAAACAACGGATCACGGATGTGCTCGAGTAGCGAACGGGCGTATCGGGCGGCGCGCTCGCGCATTTCGACGGCTTGCGGAGAGCGTGCCACGCGCAGCGTTTCGCAGCCCAGGGCGCGGGTAGCTAGGCCGTATTCGGAGCCTTGCAGCGTATCTATCGCGCCAAGCGCGGTCGTCGCCAGCAGGATACCGGTGTGCTCCTCGCCCATGTCGACGCGCGCGCGCGCCTCGATAGCCATGGCATAAAAGTGGAATGCGACGTAAGCCTGCGCTTCCGCGGCTTGGCGCGCGTCGAAGGCGTGCATCACGGCGCGCGCGTGATCGCCGCGCACCCGCGCCAGGAGCGCGCGCAAGATCTTCTCATGCACGGAGTCGAACGCACTGCCGGTCACGGCAGTGAGCGCGCCGGCGTCGCCCACGAGCGTATCGGCGCCATCCAAGTCGCCGTATTCAATTAATATTTCTGCCATTGACAGCAGCGTATCCGCGCGCGAGTCGCGGTCGCCGTAGCGTTCGTGCGCATCGCGTGCGCGACGCAGGTAGGCCAGCCCGCGCTCGACATCCCCGAGACTCGCGTAGCACTCGCCAATCGTGCTCAGCGTCTTGGCGATTTGGAAGCGCCCGCCGATCGCCAGATCGATGCGGATGGCGTCGAGCGCGAGAGCGATGCCGTCTTCGAACCGCCCGAGCACGAGCAGCGCGTAGGCGAGGGAGTTCTTGGCGCGCGCCTCCATACGCCGCGCGCCTGCTTGTCGGAACACGGCGATCGCTTCCGCTTGCGCCTCCACGGCCTCGTGCACGCGGCCCACGCGGCGCAGCAACGTGCCGCGCAAGCGCAACGACTCGGCGCGCAAGCGCGCTGGGACGCCCTTGCCCTCGGCCGTGCTGAGCGCGCGATCGACGGCCGCCAATGCGCCCTGCATGTCGCCGATGTCGTGTAAAATCTCCGCCATCAGCGTCCGTGCCTGTACCTCCAGGACGGGGGAAGCGGCCTGCGTGGCCACCACTTCGCCGCGTTTGACGGAGCTCAGGGCCTTGGATAAGTGCCCCGAGTCGAGCTCGAACTGCGCCGTTCGCAGCAAAGTGGTGGCGGCCCATTGGGCGCTCTTCGACCGTCGAGCCAGCGCCCGCAACTTACTCAAGTGTCCGCGGCGCTCTCGCCAACGACCCTGGTTGCGACAGATGGATTCGAGCGCCTCGTGCGCCTCCATGAGCCGCGCGTCCCCGTCGCTCACGAGGGCAATGACGCGACGATAACAGCGCTTTGCCAACTGCGTCTGGTAGCTCGAGCGCGCCGCGTCGGCCGCCTCTAGGTAAAAGCGTGCCGCTTCGTCGCGCGCGTTGCCGCGAGCCAAGTGGCGCGCGACGATGGCCGCGGTGAGACCCTTGCTCAAGGGGGTGTCCGCCAAATGCTCGCCGAGCCGGCGGTGCATGCGCACCCGGCGACGGCGATCGAGCGCCCGGTACGCGACGTCGCGCGTCAGCGGATGGCGAACGTCTATCAGGTCGGCCTTGAGCTCACACAGGCCGCGCGCCGAAAGCCGCGACACGGCCGCCACTGGATCGTCTCCGCCGATCGAGCGCAGGTCGGCCAAGCCGAGCGGCCCGCCCGCAACGGCCAGCCATTCGATGACCGTGTGCTCTTCCACGGGCAGCTCGTTCAAACGGTCAGCGATCAGTTGCTCGAGCGTGGAGGGCAAAGACAGGCTGGCATCGCCGAGCCGTTCGACTTGCACGAGCTCTTGTTGCCCTTCCCGCTCGCGGATCTGAAGCATGCCGCGCTCCAAGAGCGCATCGACCATTTCCAATAAAAAGAATGGATTGCCGCCCGCGCGCGGCAAGAGGTCGGCGCACACTTGTCGCACGCCCTGACTGACGCCGAGACGGGTCTGCAAGAGACGCAGTTGATGCTCCGCGCTCAGCCCCTTCAGCTCGACCCGCACCAAGCCCTCGATGTACGCCGACACGCGGTCTTCGGGGCGGGATAGCAAAATAACGAAGACGCTGAGCGGCTCGGCGCGCCGCAGAAACTCCGTGATCAGATCTAGGCTAGGTCGGTCACTCCACTGCAAACCGTCCAGGGCCACGACCAGCGGGGCGTCCATGGCCGCGCGGGCAAAAAATCGCCGCATGCCAAGCGCGATCAGCTGACGCGTTTCGGCGACGTCCGCGTCGTCTACCGTCTGCCGGACGCGGCCGGTCGCGAGCTCCGCGATGCGCAGCACCACTTCCTCGCCCTCTTGCTCGTCGGCGAACTCTCCAAACGCGTCACTGATCTGCTCGCGCGCCTGCTCGAAGGGTTGGTCGATGCGCGTACCCGTGAGCTCGCGGATCCACTCGCTGATCGTCGCGAACGGCACTTCACTGAGCGCGGGCGACGATTCGACGCGCAAGACCCGCGCGTCGGGCGGCAGCACATTCAAGAACGCGGCCAAGAGGGCGGTTTTCCCGATGCCCATTTCGCCGTACACGACGCGCGCCGACACCTGCCCGGGGTTTTGCGCGGAGCCTACGACGCCGTAGTAAGCCGCGTGCAAATCGGCCAGCTCCGCGTCGCGGCCGATCAGATCGCTCGGCGCCAGGGCCATTTCATCGAGCTTTTCTTGCCGTGTGTGCGGCCGAAGCAACGAGTAGATGCGCATGTCGTGAGGCAAATGGAGGCGCTCGGCGTCTTCGATCTTGATCGTGGGCGCATCGCCCCAGACGAAGTCTCGACGCACCAAGCGGTAGAGACCGCCCGCGACCCAGCTCACACCCGGAGGAGCGTGGTCGCCGAGCATGTCGGCCAAGTGATTGGCGGGCTCTTGCAACGCGTGCTGAATCAGGTGACCGGCGCGGTCTCGCTCGCCGGTTGCGATGCCGCGCACGATGCCTACGCTCGCCGACAATCCGACGGGCAAATCTTCGGACGCGCCCCGGATCACTTCGTGAACGTCGATCGCGAGCCACACGGCGTCCAGTGGAGCGCGCGCCGGGTTGGCCATCAGACCAACCAACGCGCGAGCGGCCGTCGCAAACTTTTCGGGCGCGGCGTCCCCCTCCGCCCGCATGTCCCACGCGAAGCGCGCGCCGCGCCGAAAGGCCACTTCGCCGAGGGTTCCACGCAGTTGATCGAGCACGCGGGCGGCTTGCGCGCGGCCGACGCTGATCTCCAGCTGAGCGATGCCGTGCAAACGCAAGGTCACGACCGCGACGTGCCGGACCTCGCGGCCCACGCGGCCGCGCAGCGCTCGGCCCGGGCCCGTGCTCTCGTCTTGGTTCGCGCCGCTGGCCGTGCCCACCGCCGCCGCTACCGACGCCAAATCATCCAAGGCCTCGCTGAACGGTGCCTCGCTCGGTGCTTCGGAGCCGGCGAGGCCGGGCGAGGTGTGCTCACGGGTCGCGAGCTCCGAGAGCACGGTCTCGAGGACGTGCGAATCGACCAATTGCTGTTTTTGAAAGAGCGCGCGGCTGATCGCTGCCGCCATGTCGCGTGCGGTCTGGAAGCGCTGGTCGGGGTTCTTGGCCAGCGCGCGCATCACCACCTCCTCCAGATCTGAGGGCAAATCGCGTACGTACGTGCTGGGCGGCTCGACCTGACCGGCGCGCACTGCCTCTAGCAGCTCTTGGCCTTCCGCGGCGCCGTGCAGCGCACGCGCGGTCAAGAGCTCGTGAAACACCACGCCCAGCGAGTAGATGTCGGTGCGCCGCGACACGCGTTCGGCGCGGGCCTGCTCGGGCGACATGTACGCGGTTTTGCCCTTCAAAACGCCCGGCTCTTCGCGAAATAAGTTGGCCGAAGCAATGCCGAAGTCAGCAATTTTTACCGCCCCGTCGAAGCTCATCAAAATATTTTGCGGCGATACATCGCGGTGCACGATGTCGATCGGCTTGCCCGCTTCGTCCTTGCGCTCGTGGGCGTAGTGCAAGCCCTTGGCGACTTCGGCGATGATGTAGGCCGCTACGTAGGGTGGTATGCGCTGCCCCTTGGCCTGCGCCGAGCGCGTGAGCTTCCGCAAATCGGGCCCTTCCACGTACTCCATGCTGAGCAGCTGGCCTTCGTCGCCATAGTCCTGAAAATCGTATACTTGCACGATGTTGGGATGATTCAGGCGTGTCGCAAGCTGCGCCTCCTCGGCGAACATCGTGCGAAAACGCCGTGAAGATCCGTAAGCGGGGAGGATGCGCTTCAGCACGAGCAGCTTGAACGTGCCCTCTGCGCCGCGCTTCTTGGCCAAAAAGACCTCCGCCATGCCACCCGCGCCCAAGCGACGAATGATCTCGAAGTCGGCTAGGCGTTTGGGCGGTGGGCGGTGGGGTGTCTCAGTCATGACGAGCAGCGCGGCGCGACGCGAGTTCGGACTTGCGAGCCGGCCTACGCCCGCACACGCTAGCCCTTTATTCGAGTCGTTTCGAGCGTTCTGACGCTCAGCGTGCAGTGGCTCGGGTCCGCGGTATAGACTTTACGCGATGCTTTGGTCCGAACCGCGCGGCGTTCAATCCTCCAGTTTGCGGTCGCTGTTGGCTCTAGGCCTGAGTCTGAGCTTCGGGCTGGTCGCGTGCGCCGGTCACAAGCCGAACGCCAACTCACCGCGAGCAACACTCGAGGGCACCGCGATACCCATCGCGGCGGTGGACGACGCGGGCTTTGCTCAAGCGGCCTATCGAGTCCTGGTCGCGGACGACGGCTCCGCGCAGCGCTCGGGCTTGTTGGTCGGCGTAGTAAGAAGGCAGTTGCTGCGAGCCAAGGCTCGCTTCGACGCGGGCCAACGAGAGGCAGGGCTGAACGCGCTCACCGGCGCCTTCTACCTGATGCGGGCTGGCGAATTTCGGAGTGAGGCGCTCGATGGCGCAGACGGTACGGACGGCGCGCTCAGTGCGGGCGCGGCCGAGGTCTCACGGCTCGGGGAGGAAGGTTATGCCTTCACGCTCTACACCATGCTGCGAGATAAGTTGCCGCAGGGCCCCGAGCGCGCGGAGGTCGAAGCGCACCTCGACGCCATGGCGCGTTTCTCGCGGGCGACGCGCGGCGCGGGCCCGATGCAGACCGCGAGCGCCGACCTGCGTCGCCGCAGTCGATACGTGGAACGCCCTCATCGCCGACCAGCGCGCCGCCATACAGCGCTCATTGATTGAGTCACGAAAGGCGGCGCTGGACGCCGCCAGCGAGCGCGCGGTCGCTTGGTTGAAGCGCGCGCTCGAGTCGAACGCGGGCGACTCCCCGATCAACTCTAACGCCGACCGCGACGAAGCGTACGAGACGTACCGTGCGTTACGCGGCGGCGGCTACACGCTGATCGCCCTTTATCTCCGGCACGGCGACGCCCGAGGGGTCATCGGAGCAACGGACAAAGCGGAGCTAGGCCGCATCATTGCGCCTGAGTTACGCGACCGGTTGGAGCGGGCGGCAGACGGTGGCGACGCCGACGCGTGGGCAGATCTGTACCACT
Source organism: uncultured Polyangiaceae bacterium (assembly GCA_964236865.1). Taxonomy (GTDB): domain Bacteria; phylum Myxococcota_A; class Polyangia; order Polyangiales; family Polyangiaceae; genus PMG-095. Next base: position 49,030 of record CAXSGJ010000008.1, read on the forward strand.
TCTTCGATTCGGCCTCGCACGCTGCGGACACCGAGGGCCTCTTCGACCACACGTTGATGGAGGCTGCGACCTGGGGCGCGGCGTTGGAGTTGTTCCGGGCCGAGCCCGGCTCCATGCGCGGCACTGCGCCGATCGCGACCGAGCTTGCGAGCTATGGCATGGCCGAGGTCGTGCCGCTCGTGTTGGCGCCCGCAGTTTCGAAGGAGGCATCGGTCGAAAGCTTGAGCTTTGCCTTGGGTCTCGTAGGCAAGGCGCTCGTCGGTGAGGATGAGCTCGATCAGCTGCCGAGCGCGCGTCGCACCTTCGAGCATGCCAAGCCGTTGCTCGCGCTGGCGGAAACCAAGCCTTATCTCGGCAAAGTAAACCCGAGCAGTGCGCGCCTCCGATACGTGATGGGCGCGTTGGAAACGCGCCATGGTGATCTGGCCCGCGCGCTGCCCTTGGTGCAAGCGGCGACCCGCAGCGAACCAACGCTCGAGTCGCTGATGACGCTGAGCGCGATTGAGCGCCAGCAAGACCACACCGCCGCGCTCTCCACGCTCGCGCAAGCGGTGGAGCTCGCCCGGACCGAAAATGACCCCTTGGCCGAGACCGACGCCTTGAACATGAAGTTCGAGGTGTATCGAGACCACGGCGACGCCGCGCACGCGGCCAGCACGCTCGACGCGGCTTTGGCCCGCGCCTTGGACGCACAACGGAGCGCCCGCGCCGGCGGGGCTACGCTAGCCCGCTGCGAGCGCCTCCTGGCCCGAATCCTCGAGCATTACGACGATCAGCGCGCGACTCGGCGGGCGACCGAGCGCGCCTACGAAGCCTCCAGCTCCGACCCGGCGCAACTCACCGCCACGGTCTTGGACTCCGCACGCCGCGCGCTCACGCATGCCGATCTCGTCGCGGCGCGGCGCGCGACGCAACGGGCGGTCGCGGCAGGCTTGGGCAGTGACGACCTGGTCTACGTCGCGCTCTGGCTGCAGTTGGTTGAAAAAAAGCTGAACGTGCCGAGCGACGGCACGGTCGAAGAAGCGTACGCGGGCGTGGACGACAACTCGGGCTGGCCGGCGCGCCTTCGCGCGTGGGCGCGCGGGAAGCTTTCGGACCAGGGTCTGGCCGGAGCCGCGCGCAGCGCCTCCGAGCGCACCGAGGCCGCGTTTTACGCTGCCATGTCCAAGCAACAGCTCGGCGCCGACTTTTCAAAAGATCTGGAGCGCGTCGCAGAGAGCCCCGCCATCGATCTAGTAGAGGTCACCATCGCGAGAGATCTATTGGCCATGCACGGCAAGAGCGCGCCCGATTACAAGCTGCCGCCCGGTTTGAAATTGCCTTGATGCGAGGTGCTGCGCCATCCCTGTGATCGCCCACTCCCACCGCTCGACCGGGGCTCGCTCAGCCTTGAGGTACTCGGCCGAGCAGTCTTCCCGCCAGCTGGGGGCCCAGCTCTTCGACCATCATCCGCTCGACCGCGGACTCCTTCTCTTCGCGCTCACCGGCCGCGTACTGGAACTCGATGCCCATTCCGCATGGATTGGCGCGCGTGGCCTCCGCGGCGGGGGTGGTCCAAATGACTCTGCCGCGGAGCCGTACGGGCTCGGCCACGTGCGGTACCCCGAGCGCGAAGACGAAGTCCGTTCCGACCGGCAGCGGCTTGTCGGTGGCAATGAAGGTGCCTCCGCGCGAGATGTTCTTGGTGTAGTCCGCAAAAAAGGTGTTGAGCCGCTTGTACTCGACCTTGAGCTCGATCGCTGCCCGGACTCCGTAGCGCCGGTCATCCTTGTCGTCTTCGCTCATCGGGGCCGAGGCTAGTATTCCGCGCGCCGCCGGCCAAGTGCGGAGCAAACGGCGGAAAACGTACGAAGGAAATGCTACACCCGCCGGGTGCGCGACCCTTACGAGGTGCTCGGAGTCGGCCGAGAAGCATCCGAAGCCGAGATCAAGGCGGCCTTTCGCCGTCTGGCGGCGATTCATCACCCCGATAAAAATCCCGGGGATGCGGGCGCCGTGACCCGCTTCAAAGAGGCGAACCTTGCTCATCAGATCCTGAGTGACAAAGATAAGCGCGCGGCATTCGACCGCTACGGCGAGGCCGCGTTCAGGCCGGGCGGCAGCGGCGCCGGCATCGATCTCGGCGATCTGGCAGGCTTTGACGACTTGTTCGGCGACCTGCTGGGCGCGTTCGGCATCCGTACGGGCGACCGCGGGGACATTCGCAGGGACCTCGAGCTGAGCTTCGAGGAAGCCGCGCTTGGTTGCGAACGCGAGGTCAGCTACGAGCGGCTAGATACGTGCGAAGCCTGTGCGGGTCGAGGCGCGGAGCCAGGCACGCGCGTGGAGACCTGCTCGACGTGCAATGGGCGCGGCAAAGTTCGCTTTCAGCAAGCGCTGTTTCCGATCGCAGTGGAGCGGCCCTGCTCGCGCTGTCGCGGTACGGGTCAAGTCGTGCTCACGCCCTGCCGTGTGTGTAGCGGCCGTGGTTTGGCCAAGGCCGAACGGACGCTGGCCGTGGAGATCCCCGCCGGCATCGAGGACGGCGCCACGCGCACCGTGAATCAAGCGGGGAACCGTGTCCGCACCGACAAGCCGGCGGGCAATCTCGAGCTCGTGATCCGAGTTGGAACGCACCCGTTGTTCAGGCGTGTCGGCGACGACATCGTCTGCAAGGTGCCGATTAGCTTCGCCCAGGCAGCGTTGGGCGGGGAGATCGACGTGCCGAGCTTGGCCGGTAGGCTCAAGGTCCGCGTACCGCCATCCACCCAGCCGGGCGCCATCCTGCGCGTGCGCGGCAAAGGTTTTCCGTATCGCATTCGCGGTGGTCGCGGTGATCAGCTAGTCGAGGTCGCCGTCGAGGTGCCCGCCCGTTTGAGCGACCGCGCGCGCGAATTGATTGAAGAACTCGGGCGTGAGCTGGGCGAGGACGTATCGCCACAGCAGCATAGTTTTTTGGAGAAACTGCGAGGCTTATTTGATTGACCCTGCGCGAGCCGTCAGCTTCGACTTCGGGCAAACATTGGCCGAGCTCGATCACGAGTTTCTAGCGCGCCGCGCGCACGAGCTAGGAGCCGAGCTCGATCCCACCTCGGCGCGGGCGGCAACCGTGGGGGCATGGAACGCGTACGGCGCGGCCAAGTCGCTCGGCCACGCACGCGCCTGGCAGGCGATGATGCTCGAAATTTTGCGCGGCGGGGGCGCGCGTCCCCGCGATGGCGAAGCGAGCGCAGCTCATGCCGAACAGCTCGCACGCGCGCTCTGGGCCGCTCAGCCTGAGCGTAATCTGTGGCGGCAGCCCATCTCCGGCATGTTCGAGCTGGTGTCCGAGCTCGGGGCACAGGGTGTCCCTGTCGGGATCATCTCTAACTCCGAAGGTCGCCTGGCCGAGCTCGTGGCAGAGCTCGGCCAAGCGGCACTCTTTCGCGTGGTCGTCGACTCCGGTCGGCTCGGTATCGACAAGCCGGACCGGCGCATCTTCGAGCATGCAGCGCGCGAGCTCGGGGTCGCAATTTCTGACCTCATTCACGTGGGGGACGCGTGGGAAGCCGACGTGATTGGCGCGCGCGACGCGGGCGCGCGCGCCGTCTGGTTTTCGCCCACCGACGACCGCAGGTTGCCCGAAGGGGTCGTCGCCTGCCGGAATGCCGCGGAGCTGAAGCGCGCCCTGGCCGCCCTCGGCGTTGGCGCGTAGTAGCCTGAGGGCTCCGATGCAGGATCGTAAAATTGGCATGCTGGGCGCGGGGAACATGGCTTCTGCTCTGGTCCGTGGCCTGTTGTCGTCCGAGACCCTCACCGCGGATCAAATCCGCGGCAGCGACGTGCGCGCCGAGCACTTAGCGGAGCTCGAACGAACCTACGGCATCAAGACCACGACCGACAACGGCGAGCTTCTGGCCTGGGCCAACGTGGTGCTACTCGCCGTGAAGCCGCAAGTGATCGACCGCGTCCTCGAGCAAGTCGCGGTGGGCTTCAATCTGGGCACGCTCGTCATCTCCGTGGCCGCGGGCGTGCCGATCCGAGCCATCGAAGCGCGCCTGCCCGCGGGCGCTCGCGTACTCCGCGCGATGCCGAACACGGCGGCCATGGCCCTTGCCGGAGCGACGGGCGTGGCGCCCGGCACGCACGCGACACCCGCGGACGTGGAATTCACCAAGGCCCTGTTCGATGCCATCGGCCGTACGATCGTGCTGGACGAGTCTTCGATCGACGCCGTGACTGGGCTTTCCGGCAGCGGTCCCGCCTACGTCATGTTGATCATCGAAGCGCTGGCTGACGGCGGCGTGAAAGTGGGACTGAACCGAGAAACCGCGCTCTTGTTGGCCGCGCAGACGGTGTACGGCTCCGCCAAGTTGTTGCTCGAGACCGGCGAGCACCCGGCAAGGCTCAAGGACATGGTGACGAGCCCCGGAGGGACGACCATCGCCGGTGTGCACGCGCTCGAGACCGGCGGCTTGCGCCGTACGTTGATGGACGCGGTCGAGGCCGCGACGAAGCGGGCAACCGAACTAGGCGAGGCGATGGCCGCGAAGCTAGACAAGCGTTGAACGGCCGCCGCCAGCCCGCGGCAGGCGCGTAAAATAGTGTCCGCGCAAAGGGGCCGGGGGGGGGACAGCCTCGCTCTGCGCGGACGACTCATGATTAGCAGCGAGACCCGGCATGCGCAAACGATCGGAGGCTGAAAACGTAAACCAACGCCGCCGTTTTTCGGCATGCATAGTTATCGCGGCGAGTGCTCCGGCGGACCCTTTCAGATCTGAAAGCGCGGTGGCATCCGCGTCCCCTGCTGAGACCCGCGAAGCAACTGCACGAGACATCGCAGAGCACGGCGTCGCCGACGCCAACCGTCAGGGACGAGCGCAAGAATAGCCAAAGCGTCGACCGAGTGGCCGACGCTCGGCAAGCGTTAGCGGGATGGTGAGCCGGGTCGCGTTCGCGGCCGCTAGAGGCGAGGACAGCGCGGCGCTTCGCTTAATCGAGCTGTCCGTGTCGGCCGCCAAAGCACGGGTACACAGTCCTTGCGCGGACCAGATAAACTGGGCTTCCACACGGCGCGCGCTCACCTCTTCAAATGGCTTCGAAAAACGCAGGCTGGGCTCCAGAGTCGGCGCGCCGCTCAGCAAAAAACCTTGCTCATCGCCTAGACAAGGCGAAGGCACCTCGGCCAAATCGGCCGGGCTGCGATAGAAGGGAGCGGCTGCTGCGTATGATTGGGGATCGATTGGATAGAGGTACCAACCGCGCGCAATCACCCAAATAGCCAGCGCATCGCCATCCACGCTACGAACCAAAACGACGGCGCCTTGATCGCGAGAGATATCCGGGTACGTCGCCAGACGGTCGACGCGACTACCCAGTATGCGGGACAAGGTGAACGCGCGATTGTCGTCGAAGGCGCCCGCGTACCAAGCATCGCTGAGTTTGGCCACGCCGTTCAGCATGCCGAACCCCAGCCGGGCCGCGTTCGGTAGGCGAGTCACCGCTTTCCCCTCCTCGAACAAGAGCAGATCCAAGAGACCACGCGCGCTCGTGACCACCGCAGCGGCACGCTGACCGGTCTCCATCACCGCGCGCCACGAGGTCGGGGTTCCGCTGCCACCGAGCCCCATGGCTTCCGCCGCAGTGGTCGCGTCGGGCCATTGACTGCGTGTGACGGCACTCTGGAACGCGGCGTGCCCGACGTCGAAGCGATCGAACGCGCGCAACTGCGTATGGCCGACACGGCCCCAATCTGCGCCGCGTTCTCCCCAAGCATACGCGTGCACGGCGGCAGATTCCGAATCGCTGCCCGGAGCATCGAAGCCGACTTCTCGCGCCAGGAGCGTCGGAGCAGGAGCTTCGAAGAACGCCGACCAGGGGGCGGTCGCGTTGTCGTCCGCTTTATCAGCCGTGCGTGCGCGAGGGCTGACCGGTAGCGCGGGCTCGCTCACCTCCCCCGTGGCCTCGCAGTGGAGTAGCCAGCGGCCCCCCCCCGCCTGGGGAATCGGCGTGAAGCCGGGTAGCGCGGCAACGTTCAAGCGCGCGGCGCTGCCATTTTTCCAGCCCACACGCACGAACCCGGCGAAAGCGCAGCCCACCTCACTACAACCTTGCCAACGCGCGTCATCGCGCAGCTCGCGGCCCGCGTCGAATTCCATCGGCAGGTCCACGTTGCTCCATTCGAACCCGCCATCCGTGCTCTCGATGGCGCGGCCCGTTCGGCCTAC
>CAXSGJ010000008.1:55224-62190 GCA_964236865.1 uncultured Polyangiaceae bacterium
AGCAGCGCTCGGTCGATGCTGTTCTCCGGCGCGCCGACGGCTACGGTGCCGTCCAGGGCAACGCGCAGCCCCGCGAAGGGCTCCGAACCAACGACCCAGCCGGCGAGCCCGCCGCTCGGACGTTCGACGATGCCGTCCAGCCAGAGTCCTTTCTCGAGCAGTCCGGCGGCCACCGTCTGTTTCGGATATTTCAGCGGGCGGCGCTGTTCCCTACCCGAGCGGTCGATCAAGGACAAAAATCCTTGAGCACCGAGCCGCGGCGGGACGATCACCGCGACCCGCCCGTCCGCCAACGCCACGACGCGTTCCACGCCCAAGTCGCCGCGTACGCGGATCTCGCGAAAGGCGCCGTCGGGGTCGGCGATGCAGTAGGCACCGCCGTCACTCGGCCCCGTCGCCCCGCAGCTGCCGCGAACGACGAGCGCGCCATTGCCGCTCGCTGACACGTAGCGCGGGCCTGCAAACGCGCGCGTGCGCCGCAAGCGAAACGGAGGCACGAAGCTATAGAGGACCGTCTGCCCACCAGCTTCATCGCTGCACGCAAAACCGAAGCCGCGGCCGTAGGCCAAGGCGTTGCAGTCCCCGGCACCTGCGTAGGCCTGGTCGGCGGTCTGCAGGAGGGCGCCGTCGTCTGCGCGCACGCGCAATAGCCTACCGGCACTGGCGACGACGAGCGACCCATCTGCGTCGCGGAAGCCCCGCAACACGGCAAGCTTCAGCGCCGGTTGCCCCGAAAGCCGGGGCTGGGTCAGCATTGGCCCGTTCGCCCGCACCGCGGCGCGAAGCGCCTGAGCGACATCGTTCTCGCGCGTCGCGGCTGAGCCGGCGGGCTGATCGCGACGCGTGACGCTGCCATCCGCAGCCAGGCTTTGAGGGCCTTCCGGCCCAGACAGGCTGATATCGCCGTCTTGGACCGCGATGTTGCTGATGGCGCCGGCGAGCGGGCGCCAGGCGCCGCCGGCGTCGAAGGTGACCAGCGTGCCGCGCAACGGCACCTGCACCGCGCCGAACCAGGCGTCGGCGAAGGCCATTTTTAGGTATGTGGGGGATGCAGGCAGGCTGCCGAGCCCGAGCCCCGTGCCGCGCTCGGCGTCGAGCGCAATCAAGCGCTCGGGGTGGCGCGACAGGACGTACAAGCGATCGAACCCGGCCACCACTTGCTCGGCTTCGAAGTCGATGCGTGCGAAGGGCGTCAGCCGACCGGTGAAGGTCGCGGCACGAAAGAACAGCGTTGCGTTGGACGACAACACGAAGAAAAGAAACCCCCCGCCTAAACGGTTCGGTAACTCGAGGGCCTGCGCGCCGCGTGCCGCTGGCAAATATTCCTGCGCTTGCTCCATCGCCCCGTTCGGGCGCGACAACACGCGTAGCCCGTAGGCGATCAGCCGCTCACTGCCGTCACGGTCTTCGCCGACGGAGAGCGTAGCGGCACCGTCGAGCGGCGGGAACAAGCGCGGGTTCGGCTCGTCGACGGAGCGACCCCGCACGCGCGCAGCGAACGCGAGCGGCGGCTTCACGGCGGGAGTGGTGGGCGCCGCGGCGCGCGGAGCGCACGAAAAAATCTGCGCGGCGCCGGCTATTAGCCAGAAATAGCGCGCCGGTACGTGCATGTGTTTTAGCGTAGCGCCTTGGCGAGCGCCCGCGTAGTCATAAGCCCAAATGAGTGACACGCGGCGCCCCACTACGCCCTCGGCGGAAGAGATCCTCGGCCTCTACTTTCCGGTTCTGGACCACGGTTTCGTATCGCTCGTGGACTACATGGGTACGGACGAATCGATCGAGCGCGCGGCGCGCGTCAGCTACGGCTACGGCACCCGTCAGACCAGTCAAACTCGCGGCTTAATCCGGTATTTGCGCCGGCACATGCACACCACGCCGAGCGAGATGATCGAACTGAAGTTTCACTGTTCGATGCCCATGTTCATCGCGCGGCAATGGATCCGGCATCGCGCGGCCAACGTGAACGAATACAGCGGGCGCTACTCGCTGATGCCGATGCTGTTCTACACCCCAGCCGAGGATCAGCTCCAGACCCAGAGCAAACAGAACAACCAAGGCCGCAGCGGGACCGCGGTGGCGCACGAAAAGTACGCAGAAGCGGTCGAGCGCTGGACGGAGATCCGGCAGAAAAGCCGAGCCGCCTACGAGTGGATGACGCTCGAGGACATGGCCCGAGAGCTCGCTCGCATCGATCTCCCACTTTCCACATATACCCAATGGTACTGGAAGATAGATCTGCACAATCTGCTCCACTTCCTCAAATTGCGGGTGGACCCGCACGCGCAATGGGAGATTCAGGAGTACGGCCGAGTGATGGCCGGCATGCTGAAGCGCGTCGCGCCGCTCAGCTACGAGGCATGGATCGATTACGACGTGTGCGGCGACCGCCTGAGCCGGATGGAGCTCGACGCGCTCCGGCGCCTGATCGACGTCGGCGACGCGTCCTTACGCGCGCGCGATGGCGTCAGTCTGGATGGTGCCACGCTGGCGGAGGTCGGCCTTGCCAAGCGGGAGGCGGCCGAGCTTTTGTCGAAGCTCGAACCTCGCGCGGTGCCGGACTTCGAACTCGACCTGTCGCGCGCGAGCTCGGCCGAGGCCTTTGCGGAGCGCTTTGCCCAAGCGGTCCCAAAGGTCGACGAAACATCGCTGCCGTGAAGCCGGCCGGGTGCTAACCCGCGGCGGGTGGCGCCCCGACAGCTGAAGGCGCCGCCGGCGGCGGGTGGCGCCCCCAGCAGTTGAGTCTTATACGAAGAGGTGACCATGGGCTCCCCCGCCACCACCCTCACCACGGATCTATCCACGCTCGATTTGGACGCCGAAATCCGGAGCCTAAAACGCGCGCGGAACGCTGTGATCTTGGCTCACTATTACCAAGATAGCGAAATCCAGGATCTGGCGGACGTGATCGGCGACTCGTTGCAGTTGGCCCAAGCCGCGCAGAAGACCACGGCGGACGTCATCCTGTTCGCCGGCGTACACTTCATGGCGGAGACGGCGAAAATCCTGAACCCGCAGCGCATCGTGCTCGTACCCGACATGAAGGCCGGCTGCTCGCTAGCCGACGGCTGCCCCGTCGATCGCTTCAGGGCTTGGAAGGCACGCCACCCGGGCGCGGTGGTCGTCAGCTACATCAATTGCTCCGCGGCCGTGAAGGCCGAGAGCGACTACATCGTCACGTCGAGCAACGCGGTCAAAATCGTCAACTCGATCCCGCGGGACCAGAAGATCTTGTTCGCGCCGGATAAGAACCTCGGGCGCTGGGTCATGAAGCAGACCGGTCGTGAGCTCGTCCTCTGGCAGGGCAGCTGCATCGTCCACGAGACGTTCAGTTTGCGGAAGTTGGAAGACATTCGCCTGGCACACCCGACGGCCAAGGTCATCGCCCATCCGGAATGTGAAGAGCCGTTGCTCGACCGCGCGGACTTCATCGGTTCCACGGCCGCGCTCCTGCGCTTCGTCGAAAATGACAATGGGCGCGAGTTCATCGTCGTCACCGAGTCCGGCATTTTGCATCAAATGCAAAAACGCGCGCCGGGCAAGCTACTCATTCCAGCGCCGCCGCTCGCCAACTGCGCCTGTAATGAGTGCCCGTTCATGCGCCTAAACACGCCCGAAAAAGTGTACTTGGCGCTACGCGACTTGGAGCCGCGGCTGGAAATGGCCGAGAACCTGCGCGCACGCGCGCAGGTCCCCATCGACCGCATGCTGGCGCTCAGCTGACCGGGCGACCTGGCGGCTTGCGCGGCTCACTTCTTGGGGATGCCCTGGCCGGGCAGGCGCCCGTAAGCGCGTTCGGCGAGCATCGCCAGCTCGCCACACGCGCTGAGCGGCAGATTCCTGGTTTCCAGCGGGTCTCGAGCGACGTCGTGACATTTCCAGCCCAAGTCCCAGGCTCGCGATTCGACCTTCATGTTGCGCTGCATGATGCCCCAGTTTTCGAACGCGCAGCTCCACACCCCGGCGCAGTTGGTCAGCAGCAGCGGCTGATCGCTCACGGCCGGTCTGAGCAAGCTGTGACCGAGCATGTGCGACGCAAACGCGGCGATGCGGGGATCGCCACCAATGCCCATCAGGTCCAAAATCGTGGGCGCCAGATCGACGTGATACAGATATTGAGATTGCTTGCTGGTGAGCGCCGCGAGCTCATTTTCGCTCAGCGTGCCTGGAGGCGCGTCGATCCATGCCGGCACGTGAATTTCTTCGTCGAAGACACTGAAGGTGTGCCCCATTTGGCCGTGCTCGCGAAATGCCTCCGCGTGGTCGCTCGTGTACACGATGACCGTGCGCTTGCCCGCTTCGGTGGAGCGGAGGTAAGCGAGCATCTTGGCTAAATGCAAGTCCTGCTGATAGACCGCGTTTTGATAGTAGTTCTTGAAGTAGGGGTTGTCCTCGAGCGCCTTGCTCGTCGTCGCCGGCTGAAACGGCTGAGGCTCGGCGGGGTCGACGTAATACGGATAGTGAACGTTGGACAGCTGCACGACGGCCAAGAACGGTTCGTGCAGTGCGCCGAGCTCACGGTCGACGCGGTCGGCGAGCAGGCCTTCCGGCGCGCCCATGTCCAGGTCCGAGGTCGGATCCAGGTCCGTGGCGCTGACGAACTTGGTCACGCCCAGGTTCTTGACCCACAGCCTAGAGTTGCCGAAGAGCATGTTTTGGCTGGTCCAAAACGCGGTGTCGAAGCCGGCGGCGCGTGCGTAGTCGAAGATCAGCGGCCAAGTATGCAAGTTGTCGCGCGACTCGGTTGGGCCGAGGCCGGACCAGAGCACGGCCAATGAGACCGCCGTCGTCGAGTCCATCGAGCGCATTTGCGGCAACGGAATGCGATGCGGAAAGAGCCGATTGGTCGCCTCCGTGCGCCGGCAGTTTGGCTCGTACGCGATGCAGGTGGCGTCCGCGCGCACGCTCTCCAAAATGACGAACAGTATGTTGCGCTTAGGTGTTGCTCGCGGAGTCAGCGCCGGGACCGGCATCGCCTCGCGCGCTCGCGGGCGCATTTGATTCGATTGTTCGGTGAGTCCCCAGCGAGTCGCGAGCAGTCCGCCGACCGCGTTCAAGTACAGCACGTCCGGGGGAGCCGCCTGCAAATGCCGGTGCTGCGCCGGCAAAAAGAAGCTCGCGAAGAGCAGCACTGGCGCCGCGTAACCGCTGAGCCGCGCGCGGGAGCGAGGCGGCCGCAGCCAACGTCTGCCAGCCCAGACCAAGCCGAGGGCGGCGCACGCGGGCGGCAACGTCGCCCGCAGGTAATTGCCGCCGTCGGCTTCGAGCTGATTGATGATGCTGTCTTTGAAGTTCGTCGCAAACAGCGACACGTCGAGATTCAAGTACGCGTTGTATTGACTGTAAAAATAGCTCTGCCCCCCGAACGTGAACGTGAACGCGATCATGAAGAGCGCCGCGGCCAACCAGCGAAGCGCTCCACGCCGACGCGACGCCGCGTGAAGAAGTACTCCCCATACGAGGACGCTCTCGGTCAGCGAAGCGCAATAGAGCGCTCGATGCCAGCCGTCCAAGCTCGCAAGGCGCCCGCTGCGCCGCGCGAAGTCCGTGCCGAGCACGGTGGCTGACGGTATTAAAAGTAAGAGCGACCCGAATACGCGCCGCTGCTGCGCCCATCGCCTGAGCCGCGCTAAGCGGTCGGCGGCCGCCGGCGACACGGAAAGCGTCGCCGAGTCGAGCTCTGATTTGGGGCCGCCGAACACGTGGCCGCGCACTCTAGTGCAAGCGCTCGCGGTTCCAGGAGGATTCTCCGCGCCCACAGGTCGGTACGCCGGGTGTCTGCAACGCGGGAGCGGGGTGGGAAGGGCGGCCGCACATTGGGCAAACTCGTTTAATCCGTGGTGTTTCACCGAGTCTCGGCCCCGCGGCTCAAGTCCCGCACCAAACGTCCGTTCTGTCTCGGCATGGGACCGCGACGCCTCCTGACGCTCTGCTCGGTTTTGATGTTGGCCGCCACCGCTTGCAGCCAGCCGGCAGCGACGGTGGCGCCCGAAACCGCCGCGCGCCCGCACAAGTCCAAGGAGGGCAAGAGCAGTCACGCCGACAAAGCCAGCGACGAGGCCAAGTCGGACGAGGCCAAGTCGGACGAGGCACCGCAAAAGTACACCGTACCCTTTGCGTGGGAGAGCTCGAAAGCGGAGCCCCTAGCGCTCACGCGCGCCTTCTTGAAGGAGGCCTTCGAGGACAACAAGGCGTACATGGAGCACGGGCCGAAGTTCTTTTCGGCCTTCGCCGACGCCGAGCTGCCTCGCGCCACCGTGGTCACGTGCTCGGATTCGCGGGTGCAGCCGCAAGGCTGGGACGAAACCAGCGAGAACGACGACTACACCGTTCGAAATTTCGGCAACCAATTGGCCGGCAACGAGGGTTCGATCGAGTACGGCGTCGAGCACCTCAACACGCCGTTGCTCTTGATCATCGGTCACACGGGCTGCGAGGCGGTGAAGGCCGCCTCAGGAGATACATCTAAGCTCAGTAAGCCGCTGCAAGCGCAGCTCAAGACGTTGCAGATCCCGCGCTCGACGCACGGCAAGAACGAGAACCAAGCTTGGGCAGAGGGCGTCGTCGCCAACGTGCACAACCAAGTAACGAGCGCGCTCAAGCGTTACGGCAAGCGCGTGCAGAACGGCTCACTGACCGTGGTCGGCGCCGTGTTCGATTTTCGTGACGACCTAGGTCAGGGGCCGGGCAAGCTCATCATCGTGGACGTCAACGGCAACTGTGAAGCGGAGCGGATGGAAGCGTTCATGTCGGCGGTGAATGACAGCGGCGGCGAAGGCCACGCCGCAAAAAAGCCGTCCAAGAAGGACCTGCAGACGCCGGAGGAGGTCGCCCACTCACTGGCCCAGATGCCGGGCATCGTGACCCGTGAGGTCGCCTCCGCGTCCAACGATTCGCCCGGCGCGCACGCGCATTAGCGTCAACCGGCCGGGTTACCCAAGAGCAGCGTGGTGAGCACGTAGTTCGCGA
>CAXSGJ010000008.1:62200-124502 GCA_964236865.1 uncultured Polyangiaceae bacterium
CGGTGACAAGGTCTCCACACAGCGCACCACCGGCGACGCCCCGCGCGCCGCCGGAAGCATAATAGCCGCGCGTGCACGAGATGGCGGAAATCAAAAAGCCAAACACAGCAGCCTTGATCAACCCCATGTAGAAGTCACTCGGCAGCAGGTGCTTCTCGATATTGGACACGAAGGTTCCGGGGTCGACGCCCAGCCACTGCACGGAGACCAGCCACGCGCCGCCCATGCCGACGCAGGTATAGAGGATGCACAAGAGGGGCATCATCAAAACCGCGGCGAGTAGCCGCGGCGAGAGCAAGTATTGGACGGGGCTCACGGCCATCGTAACCAACGCGTCGATCTGCTCGGTGACGCGCATGTTGCCGAGCTCCGCCGCCATGGCGCTCCCGGCGCGCGCGGCGACCATCAGCGCCGAGAACACCGGCGCAATCTCCTCCGTCAATGACTTGGCCACGACCAGACCGACCACACCCTCCGCGCCGAATTCTCGCAGGCTATGCGTGGTCTGCAAAGCGAGCACCATGCCGCTGAAAATGCCGGTCAGCGCGACGATGAAGACCGACTCCACTCCGATGAACTCCATGGCCTCCAGGAGCTGGCCGAAGCGGTACGGTGGGCGAATCAGCCAGGTCAGGGTTTGACCGGTGAGCGCGAGTACCGAGCCCACCATCTCGAACACCGACATGAAGGGGTCCGTCAGCGTAGCCCATGGGCTACGCGTCGCGAGTTCGGAAGATTCAGCGTCGGCCACGCTCAAGTCTTAGCACCGAGCCCACCGACGATGGCGGCCGAACGACGGCCGGTGGCCGAAACGACCATCTTTCGAGGATCGAGCGAGAGCGTTAGCACGAGCGCGTCCCCGCCCAGCAAATCTCGATACGGCTCGCCCCACTCCACGAGTAGGATGCGGCCGTCGTCCCGTTGTGCGTCGAGGCCGAGCTGCTGGACCTGCGCTGCGCCCGACAAACGGTACAGATCGGCATGGGAGAGCGGGGGGGCGGTCTCGTGCTCGTGGACGAGCGTAAACGTGGGGCTAGGAACACGCTCCGACGGCGGTAGACCGAGCGCGCGGCACAACGCGCGCGCAAAGAACGTCTTTCCGGAGCCGAGCGGCCCGCTCAAGATCAGGAGGTCGCTGGCTTGCAGCAACGGCGCCAGCTGCTGCGCGAGCCGCTGCGTCGCCCGGCGAGTCGGGAGGCCGAAGATCAATTCCGAGGGGTCCACCGCGCTTCTCTAGCGCGACGCCGAGCTCGGAGAAAGAATGGTCAACGTACGGCTCATTCGGTGATTTTCGGAAAATCGGCGCGAGTCGCTCGTCCACAGCGCGGCCTCGGCAGTTGCCAGGGCGCGCTCGGCACGGCCGTGCAGCTCGTGGACCGCGCGCCCGTCGTCCACCCTGGCGTCGGGGAAGCCCGTGAGGGCGCGTACCGCGAGCAACGCGGCGTCATGGCCCAACGCTTCGTACCAGTCGACCGCCGGTGAGGCTGGGTCGGCGCCTCGAGCGCTGCGGGCGACGCCCGGGAAGCTGCCCGCGCCGAGCGCGAAGCGAGCGCGCGGGGCGTCGAGGGCAGTGTCGTATTCGCTTGCCTCCAAACCAAGCGCCAGCCAGGGCGCAAACGCGGCTCCGCGCAGATCTCGCGCCACGTCGCTCGCGCACGCGGCCGAGCCGAGCACGAGGACGGCCATGACGCGCGCGCGGCGCCAGTCTTCGACCGCGAAGCGCGGCCCACTAGCGCTGAGCAGCGCGGCGTCGCAGTCCTCACCGCCACCGCCAAGGCGCGCCACGCGCACCAAATGACGACGCGACAGCTCGGCATCCATCGCCGCTTGCTCGCGCTCCGCGCCCTCCCCGAGCACGAAGGCGTGGCGAAATTGGCTTAGATTCGAGCTCGGCGCGTGCATCAGGAGCACGGCGATCTCGTGCTCGTCGGCGAAGTGGGCGGCGGCCTCCGCGGACTCCTCATTGACGCCGGCCACCAGCAATAACACGCCGTCGGCGGCGAGCTCTCGAAGCGCCTCGGCGGTGTGTGCGTTCGAACCGGCGTCGTCACGCGCAACCAGCCGGACCCCGCCCGATTGTCTTGCAGACTCCGGCAAACCGAGCCCGTCGGCGAGACCCGCGGCCAGGCTCGCCGATCGGCGGCGATCGTTTGAGCTGCCCAGCGCGAAGGCGACGCCGATCGAACGGCCCAAGATCAGCGGCACGCTCAGCCCGCCGCCAGCGATCTCGACCAACCTCGAGCCGCTGACACCGGAGCGCAACGCGGCGGGCGCGGAGTCGAGCAGGCGCCGGGCGAGATCGGCGTCTTTCTCGCGTAACGCGACCGTCACGAGCTGTTCGCGCAGCATCTTCCGCAGCCATTCGCGCGCTCGTGAGAGGGCACTCTCGTCGGGCGGGGCGAGCTCGAAGCTCGCGAGGCTTTGAGTCAACTCGGCTTTTGGCGCGTACGCGAAGAGCTCGCGCACCCGGGCCTGGAGCGAGCTTTGCATGTCGGACGGAGCTTCGGCCAAGAGCTCTTCGGCGGCCTCTAACGCGCGCGCATAGCGGCGAGCCCCGGCCGCGGCGCGCAGACGCAGCTCGCTGAATACGAGGCGTTCATCGGGATCGACGATCTTGCCCGCCAGCGGTTCGAGCAGGCCCCAGGCGGCGTTCGGGTTGTTTTCACGGAGCAAGCCGTAGGCTTCGGCGACCTGCGCAAAGTCGTGGACAGCCCCTGCCTCCTCCACGACGG
This sequence comes from uncultured Polyangiaceae bacterium, assembly GCA_964236865.1. Taxonomy (GTDB): domain Bacteria; phylum Myxococcota_A; class Polyangia; order Polyangiales; family Polyangiaceae; genus PMG-095. The sequence continues at coordinate 64,933 of CAXSGJ010000008.1, forward strand.
CGGCAAGCAGTGCGCGCGCATCCAATAACGAGGCGCGGCTCACACAATCGAAAGCGAGTAGGACGCGCACCATGTCACTCGGCTCGGATCGAGGAAAGCGCGCGAGCAACGCGCGGAGCTCCGGCTCGAGCGCAAGCCGCCCCTGGCTGTCGGCGGAGAACCACGCCGCACGGAGCGCTCGAAACCGAGCTTGCTCATCTACGCTCGCGGACAGCGTGGCTTCGGGCCGACCCACGCTGCCGCGCGCCCGACCGCAGGCGAGCGCGCACGGGAGCGTCAAGAGCGCGACGAGTACGCGCGTCGAATGTCGGCGGTTCTTCGGCGCGATTGACATATGCTGAGACCGTGCCGCTAGAGGGTGATGCGCGCTCGGAGCGCCAGTCAAGCTCCGAAGGCTCTGCGTTCCGCGGTTGGCGTGCCCGCACGCGAAGCTTTGCCCGGCCTGCATTCGCCGTATTCGTGCTTTGGCACTCGAGCTGCCAGGCGCTACGCGCGCCGGACGACGCCGCGCGTCCTTCGCTCGGCTTCGAGCTCGAGCCGTGGTTCATACTGCTGGTGCTGGCGGCGGTTGGTCTGCCGTTCGGAGTGCTCGCGCTCCACGAGCTAGGACGCTTAGCACCTGACGCCCGTCGAGCCCCGGTGCCGGCCGGGAGCGCGCGGGCGCTCGCCGTTGCCGAGCAACTTGCGCTGCTTATTTTAGTGCCCTTCACGCTGGTACACGTCGCGGAGACGGCCTGGCCAATGGTCAACGGATCCCTCGCCGAGACTGACGTGCGCCCGGAATTGATCCTGCTCTTGTCGAGCACCAGCCACGGGTTGCCGCTGCATGCGATTGCCTATCTGTGCGCCGTCGGCGCCGCGTCGTATTACGCAACTCGCTCGGCTCGCGCCGCGTTCAGCGCGGCGGAGCCGGGCGTCGCTCGCGGCCTCGTGGCTCTGGGCGTGCTCACGTACCTGCTTGGAAGCTACGCGGTCATTCGCTGCGCCAGCGGCGAGATCTTTCCGTGAGAGCATGCTAAAGGGCGGAGCCATGCCGCGTTGCTATTTGCTGACTCTGGCCAGCTCCTCCAGCGTCGATCAGCAGTCCAACAACGTTTCTCTGTTCAACGTCGTCGAGCAAATCAACTTGCCGCGCGGCGTAGAGCCGCCGCCCGGCGCGCTCTTGCCGATGGAGATCCACGCATATTTTCAGCTCGATCCGGGCGAGTTGAACCAGCGCTTGGAGTTACGCTTCGCGCTCGTCGCCAGCACGGGGCTAGAAGCGCTGACCGACCCTTATCAGCACAAATCATCCACGCTCCGCTATCGCACACGCACCATGGGCATGCCCGTTCCACCCATCGAAGGCAACTACCAGCTGCGCGTAGACTCGCGCCCTGTGGGCAGCGAGCTCTGGTCGCGTGACACGCTCGCTTGGCCGGTCATCGTGGCGCTCTCGGAGCCGCGCCCGGCCGTCACGCACTGAGCAGTGGACGGCTCAATTACAAGCGCATTTCTTTTGCGAGCCGAGCGAACACGTCACGAGTGAGAAGACGCTGTTCAGCGCGCTCCCCGTCGGGCCACCGTACTGATCGATGACGGAGCGACAGGTAGCATTCGTGTAGCAGCCCAGACCTTGGCAGCCGGTCTTCTGGACACACGCAAAAATCAGCGTGCAACCGACGGTCGAGAAGCAGCTCACGACCTGCGACGAGCAGGCGCTGCACAGGCACTTGTCACAAGAGTTCGTCGCGTTGGACACGCAGGCATCGACAATGCCGCCGGCACCTCCCATGCCGACGGAGGCAGCGCCCGCGACGTTCGGCGCGCCGCCGCCGGGCGAGCCGGGCGAGCCGCCGCCGGGCGAGCCGCCGATGCTTGGTGCTCCGGCTAAGCCCGGAGCGCCGCCACTTTCCGGCGCGCCGCTGACCCCGGGTGCACCACCCGAGCCGGTAGTCCCGCCATCTGCCGGCGCGCCTGCGGTGGCGCGATCCCCAGCCGTCGCCCCAGCGCCCGCGTTACCCTGAGCGCCGCCGGCAGGCCCGCTGGTCGTGCCGCCGGCACCGTTACCGCCGCTACCTGGCGCGCTGGGGCCGCCCTGGGAGTATATCGAATCGGTGCGACCGCCGCAGCCTGAGAATGCGATCGCGCCGAGCAGCAGGCAGGCACTTCGCCGGATCATCGTTTGACGCAGGATACGCGCTTTCCCTGAGCGCGCCAGTTGACGGGCGCGCCCAGGATCGACGCGGCCAGCGCAGCGCCCGCGATTGCGCCCGCGGTAGCTTCGAGCCGCACGACACAATTCCAGCGCCACCGCGGCCCAGTGACGAACCCCAGCGCTCGAAACGCCGCTCGCTGGCGCGCGCCGAATGTTAGCGTGCCGTCCGAGTGGAGGTAACGCCGTTGTCGATTCGCACACCCCTATTTGTTCGCTGGTCGTTCTTCATCGCGCTGGTCTCGACGGGCCTCGCCGTCAGCGGCAGCGCTGGCGCGGCGGGCCGCGTGGACTGGAAAGGCAAGACCTTCAAAGAACGCGATGACAAGGCCTGGCGGCTCGAGGTCGCCATCTACTTGCCGCGCGCGCCCGACGTGCCGCACGTGCCGATGAAGTTCGAGTTCCAACCCGAAGTCTACTACGAGCGCGACATGGTGGACGGCGACAAGCTCGTCGAACACAAGGTGCCGCTCGACAACCGTCAGGCGCTGATCGAAAGCGTGGACGTCGGTTTCTTGGACTCGGGCAGCGGCAAGATCGAATCGCGCACGCGCTTCACTTTCAAGTTGACGCGCGCCCACGGTTACGAGGCCGGCGAATACAAGGTGACCATTCACGACGCGCGCAACGATCAAGCCGTAGGCAGCCCAACCACGTTGATTTTCGACGGCGAGAACGAAGTCATCGATCGCCGTGCGATGGTCTTCAGCGGCGGCGAGAAGAAAAAGAAGGTCGATACGCCCAAAGCGGATGCCGGCGATAAGCCGTCCGCGGAAGACGAAAAGACCAGCGCCGATCAGCACGACAAGGAGAGCGCGGCTCCCGCTGCCGACGCCGCGGCGACCGGTCCCGAAGAAAGGTCGAATGAAGAGCCGGGTACGATCAAGGACAAGCCGGGGGGCTGCGGTTGTCGGTTGGCCGATACGAACCAAAGCAGCGGCGCCGGGGCCGCGCTTGCGGCGTTCGCGCTCGCTTCGCTTGCGCTCGGTCGACGGCGCTCGAGCTCAGCGCGCTAAAATTTCGACGCGCTCGGCAATCAATCCGATGCCGAGCGCGAACGTCGGCTCGTCGGTGATCAAGCTCAGCACCAGCTGCGAGCCCTCTAAAAAGTCGTAAAAGAAGCCGGGTTGCGTTAAGACGCCGTCTTGCTCGAGCAAAGTCAGCGCCCACGCACCGTCCTCGTACAGCGCCGGTAGACGCAGCGTCGCGTACCAACCGCCCTCCAGAAAGAGCGGATGGGCAGCGGAATCGCGGAAGGCTTCGCGCAGGGCGGCAAAGTTTCGACGAATGCGAGCGTTCAACGCCGCGGTGACGGGCGCGCGCGTGGCCAAGATCGCCGGCAGCGCCCACTGGACCGGCGTGTTGGGCGATAAGAACGTGTCCGCCACCAGCTCCAGCCGAGCTAGTGCGTCCGTGAGCTGAGCGCGCGGGCCGGTCGCCGCCAACCAGGCCAGCTTGAGCTGCGGTAGCGCCGCGAATTTCGACAAGCCACCGAGCGCGAACGCCAGCACACCGTCCGTTTGCAATACAGAGCCGGCCCGTCGCGCGTCCGGCGCGAGGGCAAACCCCGAAAACACTTCATCTGAAATCAGCGGCACGCCAAAGCTTGCAAGCCGAACTAGCTCGTCCTGCTTCAAAAAAGACCCCGTCGGGTTATTCGGGCTCACGAGCACGATGGCCCGCGTGCGCGGGCCGAGCGCGCGCCGCAGAGAGTCGAAGTCGATATGCCAGGCGCCGTCATAGGCGAGTTGGTACGGCACCGCCGACACGCTCTCGATGGCGGACAGGTGCTCGAACAGCGGATAGCTCGGCTGAGGGATCAGGACTTCGTCGCCCGGATCGCACAAGAGCTTGAACAGAAAAGCATAGGCTTCACTCGTGCTCGACGTGAGCACGATCCCTTCGCTCGGCACGTCGCATCCGGCTTCACTCATCAACGCCTTGACGGCCGCGCGCGCGCTCGGCAGCCCGAACGCGGCAGGCTCATAGACCAGTGAGCGCGGGTCGCTCAGCGCCGCGAGCAAGCTGCCGTGGGCGTATGGCAAATCCGTCAGGGTGGGGTTCGATTGCGTGAGATCGAGCACGCCCAAGCCGGCCTCACGCCGCGCTCGAAGCGCGCGGGAGAGCAGATTGGGCTCCGCGTGGTGCGCAGTGCGGCGCGAAAACATGGCCATGCTCGGCTCGAAAACGTAGCGCAGATCGCCGCCCGCCTTGACCTGCTTGGGGCACTCTGTGTCGAATGCGCCATGGCGCTGGAATGGCCGAACTTCGACGGCGTACCCGAGGACGACTCCCTCACCTCCTCACGCCCACGCGGCCAAAAGTTGGCACGCTTTCTGTGGTGGGACGGCGAGATACGCGAGTCCGACGAGCTCAGCGTTCACTATTACGCGAACGCGCTGCACTATGGCACCGCCGTCTTCGAGGGCATCCGGGTGTATCCGACGCAACGCGGCGCCGTGCTCGTCCGCTTGCGTGAGCACATCGAACGCCTTTTATCGTCCGCACGCCTGTACGGCATGAAGGTTCCATTCAGTGCAGACGAGCTCACCCGCGGCGCAATCGAGGTCACGCGCCGCAATGGCACCCAAAACGGTTACCTCCGCCCGCTCGCCTATTTCGCCGAAGGTCCGATCGATCTTCGGCCGAAGAAGGAATGCCAGGTGCGGGCGTTCATTGCCGTGCGCGAGCTCGGCACGTTCCTAGGCGAAGACGCGCTCCGCAACGGCGTGCGGATCATGATCTCCAGTTGGCGCAAATTCCACCACACCATGCTGCCGACCATGGCCAAGGCCAGTGGCCACTACGCCAATAGCGTGCTCGCAGCCCACGAGGCGCTGGATCACGGTTTTGACGACGCGATTTTGTTGAACCAAGATGGCACGGTGGCAAGCGCGACGGGCCAGAACGTGTTCTTCGCGAAAGCGGGCATGCTGTTCACGAACGACGAGACTTCGTCCATCGTGCCGGGCATCACCCGCGACTGCATCTTGGATCTCGCGCGTGAGCACCAGGTTCCCATCACCATTCGCGCCTTCACCCGTGAAGACTTGATGCGCGCGGACGAGGTGTTTTTCACAGGCACGGCCGCCGAGGTGACGCCTGTACGGGAACTCGACGGCACCGTCTTCAAGACCGGCAAAAAGACGCTGGGCGCGTTTTTTCAACGCGCCTACCTGCGCGCAGTGACTGGCAAAGACGAGTCCCGCGCCGGCTGGCTCACTCGCATTTGACGCCCTCGCTCAGCGGCTGGCAACGCCTAGCTTGGGCGCGAGTGAATTGCCGGTTTCGATCAGCTCGCTGCGATAAATCAGCGAACCATCGCGCGTCGTGATGTCGCCGGACACGTCGCCGACCGGCAAGCTCGCGGCATGGGACACGGTCAACGTGGCCTCTTGGGCGCCAACCCAAACCTTGTAGCTCTTGGTCTCGCAATCGAGCTCGTTCGGACCGACCAAGCAGGTACCATGGCTGGAGGCGACCTCGCCGTCGTTCGAGTCCGCAGCGAAGCTCGTGCGCTCGATCAGTTTTTCGTAGCTCGCGAGCGGGACCGCGATTTCATTCGTCCCTTCGAGTTTGGAGGCTCGCAGCACGGCGTCCGTGCGCGGATCGAAGCGAACTCGAACTTTACTCGTCCCGGCTCTCTCCTCCAGGGTGTAGTCGATGACCCACAAGCCATCTTCGTTGGCCACGACCTCCTCGGTCATCGTCAGCGGCGCTTTTTGGTAGCTTCCGCTGAAGCGGTGCACCGAGAAGTCGCCCACTTTGCGCGTGTCGAACGCAGGCGGTTCCGCGGGGTGGATGGCAGGCGTCGCCGTCACGCGTTCGGCGGAGGCGACGTGAGTCCCTGTTCCGGCAGGGGCGACTAAGCCGCAGGCGGAAGTCAGGAGAGCAAGAGGCAGGAGGCAGGCAACGCGCTTCATGCGTCACTGGTTTTCATGAACCGGGCGAGCGGGCCAAGTTTGTGTAACCGCCTTTCGGCCACGGCGAGCCCGGCCCGTGAGCGCTAGTTTTTACGCCAAAAGGCGGCCCCCAGCTCGTCGGCAGCGGTGTTCACGCCGGGCGCGAAGTCATTCAGCGACTCGCTCGCGGATCCGGCGAAATTGCCGATGAACAAGTCGCCGTGGCCGAGGCCACCGGAGTTGGATGAGAAGACGATCAGATTGGCCTCGCCCAGCCCGAAAGCGTCCTCGTAGCCGACGCCGGGGTCGAGGCAGAATTTGCAGGACTCGCCGGGCTCCGTCAGGTTGCTCAGGTGCTTGCGCTCGAGGGTGTTCACGTGCGGTGGCGCGGGCACGCGCCAGCGCGTGTAGTACAGCCAAGGCGGGGCGATCACCGGGCGCGAGTCATAAATGTTGTCGTGCCCAACGGCGAGAACGCGATTGGCGTTGTCCGAGATATCTTTGCCCGCCAAGCCATCTGCCAGCTTGAAGCAAAAAATGTCACCGCCGGCGTCGCCCTGGCTCAAAGACTCCTCGTAACACGCGAGGCCGCTATCCGTGACCACGGGCTTGGATTGCGGCCGGCCCGAGCTCGTAAAGCAATAAGACCCCTTCGGATCTTTGCACGACAGCTCGTCGAAGGGGTTGGCGCTCACGACCCAGCGCCGCGTATAGCCGTTGTGCTTGAACAGGATGAAGGTGCCGTCCGGCGAGTACTGCGGGTCCTCGTCCGGTTGATCGTTGACCGTCACCCGTTGATACTTTCCGGGCGTGTCCAGGTCGAGCACGTACAGCTCGAGCCGGGAGCGATCCAGCACGGGGCAGGGGCTGGCATACGGCATCGCACCCACCACGAGCTGATGGCCATCTGGACTGAAAATGCCGTTGAAAGGCGAGCAAATCTTGTACGTCGCGCCGAGCTCAGGGCCAATGCTGCCACCGGGAAACGTGACCACGTACATCTTGCTGTCGCCCGCGGCGTACGTCGTATAGCGCTCGAACACGAGCTTGCCGGCGGGCATCACGAATAGCGGCCCGTCCCCGCCGCCCGCTTCGCCCAAGCCGGCCGAGCCCAGGCCGGCGCCCATGTTGCCGGTGCCGCCCATGCCTGCTCCAAGGTTCGCGGTGCCGCCGGTGCCGCCCGTGCTGGCGCTCCCGGCGCCGCCCACCGTGCCCCCACCGCTCGAGGTCTCGCCGCCACTCCCGCTGGTTTCTGCGCCGCCTGCGGCTAAGTAGTAGTTGTCGCTCAACCCGATCACTTTCGCGCAGCTGGGCAGCGCCAACCAAGCCAGCACCGCACCGGCTCCGCGCAGCAGGCGAGTCCCCGTCAAAATTCACCACCGACGCCTAGCGCGGTCGGTGACAGGGCGAGCGCCGGCCAGGGACGGCGCGGCGCGCTCTGGGCGGTGGAGCGGTGGCGGCTCTTGTCGACTGCGTACAGGATCGCCGAGGTCAACACACCGCCAATGCCTGCCGCGAAGCCGACCGTGCTGAAGTTGCTTTCGAGCCCGGCGCGGTCGGCCGCGTCTTTGCCGCGCGCGCTACACGCCGCGCCGTGGCACTCGTCGTCCACCACGTGCTTGTCGCGCAGCGCCAGAAGACCCGCGATGGACCCGGTCAGTACACCGGCCGCCCCTACGCCAGCGCTCACATAGACCCAGGGCAAGAGCGACCGGCGCGAACCGCCGGGACCGGGGCGGGCCGCGATTGGCGCGACCGGCGCGACCGGTGCCGTGGGCGCCGGCTGGACGACCGCGCGTGCCTGCGCAAACCCGAGGACGATCGTCTTGTGCTCGCGCTTGGCGAGCAGCACGCGCTGCTGTGCATGCGAACCGTCTGCCGCATCGAAATCGATCACATGCTCCCCGGGATCCACCGCAACGTCTGCGCCCAGTGCCTCGCTGGCTAACAACAAACCGTCGCGGTGCACGGTCGAAGTATGAAGCGCTTCGGCCGCCACGGTGATGGTCAGAGACGGAATATCCGGCAAGATGCGGGCACGTTCGCGCTGAGCGACCCGCCGCCGTTCCTCCTGAGCGAGCCGATCAGCGGCCGGCAAACGGGCAACGAACTCCAAAAAGGCGGCGTAATGCGCGGCCGCGCTGGCGATGCGATCCGCGCGTAGCTCGCAGGTCGCCCACGTGAACAGCACCCCGGGCAAGGGCTCCAAGTGATAGCTCTCCGCCAGGAAATCGCAGGCCGCAGCAAAATTACCGGCGCGAAACTGCTCGACGCCCTCTTCGTACGCGACCTGCGCGCGGCTGCTCTCCGCGGCATGGGCCCGGCTGGGTAGGCCGAGCGCGCCGGATACGATCAAACCCGCAAAAATTTTCCTCCACGGCAATCGTAGACGCCCGGCCTGGCTGGTAGCAGCTCGCCGAGCGGGCAAAACAGGGCGCACCGCGCAGGTGTATCACGGCCATTTCCTGTGAAAAAGGCCATTAGCGCCAACGAATGGTACAGTGCCAAACCCCATGGCCGCGGCGCTCGAGAGCCGAACTAAGCAGTCGACTCAACTCGGCCGTTACGCGCTCTTCGACCAGATCGCGGAAGGCGGAATGGCGACGGTCCATCTCGGCAGGCTGGTCGGGCCGGTCGGCTTTTCCAAGATCGTCGCGATCAAGCAGATGCACGAAAGTGCCGCGCGGAACCCCGACTTCGTCGCCATGTTCTTGGACGAGGCCAGGCTCAGCGGCCGCGTGCAACACCCCAACGTGGTCGCGACCTACGACGTCATCGCCCAAGGCGGCGAAGCCTTCTTGGTCATGGAGTACGTGCACGGCGAGGCGCTGTCGGCCCTGCTCCGTGCAGCGCGCCAGCGGGAGGAGCGAGTCTCGCCCGCGATCGCAGTCCACGTGCTGTGCGACGTGCTTTCCGGCTTGCACGCGGCGCACGAAGCCACCGACGAATCGGGCGAGCCGCTGCGCCTCGTTCACCGCGACGTGTCGCCCCAAAACATCATGATCGGGGTCGACGGCGTCGCGCGCGTGCTCGACTTTGGCATCGCCAAGGCCGCCGGGCGCTTGCAGGAAACGCAGACCGGTCAGCTCAAGGGAAAAATTGGCTATATGGCTCCGGAGCAATTGCTCGGGCGTCCGCTGGACCGCCGAGTCGATATCTTCGCGGCGGGCATCGTGCTTTGGGAGGCCATCTCGGGCCGCAAGATGTTCGACGCCGACAACTCCGGACAGCTCATGTACCAGGTGCTGGAGTTCGAGATCCCGCCGCTTTCCGCAATCGCCGACGTGCCGTTGGCGCTCTCCCGCGCGGTGGAACGGGCGACCGCGCGCGATCCGAGCCAGCGCTTCGCCACCGCGCGTGAGTTCGCGCGCGAGCTCGAGCACAGCACGGCGCTCGTGTCTTCTCGCCAGGTCGGCGAGTGGGTGACCGCCCTCTGCGGCGAAGCGTTGGCGCGCCGCAGCGAACAGGTGCGCGCCACCGAGTCGGCGCCCATCACCACCACGAGCGCGATTGTGTCGCGCTCGGGTCTCGGGCTGCAAAGCGAACAAGAGTACCGCCCCGCGCCCCCTGATGCCCTGACCGAGCCCGCCGGCGCGTCGGGCCTGCCCAACCATGCGTCTCGAACGCGCTCGCGGATCGTGGCCGGCCTCATCGCGGCGGGGCTCGCGCTGGCGGCAGGCGTGTTCTTCCTCTTGCGTGGCGCGCTGCCCGTGAGCGCTCCCGCCAGCGCCCTGCCATCCGCTGCTCCGGCGCTGCCCGGGCCGACTCCGCTCGCGTCGAGTGCGCCGGCGCCGCCCGTCAGGCAAACCGAGCTCGACGTCGATTCCCGCAAGGCGCTGCCGGAGAGCCCCGTCACCAGCGGCCTCGCGCCAAAAAAGCTCAGCAAGCGCCCGATCAGGAGCGCCCCCTCACGACGGCCGGAAGACTTGTTTTCGCGCAAATAGCGTGTCTTTTCGGCGGATCTGGGCGCGAGCGGCAAGGTCACTCAGTCCGGCAGGGCTTCGGGGTCCAAGTCCAGCACCGGCGCGTCGAGCTTAGTGCGGCGCATCACTTCGTTGACCAACGACGGAAAGCGGCTTGCCGCATAGGTCGCGGCGCCCGAAGCACCGAGAGCCGTCGCCCAGCCGATGGGGCCGAGCGGACGACAACCGAATAAATGGCTTAGCCCCGGGGTCTGCACGATGCCCGCGAGCACCGCGGCCGAGGTCAAGCTCGTGATCAGAACCGGCCGACTGAAGCGGCCCGAGACGAGCGTTTGACCAAGCTGAGAGCCGACCAACGCGAGCAGCCCGACGGTGTTGGCGTTGGTCCGCGTCCCGGTGAAGCGGCCGATCACCCAAGCCGAGCTCGCGCCCAAGGTGGTGACCACCGCCCGGGTCGCAATGTCGCGATTGAGCGCTTTGCCGAGCGACGCCTCCGGTCCTTCTTCAGCCAACGAGCGTAGCGCCGCCGCCGACGGTGGACGGAGCGCGATGGCCATCGCCGGGGCTACGTCGGTGAGCAAGTTCACGAGCAGCAACTGGCGCGCATTCAGCGGCGGCCGACCACTGATCAAGCCTGCGCCGAGGGTGAAGCCGATTTCGCCCAAATTGCCGCCGATCAAGATGGAAACGGCGTCCCGCACCGACGCCCACATGGCGCGGCCCTCGACCACCGCCATCACCAGCGTCTCGATGCGCTCGTCGGTGAGCACGATATCCGCCGCCGCCCGCGCCGCCGACGTGCTGCCCTCACCGATGGCGATGCCCACGTTCGAGAGGCGGATGGCGGGCGCGTCGTTGGCGCCATCGCCCACCATGGCCACGACGCGGCCAGCTCGCTGCAGCGCGCGCACGACGCGCACTTTCTGAGCCGGCGTGACCCGCGCAAAGACACCGATGCCCTTGATCCGTCGATCGAGCTCGTCGTCCGTCAGCTCCGTGAGCTCGCTGCCGCTGAGCACCGCACGGCCAGCGAGCAAGTTGACCTCGTGCGCGACCGCCTCCGCGGTGCTCGGATGGTCGCCGGTCAGCATCACCACCTCCACGCCCGCCGCGCGCAGATCAGAGACCGCCTGCGCCGACGACGACCGCACCGGATCGCTAAAGGCGATAAAGCCGCGGAAGCTCAGGCCCTCGAGCTTGCTCAAGTCCGGCGCGTCGCCGGCCTCTGACTCGCGCTCTGCAACCGCCAGCACGCGCAAACCGCGGCGGCCAAATTCCCGCGCTTTCGCCAATAATTCGGCGCGCAGCGCGCGATCCATGGGCAGGCGCTCTGCGCCGCGCTGCCAGTGCCCGGCCATCGGGAGGATCGCCTCCGGCGAGCCCTTGGCGGCAACCAGTGAGCGCTCAGCCGAGGCGTAACGGACCGCCTGATACGCGCGCCCCGCCTCGAACGGTAGCTCGCCGCTGCGTGACAAGCCGTGCTCGTGGGCGGCGATCTGACGGGCCGCGCCCGCGCGCCCGAGCGCCGCGTCCGTTGGATCTTGAGTGGCCGGGCCGAGGTGCAGATTGGGCGCGGCGCGCAGCGCCGCGCCCAGCACGCTCCTGCCGACCTCCGAGAGCGATGAGACCGCCGTCGTGTCCTCGCCGTCCGACACGAAGCTCAGCTCGACGCGGCCTTCGGTCAAAGTTCCGGTCTTGTCGATACACAGGACGTCGACCCGACCGAGCGCCTCGATGCTGCGCGCGTTGCGCACCAGCGCGCCGTGCTTGGACAGCCGATCGGCGGCGGCGAGCTGGGCCGCAGTCGCCAAGAGCGGCAGGCCTTCGGGTACCGACGCCACCGCCAAACTCACGCCCGTGCCCACCAACTCTTCCAGCTTTCGCCCGCGCAAGAGACCCGCGCCGATCACCCCCATGCCTGCCCCAAGGGCAATTGGACCGGTGAGATTAATCAGCGATTTCATCCGCCTCTCGACGCCGCCGCGGCTGGGGTCGCGTTTGGACGCGCCCGAGCCGCGGCGCGCCTCCGTCTCATCGCCAGTGGCCACGACGACGGCGCAAGCGCGCCCGGCCGCCAGCGCGGTCCCTTCGAACAGCATCGAGCTGCGATCCGCCACGTGCGGCTCGAAGGACGTCGCCACGCTCTTCCTCACAGGTAAGGACTCGCCGGTCAGGCTCGAGGCATCGACCTCGAGCGACTCTGCCTCGATCAGGCGGCAGTCTGCCGGCACTACATCGCCCGCCTCGAGTACGATCACGTCACCGCGGACGAGCTCACTCGCATCCACCTCGTTCAGCTCTGGCCCGCGGCGAACCATGGCGCGGCGGCGCGCGCTGCGAGACAGCTCGCGGATTCGACGCTCGGTGCGAAAACGCTGCACGCCGCCCACCACTGAGTTCAACACGACCACGCCGCCGACCATGGCGGCGTCGCCGAACGAGCCGACCGCCGCTGACAGCCCGGCGCCCGCAGCCAAGAGCGGCGCCAGCGGGTTGAAGAGCTCGTCCGTGATGTTCTCGCCGAGTTCCGCTAACGCAGACCGCCGGTCGGGCGCGCGGCGCCGGCGGCGCACTGCGTCCCGGCGCAGCAGACCTTCCCTCGAGGTGGCGAGCTTTTGCAGTACGCCTTCGGCCTCCAGGGCGTGCCAGGGCGTGCGGTCGCGCGGAGCGGGCAGAGCGCGACGGGCGAGCTTCACCGAGCCGCGCACGCCGTTCAGCATCGAGATCACGGAAGCCGCGTTGACGACGGCGATCACGCGCCGACCAGTCAGCGGCAAGACGCCGCCAGCCGAGACGAGCGCGCCTAGGGTCGCCGCGCCGAGCGCGATGTTCACGCTCTGCTTGGACACTTGGCGCGCGACCACGCAAGCATGAATCAAAAAGCGAACATCGGATAAATCATCACGGCAGATGATTTGCGCGCCCCAGGGCGTCACTTCACCCTCGCGCATCAGGCCGATCGCGCAGTCGGCCGCCGCCAGGCCCAGAGACGCCCCCGTGCCGACCACGCATACGGTGCGCCCCTCCCGCTGCAAGCGACGAATCCCACGCACGAAGCCCGGGCCTTCGGGCACGGTATCGTCGGCGGCGATGCCCTGCAGCACGGTTTCGTCGTTGGAGGCGATCACCACGCGCATCTGGGCTTCGTGGGCGGCAGCGATCAGCTCGTCGATGCCGGTCTGCGGAATTAGATCGACCTCGGCCGCCGCGACCAATGCTCCACCGTGCATCAGGCCGAAGACGATGCCGCCGCGAGCGCCCAAACCAAGGGTGTGCGACGCCAGCTCCGGGGGCACCGCGACGTCGAGCACGCCGAGCGGCGCGAGCGTGTAATCACCGGCTCGTTTCAAATCGATCGGCCGCTCGACATCGAGCAGCTGACTGATCATGCGCCGAACTTCGACCTCGTCGCCCTCGGCCGTGACGACGATGTTGCGGACCTCCAAGCGATCACGGGCTACGAGATCCGCCTGCAGCACCAAGCAATCGATGCGGTCGAGCTTGCGCAAGGCCTCTGGGTCAATGACCAACGTTTGGCGCTTGGACAGGGCACGGCCGAGGTCCGCGGCGAAGGCATCGCGACCGAGCCGTGCGGGCGTGGGCAAGCCGCCAAAGAGTGCCGCGACCGCGCGCTGGACGCTGCGCGTCGTCAGAAAGCTCACCGCAAAGCCTCCCAGCGACACGATCCACGCGCGGTCCGCGTACTCCTCGATCGGGCCGCGCGGCAGGGCGCGCGGCCGGGCTTCGCGCCGCACGTCCTCTAACCGATGCTCGGCTTGCACCGCGCACAACTCGTTCTCACGCTGCGCCCAGACGCGCGAACGTGATTCGGCTTCAGCCAACAGCGTCAGCTTGTGGAGGGCTTCCACGAATGCGCTGCCGGGGCGCTGCGCCGCGCCCTGCGCCAAGGCTGCGGCAACCTGCAGCGCAAGCTCGGCCCGCAGTGGACCAAGGCGTTCCTCGGCCACCCGTCGAAGGCGATCGGTCGATTGCACGACGGCCACCAGCGCGGCCACCGTCCCGCCAACGCGGGAGGCCGGGACCGGCGAAAATCGCAGCCCCAACCCCATCACGACGCCCAGGCTGTCGGCGAGCAGTCCGACTCTCAGACGCTCCGCAGTCTCCCGGTCGGCGGGGTGCTCCCATAGCTCGTCCCGAAACGGCGCCTCGTACACGCCTGCGGTCCGCTCGGCCGTCTCCACGACCTCCACGAGCTCGGGCAGCGTGAAGGCATCGGCCTCGAACGAAACGATCACCCGCCGCGCGTGCGGGTTAATTTCGACCCATTGAATACGGGTGAGCAACTTGAAGCCGAGCTCGGTTTGGCGCGCGAACGCCAAAAGCTCACTGGGCGAAAGCTCGCGGAACTCGATGTGGGCGCGCGTGCGGCCAATCCAGGATCGGCGCGAGCGCTCGGAAAAGAGCCGCCGAAGTGACCCAAACAAACCTGAGACTCGCATCGAGTCAGCTTCCCGCAAAGCGGTCGGTGGCGGAAATCAATTCGTGCACCGTGCCAAGCTCGTACGCGGAATGTCCGGAATCCGGCACGACACGAAAGTCCGCCTCCGGAAACGCGCGCGACAGCTCCCAAGCGCTCTTCAGCGGGCAGACCACGTCATACCTTCCCTGGATGATCACGGTCGGAATGTTGCGAAGCCGCGTCACGTCGTCCAACAGCTGGTTTTCGTGCGCCAAAAAGCCGCGGTGCATGAAGTAATGGCACTCGATCCGAGCGAAAGCGAGGCTGAACTCGTCCCCGGCGCAGCTCTTGATGTACTCGTCATCCTGAAGCAAGTTGCTGGTGCTCGCTTCCCACACACTCCACGCACGCGCCGCTTCCTGACGCACGAAGGCATTTTCGGAGGTGAGCCGGCGGTGATAAGCCGCGATCAAGTCACCGCGTTCAGCCAGCGGAATCACCGCCAAGTATTTTTGCCACGCATCGGGGAACAGCACACTCGTTCCGTATTGATAAAACCACTCCAGCTCCCAGCGTCGCAGCAAAAAAATGCCGCGGAGCACGAGCCCGGTCACGCGTGCCGGATGCGTTTCCGCGTACGCCAAGCCCAGGGAGCTGCCCCACGAGCCGCCGAACACGAGCCAACTGTCGATACCCAAGTGGCAGCGCAGCGCCTCGATATCCGAGACCAGATGCCACGTCGTATTGTCCACCAACGACGCGTGCGGCTTGCTCTTGCCGCAGCCGCGTTGATCGAAGAGCACGATGCGATACTTTTCGGGGTCGAAAAAGCGACGCTGCTTCGGGCTCGTGCCCCCACCCGGCCCACCGTGGAGCAGCACCGCCGGCTTGCCGCGCGGGTTTCCCGATTCTTCGAAGTAGATCGAGTGCTCCGGTGACACGTCCAGGTAGCCCGCGCGGTAGGGCTGAATCTCGGGGTAGAACGTGCGCCGGCTCATGGTGGACAGATAAGCAATTGATACTACCGCTAGACGACTGAGGTGCTTCGGGAATGTGCCGCAGACGCGAGCCGCACGACAGCCCGACCCAGGCTACGGGCCAGCGCTCTTTCCCACAAGTGCGGCGCGCAGCAACACATGATAGGCACCCGGCGTGGACGAACCAACCGAGAGCTCCGCCACGACCCAGCCGACCCAAGACCTCACCCCGTTCGTGCAAGCCGCGCAACGCGGCCTACGGCGGGACGTGCAGGCGTTGCTCGATCGGCTAGCACAGGGGGAGCTCTTCATCCCGCTGGCGCGCAACATCGCGGGTACCGTGGACGGGCAACGCTTGGACATCGACGACGGCGAGGTGAAGCTCGTGCCGCACATGCTGCTGGACGAGGACGGCAATCATTACGCCGCCTTGTTCACGCACCCGGCACTGATGGAGCCCATGGAGCGCCAGCTCGACTGGAAAACCGACGACGGCGAGCTCAAATTTTGCACCGTGCCGGCGCTGTTCGCCCTGGATATGGCCCTGGAGGTCGTCGACGACGTTCATGTGCACGGTCTGGTGCTGAACGCGGGCTCACAGTACGAGCTCGCATTGCGGCGCGCAGAGCTGTCGAGCTTGACCAACGGCAAAGCCATCCCGCTCGTGGGCTACGTGCAAGCGCTACCCCCCGACGAGACCGAGGAAACGCTGCTGGCGGAGGGCGGCCAGCCCGCATCCCTCGCGCTCACCCAGGCCATCGAACAGTGCCTGGCCGAGCTACCGGTGGTAGACGGTTACGCGCTGCTCCGCACCTTCAACGCCGAGCGCGATCTCGAACCCCATCCCACGCTCAAGCTTGCGACGCTCGCGCCCGAGAGCGAGCTGCCGCTGATCGCCCAGAAGATGATCGACGCCATCGGCAAGCACTTGCCCGCGCCGGGCTACATCGACATCGTCTTCGATCGCATCGAATGACGACGCCGCCGTCGAACGCGGCTGCGCTCGCGCCGAATGCCGAGCTCGGCGGAAGTCGGCCCGACCTGGTAGAGAGCGGGAAAAAGCGGCTCAGCTGGCTGGAACGGGCGCTGATCGGCGTGGTGCGTCGGAGCTTCGAGCCAGGCTGGTTCAGCCGTGCGCTGCAGTACGGACAGCGCACGGTAGGCTGCGGCTGGATTCACGTCTGTACGAAGCACCTGCGCCGCGTACACGGCCTGGAACGCCTGCCCAACTTCGATCCAAACCAGAGCTACATCCTGATCGCCAATCACCGCAGCTTCTTCGACTTGTACGTCGTGTTTGGAGATCTGGTGCACCGTGGGCTCAAGCACCGGATCGTATTCCCGGTCCGCTCCACCTTTTTTTACGATAATCCCTTGGGTTTATTAGTGAACGGGATCATGAGCTTTTTTGCGATGTATCCGCCGCTCTTTCGCGATCGGAAAAAGGCGCTCATGAACCCGCTCGCGCTCGAGGAGCTAGCGTTCTTGCTGCGCCGCGGCGGCATGTTCGCCGGCATTCACCCCGAGGGCACGCGCAAACGGGACGACGACCCGTATACATTCCTTCCCGCTCAGCGCGGCGTCGGAAAGGTGATTCAGGACGCGCGTGTGCCGGTGATCCCCGTATTCATCAATGGGCTCGTGAACGACTTGAAAAGACAGGTCGTGAGCAATTTCGACCGCACCGGCCGGGAGATCTTGGTCGTCTTCGGCGCGCCCGTGGATTTTGGCGACCTGCTCGAGCAAGGCAAGAGTCCGAAGGTGCACCAGGCGATCTCGGACCGGGTCATGCAGGCGGTCCAGAAGCTTGGGCAAGAAGAGCGCGCATTGCGGGCCACGGCGGCGGCGGGCGGCTCAGTCGTCGTCGAAAAATAGCGGCTCGCGCTGAGCGAGAAACTGCTCGATGGCGGCTCCGGCCCCTTTCGGCAGCTCGGTGAAGCGAACGCCGAGCCCGGGCGAGGTGTCACTCTGCTCGTTGTAGAGGCGCACCCAACGCACTTCGCCGATGACCTGAAACACCTCTTCGCTGGTCGGCATACGTAAGCTGAGCTCGATCTTCGAGCCTACCCTTTGCAGCGTATGGGTCGCGATGAAGAGACCGCCCGCCGATAAATTCTGGGCCAGCCCGGCGTAGAAATTATGCTCACTGAGCACGCTCACCTCAAGCTCTACGGAGAAGCGGGCGTGCTCTCGGCGCACACTCTCGGGAGCGATGCTATCGGTCCGCGGGCGCGGGCTGGCGCTTGGTTTGCCCGAAGGCTGGAGCGAGGGGTCTTGGCTTTGCTTCATGAACGATTCTGCGTCGCATGCCCCACGGGTCCCTCAACGGCGCGCGGCACCGAAAGCTTAAGCGCCTCGGCGAGGCGACAGGACCACGTCAAAGCCAGGGGTTCACGGCAGAGCGAGCGCGCGCGCCCGCCACTTGACTCGCTACGCGTACGACGACGTGCACGAAGCACAGCGCGCACAAAAAGAAGGCCGCATAACCGAGCGGAGCCCGCGCGGCGGCGAAGAGTGGGCGCTGCGCGGCACAAGCCCAAAAGTAGTCGCCGAGCAGCAGCAGCGCCGCGCCCGGCAACAGAACCCGAACTCCGAGCTTCGCCACTTCTGACAAACGCACTTGGCCCGTCGCGAAACGGAGCACCAGTACGGTGCTCAGCACGGCGATGGCCTTTGCCTGAAACACGAGGGCGGCGATCACTTGCAGCCCTGCGCCCGCAGCCTCAGCGGAAGCGCCGAGGCCCGGTACCCGCGGGCCGCCCAAGAACACGAGCGAGACCACGCCGCTGGTCAAAAACAGGTGACTCCACTCGGCCAAGGTAGTGCGGCGCTGGCGCTCCTCGGTCGTCGCGGAGTCGACCAGGGCGGCGCGCAGCGCGCCGGGCGCGTGTGACAGGACCGGGACCAAGCCCAAGAGCAGCAACCCCAGGACCAACAGTGAGATCGGGCTCGAGAACGCGAACCATTGCCAAGGCCACCCGCCCTGCGCCGCCAGAATGTCGTCGGAGCGCAGGCTCCCTGACAGGAGCACCGCGCAGGCCATGGCGACCAACACCGGCGACTGAAATACCAAACACCACAACGCGTGACGGAGCCCCCGTACGAGCGAAAAGCGCCGCCCCGCCTCACGCCCGCCCACGACGAGGGCCGTGGCGCACAACGCGGTCATAGACCCCAAAAATAAAGCCGGCAAATCCAGCTCTCGCGCCCAAATCGTCCGTCTCATGGCAAGCAGCGTGAGCCACGCGCTATCAGCGATCAGCACGAAGTACGGCAGCGGAGAGGTCGGCAGCTCGCACAGCAGAGCCCGGGCAAAGCCCCGCGAGGTCAGGTCCGGGCGCGCGCGCGAGCGACGGGCAGGTTGCTCGCGCGCGCGGATCCGGGTCACCAAACGCTCCTCGAACCAGATCAGGGCGCGCCCGAGCGGCGATGCAACCAGCAAGAGCAGCGCCACGGCAAAGCCAAGGAGCGTGGCGGCCGGCGCGAGCTCCGAAGGTGAGCCCGGCTGAAAGCCTGCGACGTCGAGCGCGAAGGTTGCGGGCGTCGTTTCGTCGCCCCGGCGCACCGCCAAGTGCGAAAGACGGGCGCGCGGCGGCGGGATCAAGTCGGAGGCGCTCGCTAGTCGCACACCGTCGAGCTCCAGCAGCGCATCCCCCGGCAGCAGGCCGGCGCGCGCCGCGCGGCCCTCTGGGTCCAACGTATCGACCAAGAGCACGTCGCGCTCCTCGGAGTGCACCACGGCCATGCCGGCAAAGTCCGCAAAGCGTGCGGCCTCCGCTTCGTGCGCCGACAACGCCGCTCTCGAGATGGACGCAGGATTGACGTCTAAGACCACTCCCTCCAGCGTCCCACGCACGGCGGGCGCGCCGCTTTCACGCGCGGCGAAAGAGGCGCTGGCGGCACCTCGGAAGGTCGCATGCACCGCGTCCCCAGACCCGCAAAACTCGCGCGCTAGCTCCGCACTCACTGTGACGGAGAGCGAGTGCGGCTCGGTCACGGCCGCCGCCGCCACGATCGTCACGTCGCGCAAGGGAGATTGGCCGGCACGAAACACGTCTCCGTGAAAACTGAGCTTCGCCGCGCGCCCTTCGGGGAATCCCGAACCGCTCAGCCGCAGGCGATCGCCGACCTCCAGCGCGCGGGGGCTCAGGTCGGTGACATCCAGCAGGTTCGGCGATGCATCGAAGGGCTGGCAACCAGCTCCGAGAGCAAGCCCAAGTAGCGCGAGGCAGGGCAGCCGAGCGAACACCGGACGCACACCAGCGGAGAGGGAGCGACGCACCGCTGGGCTCTTAGCGTGCGCCCCCTTTGCTGGCCGAATAAGCGGCGACGAGCGCCGAAATGTTGGCTGCTTGGACCGCCACGTGCTCTGGATGCGGCCGCAAAGCAACCCCCACACTCAGGAGGGCACGATGGCAAATTTCTCGATTCTTCTGACGCGCATCAAGGAGCTACAAGCCGAAATCCTGCGCGCTGCGCCGTACCGAGACATCAGCCTAGTGCCGAATCCCGGTGCATCGCGGCATGCGATCGACACCGTTGAACAGCGCATCTCGCATCGCCTCTCGCCGTCTTACCGGGAATTTTTGACGCTGCACGACGGCTGGCCGCGCTTCTTCGAGGGCGCCACGCTGCTCGGCACCGCCAATCTCGGCAAACGCATGTACGAAGACATGGCGCGCGCCGTCTTCGAAGCCGCTGAAACCCCTGTCCCGCACCTGGCGCCGCCGTCCCGCGCCGTCCGACCGCCGATCGTCCCCTTCGGCATCGATCTTCAGGGAACGACGCTGTTTGCATTCAACCCCAACGTCCGCCGTGCGGATGGCGAGTGCGAGGTCATCGCCTGGGTCAACGAAATCGGCGTGCGGCGGGACACCTTCAGCGGCTTTTTGGAGTTCGTCGTCGACTTGTGTGAGTCCGAGTTGGAAGGCTTTCAAAGTCCCAACGCACTGCTGCGCTCGGCGTGATGCGATGGTGCCACTGTAGGTTTCGACCCGAGCCCCGAAACGCGTCTAGCCTTTGACCGGCTTGACGCCGTGCGCCATGCTGGGTGACCTACCTGAGTCACCATGATCAGCCCTGACAGCTCGGATAGCGTGCCTCCGTCGGGACCCAGGCGCATCATCAAGCGCTACAGCAACCGTAAGCTCTACGATACCAAGGGCTCGAGCTACGTCACCTTGCTGCAGATCGCGGAAATGATCCGCGAGGGCGAGGACGTCCAAATCATCGACAATGCGACGAAGGAAGACAAGACCGACGTCACGTTAGCCCTGATCATCTCCGAGGAGCTCCGCGCGAAGCCGCGTGGCATCCCGCTCTCGACGCTCAAGGCCCTGATTCGGAACAAGGGCGAGCGCATCTTGACGCAGCTCCGCGAAGGCCCGATCGGAAAGCTGATGCCAGTCAAAGACGGAGAGGGCGAGCCGCCCGGGCCACTTTCGTCTTTCCCACCGTCTCGAGAGGACGAGGACATGTCCCAAACCAAGGAAGCCAGGGGCCTTCGAGCCACACTGGAACAGTGGCAATCCACCATTGATGAACGAATTCGCGCTGTTCTGCCCCACTTCGCGGCATTTCGCGACCTCGAGCAAGAAGTGAAGCGTTTAGCGGAGCGGTTGAACAGCCTGGAGCAAAAAGCTGCCAAATTCTCCGAAGAAACGGGAATAGCCGAGCCGGTGTCCCGGTTGCCTGAGTAACCCCATGAGCCGCAAAGCCAGCCTCTCGGCGCACGAATTCGAGACCGAAGCCATCGCGCAGCTGAGCGCCCTGCTCGGGGTCGCGGCCCGCCTCACACGAAACACCGCAGACGCGCAGGATTTGGTGCAGGACACCTTGCTCAAGGCCATGCGTGCACGCGACCAATTCGAATCGGGCACCAACATGCGCGCCTGGCTGCTGCGTATCCTGACGAACACGTTCATCAACCGTTATCGCCGTGGGGGCCTCGAGCGCAGTGTACTGGACGGCCCGGACGCCGATCCGCTGGCCGACGGTTGGATCAGCGCCTCCACCATGGAATCCATGCGGGACCCGGAGTCGCAGGCGCTCCGCCCGATGCTCGAGAAAGAAATCAAGCGCATTTTGGATGAGCTTCCGGAAGAGTTTCGGCTGGCGGTCGTGCTCTCCGACGTGGAAGAGCTGTCGTATAAAGAAATTGCCGAGATCATGAATTGCCCGATCGGCACGGTGATGTCTCGCCTGCACCGCGGTCGGCGGCTGCTCAAAGGTCGCTTGTATGAGCACGCGCGCGCGCTCGGCATCGTCGGCCCCGAAGCACTCGTGGGCGACACGTTCGAGACACCGCAACCAGTGATAGATTTGGCCAATTATCGCGAAAAGCGAGTGGCGCGCTCATGACTAGTCCAGCCGCCTTTCCGAGCTCCTGCCGGCAGCTCGCGCCGCTGCTCGAAGCCTTTGGTGATGAGGAGCTCACCGCGGACAAGCTGCTTGAGGTCGAGCAGCACCTCGTCGACTGCAGAACCTGCAGCGAACGCGTGCGGCTCAACCAGGCGCTCCACGCCAGCTTGCGCAGCGCGGTGCGGGGCTCGGCGCCAGTGACCGCTTCGTTCGAAGAGCGGATCGCCGCCGCCCTGCGCGCCGAGGCTCATCGCGAAGAAGTCATCGAAGGCGCAGTCGAGCACGAGGCACATTCTCGGATGCTCTCGTGGCGCACGGTCGTCCCGGTCGCCGCCGCGGCCGCACTGACCCTGGTCTGGGCGGGCTCCACCAGTAAACAGCAAACGCGCACCAGCACCGGCACGTTGGTCGCCCAGGCGGACACCGCCGATCAGCTGCTGGAAGAGCTGGTCGACCATCACATGAACGCGCGCCGCCCACAGGTCACGGAGCCGGCCTTACTCACGCAGTTCGAGCCCCAGGTGGGCGTGCCCCTGACCTTGCCCAGCCTGCAAGACTACGGCGCGCGCTTCGAGGGCGGCAGCGTCGTCGCCGTCAGTAATCAACACGCGGCCTCACTCCGCTACATGATGGGCGGTCACCACGTCACCCTGTACGTCTACAACTCCTCACGCGTCCCGATCGAAACGCGCCTCCGCCCCATCACCGTTCGCAACGAGCCGGTTTACGTCGGCAACCGTCGCGGCGTATCCATCGCTGCTACTGAACACCGCGGCGTTGGTTACGCGATCGCCGCCGACTTGAACGATGACGAAAGCGCGGAGCTCGTCGCTGCCGTCTATTGAAACGAGCTGCGGCGGGGGTGAATCGACGTGAGCGCCTTCCCGGCTTGCGAGGGCGAGACCGCTATTGGGTGACGGCAGCGCCGTGTTTGCGTGGGTCGGCGGCGGCGTGCAGACCCGATGCGTCGCTGGTGATGATTTGCACGGCGCTGACATTTTCGGGCATTATTTGCACCACTTCACCGCGCCAAGCGAGGTCGTCCAAGAGCGCTCGCGCGGCCCCGGTTTCGAGCAGCAGGCTCGGGCCCGACGACGGCACAGCGAAGCGCGGCAGCTGAACCAACGCCTCCGGTACGAGCCCAAAGGCGAGGCGCGCCAGCAGCAGCTGAGTCACGTTCGTGGCGATCAGGGGGCCACCGGAGCCGCCGATGGCAAGGACCACTTTGCCGTCTTTGACCACGATCGTCGGTGTCATACTGGAGATGGGACGCGCGCCCGCGCGCGGCCGGTTGGGACTTTGGCGTAAACCAAAGGCCGCCACGTCCTTCTGCTGGTTGAAATCGGTGAGCTCATCGTTGGCGACGATGCCGCTCTGTACGCCGCTGAATTTCGCTCCAAAGACCGTGTTCACCGTGGTCGTGATTGCCGCCACGTTGCCCTCTTCGTCGATCACGAGCAGGTGATGCGTGCCGTGCTCGTCGCTGCTGAAGCGCGGCAACGCGTGCGTTTTCTCCGTCGACAGCGCTCGCTTGCGCGCAGCGAGCCGTTTGGGGTCGAGCAACGCGGCCACATCCGCATGTTCGAAGTCCGGATCGCCGAGAAAGCGCAGGCGGTCGGCGAGCGCGCCGCGCATGGCTTCCGCGAGGGTGTGTTGGTAGGCGCCACTATTTAGAGCCAAGCGCTGCAGCTCCGCCTTGGAGAACAAGCTCAGCGTTTCGGCGAGCATCAACCCGCCCGCTGAAGGGAGAGGCATGGTGTACACGTCGTAGCCCTCCCAACTCACGTGCAGGGGCGCGCGCGTGAGGGGCCGGTAAGCGTGCAGGTCCCCCTCGCTGAGTGCGCCGCCCAAAGTCCGCACCGCTGCGACCAGATCACGACCTAACGAGCCCTCGTACAGTGCCGCCTTGCCCTGCGCGGCGATCTCCTCGAGCGAGCGCGCAAGCTTGGGATTTTTGGTTGATTTGCCCGCCGCCAAGGCTTGACCACCCGGAAAAAACACGCTCCGAATTCCGGGGTCGGTCGCGACTACTTGCTCGGGCGGCGCGCTGGCAGAGCCGCTCTCCGCTTTCTTCTGCGCAGGACCGAGCAAAGCGTGACCAAGGTGTGGGCTTACCGCAAAGCCCGTCGCGGCGATTTGCGCGGCGGGCCGCACGACGTCTCGCCAGGCCCGTTTGCCGAAGCTGTGCTGGAGCTCGAACAACCCCGCGAGCTCGCCGGGCACGCCAGTGGCGCGCCCGCGCTCGCTCGCCTTGAAGGGGCGCGCCTCGAACGCGGCCGCGTCGATCGTAGCCGGCGCGGTCTCGCGAAAATCGAGCACGTAAGGCTCGCGCGTGGCGGCGCGCCAAAGCAGCGCGAAGCCGCCGCCACCAAGCCCGCTCGAGCTCGGCGCGACGACGCCCGAGACCAACGCCGCGCACACCACGGCGTCGACCGCGTTGCCGCCGGCGGCGAGCTGAGCCAATGCCTCGCGCGTCGCCAGCAGGCTTTCGGTGGCCACCGCGACGCGCGCTGGCTTGGTCGCTGCGTGTCCGCCGGGGGCCGCCAGCGCCAAACCCAGCGCGCCAAGCGCGGCCAACGCGAACGTCATCGACGGCGAGTCGGCCCGGCGAATCACCTTTGAATGAAGGGCAGTTCGTGGCGCGGGGCGGAGCATGCCGCGCACTCTAGCAAATTGTCGCGGGCTTTCGTTTGCCCGGCTGCCCGCTGCATGTGAGATTTGCGGCCCGTGCGCTTCCTATTCGTAATGGACCCGGCCGAAACGATGACGGCCGACAAAGACACCACGTTCGCTTTCATACGCGGGGCGATGGCGCGGGGTCACGAGTGCCTGCATTGCCTGTCGCGTGAGGTCTCGAACGAGGGCCGAGACGTGTTCGCTCGCGCTCGCGCGGTGACGGTCGGCGAGCTTTCGCCGCACGTCACGCTGGGCGCGGACGAGCGCGTGGAGCTGGCGCGCGTGGATGCAGTCTTCGTGCGCAAGGATCCGCCGTTCGATGCCGCGTACTTGTACCTCACGCAGCAGCTCGACCTCGTCACCGACCGCGTGTTTGTCATGAATAGCCCGCGCGGCGTGCGCGACGCGAACGAAAAGCTCTTCACCTTTCAGTTTTTGGAGTTCATGCCGCGCTCGCTCGTTAGCGCGGACCGGGCGCAGATCATCGAGTTCGTGAGCGCCGTTGGCGGCACCGCCGTGCTGAAACCGCTGGACGGCGCCGGCGGCTCGGGTGTCGTCGTGCTCAGCGTGGGTGACCGCAACGTGCGCTCGCTGGTCGACATCATGACCGCGGAAGGCCGGCGGCTGGCCATGGTGCAAGAGTACCAACCTGCCATCCGTCAGGGCGATAAGCGCGTGCTCTTGCTCGATGGTGAGCCGCTCGGCGCCATTTTGCGCGTGCCACGCGAGGACGATGTGCGCGCCAATATCCACGCTGGTGGGCAAGTCGTACCTTGCGATCTGAGCGAGCGCGAGCGCGAGCTCGTGCGTTCGGTGGGACCCAAGCTGCGCGAGTATGGGCTGTGGTTCGTCGGTCTCGATTTGATCGGTGAAAAATTGATCGAGGTAAACGTGACGAGCCCCACGGGCATTCAGGAGCTGGGCCGTCACCAAGGCAAGCGTCCGGAAGAAGACGTCATTGCCTGGGTGGAGCGGCGCGTGCTTTCCAGGCGCTGATTCGAAGCGGAAAATTTGCCCAGCGCCGCCGCAACGCGCTAGCCCACGGGCATGACCCGGAAGTGCGAGCTGTGCGCAGCCCTGAAGACCCGCCGCTCAGCCGCCGAGCAAAAACCCAAGCCGGTGAAGTTGCGGCGCGTGCTGGTGGAAGACCGCGTGATTGCGCTGTGTGAACCGCACGCCGTCAAAGTGCGCGCGCAGGCGCCCGCGAGTCTCGCGACACTGCGCGCGTCATTTCACGAACAACGCGGCCAGCGCTCGCTACTGGAACGGCGTGCGCCCGCCGATCGCCGCGCGTTCCCGCCGCGGCCCGAGGGACGGCGCGCGTCCGCGGGGCGACGCGCGACCGATCCGAGGGATTGACGACGCCGAGCATGACGCCACGGGCGGGAAGCCGTCGCTCGCTTCATGGGCGCTGGCGCGAGGCTGGGACCTCGGCCATGGCCCGTAGACGCACAGCACGCTGGGCGCTAGAAGCCGACCCAGATGAGCATTCCTCGCATCGCCCACGCCGTTAGCTGCCTCATTTTGGCCTGTGTGGTCGCAAGCTGCGGCCCGGCAAAGCCGTCCAGCGCGCCGCCCCAACCGGTCAACAGCGACGCGGCCGTGGTTGCCACCACCAGCGGTGCCGGTCAGCCGAGCTCTGCCGAGCTGCCCGTGGGCGCCGACGACCCCGTGTGGGGCTCGCCCACTGCCCCCGTGACGTTGATGGAGTTCTCGGATCTACAATGCCCGTTTTGCGCGCGCGTTCATCCGACCGTAAAGCAGCTGCAAGCGCAATACGGCCCGACTGAACTGCGGGTTGTGTTCAAGCACAACCCACTGCCCTTTCATCCGCAGGCGCTGCCCGCCGCCAAAGTCGCCGACGCGGTACGACGCCAAGGTGGGTCGCGCGCGTTCTTCGCGTTTTTGGATCTAGCCTTTGGCGAGCAGCCCAAACTTGGAGACGCCGCGCTGAGTGATTGGATCGGGCGGGTCGGGCTCGATCCGGCGTTGGTGACGCAGCGCGCCGAGCTGCCAGATACGGCTGCCAAAATCGCGTCGGACATCGCGCTCGCGAGCAAGGTGGGCGCCAACGGGACGCCCGCGTTCCGCATCAACGGCAGCGCCGTGGTCGGAGCGCAGCCGCTCGAGGCATTCACCAGCGTCATCGACGCAGAGCTGGTGGCCGCCGCAGAGCTCGTCAAAAAAGGAACCCCGGCGAGCGAAGTGTACAGCGCTCGCGTCGCGGCCAACTACACGGCGCCGAAGCCCGAGCCCGACGACGAGCCCGAGGCGGATCTGACCATCTGGAAGATGCCGGCCCGAGGCGCGCCCGCCATTGGCCCCAAGGACGCGCTCGTCACGATCGTCGAATTTTTTGATTATCAGTGCCCGTTTTGCCGTCGAGTCGAGGACACGATGCACGAACTGCTCGCTCGTTATCCGGCCGATCTGCGCATCGTGTTGCGGCAAAACCCGCTGCCCTTTCACGCCCGCGCCTTGCCCGCGGCCAACCTGGCCTTGGAAGCCCGCGCGGAACAAGGCGACGCGGGTTTTGTAGCGGCGAACCGCGCGCTCTTCGACCACCGGCACGACCAGCTCTCGGACGCCGATCTGCTCGAGATCGGCAAAGAATTGAAGCTCGATGCCAAGCGCGTGCAGGCGGCGATTTCGACCAACCAACACGCCAAGGAAATCGACGCGGACGCCGAGCTAGCCAGCGACTTCAAGGCCTTCGGGACGCCCTACTTCTTCATCAACGGCATGCGACTATCGGGCGCACAACCGCTGGAGAGCTTCGTGACGGTGATCGACACCCAGCTCAAGGTCGCGAAGGCGTGGGTCAGCGCCGGCACGCCGCGCGCCGCCGTGTACGACGAGATGATGAAGCGCGCGAAGGAGCCGGACGCGCCCGAACAGAAGCCGATCCCGGCGGCGAGCGCGGAAAGTCCCAGCCGCGGGCCGCTGAGCGCGCCGGTCGTTATCCACGAATTTGCTGACTTTCAGTGCCCCTTTTGCGGCCGCGTCGAGAGCACGCTCGAGGAACTGGACCGGGCGTTTCCTAACCAGCTGCGCTGGGTTTGGCACGACTACCCGTTGCCCTTTCACGACCACGCGCGGCCCGCCGCGATCGTTGCCCGCGAAGTGCGGGCGCAGAAGGGCGACGCCGGGTTCTGGAAGATACACGACCGCATGTTCCGCGACCAAGGCCTGGACAACGCGCTCGAGCCCGCCACCTTCGACAAATACGCGCTCGAGCTGAATCTCGATCGCGGGAAGCTCAGCGCCGCGCAACGTGACGGTCGCTACGACGCGGTGATCGCGCGGGACATGGCGCTGGCACGCGACGCTGGCATCAACGGGACCCCCGCCTTCCTGATCAACGGCTACTACCTCTCCGGCGCGCAGCCGCTCAGCGCCTTCAAGCGCACCGTGCGCTACGCCCTCGCGCACCCACCCACTAAAATTGCGGCGCCGTCCGCTCCCGCCCAGCTCGCGCCCAGCAAGTAGGTCTGTGTTCGGGCCGGGCACGAAGTGCCCAGCGCGTCGAAGAGGCGTGCGCCGCACTCGATGTACGCGCGGCGTGAACGCGGCGCCCACGCGCGCCGTAGCTCAATCGGTCGATGTCGCGTCCTGGGCTCGCCCTGGGCGTGAATCGTTCGGGTCTCGTCTGCGACGCCGAAGGCTTTGACGAGCTGCGGCGAGCGCGTGACCATCAAAGTACAGGCTGACTTGATTGGCTGGTATGGTCACCCAAAGCGGCGGAGAGCACTCAGCCTTCGGCGGCAAGGCCGGCCAAAGACTCAGAGCAGCACCCCGGCCACGCAGGCCACGAGGCAGGTCGCCAAGAGGCCGCCCAGCATGGCGCGCAGGGCTAGGCGGGAGATGTCCCCGCGGCGCTCCGGAGCGAGCCCGGAGTAGCCGCCGATTTGGATACCGATGCTGCCGAAGTTCGCGAAGCCGCATAACGCGTAGGCGGTGATCACGCGCCCGCGTTCAGTCAGCCAATGGGGGTCTTTGGCGAGCATCTCGGCCATGTGAGAGTAGGCGACGAACTCGTTTAGAACCGTCTTTTGACCGAGTAATTGACCGACCTTCGTGACGTCAGCGCTCGGGATGCCCATCACCCAGGCCAGCGGTGAAAAGACCCAGCCGAGGATTCGCTCCAAACTCAAATGGACGCCGAACAAGCCGCCGGTGTAGCCGAGCGCAGCGTTCAGCATGGCGGTTAGGGCCAAAAAAACGATTAGCATGCCGCCCACGTTGACCGCCAAGCGAATGCCGTCGCTCGTGCCCTGCGCAATGGCGTCGAGCACGTTCTCGCTCGCGCTCGGCAGCTTGACGCTCGCTTCACGCTCGAGGTGGGCGGTCTCCGTCTCCGGCAACATCAATTTCGCGATCACGAGCGAGGCCGGTGCGCTCATGACGCTGCATGCGATCAGGTGTCCGGCAATGCCCGGCACCGAGCTGCCGAGCATCGCCACGTACGCGGCGAGCACGCCGCCCGCAGTGGTGGCAAAGCCCGCGACCATGCACGCGTTGAGCTCGGACACCGTCATGTTTGCCAGATAGGGGCGGATCACCAGCGGCGCCTCCGTTTGCCCGACGAAGATGTCGGCCACGGTGGAGAAGCTCTCCGCGCCGCTCGTGCCGAGCACGCGCGACAAGAGCCGCCCCATGCCCTGAATGACGAGCGGCATGACGCGCAAGTGGTAAAGCAGCGACATCAAGGCCGAAAAAAACAGGATCGTAGGCAAGACTTGAAAAGCGAAGATGACCCCGAATGAAGGCGGGTCGCTCGCTAAGCGGCCGAACACGAAGCTTGCCCCCGTGCGGGTAAAGGCGAGCAGCCGGTCCACGCCGTCGTTGGCCCAGAAGAACAACCGATTTGCCGGCGTGCGCAGCACCACCAGCGCAAACGCGACCAGCATCAACAGGCCGCCCCCGACCGTGCGCAGCCTGACGCGCTTCCGCCGGTCACTCGGGCAAAGCGCGAACGCTAGCGCCATCATGACCAGCATTCCGAACGCGCTGACCGCCCGCTCGCCCATGCCGGCGCCCGTTACTTCTCGGTCTTCCCGAGCAGCTCATGCAGCGGGCTCGCAGCCTGCCCGAGCCGCGCGACACTGTCCAAGTGGTGGATCAAAAAGTTGCGATTGTCCTCGATCGAAAGGTTTTGCATCTCCAGCGCGCCGATGCGATCGGCCGGGGAAAACGGCGGATCCTCCACGCGCTCCATGGACAGCTTCTCCGGCGCGTAGGCGGTGTACTCGGCCTTCGTTTCCAGGATCGAGTAATCCTCACCGCGGCGCAGCTGTAGCGTCACGCTGCCCGAGACGCTGGGCGCGATCCAACGCGTGAGCCCATCCTTCAGCATCATGGCTTCCGGGTCGAACCATTTGCCCTCGTACAGCACGCGGCCTAACCGACGCCCCAGCGTGAAGTACAAGTCGAGCGTATTTTCGTTGTGCACCGCCGACAGCAAGCGCTCGTACGTGATGTGCAGGAGCGCCATGCCGGGCGCCTCGTAAATGCCGCGGCTCTTGGCGTCGATCACGCGGTTCTCGATCTGATCGCTCATGCCCAGGCCATGCCGGCCACCGATGCGATTGGCCTCCAACATCAAGTCGATCAACCCCGGAAAATACTGACCGTTGATGCTCACCGGAAAGCCGTTTTCGAACGCCACCGTCACGTCTTCGGCGCTGACCGGGGTTTCGTTCTTCCAATGCGCGACGCCCATGATCGGCTTCACGATGTGCATGCCGTTGTGCAGGTGCTCGAGGTCTTTGGCCTCGTGCGTGGCGCCGAGCACGTTGGCGTCGGTGCTGTACGCCTTGTCCGTGCTCATGGTGTACGGCCGACCAATCTTCTTCAGGTACTCGCTCATTTCGGTGCGGCCCCCGAACGCGTCCACGAATTTCTGATCCAGCCAGGGCTTGTAAATCTTCAAGTTCGGGTTGGTCAGGATCCCGTACCGATAAAAACGCTGGATATCGTTGCCCTTGTGGGTGCTGCCGTCACCGAATACGTGCACGTCGTCTTCACGCATGGCGCGAATGATGGCGGTGGTGGTCACGGCACGGCCAAGCGGCGTGGTGTTGAAGTACTTTCGCCCCCCGCTCGACAGGTGAAACGCCCCGCACTGGATGGCGATCACGCCTTCACGCGCCATCGCTTCGCGACAATCGATGAGCTTGGCTTCGACCGCGCCGTGCTCGAGCGCAATGCCCGGGATCGCGGCGGGGTTACTCTCGTCCGGCTGGGAAAGGTCCGCGGTATAGGCGTACACCTTCATGCCGTTGTCGGTCAGCCAAGCGACGGCGCAGCGCGTATCGAGCCCCCCAGAAAAAGCGATGCCCAGGCGAGTGCCCGCAGGCGGCAACGTGCGATAAATGCGACTCATGGCGCCCGAGGGCGTAGCACGAGCGCGCGCGCGAGAATATGGCGGCCTCACATCGCGGCGGGAACTGGACTCCCGACCGTGACCACATCGCTCGTCGCCTTCAGCAGCGTCCTCGACTCGCCTTCGATCTCCACGCGACCCTTGCCAGAGTCGACGAGCTCGATCGCGATCTCCAGGGCGACGGTGGCCGGCTCACCCGTGCGGAAGCCAAAGTCGATCCCGGTCAACCCAGCGATCACGCGGGGAATGTACGGCGCGACTAGGACGTCGTTGTACGAGCGGTTTTGAAAGTTGAAGGCGTGGTTCACATACACGGGCAACGAGTCCGTCATCCCGTCGGGGTCTTGCGGTGCGCCGTTGGGCGGTGGCGGCGGGTCCTTGATCATGGCCTGCACGGTCGCAAAGTCCGTCGCCAGCTCGTCCATGTCGGCAAACGTGAACGTGCCGTGCCGGCGTGAGGCCTCGCCCGCACCTTTGCCCTCGAGCACGTAGTAATGGTCGATGCCCGACGAGTTCGGCTCGAACTCGCCGTCTTCCGCATCCGTCAATTGCAGGCCGGGAAAATAGCGCCCGAACTCGTTCCATGGGTCGACCAAGATCTCGACGGTGTGACCCGCGTCGTCCAAGTTACTCAAGGTCCAGGTGAGCTGAACCTTCACGTCCTGGTTGGTGATCCACGGCGTACGCCCGTAGGGCTCCACGTCTTTGCCGAGCGCGGCGGCCTGCTCGGTGTCGGGCTCGACGATGGGGAATTGCAGGCCGCGCTTCACTTCGTACAACTGCGATTGACCATCGTCGAAGACCGGCTGCACGTCCTTCGTGAGCCCCACCTCGGCCGGCGGCAAATTGCGATCTTCATCTTGCGAGCCGCAGCCCAGCGCGAGCGCCGCATGACCCAGTGCCCAAGCCAGCCTGACCGCCCGGGGGTACGAAACCCCCGTGGAGGGGCGCCGTCCCCCCGCTTCAGAGAGCGGACATTGCGCGTTGTTCGGGATCATCGGGCAGCTTGCGGCGGGTGCGCTCTTCGCCATGCCAGGCCCATGCCACCGCTCAGCCTTTGGAGGGCTTGAACGCAAACGGAAAACTAGAATTGGTCGACTTGTCCGCGGTGGGGAACTGCAGACGATTGAAGTTCCGGAGCACGCAGCCTTCGACCCGCGGATTGTTCAATGAAGAGCCGGTCACACTGGCGGTGGATACCGAGCCGCCGGGGCCGATGCTGAAGCTGATGCCGACGTTTCCTTTGAGCGTCGGATCGTGTGCCGACGCGATCTCGTAACAGGCGCGGAAGGCGCCCATGCGCGACATCACCACGCGATAGATCTGGGCCGCCGACAAGCCTTGTCCCGGCGGCGGCGAATCCTTGCCCGCCACTTTGCGCTCAGCGGCGGGCCCCGCCCCCGTCCCGAGGCCGTTGCCTTCGCCGAGACCGCCCTGGCCGTTGCCACCCAACCCGCGTCCGCCGGGGCCGCCCGCGCCGAAACCGCCGCCCTTGCCAGGGCCAAAGCCCGTATCCAGTGTGCCCGCTCCGAACGGTACGCCGCCAGCGGCGTCGCCCCCTCCGCCCTTGCCCGTGCCCTTGAGGCCCACGCCGCTGCCCGCGCCGAGCATCATCTGATCGGAGTGCAGGCCGCCGAGCGCGTCGGCGACCGAGCTGATGGCGCCGAGTGTCTTCTTGACCTCGGCGCCGACGTCGCTCGCGAGCGCCTCGGACATTCCGCCCAAGCCCGCCCGCACGTCACCGGATTGCTTGACATGCTCCTCTTTGCCAGTGCGCCCGAGCTTGCCTTCGGCGCCCGCGATCTTCTTACCGCCGCCGGATTCCCGCTTGTCCTTGGCGCCAGGGTCTTTCACGCCGGAGCCCTTGTCCGCTTCCGTGCCGGCCGTGAGCGGGAGGGTCGCGGGCTCTTCTTTCAAGTTGAACTGCAGCGAGAGCTCTTGTTGAGTCGTCAGCTCGAGCGGCTTCGGGATGCCCTGCGGGGTGGTGATGGCCCAAATCAGTGCCAGCCCCCCGCCGACTGCGATGAACGCGAACAGGAACGAAAGAAGTAGCGCAACGTCCGTGCGCCGGCGCCGCCCGATCAGCGGCGCGGCCTGTGAAAACTGAAAAAATACCGAGAAATTACCGTACTGCAACAGCCCGTAATCGCCCGCCACGATCGGGATCGGCGCGCCCGAACGGCCGAGCTCGGCCGGGTTTTCTCGGCGACCCCGCAGCGAGATTTCCCCGCCCGTCGTGCCGCGCGCGTCCAGTTCCCAACCCGCACCCACCGCGCGCACCGGAAAGTCCGCAATCAGCGCGCCGTCCGGCTTAGCGACGGCGCTGCCTTCACGGTCGCCAATCGCGAGCGATTGGCCACTCGCCAAGTGCTGCACGGCAAGCACGGTGGTGCCCCAAACGGCGGCCGTACGCAGCACGATCGGAGGGGGCGCCGGGGTGCTCATGCTCAGCGGAGCGCAGGGTTATTGCGGGTGTCGGACAGCTCACGCAGGAACGAGCGATGCCCGAGTAACCCCGCGTCGAATTCGGCGCGCACGCGCCGCAGGAAATAAATGATCTGCGGCGACGTCATCCGGCCCTCGATCTCGACCGTGCCAAACCGGTAGGTCTTCACGCCGGCTTGGTCCTCTTGGACGGTGGCGGCAGCGCTTGGGTTCGCGTCGTTTGCACGAGCGGCGCCCGCAATGTTCGAGGCGTTGCGCTCGCGGGCTCGTGGGCTCGCGGGCTCGGCGTTTGCGGCGTCTTCGGTGCGGTCGACGTCGGCTGGGGCCGTCAGCGGGGGGGCGCGCTTTTTGAGATTTTTTGGGGGGGGGTTTCGGGTCACGGCCGCGTGCGGCTTATTTTTCGGCGCGGCGTGCGCGGGCCGGGGCGATGCGGTGAGCGCGCTCAGCAGCACGCACCAAGCACCTGCCGTCACCGAAACCCGACGCCTCATGATCGTCATCGAGCATAGCCCGCTCCGCTGCCGCAAATCCACGGCGCAAGCGCCTCGGCCGGGCTCGAGGATTCGCTACCCGGGTGCACATGCACCCACAGCGCGCATGAAGTTAGCAACTTCGCGAATTTTCGCCCGACCTCCTTTTAAGCGCCAGCACGGCGAAGCAAAAAGGACTCAAGCCTATGTCGATCACCGCGACCAATTACATCAGCAGCAGCGATCTCGAAGTTTGGATGGAGCAGAAGACCGAAGATCTGTACGGCAACTTGCGCGGCGCGATGGACACTTCCAATGACCGCGCAGAAGCCGAGAAAGCCTTGAATAAGATCAGGGCGGACCTCGTGGATGCCGGCAAGACCGGCGCCGACCCGACCGCGATCCGCGACGAGATGCAAGTCACGGTCGACAAGTACAAGGACGAGTTTCCGGAGGTCGCTGACGCCTTGCAGCCGAAGCTCGACATTTTGAACACGCAGATTCACGACGCGGAAACACCTCCTCGGACATGGGCGCCTCAGGCAGGGCCCCCGCGGAATTGGTCGCCGGTCGGTGCGCCGCCGCCACCGCCGCCACCGCCGCCACCACCCGCGAAGATCTCGACCGAGGATGCCAAAGACTGGGGCGATGCCATTGGCAGCGCAATCGACAGCCTCGGCAAAGCCGACCAGCTCGGCATGATCAACATTCAAGAGTTCAACAGCCAGATCAACCAGACCAAGCAAATCGCCTCTGCGCTCCTGGACTCGCTCGATAAGTCGGCCAACGCGATCATCGGCCACATCAGCTGATTGGGGGAAGCCATGTTGAGCGCCACCAGCAGCACGAGCCCCGCCGTCTCTCCGCCCACAGTGGGCCACACAGACCTCGACCTCGGGGCCCTGAGCGGAGCCTGCGCGTTGATGGTGCTCATGGCTCAAAGTCAGAGCGTCGCGGCCAGCGGCTCGAAGAGCGACATCCAGATCGACTTCAAGAAGATGGAAGAGCTGAAAAAGCAGCTCGCCGACGCCGTTCAACACGCCAAGGACGCGGCCAATAGCTCAGGCTTCTTCGGCTTCCTGGGCGACCTGTTCGGAGGAGACATCGCCAACATCATCGGCGCTGTCGCCACCCTCGCGGCGGTCGTCGCGACGGGCGGCGCGGCCGCCCCCTTGGCGGTGGTGCTCTTGGCTGAAGGCTTACAGGTCGCCGCCAAGCTCGGCCCCGAGCTCGGCCTCGATCCGAAGATCTGCATGGCCCTCGGCATCGCCGCGGTGGCCGTGGGTTTTGCCTCGGGCGCGGGCGCGGGGCAGGCAGCGGGAGCCCTCGCCGAGGCCGCGCGCGCGGTCGAGCTCGGCGCGCACGTAGCGCAGACTGCGGCCACCGCGGCCGGGGGCGGCTTACACTTCGTATCCGCGCGTTACCACGCCGATGCGCTCGGGTTTCGAGCCGAGGCCACCGGCTACCAAGCCGTGAACGAGGCCACCGGTCTCGACTTGGACGACGCGCTGTCGATGTTGCAACGCGCGCTCAGGACCCAACAGCGCGAAACGCAAACCGTCAGCGGCATCCTTCAAAACGACTCCGACACCAACGCCTTTTTGTGCGCGAGGATTTGACCATGACTCAAGCCATCACCGGTTCCGTCGTCACGAGCTTCGCGGGCGAGCTCGCCGAGCTGCTCCTCAACGTCGAATCAGCCCAGTCCGACGCCGCGACGCTGGCACGAGACGCCGCGCGTAAAGACTTCTTGGCCGAAGCGGAGCTGCAAGTGGACGCGCTGCACGCCGCGGCCGACGACGTCCGAAACGGCGCCTGGGCCAGCGCCGCGTTCACCGTCGCGAGCAGCGCGTTCGCCATTGAAGGCGCCGTCAGCCAGTACGACGCCGACATGGGCGCGGCGCAGCTCAGCGGTCTGAATTTGAGGTCACCCTGTGACCGGCTTACCGCAGTGGGCTTGGGCGAGTCCGTCGCCAGCGACGGGCAGGCCGCCAAGATCGCAGGAGCCCTCGCCAAAGGCTTCGGCGAGCTGGCCCCGGTCGCCAAATCACTCGTGGGCGACGCCGCCGCCCAAGACGCGAACGCCTCCGCGCACTACTTCGAAACCCTGGCCGAGAAGGCCAAGTGGCTCGCTAGCGACGCCAGCCGCGAAATCGACCAGGTCGCTCGGCAGGGAGACAAGCTTTTGGAAATCCTGCAGAGCCTCAATCAGGACCAGAATTCCGCAAACAATGCGCTGATCGGGCGCATCTAGAGAGCGGGCACGGGCACGGGCACGGGCACGGGCACGGGCGCGGGCAGGGCACCCCTGCGCGGGAGTTCAGCGCGCGGCGCGGTTGGGCGTCATTCATGAAAAGAAATCGTTGAGTGCTTGCGAGCACACGGGTCCTGAATTAGGTTCCGCGCCCCATTCCCATGGCCTACGCAGTCATCCGCACCGGCGGCAAGCAGTACCGAGTAGCCGAGGGCGAGACCATTCAGGTCGAGCTCCTCAAAGGCAATCCCGGCGACAAGATCAACTTCGACCAGGTCCTCATGGTCTCCGGCGACGCGCCGCAGTTTGGCAAGCCGCTCGTCTCCGGCGCTTCAGTAGCGGGGGAAATCGTGCGTCAGCTGCGCGGTCCCAAGCTCATCGTCTTCAAGTTCCGCAAGCGTAAGCGCTCGCGCAAGAAGGCGGGTCACCGTCAGAACTACACAGCCGTGAAGATCACTGGTTTGAGCGGAGCGAGCGCGTAAATGGCACACAAAAAAGGCGGCGGCTCTACGCGCAACGGTCGCGGCTCGAACGCCCAGTACCGCGGCGTCAAAGTGTATGGCGGTGAAGAAGTCCGCGCCGGTGGCATCCTGGTACGCCAGGTCGGTCAGACCATCAACCCCGGTCGCAATGTCGGCGTGGGTCGTGATTACACGTTGTATTCGCTGGTCGACGGCACCGTGACTTACGAGCACGATTCGCGCACTAAGAAGCGCGTCTCGGTGTACCCGGTCGGCGCCGCTCCGGTGAGCCCAGCGAACTGACCACCCCCCGCGTCTTCGTCACTGACATTGACGGGACGCTCCTCGGCCCCGATGGAGAGGTGCATCCGCGCGACGCCGAGGCGATCGAAGCGCTGATCGCCCGTGGCGTGCCCGTCACCCTGTGCACCGGACGGATGTACTCGGGCACGCGGGAAATCGCAGAGGCGATGCGCATCTTGGGGCCGGTAGCCTGCATCGACGGCAGTCACATCGTCGACTCACGCACCCACTTGGAATTGCACAGCACGGCCATCTCCGAGCTCGGTAGCGCCGCTTTGTTCGACGCGTTGAAGCGCTTCAGCCCGGCCGCCTTCGCATTTTCCGGCGACCGCCTGTTCCACGACGAGCGCGGCATCGAGTACCTCGACTACTTGAGCACCTGGTCGGAAAAGACCCATCAAGTGTCGGAGCTATCGGACCTGAGCGCTTGGCAAGAGCCCGGCGCGTCGCTCGCGGCCCTGGTCGCGCTCGGCACGCCCACGCAAATCCGCAGCGCAGAACAATTCTTGAAAGCGCACGACGCCCACCTGCAGTGCGTCTCGTTCGAGGTGGGTCGGCCTGGGTTTTCAGGAACCTGGGGCTTGGTCGTTCGCTCCGCGGGCGTCGATAAGGGCACGGCCATTGATTGGATCGCGGCTCACCACGGTGTGACGGCGGCAGAAGTGGTCGCAGTCGGGGACTGGTTGAACGACATTCCGATGCTGCGTCGCGCGGGCCACTCGTACGCCATGGCGCAGGCGCCCAAGGCCGTGAAGGCGGCGGCCAAGCATACCCTCAAGGCGAGCTCGGCAAGCGGCGGCGGCTTGGCCGAAGCCGCTCAGCGTAGCGGCCTGCTCTAGCCCGCGCGTAACATTTGAGCAGGGCGCGCGGCGGTGCAATGCTCGGCGGGCCATGGTGGAAGCTCGCATCGTCGTCCTTCCGCCCGCTTTAGCGAGTCAGATCGCCGCGGGCGAAGTCGTCGAGCGCCCTGCGAGCGCGGTCAAGGAGCTGATCGAGAACGCCCTCGACGCGGGCGCACAGCGCGTGGACGTCGAGATCGAGGGCGGCGGCGTGACGCGCTTGTGCGTCAGCGACGATGGCTTCGGCATGAGCGCCGAGAACGCTCGACTGAGCGTCCAGCGCCACGCGACCAGCAAATTGCTCGCGATCTCCGACTTGAATCGGCTGACCAGTTACGGGTTTCGCGGCGAGGCCCTGCCCAGCATCGCCTCAGTGAGCCGCTTCGCACTTCGCTCGCGGCCGGCAGACAGCGACGCGGGCGTGGAGGTCATCATCGAAGGCGTCGCCGAGCCCGCGGTGAAGGCAGCCGGTATGGCCGTCGGCACCCGAGTGGAAGTGCGGGATCTGTTCTTCAATATCCCTGCGCGCCGCAAATTTCTGCGCTCCACCGGCACCGAGTCGGGCCACGTCACTGAAGTCGTGGAGGCGGCGGCCCTGACCCGACCGGAGGTGACGTTCACCTTGCTGCGAGACGGCCGCGGAGTCCGTGAATTCTTGCGGGCGAGCGGCCGCGCGGAGCGGGTGGCGCAGGTCTGCCAGGGCGACGACCTCACGCGCTGTGAGGGCACGCGCGGCCCGCTCGCGCTGGAAGCGTTCCTGTCGCGACCCGAACAAGCGCGCACCGGCGCCGGCGGCCTACGGCTGTTCGTCAACGGCCGTTCGGTGCGCGATCGCGCGCTCTCGGTGACGATAGCGCAGGCGTATGGCAGCGTGCTCGAACGCGGGCGTTACCCGCGCGGCGTCGTGTATCTGGATATGCCGCCCGAGTTTTTGGACGTGAACGTGCACCCACAAAAAGCCGAAGTGCGCTTTGCCGACACGCGCGCCACGTCCGACGCGGTGTACGGCGTGCTCTCGCGCGCGTTGGCCGGCGCCTTTTCGCTACCGACCCCGAACCGCAGCGCGTGGTCGAAGCCGAACGCCGCCCCGACCCCGACCCGCGTGTATGGCGCGCCGCCGCTCGAACAGCCGTGGTCCGCGCAGCCGCCGCTCGATCAACCTTGGCCCTCGACCGCGCCCCTTGATCGGCCGGGGGAGGCAGCGGTCGACGCCGCGCCTGTGACTGGGCAAGCCGAGGTGCAGAGTTCGGACGATGGGCCCACTCCCCGCGAGCTCCGTGATTCGGCAGGGCAGCGCGCCGTGCACAGCGATGCGGTCGAGTTAGCTCATCTAAATGCGCCGAGCGCGGTCGGCCATCGCGCCAACGCTGCCTTGTTATCGGCAATCGCGGAGCCGCCTTTGGCCGTGCGTGAGGACGCACCCGCGGCGCTCCGCGCCGAGTCCCAAATCGCCTGGTCGAGCTTGAGCTTCGTGGCTCAGCTCCGGCAGACGTACCTGCTGTGCGAGAGCCGCGACGGGATTTACCTGCTCGATCAGCACGCCGCGGCCGAACGCGTCACGTTCACGCGCCTGCGCAAGCAATACCAAGGGCGAGCGGTGCCCTCACAAGCGCTGTTATTTCCCGTTCTGCTCGACGTGCTGCCCGCAGAGGCCGAGCTCGTCGAACAACGCGCCACTGAAATCGCCGAAGTCGGCCTCGACGTGCGCGTGCGCGGCGCCGAAAGCATCAGTATCCACGCCGTGCCCAAACTCCTGCAGCGCGCGAGTGCGGAGCGCCTGCTGCGCGATTTACTGGCCGAAGTATCTCGCAAGGGCGGCCGCGGCTTCTCCGACGCCGTCGATCTCGCGCTCGCCACCATGGCCTGCCATGGCTCCGTGCGCGCCGGCGACCCGCTCTCGGCCAGCGAAGCCAAAGCATTACTCGTGGCCCTGGACGAAGCCGACTTCGCCGGACACTGCCCGCACGGCCGCCCCGTCGTCACCTTCCTGAGCTGGGCCGAGCTCGAGCGCAAAGTGGGTCGGCGTTGAGCCGGGAACTGGCGCAAGCCACGCGATGAACGGTCGTAATTTGCTCGCCTCTAACGCCAACGCGGGCCACGACGTGAACGATCCGAACTCGAATCCGAATGACGACGGGCGGCTATGGGTCGTTGTTGGGCCAACCGCGTCCGGTAAAACCGAGCTCGCCATTCGCCTGTGCGAAGCCCACGGGGGCGAGCTCGTGAGCGCGGACAGCGTGCAGGTCTATCGCCACTTCGACATCGGCGCGGGCAAACCGAGCGCACAAGAGCGAGCGCGGGCAGCTCAGCATTTGATCGACGTGATCGAGCCCGATCAGCCCATGGACGCCGCGCGTTTCGCCGAACTCGCCGAGCTGTCGATCGCAGACATCCGCGCGCGCGGCAAGCGACCGATCGTCTGCGGCGGCACCTTCTTGTGGGTGCGCGCCTTGATCTACGGGCTAGTGCCCGCGCCGCCCGCAAACCCAGAGGTTCGCGCCCGTCACCAGGCGCGCGCCTTCCACGCGGGCCGCTCCGCATTGCACGAAGATCTGGCGCGAATCGACCCTGAGGCGGCCCAGCGGTTAGCCCCCAACGACTTGGTGCGCGTGAGCCGCGCGTTGGAAGTCTACGAGCTGACCGGCACGCGCATGACTGAGTGGCAAGCCGCGCACGGCTTCAAAACCGCGCGCCACGCCGTGCGCTTGCTGGGCGTCCAGCGCGCTAAAGCCGAGCTCGACGCGCTGATCCTTGCGCGCTGCCAGGCCATGCTGCGAGCAGGCTGGATCGCCGAGTGCGAACAGCTCTTGGCGCGCGGCTACGCCGACACGCGGCCGTTCGCTGCGGTTGGTTATAAGCAGATAGCGCTCGCGCTGAGCGCCGGGCGGCCCTTGAATTTGAACGACCTAGAAGTGCAAATCTATCGCGCAACCCGCGTCTTCGCGCGCCGCCAGCGCACTTGGTTACGCGATCAGCCGATCCACTGG
This sequence comes from uncultured Polyangiaceae bacterium, assembly GCA_964236865.1. Classification (GTDB taxonomy): domain Bacteria; phylum Myxococcota_A; class Polyangia; order Polyangiales; family Polyangiaceae; genus PMG-095. Next base: position 105,529 of record CAXSGJ010000008.1, read on the forward strand.
CTGCCGCCGAGCACACAAGCTTTATGACGCGGCGGGCGCGCCCACGCCCGCTGACCCAAACCAAAGAAGATGAAGAGTGGGGATGAAAGTAGACACGGGACGGCACGGGGCGAGTAAGAACGGCCCGCGCAGCTCGCGGACTCCGCCTTAGTTGCGGCCCAGCGAGAGGGAGGCGTCGAGTAGTTCTAGGAATGTGTTGGGGCGGGGAGGCTCAACCCGGATGAATTTCGCGACGGGGCTCGGATTGAGCTCGGGGCGGAGTAGGAGCTCGGGCGCGAATTCGGTGTTTGGCGGCGCATCGACTGTCACCGTGGAAACGCTCTCGCTAGGAGAGTCGGTCGTCACGCTCGCGGGCAAGATGACGGGCGCGAAGCCGCTCGCGGGCTCGTCGGGACGCGGGGACGGGTACTGTGCGAGCGACTCGGGGGGCGGGGCATCCTGCGGCGCCGGAGCTTCCTCGGTGGAGCGTTGCCGGTGCGCCTCGAGATCTTGCAGAGCCTCCGGCGGGGGCATCAGGTTTTCCTGATAACCGCCGCCGACCTCGCGTTGCGGCAAGGCGACCTCGAGCTCGTCATTCGGACGCTCGTCCTGCGCCAGCGCCGACGCCGGCGCTGCGCTGAGCGCGCTCTCGAGCTCCAAGTGCGGACCCCGGGCTTCCTCCAAGTCGATCGTTTGGCCAAGCTGCTCGGCGGTTGGCAGGTTCGCACTGACGCCGCCCACCGGTAGGATATCGGCCTCGAGCAGCTCTTCGATATCCGGCGCGAGCGGCGCGTGGATCCCTGCGGGCAGAGCAGCCGCGGCTTGCGGCCCCGACTCCGGCGGTGGGGTCTTGAGCGGAACCTCCCGGCCCTCCTCGATCTCGACTTCGGCGGCGGCGCGCGCGAGCGCTTCATCCATGCTGCTGGGGACTTTATGCCGGGAAGACGAGGCGGGCGGCTCGCCAACCAGCTCGCGGTCTTGCTCCTCGTCGTCGAAATCCAGGTCGCCCAGGTCGTGATTGCTCGGCACGATGGCCTCGGCCTCCGCGGTCGGGCTCACCTCGACAATGTCATCTTCGAGCAGTTCCTCCGGCACTTCGTGCGACAGGTCCGAGCGGCTCATCACGGCCGAAATGTCCTCGCTGGCGATCGAGCGGGGGGAAGTGACCGAGACCAATGGGATGGGCTCGTCGTCGTCCAACATATCCGTGAGGGACTGCTGCGCTGGAGGGATGGAGCTCGACGGAAAGGGATCGGCGAGCAACAGGTCGTCCACGGAATGATCGAGGGGGGCTGCCGCTACGGCCGCGACTGGCGATGACTCGAAGTTGGGCTCGTATAGGGGCGCCGCCTCGAACGGCGGCGACGACTCGAAGATCGGCGACGAGTCGAGCGGCGCGGGATCGTAGGCCGGGGCTGACCGCGGGGCCGACGGCGGCTCGAGTTGCGGCGCGGAGGTTTGGGGCGCGGAAGCCGGCGGAGGCGCCGCCGCCGCTGCCTGCTGCGCCGCGGGCGCGCCTCGCGGCAGCGCGGCGTTGCGCTGCACGCGGGCCAAGAGCTCTTCGAGCAGGGCGACGTCTCGATTCACGACGCACCTCGATTCGCATCCGCAAAACGAGCCAATACGTCACCCCAGGGCACTCCCTCCGACAACCAGTGAAGCACCTTGTTCGCGCCGTCGTAACCGGCGATCAAAAACCGCACTTGATCCCCGTCGCGCACCAGCTTGGCGGCCACAACGTCGCGACCGAAGCTTCTTTGCATGGCGCCCTCCAGCACCGCGCCAAGCAAAAAATCGCCCCCGACCCCGAGCGGCGAATGACGAAACGAAAGCACGAGCGCGTGCCCCCAGCGCTCGAGGCCGAGCGATCCGAAGCCCATGAGTGCGAGCTCGCCGCCTAAGTGCTCGACCACGGTCTCCAATGAAGCCTGCCAGGCCTCCCCCAGCCGATCGTTCATGCGGCGCCCGGCTTCCGTGCCCAAGCGCCGACCGAAATCACGCACCACCTCGTCATTCGTGCCATGACACAGGGCGAGCAGGGCGTCGCTCGGGATCACCACGCGTTCTCCGGCGTTCGCCATGTGGACTTGGCCACGGGCAAAATCAAACTCGAGGGCGTACGACGGATCGAAGGTCATGTCTTGGCTTGCCTCAGGGCGCCGGGCTCTCGCCCAGCATGGCGGATTATAGGGTCGCTTCGCCAAATCCTGTCAATTCTCGGACGAGCCGGGCCCGGACGAGCCCAAGCTCAGAGACGGCCATGCAGCGTGCAACGCAGCCTTCCAGGGTAAAGTTGCGGCCACCATGCGCATTCTGAGCTCGGTCGGCGTTTCACCCGGGTGGTGCCTCACCGCGTTCGTGGTGCTCGCCGCGGTGGGCCCGGCCGACGCGCGCGCCGGAACCGCTCGCCGCGACCCACCGCTGCTGTTCGGCGCAGGCCCCCACGTGCCGCGCGCGCTTGTCGAGGTCGATCCGAGCTTGCCCACAGGTCCCGACTTCGCGGCAACGCTACTGCGGCCGCGCGCGACCGGCGCGGCGTGCTCGGCGCAAGTTCCGGTCTGCGTCCAACGCGACTCGAACGTAGCGGGGCCGGACGCGCTTCGGGCCTTGAGCGCGTTGGAACTTGCCTATCGACGGGTCGTGCAAGCGCTGGCATTGCCCGCTCCGCTGGCGGACGACGGACACGGGGGGAGCGACGGGCTCGACTGGTACGTGAACGGCAAGCCCGGGCTCAGCACGGTGCCGGACGCAATCGGTCTAGGCGGATTCGATCGCGCCGCCGCGTTTTGCCTGGGCGGAGGCAGCGGAGATCGCTGGCTCCTGGAGCGCGACGCGACCCTCTGCATCGGGGAGGCCGTCGCGAAACGACTGGCACCGGGCGCAAGTGCGGCCGTACAGCGCGCCTTCGCGACAGAGCTGTGGTGGATCACTGGCAGCGTGACGTCGCTCGACGTGCAAGAGGTCGATGATGCGCAAGCGCACCCCGAGCGCGCGCTCGCGGGACGCTACTCCGCGCCCGGCGCGGCCGCCGCGCTGCTGCTCGACTTTCTGGAGCGCGCGCGCTCTTCGCAAGATAGCGCCGCCTTGCTGACCTCGCTGCTTTCGGCCGCCGCGGATCGGACGCCCGGCGGTGCGCTGTCGTGGAACGACGAGCCCGACGTCTTCGACGTGCTCCGCCACAGCCTCGACGAAGACACCGGAAAAATGGCGACCCTGCTGGGACAATACGGCGTTTCGCGCGGCTTTTTGGGCGACCGCGACGACGGCGGGCATGCGCCGTACGCGGAGTGGGCGGGCGCCTTCGGCCGCGCCAGTTACGACTGGGTGATCAAATTCTCTTCCTTACCGCGCCGCGTGCGCGCGTCCCGAGCGATCGAGCCGACTGGCATCGAGCTCGTGTGGGTGGACTTGGATGAAGTGCCGCTCGGTGTGTCGCTCGGGTTCGAAAGCGAATGGGAGGCGCCCGTCGCCTTCCGTTGGACGCTGATCAGCGTCGACGATCAGGGGCGCGAGATGGCGCGCGTCGATGTGCCCTTCCTCGAGCGCGGCCGCTCCTCAGAAGGCCGCGTCGTCAATCTGACGGGCGTACGCGGCGTGCTCGCCATCGGCGTCAACCTGGGCGGCGTCGATCTGACGCACCCCTTCGACCCTGACCTCGACCCCTTTGAGCCGCAGTCCTGCACGATGTACTTCGCCCGCATGTGAGAGCGACGGCGAGATGGCAGGCGTGGGCCGTGCTCAAAGCAACCACAGGGCTCGTTCGAGCTGAAAGAGAACGGCCCCAGCGATGATGAGCAGGCCCATGGAATCGCGGGTGCGTGCGGTGACCCAGCGAGCCGCAACCGGCCCGTAGAAGCTGAGCACCGCTGCGGCCACGGTCGCTTGATAGTCGTGAACCGTCATGAGCAGAAACCAGGCTGCGCCAAAAAATGCGAAATGGAAGGCTTGCTTGTTCTGTGCGTCGTTCGGCCGCCAGGCTAGAAATGCATGGTAGGCGCCGTAAGGCAGCGTCGCGATGCTCAGCGCGGGCAGCCAATCGCGCTGAACGGCAAAGCCAACGCCGAGCGAGGCAAGCAGCAAGAGAAGCTCTCGTGCCAAAAAAACCGCCCTGCGCCGCGTAAGTAAGCCAACCACGCTCGCGGCGAGACACCCGCCGCTAACCAGACCGATGGACCAGCCCGGGGTCATTCGGACCTCACACACAGCACGGAGCCGCTAGCCGTGGAGAGCGCCGTGCCGCCGTTACTTTCGCAGTTGGCCGCCGCGATGGCGCTCTGTTGGTCCTTCACTTGCTGGTCCAGATCCTTGATGAAACAGCGATCGAACGAGGCAAGTGTCGTCACAACGCGCCCCAGACCGAGCAGCGAAGCGCCCAAAGTCTCGGGAACGGTCGCGGCGAAGGTGACCGCGGTCAGCGCTGCGTTCGCCAGCTCGATCCCACAATGCAAGGCCGCGCTCGCACCCGACAATTCCGGCGGCGCTTGTGAGGCGGGCGGCGGAAACCGCAGCACGAGCAACTTGGCGCCGTCACTCGGCGGCCGCGACGGCGCACTAGGTTCGGGAGGCGGCGGAGCCGCGACGCCATTTGACACGGCGGCAGCCTCCGTCGGCAATCGGATGCTCATCTGCGCATCGTTCTCTGCCCGTGACGCTCCCGCGGGAGATTCGTACCAGCTGACATTGGGAAAGCCCTGAATTGGATCCGGCATAATCCAAAGGTCGGCATCGCACGCCGCTCGGTTTCTCAAATTTCGATCGAGCGAGGCAACGCCCGCTCAAATCTCGAGGCATGGCGTATCCTTCGAAGAAGCGCGCGCCGATATAAAACGATGATTCGGGCGGGCGGTAAGGAGGGTCGGACTCATCCGTCACCGCGATCCCGATTCGCGCCGGCGTTGGCTCCTCTCTATCCGCACCCGGTCGAATGAATTATCTGCGGCGCGGTGCAGGCTGAGCCAGGCGGTCCCGCATCGCGCCTGGCTGCCTGCAGTGTTCCGAAATCGGACGCCGAAGGCTTTGCCGCGCTGTGACGGTCTCGTGACCATCAACACCCGCCTTCACGCACGAAATTCGAAGCTCGAATTCGAATTTTCCTCCTCAGAGAGGCTTTGGTCCGGGGTTCCGGACCATTGATGGTGGGCTCGGGAGAGGGGAATGGCGGGATCACCGCCGCTCGTGGCGAAGCGACGAGCAACTAACGCTTCCACCCCAACGCAAAAAGGCCAACGCAAAAAGGCCAACGTTCGTTGGCCGTTCGTCTCGTTGCGCACCCGGGAGGATTCGAACCTCCGACCCTCGGATTCGTAGTCCGATGCTCTATCCAGCTGAGCTACGGGTGCGTCGGGGGCGAGTGCATAGCATGTGTCTTTCAGACCCGTACCGGAAATGGTGCGGCCCGGGCCGCTGCGCGTGCGCGGCGGAACGCGGATGAGTCAGGTCTGAAAAGATTTCAGGGGGCGTCGCTCACCATGACACCCAAGCCAGGTACGGGCGACGCGGGAGCGGCCGAGCGATTCCAAGGCCGACGCTAACCCCGTCCGATGCGAAATGGCCGAGATTGGCACGGAAGCTGCTCTAGGCACTGTCATGAGCGGCTCGAGGGTCCAGCCTCGAACCGTTCCTTAGGTTGCTTTGCTTCTCACTTAGGCCGTCGCGGCATCTTGAGCTTCGCTTCCGCTTCCTTAGTCTGTCTTTTCTTTAATTAAATCCGGAAGATTTTGGCTGAAGGCCCGGCGGAGGTAACTCTGATCGGGCCTTTGATCATTTTGGGGCCGGGCGGCGCGAAGCGCACGCGAATTCTCGCTGTTCAGTGCTGTGCCCGGGGAACGCGCGTCAGGGTCGGGAGATTCCCGCTTCGCCGCGCGCGTGACCGGCAGCCCTAGGGAGCGCGTGGCAGGCCGAAGACCTGGTCGGACGAGGCTTGAAGATGGCAGCCGATGCACAGTGGAAGAGCGCCGCCGGCCAGTAGGCTCCCGCGCGCATCGAGCTCGATGAAGCTCCAGCGCCCGCCCGCCTTGACCATCGCCAGGCCATTTCCCGGGCTGACGACCGAATGCGGAAACTCGACCAGCGCCGCTCCGTCCGCGAACACGGTGTCCGTCACGAGGCCGACATAGGCCGCACTTGCGAGCTCGTTCGCACGCACATCGACCTGGCTTTGGGGCTCGTGACCACGAGTCATGAAGGGTGCACTGTTGACTGCGGGCCAGCGCCGCGCTTCGACATAGCGGCTCCAGACAGCGGTAGGGTCATGTCCGACGGACGCGGCCGGCTCGGGCGCGTTGTGCCACGCGTCGGAGGCGCCAGCGAGCGGCCCCGGCACAGGCGACGCACAAGCCGAGCTCAGCGCGAGCAGCGCCCAGACTCGAAGACGGGCCGGAGCGGCACGCACGGGACGGGCATGGTAGCACGACGCGGTGGGTAATCGCGTTTGTGACCGGAGCACACTGTCCGGTTTGGCTCTGCTGTGTGCTGCGTCCAGTGCGTGCAACGCAACCGGGGCCGCCGTGCCACCCAACGTGCCCCCGGCAGAGCTGGCCGTGCGCGCGCCGTCAGGGCCGTCCAGCGTGCCCGCACCCGCTCGGGCAGCGACGCCCGGCGAGCAACTTGCGGAGGCATCGGCTGCAGGCGCCTTGGATCCTGAGCCACTGCCGCGCCCGCGCACTGCGCAAGAGCGCGGCTGGCTCGGGGTGGAGCTCGCGAAGCAGGCGCCCGGTGCGCCCGGTGTGCTGGTGCGAGACACGGTCCGCGGCTCGCCCGCCGCCGGCGCGGGGGTACTGGCGGGCGACGTAATCTTGAGCGTGGACGGGCAAAACGTGGCGCTGCCGGAGGACGTGAGCCGGCTCATTGCCGTACGCGGTGCCGGCCAGCGTGTACGTCTGGGCTTGCTTCACGAGCGGGCTACGCGGCTGCTCGGGATCGAGCTCGAGCCCTTTCCCAATGCGGATGAGGTCTTGAGGCGCCAGTTCCTCGGGCTGACCGCCCCGGAGCTCGAGGCACTGGAGACCGTGCAAGGCAGCGCGGAGCCAAGGCTCGCGGCGTGGCGCGGCAAGGTGGTGGTGCTCGAGTTCTGGGCATCTTGGTGTGGCCCGTGCCACTTGTTGAGCCCGGTGCTGCAACGCTGGCACGAACGCTTTGCGCCGCAGGGGGTGGTCGTCGCCGGAGTCGCGGCCGAAGACTTGACCGTGGTTTCCAGTTCGGCAAATCAACTCGGCATGGCCTACCCTGTGTTTGCCGATCCGAGCGGCGCGACCACCAAAGCCTACCGCGCCATGGCTTTGCCCACGGTGTTCGTGATCGACAAGGTGGGCCGAGTGCGGGACGTCATGGTCGGCTACTCGACGCCCGGGCTCGCCCGCCTGGAGACCTTGGTCAAGCGCCTGATCCAAGAGTCTTGAGCGAAGCGCGCGCGCCGCTCGTATACTCGTGGCGATGGACGAACGAGAGCTGGAGAGCGCGCGGGCCCGCGCGCTGGCCGGTGGAGCCGCGAGGTACCACGAGAAGAACGCCGAGCTCGGCAAGCTGTTCGCGCGTGAGCGCATCGCTCGGCTAGTGGACCCCGACTCATTCTGCGAGGACGGCTTGCTGGCCAACGGGAGCGCGCCCGATCTGCCAGCAGACGGCGTGATCACGGGCCTGGCGCGTGTCAACGGCCGCCCGGTGGGGATCATGGCCAATGATTCGACCGTCAAGGCGGGCTCCTGGGGCAAGCGGACGGTGGAGAAAATACTGCGCATTCAAGAGACCGCGCAGCACTTGCTGTGTCCGCTCCTGTACCTGGTCGACTCGGCAGGTGCCCGGATCACCGACCAAGTCGAAATGTTTCCCGGCCGTCGCGGGGCCGGGCGAATCTTTTTCAATCAGGTGCAGCTCAGCGGTCAGGTCCCGCAAGTGTGTCTTTTGTTTGGGCCCTCGGCGGCCGGCGGTGCCTATATTCCGGCATTTTGCGACGTGGTCGTCCTGGTCGACGGCAACGCCAGCATGTACCTGGGTTCGCCGCGCATGGCTGAGATGGTGATCGGCGAGCAGGTGACGCTCGAGGAAATGGGCGGCGCCAAAATGCACACCGCGGTCTCCGGGTGCGGCGACGTGTTGGTCCAAAGTGAGCTCGAAGCGATTGAGTTCGCCAAGGCCTACCTCGCGCTGTTGCCCTCGAACCACGAGCAGCCCGCCCCCCGGCAACCGCCCATCGCACCGAAGAGTGGGCTCAAGCCGCTGCGCGAAATCATCGCCCTGGATGAGAACAAGCCGTTCGACATGCGGCTCGTCATCGAGCACATCGTCGATGAAGGCAGCTTGCTCGAGATCAAAGCGCGCTTCGCCAAGGAGGTGATCACGGCGTTCGCGCGCATCGACGGGCGAGCGGTCGGCATCGTCGCCAATCAGCCAAAGCAACTCGGAGGCGTGTTGTTCGTAGACAGTGCGGACAAAGCAGCGCGCTTCATCTGGCTCTGCGATGCGTTCAATGTCCCCCTCCTATTCCTGGCCGATGTGCCGGGCTTCATGATCGGGACGAAGGTGGAGCGCCAAGGTATCATCCGTGCCGGCGCCAAGATGATCGCGGCCGTCAGCGAGGCGACTGTGCCAAAAATCAGCCTGATCGTGCGAAAAGCGTATGGCGCCGGCCTATATGCCATGTGCGGGCCTGCCTTCGAACCGGACGCCTGCCTGGCGTTGCCGAGCGCTTCGATCGCGGTCATGGGCCCCCAGGCCGCGGTCAACGCCGTGTACTTCAACAAAATTCAGGATATTCCGGCGGGCGCGGAGCGAGACGCCTTCATCGCTAAAATGCGGAGCGAGTACCGAGCCGACGTCAATCTGGAGAAGCTCGCCAGTGAGCTCGTGATCGACGCCATCGTGCCGTTCGATGAGGTGCGCCGCGAGCTCGCGCAACGCTTCGCGCGGTACCGGAGCAAACGGCGTGAGCGCAGCACCAAACGCCACATGGTGCCGCCGGTTTGAACACGCGCTTGCAGAGCCATATCGCTCTTGGCCTGACGCTTGGCATCGCGCTGGTCAGCGCGCCTGCCGACGCGCAGTTCGATCTGAGCGCTTATGCGCGCTTCGCTCAGCGCACGCACTTGTCTTCCTCGAACCCGCTACCCAGCTCGTTCGCGCGCGGCAGAGCAGGTGGAGTGCCCGTCGTCGTGCGCTCATCGTCCGCGGCGCCCCGTGCGCCGGAGCTCAGCACGCTGGGGCAACTCGCGGTTGGCGAGCTCCCTCCCGAGCGCGTGCTCGAGCTGTCGGCGGCCCACCCCGAGTGGTCGTTCGACTGGGCGCCGCCGCGTCACGTGCTGCTCGACCGTATCGAGGGCTGGGTGCACGCCGCCGCGGTGCGCAAACAGACGCAAACCTCCGGCCAGGGCGTGGTGGTCGGCATCGTGGATACCGGGCTCGACCTGACCCACGGCGATTTTCAGACCTCGGATCATAAAACGCGCGTCGCCTGGCTGCTGGACGTCGCGCGCGACCCCGCACGGCTGCACCCGGAGCTCGAGACGCGATACGGCTGTACGGCGAAGAGTGGATGCGCGGTGTACGCCGCGAGCGACATCGACGCGCTACTTGCCAGTGATGGCGACTTGCCCACGGATCCCTTTGGGCACGGGACTCACGTCGCCTCGCTTGCGGCAGGCAACGGCCTGGCGAGCGCCAAACCCCGCTACATCGGCGTCGCGCCCGAAGCCACCTACGTCATTGCCCGGGTCGCCTCCGCGACTGGCGCGATCCAAGACTCAGACGTGCTGCGCGGCGTGCAGTTCGTGTTCGACCGCGCCGAGGAGCTCGGCATGCCCGCAGTCGTGAACCTGAGCTTGGGGAGCGATTTCGGCGCACACGACGGCAGCTCCGCCTTAGAGACCGGCCTGTCCGATCTAGTGGGCCCGTCCTTTCCCGGACGCGCGATCGTGGTCGCGGCTGGCAATAGCGCGGGTCTCTATGAAGGGCTCGCGAGCGAATACCCGGGCCCGTTCGGCATTCACACCGAGGTGCACGTGCCCGCGGGCTCCGTCTCGCGTGTGCCTGTGCTCACCCCTCCCCTCGCCGGTTCCGCGGTGCGCGGCACCGTGTACGTGTGGATCACATTTCGAGAGGGCGACGAAGTGTCCGTCGGCTTGGACGACAAGGACGGCACTCGCATACCGGCGATAGGGGTCGGCCGTTTCTACCCGAACGACCCAGACGACCCGGCATTCAGCTCGCAAGCGGCGCAAATCACGATCTTGAACGGCATCGACCGAGGGCTGGTCACGGGCGGCGCAAACCCGGGCCGCAGCGGCGCCATCGTGATGATCGACGGCAGCTGGCCCGCCAACGCGGATTTCGCGATTCGGCTCGAAGGCCACGGCAGCGCTGAGCTGTGGCTGCAAGGCCTCGGAGATCTGGATCCAGAGCTCAGCCTCGGGGCGCTGTTTCCGCGCGGCGAGAAAGCCGGCACGATCAACGTGCCAGCGAGCGCACCCAGCCTGATCGCAGTGGGCGCGACCCTCAATCGCACGGCATGGGTGGACTCGCTCGGAACGCCGATAGAAATGCCTGACTTGGGATCGACGGCCAATGCGCCACTCGATACCATCGCTTATTTCAGCGCAGCGGGGCCCAACGCGCTCGGAGTCATCAAGCCCGACATCGTCGCGCCCGGCGTCTGGGTTGCAGGCGCAATGGCGCGGTCCGCCGATCCGCGGCGTACAGGCGCTGGCCTGTTCGCTGGCGCAGGTCGCTGCCCGGGGGACGAGGAGTGCTTCGTCGTCGACGACCAACACGCCATCACCAGCGGTACCTCGATGTCATCACCCATCGTCGCGGGCGCGATCGCGCTGCTCTTTCAGCGTGACCCAACCCTCACTCAGGACGCCGCGCGGGCGATTTTGCAAGCCGGCGCCAGGACCTTGCAGGGCATCGTCCTCGATCCGCAACAGATCGGACCGGGCGCGCTCGATCTCGAGGGGGCCTTGAGTGTCGCGACCGCCGGCGAATCGCCCGCGCTTCGAGTTCCGAGCAGACAAAGCTGGCTGACCGTGTCGGAGTCCTACGCTCACCCGGACCCCACTTGGCCGGTAACGGGCTACCTGGACGTGCGCGACGACGAAGGGGCCATTGCCGACGGTTTCGACGCAAGCCGCTTGCGCTTGCGCGTGACGCCGGCCGAGATCCGCGAACCGCTCACGCGCATCGCCTCTGGCTTTTATCGCTTCGCGGCCGCCGCCCCAAGTGGCACCGGGGGTCAAACGCTGCACATCGAAGTGTCGTTCGACGACCGGGTGATCGCCGAGCATGATCTTCCAATCGCGGTTGATCGCTGGGTGGCGGACAATGGCGTGTCCGTGCGCGGTGGCTGCGCGCTGAGCGCGCCGCGCCGCTCGGCGGGTAGAACGTCGGCCGCCCTGTTTGCGACGCTGAGCTTGGCCCTCCTGATCGCTGGCCGGCTGCGCCGCAAGGCGCCCGAGTGTCGGGTGCCAGGCTCGAACGCGTTGCCTGACGCGGTGCGGCGCGTGCCGTGAACACTTGGGCAGATGCCAGCCCGAGCGCTGTGGCCCGACAGTAACGGGCTGGGAGGGGCGCACGGCTGTTACTAAACGGCGCCGCGCGCATAGGCGATCGCGAGAGAGCGAGCGTCGCGGACGGCGCTGTGGTGCAAGGTAATGAAAGTGCGCAACCAATTTCGCGGCACCGCCCTTGCATTGGCTAGAGAGTAGGTGCCCATGAAGTCTTGCAGCTGCGCGAAATGCAACGTTTCTTCCGCCCGCTATGCCTGGGGCTTTGCCTTGTTGGCGCGCGACGGCTGGCAGGTGGCTCCGCTTCGGAGCGCGGGCAGCGCGGAGGAAGACACCTCGTGGCTCTGCCGAGCGTGCGCTGAACGAGCCGCGGATCCGCAGTCCAACGCGCCAGCGAGCGCCAAGCCGCGCGCGCGCACGCGGCCGCGCGGGCGCCTGCGCGTGCTCTTGGTCGACGACGAAGAAATCGTGCGGCGCTGCACCGCACGGGCGCTCGGAGAGCTGGAGGTCGTGTGTGTGGCCAGTGCGTCGGAAGCGCTGGACTTATTGGCGAACGACCGCGATTTCGACGCCGTCTTGTCAGATGTGATGATGCCGCGGCTATCCGGTCCGGAACTGTATGCGTGCTGCCACGAGCGCTACCCGACCCTCGCTCGACGCTTCGTCTTCGCGAGCGGCAATCCGGAAGCTGCGCGCGCCGAGCTAAGGCGTGTCTCGCAGCGTCTGGGCGAAGATCTCGTGCCCATCCTGCTCGCTAAGCCGAGCCCGCGGGAAGCGTTAGTCCTGGCGTTATTCGCCGCCGCGTCGCAAGCCTCAGCTCGGTCGGGTACCTATGCAACGGTTGAGTCGGCGGCGCGTGAGGTCAAAACATACCGGGGCTAGAAACCACACCGTGGCAGAAGGCCTCGCCCTCGCACGCGCCTCTGAGATAACAATTAGTCACAAAATCCCGGCACATTCAGTAACTTTATCAGTCTGATCGCCATTGCACGCCACCTCGCATTCAGCGTTACGCCAAGCCGAGCGGACCACGGTCTGCGAGGTCGACATGGGCGCTGCGCTTTGGCCCAGCGAACGCCCACTCAACTAGGCGCCGCTCTTCGAGTCGAAACCGAAGCGCCACCGCACGCGCTGCATGGCCTCGGACAAGTCGCCAGCTTCCGTGCGCACCACTAGCGGTTCATCGACCGCAGGAGAGCCGACCGGCGCCCAGTGTCCGCAAGAATAGAGCGAAAACAGGGGCGCCAATCCGGCGCGCGGGATCACGTCGCACAGCCGCAGTAGAGCCAGCTGAGCGTCGGCGATGGCGTTGAGCGCACGTCGCCGTTGCGCGGTAGGAAAGCAGAATACATATCGGCCCTCCGGACCCAGGTGCCGCTTGGCCGCCCGCGCGTAATCGGATACGTCGCCGCGCAGCTCGAAGCGCGCGTGAGCTTTTTGTGAGTCTTGCGGCACGATCCCGGCGGAGGGCGGGAAGTAGGGCGGGCTGGCCGTGATGAGCGGGAAGCGCGCGCTCAGAGCCAGCTCGCGCAGGTCTCCGAAGAGCGGGCGTACGCGCGCGGCGAGTCCGTTTTCGGCGATATTCGCCAGAAGCAAGCGGTAGCTGACGGCTTGCGCCTCGATCGCCGTCAGCACAGCATCTCGCAGAGCGGAGGCCACGAGTAAGCCCACGGTGCCGATCCCGGTGCCAAGGTCCAAGTGCGTCGCGGCGTCCGGCAGAGCTTGGAGCGCGTAGTGCGCGGTCAGGACGTCGTCGATTGAATGGCGATGGCCCCGCGCGCGCTGGACAATGAACCACGACCCCGTCAGCCCGTCGAGCGTGACGGCTTCGCCGAGCTCGCGCTCGAGCGCCGCGCGCGCCGCGACGAAGCTCGGCGGAGGAGTCATGGGCTCAGCAGCCGCAGAGCGTAAAACAGTTGGGGTCGCCGCTGCAGTGCGACCGGCAATTCTTGTCGCACGTTGAATTGTTGGAATCGGAATGGATGGGCTCGACGGTCTCGCAGCGCCCGTCTGCAACGGCAGCGCACACGCCGAGCGCCGACTGCTCCGTCAGCAGCGCTTTGGCGTCGAGGCAGCTCGCGGCCGAGCCCATTGGACAGAGCGCCTCGCCGCACAGGCACTCGAGATCGATCGTGGTTCCAGATATGCGATATCCGCAGCCCGGAAATTGCGCGGGGTCGACGCGTAGACCGGGGCACGACGAGCTGCCGAGGCACAGGGACACGCCCGAGCCCGGATCCACGCCGCAGTTCGTACCGGTCGCAGCCGCGTTTGCGGCGACACCCGTGGCGCCCGAGCCGGCGTTCGCGGCGGAGCCGGAATCGGAATCGGAATCGGAATCGGCGGCTTGCCCAAGCTGCACACAGGCTGACAGCGAGACGAGTGCGAGCGCGCGCAACAACCGGTACATCTCGCGCGATACTCACCAAGAGCCAGCCTCGGGCCAAGTTTTCATTGGGACAAGAGCGCGGCGGGCTCCCGCTCGCGGGCCACTACCACCGCGAGCGCCAAGCTTGCGGCGAGTAATGCCGCCGACAACAAGTACGGCGCGCCTGGCACGTGCAGCCCGCTCGAGGAGATCCCGAACGCGAAAATCTGGGTGAAGATCAGGGGTCCGATCATGCCTGTAACGCCCGACATGCTGGCCAGGGCCCCCTGCAGGCGCCCCTGAGCGGAAGCCTCGACGCGCCGACTCATCAGCGCTTGGAACGCAGGTCCGGCCAGCCCCCAGAGCGCCAAAAACGGAATGCCCGCCAAAAAGAGCGCGCCGGTCGGCGCCAGGCCGTAAATCGCAAAGCCGGCCGATCCAAAGGCCAGCCCTACGAGCAGCGCTCGGCGTTCACCCAGCCGCTTTACCAGGGGCCCGACCAGCAGCGCGGAAACGATGGTGGAGGCGACGCCAATGCCTGCGAGCGCGAAGCCCACCATGCGCTCGCCCCAATGATAGCGGTAGTCGGTGTACAGAACGAAGACGCTAGGCAGTGAGTCGTGGGCGATGTTGTACAGAAACGCGACGGCGGCCAGACCCAGCAAGCGCGGGTGCGAGCGCAAGAGAGCGAGCGACCCGACCGGGTTCGCCCTGGACCACGTAAACCGAGCGCGCCGCTCGGGCGGCAAAGACTCCGGCAAAATGAAAAAGCCGTACAGCGCGTTGGTCAGGCTCAAGCCTGCGGCGGCCCAAAACGGCAAGCGTAAACTGATGCCGCCGAGTAGCCCACCGAGGGCCGGCCCGATCACGAATCCGAGCCCGAACGCGGCGCCCAGCATGCCGAATTTCGCGGCGCGCTGGTCCTCTGGGGTGACATCCGCGATGTAAGCGCCGGCCGTAGAAAAGCTCGCCGAAGTGATGCCGGACACGAGACGCCCGACGAACAACCAGGCGAGCGACGGCGCGACTGCCATGAGCAAGTAGTCGAGCCCGAGGCCCAGGTTCGAAAGCAAGATCACCGGGCGGCGCCCACTCCGGTCAGACACCGCTCCCAGCACAGGCGAGAACACGAACTGCATGGCCGCCCAGGCGAAGCCGAACACACCGGACATGCTCGCCGCGTCTGCCATGTCTCCGTGTTCGAAAGACACAATCAGCTTGGGCAGGACCGGCACCATCACGCCGAGCGCCAACATGTCGAGCGCAACCGTGACGAAAATAAAGACGAAGGCAGCGCGGCTTGGTGGCGCGGAGTGGCCCGCTCGATCGTTCCCCGGTGTGCTCATCGGCGGCCATGCTACACCGAGATATCTCGTGCGTTTGGCCGACGCCCTAAGTGTGCTCGAGCGCGCCGAAGCCGACCCAGGGCTTGTCGTTGCTCTGAAAGTGCAGCAAATTGCCGGCGAATTGCGCGCTGAAGTGATAAGGGACGCCCTGGGGGTCGAATAACACGAGCGACAAAAGGTCGCCCGAAGCGCTCACGACCTCGTAGCGCCCGGTGACGTTCACGCCGGAGCCGGTGGCGGTGAATTGACCCTGATTGAAGGTCACGATCAGCGTACCGAGCTCTGCTGACAGCACCGCCTGCAGCGGCAGGTCGAGCGCAACGATGGGAGCAAAGCTTTGCAACCGCCACGACGCCGCCAGCCGCTGATTTGCCTGCGCCACCGAATTGGCCGGCGAGTGCGGCGCGCAGCCCACGAGAAGGGGAGCCGCGCCCAGCAAAAAGGCTAAAACCAAGACCCTGCCGATTCTCGGGGACACTGGACGACGATAGGCGGCCGCTTCCAAGCGCGCAACCGCGCCGGCGGCCGGTGGCCGTCACCCGGTCGGACCGTCGGCGAAACCTGCGGCAATGGCCGCCTGCGCGAGGCCCAAGAGCGACAGCGCCTCCAGACAACGGGCAAAGCACCCGCTCACCGGCGCCCGCACCGTCAGGAGCTGCTGAGTCACTGGGTGAAGAAAACGAAGCGCCGCTCCGTGCAACGCCAAGCGATTGAGCGCGCAGTGCTCGCGAAACCAGCGGTTGTGTTCGCCCTTGCCGTAACGCACGTCGCCGATCAACGGACAAGACAGGTGCTTCAGGTGGCGCCGTGTCTGATGCAGGCGGCCCGTCTTCGGCACGGCAACCACCAGCGCATAGCGCTCAAACGTGCCCAAACGCGTGACTTCGGTCTGCGCCGGCACCCGCGCTTCACCTGGCGCGCGCGGTACCGGGTGGTCGATGAGGGCGTGCTCCGGGGGATGACCGCGGGTCAGAGCCAAGTAGCGCTTGTCTGTGCGGCCTTCGGCGAAGCCGCGATTGAGCTCGCGCGCCGCCTGCTCATTCAAAGCAAACAGCACCGCGCCACTCGCCCCCCGGTCGAGGCGGTGAATCGGATACACGTAGCGACCGAGCGCGTCCCGAGTCCGACGCAACAGATCGCGTTCGTCATTGGCCCAACCGCGGTGCACGATCACGCCCGGCGGCTTGTCCACGACCACGCACGCCTGATCCTGATACAGGATGCCGAGCGCCGGCTCGGAGTCGTCCCTGGTCGTCACCATCGGCCGAGGGTAGCGTGGCTTCCGAGCAACGCGAGTGACGCGCGGACGACACGGCTCTGTGTTGTATGACACGGCAGTCATACCCAGGCAGCACAGCTCGAGAGGCACGGCCAATTGTTCTGAGGATCGGCACACTTTATAAATTGGCACGCGGGCTGCACATGAGGCTCCAACGATGGCCGCGGCGTTTAGAATTCTCCTATGGGCCTTGGTGCTGATCGCGCCGGGGGGCATTTTGTTAGCGCCTTTTCTGGCCGCGCATGAGCTCCGCCGCCGGCAGCGCGCGGCGGCAACTCGGCCTGGGTCAACGCCGATCGTTGCCTGACTCGCGCACTGTCGTTCGGGTCCCTTCCATCAGCGCTGTAGCTTCGTTTGACGAGCCACGGCCGCACCGGTCGTGCCAAAGTCCAACGTGGTGGCTGACAGCGGCAGACTCAGCGCGGATCCGCGCGACGCGCTTTGGATGCAACAGGCCCTGCTCGAGGCCGATCTCGCTCCGGTCCACGGCGACGTTCCGGTCGGCTGCGTGATCGTCAGCGCCGAAGGCGTCGAGCTGGCGCGGGCGCACAACCGCCGCGAGCAAGACGCCGATCCCACTGCGCACGCTGAGCTATTGGCCGTCCGCGCGGCAGCGCGCCGGCTCGGCCAATGGCGCGTAGAGCACGCGAGCGTCTTCGTGACCCTTGAGCCCTGCCCGATGTGCGCCGGTGCGCTGATCAATGCGCGCGTGGCTCGCGTGGTCTTCGGTGCGCGCGACCCAAAGGGCGGCGCGCTCGTTTCGCTATTCGAGCTTGGCCGTGATCTGCGACTGAATCATCGTTTCGAGGTCGTCTCAGGCGTGCTCGCCGACCAAGCAGCCTCGCGCCTGAAGTTTTTTTTCGCCAAGTTGCGCGCGCCGTCGGCCGCGGACTCAGCAGGGGCTCAAGGCGACAGCTCGGCCGGCGTGTCCGTGCCCTCTTCTGACGAGGGCGCGGTGGGCAGCGCCCCGCCAGAATCCGCAACGTGAAACGCAACTTGCTCGGACAGCCCTGCCGCCAGCTGCTCATCCGTTACTTTCCCAATCTTTTTCGCGATATGCATCAAGCGCTGTAGATACCGCGTCCAGGCCGCGTTGACTTTGCCGTCCTGGTCGAAGTGCTGATGCTCGGGGTTGGGCAAGATCGTGGCGATGTACAACGCTTGCCCGAGCGACAAATCGCTCGGGCGTTTGGCGAAATAGTAACGCGCCGCCGGCCCAATCCCGTAGATGCCGGGGCCATACTCGATCACGTTCAAATAGAGCTCCATCAACTCTTGTTTGCTCAGCTCTTGCTCGAGCAGCAGGGTGAGCACGGCCTCTTGAAGCTTCCTGCCGAGCGTCTTCTCTTTGCCCAAATATAGGTTTTTCGCGAGCTGCATGCTGACCGTGCTCGCGCCGCGCGCGAAGCGGCCCTTGATCAGATTATCCCGGATGGACTTCTCGATCGCTTCGAAATCGAAGCCGCGATGGCGTTCGAATCGGCCGTCCTCGCACACCAAGACGGCGGCCTCCATGAACGGCGAGATGGCGTCGTAGGGTACCCAGTCCGGGGAGCCGGGGCCGCTCTCCACCGCCATCGGCAGCTTGTCTGGGCCCTTTACCTCGCGCTGCCAAGGCGCTTCGAAGCGCCGCGGCGCAAGCTCGGGCGGGATCTGTTCGACTCGGCAGTCGTTCGCCACGTTTAGACGCACGCGTGTTTGGCTCGGCTGCTCCGAGTCGTAATCCAAGTCGGCCTTTACCGAGAAAGTGCCGGATAAGCGCATGGCCGAGATCAGCGGTGCCAGACCCTGCGGAGTCGCGTCCAACAGCGCTTGGCAGGCTGCGAGCGGTACCCCGCCGGACCCGTGGGTGCGCAGCGTGTGATCGCCGCGGGTCAGCACGCCGCTGCCTTGCAGACGCACGTCGCCCACCGACAGCTCGGCGTCTTGCAGCGCCAGCTCTGAGCCGTCCAGCGCGGTCGACCCACGCACCTGAAATCCGAGCCGAATGCCGCTCAGCGGGGCGGCCGAGAGCTCCGCCCGCGACAACGACACCCGATCGGCGACGCCGCTGCCCTCAAAGGCCAGACGGGCCCCATCCTCGGTCAACGTCACGTCACCGCTCGCTTGCAGCGTCGCGACCTGAACGCCCCTCAGGCCAAAGTCGCCTTCACGCACGCCCAGAGTGCGCAGGCTCACCGGTCCACCGTG
Source organism: uncultured Polyangiaceae bacterium (assembly GCA_964236865.1). Lineage (GTDB taxonomy): Bacteria > Myxococcota_A > Polyangia > Polyangiales > Polyangiaceae > PMG-095. The sequence continues at coordinate 124,183 of CAXSGJ010000008.1, forward strand.
CAATTGCGCGTGCACGGCTCCCGCGCCGATCGGCAACGACACCCGGAGCTCGAGCGGCGTACCGGAGGCGTCGGCTTTCGGCACCAAGGATAGGCCGATCTCTGCGGCCACGCGCGTCACGCGCAGGTTGCTCGGGCCAAAGTTCAGTTCGTCATTGCCCTGTTGCAGGCGCACGCCGACGCGTTGCAGGTCGAGCTGAGCCGCTTCGGGCAGAGAGCGCGCGGCCCACGCAGATAGCTCCGCGAGCGCCGCCCGGAGCTTCGCGCCGCGGCCGGGGTCGGGGACGAAGTGGCCTTGTTCGCGTCGTTCCGTGGGCGCCC
>CAXSGJ010000008.1:124537-125052 GCA_964236865.1 uncultured Polyangiaceae bacterium
GCTTCCAAGCGAATGCCGACGTCCAGGCCGTCGGCGCGCAGGCTGACGAGCTCGCGCTTCGTCTCACCTGAGCCGCCGGCCGCGCGAGCGCGCTGAAGCACGGCGCGAGGCCGCCGAGCTTCGATCTGAATTCCAGCGTCGCTAAAGCGCAGCAGGTCGAGCGCCAGCTGCTCTTCGGCACCGAAGCGTTCGTAGCTCAGCCCCCAGATGTGCTGAGCCGGCTGCGCGGGCTGGACGGCCCAAGTCAGCTCGACGCCGTCCGCGAGGTAGTGCGCTTCGCCGCCGCTCTCGCCCTCCGACCCCGGCGGACGCTCCGCCCGATACGCCGTAAGCTGGGCCCTAAGCTCGGCGGCCGTCCCGCGCAGCTGCAGGAGGGCGCCGTGCACGGCGAGCTGCCGGACATTGAAATGCCAGCCGATCGCGACGCGCAGCGCGTCTACGTGCACGTGGACGCCGGGCATCCGCGGCACGCGCAGCTCCACCCCCTCAAGCCATATCGCGCCCAGCCCAGGCCG
>CAXSGJ010000008.1:125062-126717 GCA_964236865.1 uncultured Polyangiaceae bacterium
ACCCGACCGATGTCCAGCTCGAACCCGCGCGCGGCCGCCGCCTTTCCCGCGCGCTCGCGCACGAATGGACCAAGACCGAGCGCCGCGCCTAGGCCGAGGAGACCGACTAGACCGGCCAGCGCAGCGAGCCGCGTCCGCCTGGCTAGGTCCGAAACCCCGCTCATTCGGAGGGCGCCGCACGTTGAGGCACCTCACGCGGACCTTCGTCGCGTCGCGCGCCGCGCAGACGGTCGACCAACGCTTCCATCGCCGCCAGGCGTGCGCCGGTGCGCCCCGCGGCCCAGGGCGGCGCAAGCCGCGCGCCCAGCGATCGGACGTACTCTTCCAACTGTCCCACGCGCCGGCCCAACACGCGGATGGCCGCTTCACGTAAGTCCAAGCGCGGAGGGATCGCCACGCCCTCGGCGCGGAGCAGCCCCGAAGCATAGAAACCCCAGCTCGCGAGCACATCATCGGGTCGCAGGAACGCGTTCAAGCGTGCGACAAAGGCGCGCCTGTCTTCCCCGCCCTGGATGAGGCCGGCCACGAGACGGCTGTGCTGCTCGAAGGAGGGCGCGAGCGGCCCGCTCGGCTTCACATAGGCCTCGAAACGCTCGCCGGTCGCTGGGCGAACCACCGCCCAATGGACGACCTCCGGTGCGCGCGCGCCCGGGCTGCCGTACGGCCACGCATTGGCTTCTCCATAACCGATCAGCAACGCCTCGGGGCGCTCGCTCAGCGCCGGCGCGACCAAGGGCCGGAGCCGCGGGCCGACACTTCTCCGATGTCTCGGCCGCGGCTCACGCGCGACAAAGCCGAGCTGCATCTCCACCATCGCATCGAATGGTTCGAGCAACTGCGGCAGGCCGTCCGGCTTGTCCTCCAATACCGAAAGCGCCGCCTCCAGCGCCTCGATCGTCGACAGACAATGGAGCGCTGGCTCCCGCCGAATGCGGTATCGACTGGGTTCGGACGGCCTCAGCGCGTATCGCGGCAGCTCGGCCAAAAAAGGATTGAGCTTGAACAACTTTGACGCCTGCCACCACGTTCCGTCGACCACGACCAACGTGACGGGGCCGGGCGGCGGATCGCCCGCGAGATCCTTCGCGGCCGCGCCTGGGTAAAGCAGAATGGCCGGCGCCGACGGATCGGTGATGGCGGCTTGGAGAACTCCGTCACTACGGAAGTCCAGGCCCACGTGCAACGACGATCGAGACAGACTGAGCGCGGCGATCCGCGCTGTGTTGATCGGCACGTCGCTCTCTCGTGGATGCTGGAGGATCGCGACGCGGGTGCGAGTCTCGATCGGCGTGATGGCGGCGCAATAGCAGACCGGCACAGGACGGCGGCATCGCCAACACATTTCGCGCGACTCGAGCACCGCGCGAACATGGATCGGGCCGCGCGCCATTGCACGACCGAATGATGGCGCCCTCGCGTCAACGAGCACTTCGGCAACACGGCGTCGCTCCCCGTCGCGGCCGCCCGCGCGCCCAGAAGAGCGGGTGCGAAGTTGAGCACTCAACGTTTGCTGGAAGCAGCAAACGGGGCGTGCCAGCGAGGGCATGCCTCGAGCTGCCCGCTCCTCCCGCGGACGCTCACGCGCGCGGGCAGCCGCGAACCGCGAACCGCGAACCGCGAACCGCGAACCGCGAACCGCGAACCGCGAACCGCGA
>CAXSGJ010000008.1:126817-128155 GCA_964236865.1 uncultured Polyangiaceae bacterium
ACCGCGGGCCGGCCAGCCGCCCTCTAACGCGGGCAAAGGAAAACTCCGACAATTTCTTGTCGGAGCTTTCAAAATTAGCCCGGCAGCGTCCTACTCTCCCACAAGGTTGCCCTTGCAGTACCATCGGCTCCGAAGAGCTTGACTTCCGAGTTCGAGATGGGATCGGGTATGGCCTCTTCGATATAGCCACCGGAAATGTTTGGGCGTCCACGCCAGCTTTTTGGTGCTGTTTGCGCTGAATTCACGATTCGTCACCGTCGCTCGGACAGTTCGAACCGAGAGCTCGTTCAAGGCCCCGACTTAAACGGATGGCCTCGCCCGGACTCTGGATACCAATTGCAATGTTTGCCTTAGAGAATAAGTCAAGCCGCACGGTCTATTAGTACCAGTTAGCTCCGCGCATCGCTGCGCTTCCACACCTGGCCTATCAACCACGTAGTCTACGTGGGACCTTTAGTGCCTTACGGCAGGGATACCTAGTCTTGAGGCCAGCTTCCCGCTTATATGCTTTCAGCGGTTATCTGTTCCGAACATAGCTACCCGGCTATGCCACTGGCGTGACAACCGGAGCACCAGAGGTTCGTCCACCCAGGTCCTCTCGTACTATGGGCAGCTCCTCTCAAGTATCCTGCGCCCACGGCAGATAGGGACCAAACTGTCTCACGACGTTTTAAACCCAGCTCGCGTACCGCTTTAATTGGCGAACAGCCAAACCCTTGGGACCTGCTCCAGCCCCAGGATGCGATGAGCCGACATCGAGGTGCCAAACCGCGCCGCCGATATGAACTCTCAGGCGCGATCAGCCTGTTATCCCCAGAGTACCTTTTATCCGATGAGCGATGGCCCTTCCACTTGGTACCACCGGATCACTAACACCTGCTTTCGCAACTGCTCGACTTGTCAGTCTCACAGTAAAGCTCCCTTATGCGTTTGCACTCTCCGGCTGGTTTCCAATCAGCCTGAGGGAACCTTCGCACGCCTCCGTTACAATTTAGGAGGCGACCGCCCCAGTCAAACTGCCCACCAGGCAGTGTCCCTCACCCGGATCACGGGTGCAGGTTAGAAATCCAGATTAATCAGGGTGGTATTTCAACGTTGGCTCAACCGAATCCGGAAACCCGGTTTCAAAGCCTCCCACCTATCCTACGCAGATCAACCCGAATTTCACTGCCAAGTTGCAGTGAAGGTTCATGGGGTCTTTCCGTCTTGCCGCGGGTAGAGGGCATCTTCACCCCCAATGCAATTTCGCTGAGTCCCTGGTCGAGACAGTGCGGATGTTGTTATGCCATTCGTGCAGGTCGGAACTTACCCGACAAGGAATTTCGCTACCTTAGGACC
>CAXSGJ010000009.1:0-22565 GCA_964236865.1 uncultured Polyangiaceae bacterium
CATAGGACCAGTTAGGTCAACCCGGTCGTGCTTTGGATGCCTTATCCCCGTGACCAGTCGACGTCAACGACCCCTTCGGCGATCAGTTGGGGCGAGGAAGACATGTTCAATTCGGAGCCGAAGTCGAGAACGTACAAGTCGCTGGTCGCTGCGTCGCGGAGCGAGACACGCTTGACCCAGAGCAACATGCGACCCGGGCTCCAGCGCGCGGCAAGCACTCGGGACTCTGCAACGACGCGGGTCTCCGTACCAGGTGCGCCGACGCGAAGCGTGTCCCCGTCCAAGTCAAAGTAAACAGGAGCCGCATTCGACCAACTCGGAAAAAGCACGGAAACCGGCTGAGTGGCCCCAGGAATACAGCCCTGCATGAGAGCCGCAAAGCCTTGTCCGGACTCGCGAAGCGATAACCAGAGCTCTCCTCCGAGCCGCAAGACATCACCCGACTTCGAGCTCCCTGGTACGGTCACCGGTTGCGCGCGCAGCGAGTGCCGACCGAGTGAGACGCACCAAATTCCCAGCGGTGACTCGTCAGTTCGATGCTCGCTGATAATCAGAGCCGGAGGCCCGAAGCGATCATCGGGTCGCGCCACCGCAGGCCGCGGTGGCCTGAACCAGAAGGAGCAGAGCCATCTTGAGCGTCCAAGCGCGCCGTTTCATACCGACGCGCAGCCCGGAATGTTGAACACGTCCACGGGAACCCGGCTCTCTGACACAGCGCCTCTCTGACTCGCGTCGCGACCCACCCATGTGCGCGGTAAAGACGCGAACGATTTTCATTTTCAATACCATGGAATCCGGATAAATCGGCTTTCGGTGAGACGTTCTCCGAGATCGGCTGGAGGAGAAGGAAGCGCGTTCCTTCTCGTCCATGCGCAAGAACGATGACTAACTCGAGATGGCTGCTGGCGCTTCACCGCTGGACCAGCGTCGTCAGCACCGTTTTTCTGCTCGTATCGTGCCTCAGCGGGCTGCCGCTCGTCTTTAGCGACGAGCTTGCGGCGCTGAGCGAAGGAGCAGCAACGAGCGCTCCGCCCGCTGCGAAGGGTCCGGTGCCTTCAATCGATCAGCTGCTTCGGCTCACCAACGAACGCGAACCGTCGCGCTTCGTGCAGTTCGTGTTCTGGCCGGATCATGATCTCGGTGCTCTTGGTCTGGGCACGGCCAGCAGGGCGGATGCACCACTCGACGACGTGCAACGTGAAATAATCGACACGCGAACGGGCGATAAACTCAGTGAACGTCCGGCTGAAGGCGGCCCCCTGAATGCCGTGCTCACGCTACACAAGAACCTGTTCCTGGGCCGTGCGGGCGATGCCCTCTACGCAGCGGTCGCCGTGCTCTTCCTCCTGTCCACCGTTTCCGGTGCGCTGATCTACGGTCCGTTCATGAAGACCCTGGATTTTGGCACGATTCGAAGGCACTCGAGCAAACTCCAATGGCTCGACCTACACAATTTGGTGGGCATTGCGACCCTGGGTTGGGCCCTGATCGTGGGCGCGACCGGCTTCTTGAATACGCTGGAATCGGCGCTCTTTTCTGCCTGGCAGAATGACCGTTTGGCGACCTTGCTCTCGGCGCACGAGCACGAGTCGCCTGTTGCACACCCAAGTTCCATCGACGCAGCGCTGGCGACCGCGCGATCCGCGTTGCCTGGCCTAGAACCCAGCAGCATTGGCCTGTTTGGTACACGTTACGGAACTCCTCACCACAACCTGGTCTGGATGCACGGCACGACCAAGCTCCAGCGGCGCTTCTTCACGCCCGTGCTGATCGACGCCGAGACGGGCGCGCTCTCGACCGCCGAGCCGCTGCCCTGGTATCTGCGAGCGTTAGAGGTATCGCGCCCGCTCCATTTCGGCGACTACGGCGGACTACCGCTCAAACTGATTTGGGCCGGGCTCGATCTGTGCGCGGTGTTCGTGCTGCTATCTGGCCTTCGGCTATGGTCCTTGAAATGGGGAGCACCGAAGCGCGGCGAGCGTCAGTCATGAACTCGCCGCGTCGTCGTCGCTGCTGCGGCCCCCTCCCCCGGGTCCTGCAGCGTACCGGTTCAGGTCCGCTGTGAATAGAACTCTACCACCAGCTGTAAGCGGATTGGGAACGGGATAGCGGTCACGCCGGGGAGCGAGGTGACCGTCGCGCGCAACTCTGCGGCTTCGATCGCTAGCCAATCCGTCGGAAACGACAAAGGCGTGGCCAGGCTCGAGGCAATCGCGGTCATCGTCTTGCTGCGATCGCGAATCGAGACGGCGTGCCCGAGTTTGATACGAAAGCTCGAGATATCGACCTTCTTCTGATCGACCAAAACGTGTCCGTGCATGATCAGTTGGCGAGCCGCAGGGATCGTGCGCGCGAAGCCCGCGCGAAACACGACGTTGTCCAGCCTTCGCTCGAGCAATTCGACCAAGCGCTCGGCAGTGTTGCCCTTGCTGGCCGAGGCCTCCTTGAACAAGCTCACGAGCTGACGCTCGTTGAGCCCGTAGTTCATGCGTAATTTCTGCTTCTCGATCAGGCGTAGCGCGTATTCCGAGAATTTCTTTCGGGCGGCACCGTGCTGCCCAGGTCGCGTCGGACGGCGCTCAGACTTTTTGCGGGTCAGACCAGGTAGGTCGGTGCCCAGGGCACGGAGAACCCGAACGCGGGGGCCACTGTAACGGCTCATGAGACTTCCTTCTTCCTATGCTTGCATTCAGCTGCGATATCGCAGCACTCACGAATCTGGGTGCCGCGGACGTTGCGGCAGCGGGATCTCAGCGCACGCGCACGAGGCTGTTGCCGATGAATTGGCCGGGGCCGGTGAGAGTCGGCCGGAATCCACCGTCTGCGTCGATCTGGTCGAGCGTCGTCGAAGCGGAGTCCTCCGCGGTGCGCATCACATAGGTCTTGCCATCGAGTCCGAACACCGCAGACCCAAGCGCACCCGGACTCTGATCCGGGATCTGAACGGCCTGGGCATCGCCGATGTGCCAACGCCACCAGAGGAAGCCGGCCTGCGTCCAGAGCACGTCTTTCCAATTGTCCGAGGTGACCGGGTCTGCCAGCTCCGGGTGCCACGCTCGAATCAGGGCCGTCTGGTCATCGAGCAGCGTGTAATCGCCAGCGGGACGCCCGCCCACGAGCGAACTCAGGTCGAGCTCGAAATCGTCGTCGAACGTCGTTGCCTTCGGTCCCAATCGAAGAACGCGAGACGGCGAACCATGTCCGGGACCCGCCTCGGTCTCCGAGGCAATGAACGATGCCGGGCTGTAGAAAAGTGAGCCGTCGGAGGCGCGCCCTTGCGGCGCCGCGTAACTCAGGCGGTCGTCGTCGGTCGAGCTCACCACCTTGTCCGTCTTGGGATCGATCACGATCAGCCTGACATGCGACCCGTACACGCTCGGATCCTCGTTGCGATCGGACCAATGAATGACGGTCAAGATCATGCCGTTGTGAATGATGATCGAGCCCTCTGGTGCGGGCGGCAATGGCCCCTCGTTCGAGTCGTTCAACGCAATCGTGCCGATGGCTTGCATCAAGCGTGGGTTCCAGATCACGACTTGATCCTGCTCGGGATCCACGAAATAGGATTTGTCCTCGGAATAGATCGGAGCGCTGGCTGCCTGGTCCGCGCCATGCAGCCCGAAGTTGGCGAAGCTCACCTTGTCGTCTTCGGCCAGCGTCCCGTCTGCACTCAACGAATAGCGGACGATTGTCGGTGAAAAGAGTGATGCCGCGTACACATACGGCTTCCCCTCTTGACCGAAGATCCAAGAGGGTTCGATCTCGATCGCGTTGTCGAGATTGAAGGTCGTGGTCTGATCGAGCGAAGGTACGGTCGCCAGGTAGCCGACGAATTCATCGCCCACTAAAACGCCAGTGGACACGGCGTAGCGCGCTTCCGTCCCGTTGCCCTGGCTCGGAGTTCCGGCGTCCGAGCCGCAACCGCTGAGCAGCGAAAGCGCCAGCCCGCCGAGCAGCGCGCCCGTCTTATTGATAATGCGAATCATTAACGGAACCTACCAACTGGGCGCTGCATTCGTCAAGACAGCGAGAGAAGATTAGAAGTATTGGTTCAGACCGAACTGCAGAAACCAGCTTTGGGTAGGACTGAGCAGCCGAGCCAGGTCCACGCGGAGCATGACGTTGGCCAACCAAGTCGGAATCACACGCGCACCGACGCCCACGCTGCAGGCTGAGCCAGCCCGACCGCGGGAACCGCTGGCGTCGATTTGCTCGAAGGCCGCGAGATCGCTGAACAGAACCCCTTGCAGTGCCCAGCGCTCGGCAATCGGGAAAGCTTGGCGCAGCTCGAGGTTACCGTAGGTTTGCAGCCAACTTCGGAACAAGCCATCTTCCAAGCCGCGGACGCCCGCCAAGCTGCCGACGAGTTGGCTGAAACCGGCATTGCCGCGGGTCGAGACGGCGCCCACGGCTCGGGCCGTAAAAACCGTGTAGCGCGCGAACGGCTGCGCGAACACCACGTTGGCCTGGGCGACGTGACGGGGTTCGGGAACCGCTGTACCAACGAAAGCACCCAGACTGAGTTGTAGGTCGACTCGCACGCCGCGCGGCGTGAAGTCGGCCCACTGATAGTCGTCCCACGTGAACGCCATGATTGTCCCCAGCGCATGACTGCTGGGCGGCGGTTCGCTGCCCACCGAATCGCTGATCAGTTCGCGAAAGTAATAGCCCCCAGCGTGATAACTCAGGTGATCGCTGAGCCACGGGGGCGAGGTAAAGCCTGCCGCAAGGTCGAATTGAGTACTGAGCCAGCCACTGCCGTCATCGAAACGCAAACGCGCCGTGGCCGCCGACGCCGCGGCGTCCATCGACCATCGTCCCCGCCGATACGGATGTTCGGTGTAAGCGACCACCGCGCCCCAACCACGCTGCTCGTGAAACACGTGCAACGCGAGTTGGTTGCCGGTCCCGAACACGTTGTACTCGGTCACACCGACCAGCGCGTACGAGTCGGCGACAGTCTGGCTGCTCGCAAAGTCGAAATTGGGGATCAGCGTCCATTTCTCGCGCACCTCGACGGTCAGCGTGGCGCCCGCACGGGTCACCTTGACTCGATCGAAGATCGCGAGGTTGTTGATGCGGCGCTCGAACTCGGCCAATTCCAGATCGGAAAGCTGCGTCGGCGGTCGACGCGGCAATAGCTCGAGCAACGTTTCACGGCGCGTGCGCGTATTGCCGACAATGGCAACGACTTCGATTGGCGCGGCCCGATTGGCCGGCACTCCTTCGGCCCGCGCCAACGTGCCGAAGGACAACGCGCCGCCCAGCCCAAGAGCCCAGTGAGCGGCGCGTATTCGCAGCTCGGCTCGCCGGTCTCGAGCCGTCATGCGCGCCGAAGTAGCCCGATCAAAATGAAAACGCAAACGATATTCATTTTCATTAGCGACAAATCTCGGTAAATAGCCGGGGCGTGGCGGACATGGACCCCATGATTCAGGTCGGTTGCTGGTGCTGGTTCGGGATCGGTCTGCTGCTTTTCGAGAGCACGGCGGGCCGCTCGAAGCCGCGCCGCAGGCTGCCCCAGGCGGCGCGCTGGTCGCTGCGCGCGTTCGGCCTCGCCGCGTTGGCCGCATCGGCTTGGGCATTCGATCGCGAAACCCGCGGGCCACTCGCGCTGGTCGGAGCGCTGTTGGCGCTGATGGCGGTCAGCTCGGTCGCAGCGCTGCTGGCGCCTCTGCGCCCCCGCTTGTATGCGGCCACCATTCCGCTCGCCGCGCTACTAGCTGCTGCCTGCTGGCTCGGTCGTTAGGCGCTCGTCATGCCGACCGCGCGCCAAGCGAAGCCCGGTCGCAGCGCAGAGCAGCGCCAAGCAGAACAAGGCCAGGTTGACCCCGCGTTGCGCGGCGCTCGATGTCACCAGCGGTCGCTGTGCGAGGTCCAGACCGAGTGCCCACACGAAAAGCGTCGAGCTCAGCAGTAGCTGCTGAACCGCCACCTTGCGGTCCGCCCGGGCGATGAGTGGCCAGAGCAGCGCCGCCGCGAACACGCCCCCAAATATCGCCTGCTCGAACGTGCTCCGCCGAGCGAGGGTCATGGGTAGTGTTCGATTGGCCGCAAATAGGGCGCTGACCGCTAAAGGAACGCCAGCACACGTGCCGACGGTCAACCGCTGAAGAATGCGGTTCCCCAGCCGGGCTCGCTTGCGGTCGCGCCGCTCGAGCCAGACCCAATTGCCGGTGATGATCACGGCGCACGTCAGCAGCGACAGCAAGGCGTAGAACCATTTGACGCCATAGCCGCCGAACTCTGCGAAATGCAGACCGAAGAGCCACGCCTCGAAGCGCTGCAGCGAATTGGCGCGCTTCGGTTCGTTCACCCGAAGCAACTCGCCATCGGACCCACGGAGCACCACTTCGGCGTTCCCGAATGCTTCGTTGCCAACCTTTCCATACACGGTGACCCTGGCGAAGGCGTCGCGGGGCTGCTCGAGCCAGAGATAGCTGGGTTCGAGCTCCGGAACGGCCGCGCGCGCTCGGCTCATCAGGTCATCGAGATTGAGCAGAGCCCTGCCCTTTCCGTGGCTCTCCGATGGCAGCGGACTCTCGCCGCGGGCAGCCAGGGCCGCGTGTTCGTTGCCGCCGAACACCGCGCGGTCGAAGACCGGGACGACGGTGACGAAGCCCAAACACAACACCGCGCCGGACCAAGCGTAGAGCAATTGAAACGGCAGCCCGAATACACCGAACACTTTGTGCATGTCGCTGGCCCAAGTCCGAACCGGACGGTCGGGCCGAAACTGAGACCATTGCCGAACCAAGTCTTTCAAGTGAATCAAGAACCCCGTCACCAGCGACAAGAACAACGCCATCGACGAAAAGCCCGCCAGGTAGATCCCCCACGGCAACGGCCCCAGATAGTGCAGCTGGTACAGAAACGAGCCGAGCTCGCTCTTACGCAGTTCCAAGCGCTCGCTCTGAGCCGAATAGCGGAACTGCTTGCGCTCACCTGCGCCGCGAACGTCGACAGATAGCGTGTGATCTTCGAGCGAGAAGCCGATGCTCGCTTGTTCGAGCCCTGGTTCATCCCGTAACAGCTGTTCGAAAACCGGCTGCAGCGCGGGAATTCCAGGCTCGCCGCCCGCCTGCACGGGCTCTGCCCAGTCGTCCAGTTGGGGATAGAAGAGCGCGAAGGCCGCAGCGAAAAACATCACATACAAGAACAGCGCGCCGACCACCGAAGCCCACGCGTGCACGTCCCAAAACACTTGGAAGGTTCGACGGTGGAGCTTCATCGAGCGCCCCAACCCAATCCCTGCGCGCGCCCCGAAACCAGCGCCAAGCCGGCGATCACCGCCGCGAGCAGCAGAATACTCAACAGCGAAAGCCAAGCGCGCCGGGCGCTACGTGCCAAAAAGCTCAGGCAGGCAGCGCCGACCCAGATCGGGAACACCGAATACGAACCCACGGTAAGACTGAGGCTCGGAGGCAGCGGCAACGCACACGCCAATGAGATCCCAAGCGCGAGCGCTACCGGAATTGTTCCCAAGGTCGCCGCGAGCGTGCGCGAGAGCGAATGATTCAGCTCGTCTTTGCGGGAGAGCCCGGGCATGTCGAGTTCCAAGCGCATCTAGCGATTGAACCGCACGTTCACGACGGTCGTCGAGTTGATCGGCGTGCCCGCGCGGTCGAGAGCGGCGGACCAACGTTTGGAGAGCGCGTGACGCCGCGCTTCACGGGCGAAACCGTGTCCAGGGTCGCCTGTCGGCGTCACGCTCAGCACGTGTCCGTCGGCGGCAACCTCGACGCGCAAAGTGACCACGGCGTGGTCGACGCCCGCGTCGTCGGCTTCGAGTGGAAACGGGCAATCCCACGTCGCGCCACCGGCCAGTTGTGCGGGTCGGGAATGATCGACGTCGAGCACCGCGGACGCCACGGGCGCGGCCCCGCCACCGCGGGCCCCGAGATCGCGCACCGCGTGCGCGGAGCTGCCGTTGGCCTCGGTGACTCCACCGGCGTAGCCCGGGCCTTTCCCTTCCACGAAACGCTCTCCAAAATCCACCACTTCATCCGCGGCGGTGAGCACCTGCCCCGCCTGTGCGGCGGCGGGCGCCGCCGCGGGCGGCGGTTTGACGCTGTGTTGAATCGGCGTGCGGATCGGCGCGGGCGACGCTTCCGCGGGCGGCACGACCTCCGGCGGGATCTCCACTTCCACGAGCTGCGTCACCGTCGGCGCCTTCACCACCTGACGGGCGAAATGAGCCCCGACGAAGACCGCGATCGCAAACAGCGCGACGTGAACGACCATCGCACCGGCGCCGGCCACGACGGTAGAGCCATTGCCCGGCGGAGGCGAGGCGTCGAGAGGCGAGACCGCACGCGTCATTTGCCGTTCTGAGCCTCGACTGGCAATCCAGGCAAGACCCCGAACGCGATCCGGCTCAGACCAGCCTGGCGTAGCAGGTCGAGCTCGTGCATGACGCGGCTATGTGGAACGCTGCCGTCGGCTTGAATCACCGCACGCAACTCCGCGTGACGCGCCAATGCCTCGCGCGCTCGTCCGAGCACGACCTCATCTCGCTCTGCCGGCACACCATCGATTTGGGTGCTGCCGTCCGCGCGCAGCGAGAGGCTAAAGACCTGCTGCACCTCTTCGCCCGTGGCCGCCTTGGGTAGATCCATGGGCAAAGCGCGGGACATCACGAGCTTGGCCGTGACCATGAAGATGATGAGCAGCACCAGCGTGATGTCGACCAGAGGCGTGACGTTGATGCCCGTGATCGGCGAGCTGGGCTTGTTCTGCGCGAAACCGGCCATGAATCAACCAGCCACCGTTTCAGCGACTTCGTGCTCTTCGGAGTCACGCTCTGAGCTCGGCACCGACTCCATTGCCGAAAGCTCGCGCCTGGGTTCTCCCACGGCGCGCAAGTGAGCAAGAAGCACATGTCCGAGCGTCTCCGCATCGGCGAGCGCGGCGGTCACGCGGCCTTGAAAGTAGTTGAACACGGCCACCGCGGGGATCGCCACCACCAGCCCCACGGCGGTGGCAACCAGCGCTTCGGCGATGGTGCCCATCACGCGCTCGGGCGCGAGGCTACTGGCAGCGGCCGCGGCTCCGCTCAGGGCTTGCGGCTTGCCGAGCGCGTCGAACGCGCCGACGACCCCAATCACCGTGCCAAGCAGACCGACGAACGGCGCGTTGTTTCCGACCGTGCCCAGAAACAATAGCCGACGTTCGAGCCGCTTTCGCTCGAGACCCATGGCCGCCGCCATCGCCTCCTCCGCGGCGGCAGCGCCCAGATCGGCTTCGACGAGGCCGGCAGATACCACGCGGCCCTCTACGCTGTTCGAGTCGCGGAGGAGCTTGGCCGCCCCTTCGCCGTCGCCAGCCCGCAATAGGCGGCGGAGCGCAGGCACGAGCCGCGCGACGTCACCATGAGTCTGCCGAAAGGTCAGCGCGCGGTCGATCGCGATCGAAACCGAGACGAAGCTGAGCGCGAACAGCAGCCAGAGCACCCAGGCCGCGCCCGAGCTCACCATCAAACGAGTCAGTGATTCAATCATCTCAACGCACCTGCAGCATCTTGAAAGCCCAGCCTTCGACGTCGAAGCGCTTCTCAGCCGTACCCGCGGCAGTGATCTCGTACACGGCGGTCGATGTGTACGAGCCGTTCGGGATGGCGACGAACACGCGGTCGCTCAAGTGAAACGCCACGTACTGGCCACCGCTGAAGTCGATGCCCTCCATGATCTTGGCGGTCATGGTCTTCAGGTCGAGCGTCCACAGATGGTAGTTCGCCGAGTACATCACGTCGCCGTACGCGGGGTCCTGCTTGTCCTCGCGCTCTGCGTGGTACACGTTGAAAAAGCCCATGTCCTTACCCACGTAGAAGAAGTTGCTGCCCTCCCGACCATCGGCGAGATCTTTGAAGTCCACCGTGAAGGCTTCGTCGAGCGCGGACTCGCCTTTCTTGATGCGTACCAGGCAGTTCCGCGGTTGATTCGCGTCGAGCACCGCGGAGGGGATGCTGGCGTTGCCGTTGCTGAAGTACAGGTTCCCGCTCTCGTCTTGAGTGGTGATGTGCAAATGCGGGCAGGGCGCGTCGATCACCGATGTGAACTTCGAGGAAGAGGCATCCAGAACCGCAATTTGCGATTCTTGGGAGTAGCTCTGAAACGATTTATCCGCCCAATAATAGGGCTGATACACCGACTTGCCGACCACCTCGTGACCATAGCCGCGTGCCAGCGTCAGCTCACCGCGCGATTGCGGAATCGAGCTCGGCAAATCGAGCGCGGCACCGATCGACAGGTCAGCCGGGTTCCAGGTGACGTAGCTCTGGTCGTCGAGCGCCGCGAATGCGTGCTTCGAATCGACCAACACGTTCCCTTGCAAGGGCGCAGAGGTGTAGTTGCTGAAGCTCACGGTGTCGAGTTCGTTCCAGGCCAGGTCGTCGGCGATTTCGAACGGAGTGAGCTTGGGCTCTTCGCCGCTGCCGGCGTAGAGTTTTCCGCCAAATGCATCGAGCGGCGCGTACCCGGGGAACTCGCGGCCGTTGTCGAGCTTGACCTGCTCTTGGCTATCGAGCGAACCGAGAAGCAGTACGTAGCTGGTGCTGCTGTCACCTTCGTTCATGCCGAAGATCAGGCTCTCGATGGCGTACAACGGCTCGACCGAATTGCCGCCACCTCGGTCCGACGTATCAGTTGCGTCTCCGCAGCTCACCAGAGTTGCTAGGCTTGCCGCAAATAAGCATAATTTTAGGGCTCTCATGATTCAAATCTCTCCACTTACTTTCACGTAGTAGCCGCGGCCGGGCCGCTGCAAACCGAAGTTGTCGTACACCTTGGCGTCGGTCACGTTATCGATCTCGAAGGTCGAAGTGACGCGCGCCAGCGTTCGGTTGACGGTCCACGACACGCCGATGTTGTGAGTGACCTGCGAGTCGACGACTTGCTTGAACTTCGTCAGCCCCTGACTTTCCCAACCGCGGTAAAATCCGTGCACGTACCGCCCGTTGTAGAAAGGCTCAACGGTGTCGTCGGGGCCGGGCAAGTTTGCGAAGCGCAGATGGGCCGCCCAGCTCGCGAAGAGGTAGGGCCGATTGGGGATGCGGTCGCCCTTGAAGCCCTTGAAGGTGCCTTCATCGGAGGCGTTCCGCACGTCTTGCCAGGTCAGTGTGCCATCGAGGCCCAGGTAGCGACCCAGTGACGTCCAGCTCACGGCGTTCTCTACGCCGAGTCCTCGGGACCGGTACACGTTCTGGTACGTGTAGTAGCGGTCGTTTCCCAGGAGCACGATCAGCTTATCGCTGTCGCGCAAGAAGCCATTGACGTCGACGGTGAGGTCGCCGAACCCGGTGCGACGCCACTCGAACCGTGGCCCCAGGTTGGCGTTGTGGCTGATCTCGGGCTCGAGGCCCAGATTCGCATGAATCAGCGCGGCGTTGCCGAATACCTCGTCAGGGCGCGGCAAGCGCGTCGCGTATTCATAGGAGGCCTTGGCGAAAAACCAAGAATTGAAGCGAAAGCGAAGGGAATCGCCGATACCGTGAGTCTGGCTCTGACTATCGCGTGCCTTGAACACGCCGCCCGGCAACGGGTCTTCAGCCGCCACGGAGTAGTAGTAGCCTTTCACGAACACGATATTCGACAAGCGCTCCCCGAAGGCGTTGGCTTCATACTCGACGCCACCGACGGCGGTGAACAAGTTGCGCTTGGCGGTCAGCGGGTCGCGTGAATTGGGATCGGCTTGAATGCGCTCGTCTCCGGTGCGTGTCGTGTAAGCAGGCGAGACAGAAGCGCGAATGACGTTCTGCGGGGTCACGCGCCAACTGACGGCGACGCGCCCAAAGCCGCTATTTTGCCACTCGGTTTGATCGGTCGCATCCGAGCTGATCTCGCCCGGCACGCGACGCTCGCGGATGCGACGCCCATACCAGTCGTAGACCCAGATCGATTTGTCGACGAACTCAGTCGCACGATGCGAGTAGTTGGCGACCAGCTCGAGGCCTAGGTTGGGCTGCAGATCGACCTCGTACAACGCGGTCGAGCCCAGCACGGTTTCGCCGTAGTGCACTTCGCCGTACGGCACGGTCATGACCAGATTGTTCTGCAGCTCTTTGCCGTAGCCAGAGACGAATCCGCGCAAAATCAGACGCTTTGCCCAGGGTCGATCGACCACGCCGACTTCGAGTGAACCCCCTGCGGCGTGGTACGCATCGTGAAAGCGCGTGACCGTGGCGTCGGAGAGTCGGCCACGTGCGTCAGGGACCTGCACGTCGACGCGGTAGTTGTTCTGCGCTTGATCGAGGAACGCCGAGCCACCCACGAACACGCCTGTCGTTGCGTCGCGGTAGCGACCGCCCACGGTCAGGCGGTGAGTGCCGAACGACCCGACCTGATAGCTCGCCGCTAGGTGGTTTTGGTAACGCTGGTCGCTGACCAGGTTGATCGCTCCGCCGAGCGCGTCAGCGCCAAAACGCACCGGGACCACGCCGCGGTACACCTCGATCCGGTCCACCAAATTGACGGGCACGTTCTCGATGCCAAAAGGATATCCGGCCAAATCGAGCGGGATGCCGTCCAGGAACAGCCGGAAGGAACAGCCGGATCTGATCGTCGTACAGCCCGTTCATCGAGATACGCGCGGTGCTGCCGAGCCCGCCATAGCGGCGGACCGACACGCCCTGGGTGCGGGCCAAGACCTCGCCCATGTCGGCCGTTTGCTGCTTGGCCTTCTTGGTGTCGACGACCGTGACCGCCTCTGCCGATTGCTGGAGGCGTTCGCCCTCGGTGAGCTTGCCTCGTACTTGCACGTCCACCGCCACCGGTGCCGGCTGGCTCGATGGCGACTCAGCCGTCACCTCGGCCGGCACGGGCTCGGGCACGGCGGGTGCAGACGGCGCTGGCTCCGTGAGCGGTTCCGGATCCGGGGCCGCCGACGCTAACGGTAATTTGAATTCGTAGACGAAGTGCAGTCGCGCCTGGACCGGGCGAGTGCCGCGAAGCGCGGGCGCGAAACGAAAGCGAAGCGTCGCCTCCTGAGCGGCCTCGTCGAAGCCGTGCCCGGCCGCTTCGGTCACGGCGGCCTCGACGACCTGGCCCCGGACGTCGATCGTCAGCCGAAGGCCAACGCTCGCCTCGAGCCCCGAACGGCGTGCCTCTTCGGGGTACTCGGCCTGGACGCGCTCCAATAACTCCGGAGGCTGAAGCTCTGTTGCGGCTGTGCCAGTCGGAGCTCCGCTTTGAGCGCTGGCGCTGGGTGCACGAGCGGTGAGCAGTCCGCTCAGGGCGCCACTCAGGCAAAAAATCTCGGCCATGCGCCGAGCAGGGCAGTTCACAAAAACCTCGCGAAGTTGAGTATCCCGCGATATCCACGGAATTCCGCTTGACGGAGCGACGGATCCCATGATGAATGCGCGAGTGATTCGCATCTTCATTCGCACAAAGCGACCGCGCTTGTCAAGGCGGAGCTCGGATCCGAGCCCGGGCGCGATCCTGGGTTCGGGCGCGCTCCGACTTCAGCGATGAGCCCGAGCGCGACGCGTCGCCTACTCGCATGGCATCGCTGGTGTGGCCTTTTGGTCAGCGCCAACTTGCTCGTATTGACCCTGACCGGACTAATCCTGATCTTTCACGACGAGATCGACGACGCACTCGGCGTAGTGCCCCAAGCCAGCGGCGGAGCCGAGCAGATCAGTCTCTCGCGTGCGCTCGAGGTCGCACAGGCTCCCAACCCGCGCGCCAAGCCGGTCTTCCTTTTTCAAGATCAGGTAGAACATCCTGGCTTGCTCTTCGTCGGGCTCTCCGAGGGCGCACGACGCTTGAACGACGCGAAGCCCGTAGCCGTCGATTTGCGCAAGGGTGCGCTGTTCGACAAGCTCGATTTCGACGGCTCTTTCACGGGCATCGTGCTCAAGCTTCATGCCGAGCTGTTTGCCGGACCGATCGGGCGCATTCTGGTCGGCATCGTTGCGCTCGCTTTCCTGATTTCGTTGACGTCAGGCGCGATCGTCTATGGGCCAATGATGAAGAAGTTCGCGTTTGGCCTGCTGCGTCGGGACAAGTCGGCGCGAACCCGCTTTGCCGACTTGCACAAGCTATTCGGCGCGGCAACGCTGGGTTGGACGTTCGTAGTCGCCGGCACGGGCTTGATGCTTTCCGTCGGCTCGCTCCTTTTGCAGTACTACTCGGTCACCGAGCTGGCGGCCCTGGGCAAGCCGTACGCGAGCGAACCGATCGTCACGAACCTGAGCACCATCGATCGCGCGGTGCAGCTGGCGGAGCGCAGCGCCCCCGGCCGAAGCTGGTCGATTGTCGCCCTCCCCGGCTCGGATCTCGCGAGCCCGCGTCACTATACGGTGTTGCTGCAGGGCGGCACCGGAATCGATGCGCGCGTGCTCACGATGGCGCTGGTCGATGCCAAAGATCCGACGCGTGCGGAGGCGCACCAATTGCCGGGCTACCTGCGAGCATTGCTACTGAGCGAACCCCTGCACTTCGGCAACTATGGCGGACTGCCGCTCAAGCTGGTCTGGACACTCTTCGCCCTTTCAACACTCGGCTTGTCTGTCAGCGGAGTTTGGAGCTTCTGGACCGGTCGACGGGAGCGACGAGCATGAAAACATACGCCCAACCATTGGCTCTGTGGCTGGTAGTGGTCGCGGGGCTCGTGATCGCCCTCGTGTCGGATGGAGTGCTCGAGAAACTTGCCACGGCGGCGTGCGGGCTCCCCTTGCTCGTCATCGCGCTGCGGCTTCGTAGTAGCTCCCAAACAGTAGCAAAGGACCGTCCATGAGTCGTGATCTGAACCTGACCCAAGCCGCGCTAGCGGCGACCTTGTTGACCGCCTGTGTTACGGGCTGCGGCAGTGATGCCTCGTCGGCTGGCGCCGCTCACGACGGCCAAGCGCCGCTGTATTTGATCAGCACGTCCGTATTGACCGACGACCTATCGACCTCGTACCTGACCGTCGTCGATTCGCTCGCGGCGGGGCCGCAGCTCCAGCTCGACAATGCGTTGGAGTTCAGCAATGGCGGTCGAGCGTTCGGCGCGCCAAAAGATGGCGTCGTGTACGTGACTTCCTACGAAGACCCGACGCTGACCGAGGTCAAGGTGCGCGCCGACGGCACGCTCGACAAGGGCCGGGTTCTCTCGTTTTTGAACCAGGGAATTTCTGACACCACTGGCGCGAACGTGCTCTATTTCATCTCGCCAACCAAGGCATACTTCGTCAGCCAAGAGACGCAGGAAATCGTGGTTTGGGATCCTTCGGAGATGGCCGTAATCAAGGCCATTCCGCTCGAAATTCCGATCTTGCCCAGCTCGACCTTCGTGCGATTCTATCCGCAACCGATCGTGGTCGGCGACAAGCTATTACTGATCTCGAGTGAGTCGGACGACAACGACATCTATGCGCCGCCCGTGATCACGGTCGTAGACTACGAGCACGACCGAGTGCTCTCCAATGAGCGCGAGTCGCGCTGCCCGGGCCTCGGCACCTCTGCCCTCGATGCACGCGGCGACCGCTACTTCGCGCAAGATGGCTACGCGGTCGGCGTTCATTTCAAGTTCCCCGACAAGGCCCCCGCGCCGTGCCTGCTTCGCATCCGTGCAGGCGAGACCTCGTTCGACCCGGGCTGGTCGAGGGCGCTCGACACCGATCTCGGAACGCAAATCTGGACTGGCGCTACGCCCGGCCCCGACGGCAAGTTCTACGTGCAAGCCATTGCCGAAGATGCGCCGGCAGTGGTCGCGGCGGAAGATCCCTATGGCGTCAGCGTGGCGGAGCCTTGGTCTTGGTACTCGATGAGCGATGGAGATGCCGAGCCACGACGGGTGACGGGTGACTCGCCGCCCACTCCGCCACTTTTTCCGGATATGCTCGTCGGGGATACGCGCTACGTCACGATCTGGGACGAGACCGACACGACCTTGCTCGATCTGACTTCGGCGAGCGCGCCGCGGAACGCCCTGCCGGTCCGCGGTTTCGTGTACAATATCGTTCAGGTTCGCTAGCCGCGCTTCGCGTCGCAGCGGTCAAGCGTGGCCGCTGCGCGCGCCGGCTCGCCGACAGTCTTTGCAGCGCCCGCGCAGCTCATGCACGTGGTCGTCGAGCTCGAAGTCGTAACGACGAGCGATCTCCCGCTGCAGGGCTTCGAGAGTCTCGGATTGGTATTCGACCACCCGACCACAGCCGGTACACACCAGGTGATCGTGATGCTCACGTTCGAACGTGGCCTCGTAGCGCTGGCCATCGCCCTTCGAAACGAGTGCGGGTTGAATGAGCCCCGCGTCGACGAGCAACGGCAGCGCTCGGTACACGGTCGCCATGTGCGCGTCGCGAACGCCATTTTGCTGCAGAACCGTGCGCAGTTCGTCGACGCTGAAGTGCCCATCGTAGCTCAGCGCGCTGCGCGCAATCGATTCGCGCACCTTCGACATTTTCAGTGAACGCTCGCGCAACACCGTCCGAAAGCGCTCCAGCGCCCGACCCATGGCCTCTTCCTTAATCGGAGGCGTCCTGCGACCAGTCCGCATCCGCGAATGCTTGCCCCGGGTTCTGGGCTCGGTCAAGCGATGCCAGGGAAGCTTTCGCGAACGCCAGATTTTCGGGCGTTCGCGGGTCACCGATCCAGCTCGTACAGGCCGTCGAAATAGCCATCCATGGTGAAGCGCAACGCCGCTTGGTTCGTTTCCTGGTCGGTCTCGTAGACTTCGCTCGCTGAACCATCGGGGCTTTCGCCGGTGTACAGGTGGCCCCCCAAAGCGCTGCCGCCGAAGCCGATGGTCGAGAACGGGATCCCCTGCACGACCTCCGCAGTCGGAGGATCGGTCAACGCGATGCGCCACATCTTGTGAACCGGCAGGCTCCAGAACTCGAAATCGACCGGTTCCACGCCATCTGGCAGCTCATCCGGGTAAAACAGCTTGGTAAACCCGAAGCCGCTGCCCTGGCTGCCGGTCTGAAGCTCATCGATCGCCTCGAGACCGCCGGTGATTGAAGGGATCGGATAGTAGTAGTCCTTGTCGAACTCGGTCGCGCCCGGCGCGATGCGCAGCAGGCAGTTTTGCGGGGCAGTTTCGCCGTTCGCGTTGGCAAACATTTGGATCGAGTAGGTTCTGCCGTCGCCCATGACGTATCCGTAACCGGCGTGGTCGAAGACGATCTGGCCGCCGCTCGCGCACCGATCATCGGTCGCCGTGCCCAGCACTTTCATCGCTTTCGGATCCAGGATGGTCAACGAAACGCCCGGAAAGATGCGGCCCCCCGTCCAGTCCGCCCAGCGTCCGGGAATGTAAACCAACCCGTCATGCGCGATCGTCGTCCACACCTCGAGCGAGTATCCGGGACGCTCCAGCTGGCTCAGGCTGATTTCCTTGGTCACCTCCATCGTGCTCGGGTTCCAAATCACCGCCACCGCCGATGCAGAGAAGACCGACACGGCGGTCTGATCGTCGACATAGGCGTTGCCGTAGTCGATCTGCTTTTCGCCCAAATAAGCGAAAGAGATGCGGCCGGTCTCGCTAATCTTTCCCGATTCATCCACCGAATAGCGCACCCAGACCGGCTCCTCCGTAAGACCCACGAAGAAGTGCTTGCCGCCCGCCATCAGCACGCCGTTGCCCGGCAGTTCAATCGCCGTATCGTTGGTGAACTTGCCCTCGAGCGCGGAAATGGTTTGCACGTAGGTGGTGCGGTTGTCTGCGTTCTCGGGGTCGATGACCACCGAGCCGAGCACGTAACGCGAGCCGCCTGATTGGACGTCGCGGTCGCTGCTGCACCCCAGCAATGCGCTCGTCGCTCCGGCAATCAACGCCCAGCGCACCGCCATGGCTTTCACATGAGAGATCATGCGCCTGACGCTACGCCAAGTTGATTCGCGTTATCAATGAAAATGACTTTCATTTTCATTTTCATTTTGTTGAAGTCGCGTTAGGAGCCGGCAAATGAAGGACCGACCCCACTCACAGCGAACGAACCGGCGACGACTCAGCATGGGTTGGATCGCGGGCGTCGCCGCGCTGGCTCTGCCGCTGCTCGGCTGCAGTGATGCTGCCCCCGAGAGCTCGACGAAAGCTGGCGCTGGCCCCCTGTACGTGACGGCCACGCGCGTCTTTACCGGTGACGATTCGGTCGGCTATCTGACGACTTTTCCGTCGCTCGAAGCCGGACAGCACGTCGATCTGTCACGCGCGATCGAGCTCAACGATGCCTGGGTATTCGGCAAAGCCGATCCCTACTTCTACACCGCGACGATCTTCGAGCCCACGATCCGACGCTGGGAGCTGTCGGCGAGTGGCGAGATCGTGCCTGGACCGACGCTCAGCTTCGCCAATCAAGGCGTGAGCGGAACCTACACGGCGGCGGCGACGCCGATCTTCTCGAAGACCAAGTCCTACTTCGTAGACTCCGCGAGTCAGCAGGTCGTGATCTGGAATCCGTCGGACATGAGCTTCGTCGGCACGATCGCCCTCGACGTCGAGCCGCGGGGAGAACTGACGCCCGACTTCGAAATTGCCGTAACGGCGACGCGCATTTTCGTGACGGTGTTTTGGGCATCGGAGGCCAGCGGTTGGACGAAATATGGCGATTCGACGCGCATCATCAGCATCGACCCGAAAACGGACCGAGTCATCGCTGCCGCGGATGAAGCGCGCTGCGAGTCGCTGTCGCCAGCCGGCATCGCCTCCGATCAGACGGCGTACTTCAGTCCCTGGGACTACCACGCCACCGTGCGGTCGGTCTTTGGTGAAGGGTTCGGTGCACGCTCCTGTGCGCTCCGCGTCGTTCCAAAAGCTTCGTCTTACGACGCAGGTTACGACGTCGACCTGAGCTCGCTGGTCGGCGGGCGCCCGGCCGGCAGCATGCTTCTGATCGGCAACGATCAAGCGTTGATCCATGTTTGGCACGACGAAAAGGTCAACGCCACGCGCGAAAACTGGGCTGACGATCGCTACCTTCCCGGCTACCTCTGGTACCGCTGGCAGCTCGGTGCCCCCAGCGCAGAGCCACTGCGCGACCAAGCCCCCAGCAGTGAAGGCGGAAGCTGGATCACTCTCGACGACAAGACCTACACGCTCAGCGCCAACTCGGAATACTCGGAGACGACCCTGGTCGAGCTCACCGCTTCGGGTGAGTTGGTCCCCGGAGCCACCGTCGAAGGCTGGACCACCAATGTGATCCGCGTTCGCTGAATTTCACGCCCTTCTTCCGCTGATCGCGAGCCCCGGCTCGCGCGCGGCCCATCACTCTGAACGATTCGCAGCATTGCCGAGCATTCCCATGCGCCCTCCAGCCCCTACTCCCTCGTGCCGCTTCGCCAACTCCTTGATCGTGCTGCTCACCGCAGCAGCCACAATGGGCTGCGGTCCTGATCGGGATTCGGGAACTGGGCCTGTCCACTCAGCCAATTACGCGCTCGCGAGCGTCGTGACCAATGCCGACGAAGACACGACCTACGTCAGCCTCGTATCTTCGCTCGACGCGGTAGCGATCGACTTTCGAAACGCGCTCGAGATCCCGGGAAGGGCCAGCGTTACCGCGTACGGCGGGTGGCTGTTCGTGAGCGGCGGCGAATCTCCAACCATTACTCGCTACTCGATCACGAACGAAGACGGTTTCGTCAAGGACGCTACCGTGAGCTTCGCGGGCCAGGAGCTCGGAGAATTTGGCGTTTATATCGATGATTGGGGGAACACCTTCATCTCGCCGCACAAGGCTTATCTGTCGAACTCGAGCGCCAGCACCATCATCTGGGATCCGACCGAGATGGCGATCACGGGACGAATCGAACAACCTGAATTGGCGCGTGATGCACCGCTAACCTTCGACGGCAGCCCCGGAGTCGTGGTTGGGAATCGGCTCTATCGCACCTTCTTCTGGAAAGATTGGGACGAATACGAGACCTTCCCCGAACAGTATCTGGCGGTGTTCGACGTCGACAAAGACAGACTCCTGGAGCTCGTGCCGGAAGCGCGTTGTCCCGGAATGAACAACAACCTGAGCGCCGACGAGGACGGGGGTCTGTACTTCAGCAACTGGATCTACAACGTGACCGAAACGCTCGGCCGCGGTTCGCCGAAGAGTTGCGCTCTGCGTTTGAACATCGCGACCGGGCGCTTCGATGATGATTTTCAGTTCGTGTTCTCGGACTTCACCGGGGGTCGCGAGGGCGCCGCGCTGAACTACCTGAAGGACGGCAAAGCGGTGTTCGCAGTCTTCCACGACGAGGGCATCAAGATCGACGCGAGCAGCGACCTCAACGAACTGGCGCTCAGCGCCAACTGGCGTTTGTGGGAAGCCGGCTTGGACGGCACCGCCGCAGCGCCCGTTTCCGGCATCGGCAAGTTGGCCGGTGGCTACGCGCTCGTGCACGTAGACGATCGAACCTTCTTGATGGTGCCCAACGCCGACTACGCGAGCACCACCGTGCATGAGATCGACGCTAACGGTGGCGTGCAAGAACGCTTCGAAGTGCCTGGAGACAGCTACCAAATTCTGAAGCTTCATTGAGCACGAAGCGGTCCAAACCGCTCCGCGAGCGTTCACTCGCTTGGGTACGGTTTCCTCCCACTGCCATCGAGCACGCTGGTCATCGCAGACAGATCGAGTACGTCACGCGGCGGTGGCGCGCTCTCTCGGCTCGATGTGCCGACATGAATCCAGCCCAATATTTCCTCGTTCTCTCCGAGTCCGAGGGTTTCGGCGAGTGCCTTACCCTTGGTGAACGGCACGCTCTTCCAGACCGCGCCGAGCCCAAGGGCGTTCGCGGCGAGAACGAGCGCATAGCCAGCACACGCGGCCGTTGCGCTTTGTTCCCAAATTTCGATCTTGCCAGCTCTCGGAGACGCAATCAGAACGACGATGGTCGGCGAACGCTGCGCCTTCGCGCGCATCTTCTCCAGACCGGCAGGCGGCATGCCGGGTCGATACTCGGCCGCGGTCCGGGCGAGGGCGTCCCCAAACTGCGCGCGCCCCTCGCCTTCCGCGATCACGAACCGAAATGGACGAAGAAGTCCGTGGTCGGGCACCGCGCCCGCAGCAGCGAGTATGAGAGCGAGCTCCGCGCGGGTCGGACCCGGCGCGCCGAGCACGGTTGCGCTACGTCGCGAAGACAAAAACTCCAAAAACGAGGGAACCGAGCTGGACATGACTATTTCATTTCGATCTGACGCATGAATCTAGAACCGAGTGTTCTACTGGCACACGTTGCGTCCGCTGAAGCCTTGGCCCGCGCGCCGAACTCGGCAACCCTTTCCCGTGTGATCGAGGGCCGAAAAGTCAGATTCAGCCAGCAGCCCGAACGCGGCCGGGGACTTTTTCTCGGGTAGGCGATCGACATCTGTTGCGGGCGCGTCCCACGCCTCCGGAAGCCTTTCGGCTGGACCCAAAAACAGCCCGGGGCTCGTACTCCCGCGACGATGGCGACGTGGATTGAGTCACCTCACGGTGAAGTGCGGTTTCGCCACGCGCTCCGTTGGCTCTCGGTTCAGCCCTCCGCACGTCCCTTGCTGGTGCTTGCGCCGACATTGGACGCGGGAAACGATCTGCTGCGTGCAGCGACTGCGCAGCAAGGTGCGGTCTTCGGTTGGGTGATGGAATCGCTCGGCTCGCTCGCGTTGCGGCTCTCGGCGCTGCCGCTGGCGGCGCGGGGGTTGACCCTGGCACCGCCCCTCGCGCTCGAGGCAGTCTGTGTGCGCGTCGTGTCCGAACTGCTCGCCCTGGGCAAGCTGGGGCGCCTTGGGTCCGATCGGCGAACGCCAACGCGGCCCGTCCCACCCGTGGCGACGGGCAAGTCCATGAACCCGGCTGCACGGGCAGCACCGCTTTGCTCGTCCTAGCCCCCAAGCCTCTCAGACGCGCCGCAGCCAATAGCCGGGCTTGCGCTTGGTGTGCGCCACGGCAGCTACCGTGATGCCACCGTCAACCGCCACGACGTAGACGATCGAGTACGGAAATCGCGACAGCAAGTAGCGCCGAGCGCGCGGGTCGTCGACGCTGATCGGCCAAACCTCGGGACCTTCGACGATCCACTCAACCGCCGCAATCAGCTCGGCACGGAAGTCGTCGCCGAGCCCTGGCTCTCGCTCGTTGTACCAGCGAACCGCGGCCTCGGCCTCGGTACTGGCCGCGCGGTGGAAGCGAACTCGGATCACGGTCGGCTAGCGGCTTCGAGACGCGCGCGAACAATCTCCCAGTCTTCGAGCTCTGCGGTGCCCGCTTCGATTTCGTCAACGCGCCGACGGATCTCCTTACTCCAGGCAGCGGCCGCATCGGCGTCCTCGGGCTCCAAGCTGTGGAGCAGCTCATGGGCGATGCGCGCGCGGTCGTCCGTGGTGAGCGTCAATGCGTCTTCGAGGACACGGGCGGGGTCAGCCATTCGTCGATTCTACATCACGACGTTTCATCGGGCCAGGGTGCTAGCTGCCCATCCCCTGCCCAAACCCGGCCCAACTCCACTCGACCCACGTCGACGCACGCGCACCAGCGGAGAGAGCGATCCGAATTATTTCGAGCTAAATTTTAGTGCGTTGGCGTGCAAGGTCGCGTGCCGCTTAAGGTTATCGCCAACGCCGCCCGAGGGTTCGAATCCCTCCCTCTCCGCTGAAGTTGCCCCCTCGGTG
>CAXSGJ010000009.1:22575-39509 GCA_964236865.1 uncultured Polyangiaceae bacterium
GCGCTCGTCGAGATCGATCCGGATCCCGTGACCGCCGTCGAGCGTGCGCGCTGCCTTGGCGCCAGCCACTCGAGGCAAGTAGAGGTAGGCTGCGGCTTGCCCTTGACGAAGGTGATTTCGAGGTAGCGCCGTTTCATAAGCGCGACAGGATCGCCGCCGGCCTCAAAGCGCCGGCAACCGTTGGCGTCGCCCATCCCAAACGTGCAGCACATCGATCCGCTGTTTGCGTTCGTCGCTCACGAAGTACAGATGACACTTCGTTTTCTCAAGCAGCATGCGCTTGAGCTGCGGGCGCCTGCTCGTCGGGCAGGGCGTGCCGGGATTACTGACCGTCTCGAGGTGCTCGACCACTTCCAGCATCTCCTCGAAGAAGAGCTCGGGGTGATCAGCGTGCTTTCGCCAGTGTGCGTCGATTCGCCCGACAGCGCGCTGGGCGCGCTTCGATAGTTCGACCTTCAAGCGTTCTTGGCTCGTAGCTGTTCCAGGAATTCCCGAGCGCCTATGTGGTTGCCGTTTTCAAAGTCTCGAAAGCCCTCCTCGATGGCTTCCTCAAGCTCCTCGCGGTCCTCGGGAGCCATGTCGGCGAAGGCGTCCGCCACTTTGACGAGCTGTAGCTCCACTTCCGTGCCCTCTGGCAGATCAGTGCTCTCGTCGATCACGAAGTGGCCGTTCCGGACGTGGGCTTTGAGCGCCTGCATACCGGCTATCTTATCCCGTTTCGTCCCGTCCTGCTCGTTCGGATGTGGCAAATTTTTAGGGCAGGTTCGTCATGGTCAGCCGATTGGGCTCGGTACGTAGGACGCCAGCTTGGGTGGCGGGTGAACGCGACATCGCTGCCTGCCCACGGCCCCAACCCCGCCCAACTCCACTCGACTCACGTCGACTGAGGGGCACTTACGGAGAGAGCGATCCGAACCGCTTCCAGCCAAATTTCCGAGCGTTGGTGTGCAAGGTCGCGTGTCGCTTAGAGTTATTGCCAACGCCGCTCGAAGCGTTCGAATCCCTCCCTCCCCCGCTGAAGTTGCCCCCTCGCTGTGCGTCGTTGAGCGGCGCTGGCACCCGTCGGTGCTCGCAGCCTTCGGCTGCTGCGGGGCGCCGACCTCCCCCCGATCCCGTGCTCGCCCTGCGGGCTGCGCGCGGCTGGGGGAGGTAGACATTGCGCGCCCTTACAACATAGCGCGGACCAATGCGACGGCATCTGACAGATCGCGAAGCATGAGCTCGCATCCGGGCGAACGACGCGATAACCAAGGCGACGAAGCTTGCAATGACGACTCGCATCCGCTGCGCGAGCGGTTGGACTAAACGTTGGACGCGTTGGCTCGATTCTCAAGCCGCCAAGGGTGCCCACTCTTCGTCGTTGAGCGCTGCAACCCCGTACCTCGTGAGCACGTGGTTGAGCTCGCTGACCGAGACAGCCGACGGCGCCGTAAGCTCGAGCCCGATCAGCGCGCCGCGCTCGTCGAGATCGATCCGGATCCCGTGACCACCTTCGAGCGTGCGCGCTGCCTTGGCGCCAGCGGCTCGAGGTAGATAGAGATAGGCCGCGAACGGCTTGCCCTTGCGGAAAGTGATTTCGAGGTACCGCTGTTTCATTGCTCGACCGCGTAAGCCGTGACGACGACCAAAAGATGCTCCACTTCGTCCGGCTCGACAACTACCCCCATGCACGGGCTCGAAACCGAGTTTCTACGACATAGCAGCCGTCTATCACGTCGCGGCGAAAACCCGTCGCGCGCTCCAGCATCAGGCGCAATTGCACCTCCGTAAAGCTTCGGTCCTCCATCCGCTTCTCTAGGTGCGGCGTCAGCTCGAGCTCCCAGTCCCACCACTCGGGAAAGGTCACACCTCGACTGTACCACGATCGGTCATCGATCAGCGGCTCTTCCCGAGGTGCGCACATGCCCGTCCGCGGACCATGCTCGCCTTAAGTCTGCTCGCCTCCCGCGAAGCTCGGCCTACTGCCGGCGCTGGAGGCGAGCGTGCTCAGCTCACGCACGAATATCACGAACAGACACCAGCAGCTCGGAAGACGGCGCCTCCCTCCACGCCGCGCGCAGCGCGCGCCACGGATGGACGCCCGCAGATCTTCAGCACCCGCTCGCGAGGCGCGCGCGAGCACGGCGGAAGGGGGAGGCAGGAAGCGCGCAGCTCGCGAAGCGAGCGAGCACTGCACGGTGGGGGCAACACAATCCCTCCCTCTCCGCTGAGTTGCCCCCTCGGTGAGCGTCGTTGAGCGACGCTGGCACCCGTCGCTCCTCGCCCACTCCGTGGGCTGCGGGGCGCCGACCTCCCCCCGAGTCCGTGCTCGCGGCCGCAGCGGCCGCTGCGCGCGGCTGGGGGAGGTAGACATTGTGCGTCGCGTGACGCCCGCCCCCTGAGTGGACGTGGCGCGCATATGCACGACGCGCTCAGAGCGCTGCGCGGATGAGAACGACGGCCGCGGGCAGATCGCGAAGCACGAGCTGCGCTTCGATGCGAACCACGTGGTAGCCGAGGCGACGGAGCTTGCGATCGCGGCTCGCATCTCAATACTGCCAAAGCGAACCCCGACTTGGATAGCAGCTGCCCGGCCGCTAGGCGCTTTTCACGGTGCTTGCGCAGGCAAGGCTCCGGTGCAGACGGGCGGTGATCCGGCCACTGCGCTGCGGGATTATTTCGATTATATCCGCTACACGCAGTCGACTCAGGGACATTTGAACTCGCAAGGTCTGTGCTTCGTGTCGCGCAACTATTCGTCGCCTGCCGGCGGATCGTGACCGCCTAGCCGTCCGCGCGTAGCCGCACGTTGGTTCATCGCCCAAGGCCGGGGGGCTGAACCAACGGCGGCGTAACGCCACGATCATGACTCATCGCGGCCGTGAGTCACTTCTCCGGCAGAGCGGTCGAAAAGTATGGAACGGCGGCCATTGCCGCCTCGGCGAATGACTCCGGCGTCGTCGATAACGGCCAAGCCGACGGGCTCCACGGCGCGGAATGCTGCGGCTTCGCTTCGGTCCCGTTGACGATATGAAAATGGCCGTTCGGCTCGATTGCAGCCAACGTGAGCAACGCATATTCGCTGCAATCGCCTGTGGTCTTCATGCTTAGCTCGAACGACTGAGTTGCCGGCTCCGCGTCACCGGCACCTCCGCCGCTGGCCTCGGCCGCGACTTGCAGCTTGTACTGCGCAGCGCACAGGGTGGTCGTGTCGTCCAGGAAGCTGAACGACGACCCGTCAACACGCAGCCGGGTGTAATCGACATCTTGCTGCGATGCGAAGAAGTCTTTGATTTCTGCAACGGAGTACTCGGGACGGGTCATGCGAACCGCTTCGGCGACCGCGTCCATCGCCGGATCTCTGAGCAATGGCTCTCCCGCTCGCCAGGTGCCCGCATACGGTTCCAGCGCGGCGCTGGTGCTCGCGTCGTCCGTGTCACCCGAGTTGTCCGAGCTGCCGCAGCCAAGCGTTACGCAGCCGATTAAAAGCACTGAACCCCATTTACAGAACCGTTCTCGAGACATTGCAGCTCCTTACGCGCAGGCGAAGTTATTTGCAACACAATTGCATTTAATGCTTTACAGCGTGCCATGGACCTAGGCAAGAGCATCGAGTGCGGCGCAATCGGCAAATCTTTAGACGCGCCCCGATGACTCGCCGCTTCTGGCCCGGGCTCGGCGCTGGGTGATCTTCGTCCCCACCGAAAGATCAGCCGATTGCAGCAGCAGCGTCTGTTCGTCGACACCCCCAGCGTGCGACGTCCACTCGAATCGCGGGTAACGCCGATGCGACCCGCGAGCTATTCAAAGTGCGTTCGCCAATGAGTTTCATCATCAGTCGATATTGGGCGGCGTGCATCGCCCTTCTGTGTCTCACGCTCGGCTTCGGCGGCTGCACGACCAAGCCGCAAGACGCGGTTGCCAAGTGGTCGCTCGTCGCGCAGGGTTTGCCGGAAGCGTTATTATCGATTACCGGCACTTCTCCGAGTGATGTGTGGGCAGTGGGCGCGGACAACGGCACCGGACCGATTGTCATGCACTACGACGGCGACGCTTGGGCCAGACTCAGCACTCGAACCAGTGGCCACTTATGGACGGCTCACGCGGTATCGTCTAACGACGTATTCGTCGGCGGCGCGAGCAGTACGATCCTCCGTTGGGACGGCGCCGACTTTAGCCGGATGGCGACGCCGGGGTTGGGACGCGACAGTGTCTATAGCATATGGGCTTCGAGCCCCACGAGCGCGTATGCCGTGGGTGGCTTCGGCGGCAGGGCGGGCTTTATTTGGAGGTGGGATGGCCGGGCGTGGGCTCGAGTGCCGCTTCCGACGGGCCTGCCTTTGAGAGAGGTGGGCCAGAATGGGCTCAGTGATTGGCCGAGCTTTCTCAGCGTTTGGGGTGACACGGCGGGGCGCATCTGGGTGGTGGGAGCCAACGGCGCCATTCTGCGCGCAGACGATGGTGAGCACTTCGTCGTCGTGCCGTCCGGCACTCACGCCACGCTGTTCACCATAACAGGCGACGGAGAGCGGGTCGCGATCGTCGGAGGTGATTCGGCCAGCGTGGCACTCGACGGTGAAGGCATGTCGCCGATCAGCGATCGCTCGCCTTCGCTCTTGTTGCCGATTCAAGGTGTCTCCATCACGCCTCGAGCGGCGTATGCCAGCGGTCGATTAGGATTGATGTTGGAACGCCAAGGAAACGCCTGGGTCAAAGTGAGTCATGGCTTGTCATTCGCGGCCCAGTCCCTTCACGCGACATGGATAGACTCGGCGGGGGGCGTTTGGGCCGTCGGCGGCGATGTGCTCGATCGGTCTCTGGGGAACGGGGCGATGATACATTTGGGTAGCAAAGTCGCGCCTTTTCCGGAGTCAGCCGACGCCGGTGCCGCCGCAACTCCCGTTGCTTGTCCGGAAAATGCGATCGATCCCGCCCCGACGCGCGCCAGCATCGCTCGCCGTTGGGACGAGCAGATCTTGGACGCGATTCGTAGGGACACGCCGCGGCCGGGGGTCCATGCACGTAACCTTTACCATCTTTCCGCGGCAATGTGGGACGCCTGGGCGGCGTATGATTCGACGGCGCGTGGCGCATTCGTGAACGAACGATTGACCTCGAAGGGCGTTGCGACCGCGCGAGAGGAAGCGATCAGTTACGCCGCCTATCGCGTTCTCGCATATCGCTATGACGCCGCGCGCGCGGTCGGCGCCGCGGTATCCCAGGCTTGCTTCCGGGCGCTCATGGACCGCCTCGGGTACGACGCTGACGACATGAGAACGACCGGATCCTCACCCCGTGCGCTCGGCAACCGCATCGGCGCGGCCGTACTTGCAATGAGCGCAGACGACGGCGCGAACGAGTCGAACAACTATGCCGACACTACGGGCTGGCACAGCGTCAACGTGCCCTTGGTCGTCGATGAGCCCGGAGTCACGTGCAAGGACGCTTCGTTTTGGCAAAAGCTGAACCTGGCCGAGCCGGCAACGCAAAACGGAATTAGTGTGCCGGCAGGTGAGCAAGGCTATATCGGAGCTCAATGGGGCGAAGTGCGGCCGTTCGCGTTGAGCGAGCGACTCAGCAATGGCCTGTTCTTCGACGGGGTCAAGGCGCCGACGGCGACTCAGCCGGAAATGGTCGACTGGATCGTGGAGATGATCGAGAAGCAGGCGGCGCTGAGCGACGACCCCAAACATTCGATCGACATCTCACCCGGGGCCTACGGCAACAATCCGCTCGCCAGCAACGCGGGCACGGGAACTGCCGCGAATCCCGCTACTGGCAAGGCTTATGCACCGAACGTCGTACCGCTTGGCGACTTCGCGAGGGTGCTCGCTGAATTCTGGGCGGACGGACCCAAGTCAGAGACGCCTCCCGGCCATTGGAACGTGCTTGCCAACTACATCTCCGATTCCCCATTAGGTAGGCGTTGTCTGTTCGGCGATGCCGGCTGCACGTCAGGAAAGCTGCCGGAGACAGACCGATTGGAGTGGGACCTCAAGATTTACCTCGCTTTGAACGGGGCGTTGCACGATGCAGCGATCGTCGCCTGGGGGACCAAACGCGCGTTCTCGGGCCCACGCCCAATCACGCTGGTTCGGTGGCTTTCGCAGCAGCACCTCTTGCCGACGCGGCCCGGCTTGATTGAGCCCATCACGGCCGAATCGAGCGCGCGAGGTGAGCGGCACGAGCGCCTCGCGCCGTTCGTTGGAGAACTCGCGGTGCTCGGATGGCCTGGTGAGCCGGGCGATCGAGCAAACGACACGACCCCCATCCAATGGATGCGGGCCGCGGAATGGGTGCCATACCAGCGGCGATCGTTCGTGACTCCGGCGTTTCCCGGCTACATTTCCGGGCACAGCACATTTAGTCGTTCAGCGGCCGAGGTCTTCACGGAGCTGACCGGAAGCCAATACTTCCCGGGGGGGCTAGGCGAATTCGTGGCCCGCGCGAATGAATACCTCGTATTCGAGAACGGCCCGAGTGTCGAAGTACGCCTACAGTGGGCCTCGTTTTACGACGCCTCCGATCAAGCGGGTCAATCGCGACTCTACGGTGGTATCCACATCCGACCGGACGATGTCGACGGGCGTCGCCTGGGCGACCGTGTGGGTCGGCTCGCGGTCGTCAAAGCGCGCACGCTCTTCGACGGGACCGCCGGGCCATGATTGGCGCCAGCGCGGCCCGTCCGAATCCGGCGCGGCCCCTCGCGACACGATCAGTGCGCATAGGTCAATCCCGACGTGCTTTGGATGCCTTATCCCCAGCACGTCGGTCTTAATACGGCGGCATTCTCGAAGGAAATCGAAGGCAGCGAGTGGCTGCCGCCCAGCAAGAGAGCGCTGGTAGATCAACTAGTCGAGGCGGTCGAGGAGCAGGCGAGCGCGCAGTATAGCTGTGTTTCACAGGCGGCTGGGAGGCCAACACAACGCGCTCCGGGCGCTCCGCGTCGACACCAGCCAGAATTACTGCACGCGGTATGGGCGTGGCACGCGCTGCCGAACTCAATCACTTTCAGGTAGCGGGGTCGTTTATCTCAGAGAGCAGCTGGCTGACGGTCAGGATTCGAACGCCTTGCAAGGTGCGACCGATGAGGTGGCCGAATTCCGCGAAGCGCTTTCTAGCCTGGTGCAACGGACCCGGGCTCACGTTGCAGGGCGTGAAGAGTCCGCATGTCGCGACATACATCCAAGAGCTGGGCAAAACGCTGGCACCGCTGTCCGTGAAGCAACACCCCTCGCTCTCTGCTGAAGTTGCCCCCTCGCAGTGCGTCGCGTTGGGGCGCTGGCACCCGTCGGTGCTCGCCCGCTCCGCGGGCTGCGCGCCACCGACCTCCCCCAAACGCCGTGCTCGCGTCCGCAGCGGCCGCTGCGCGCGGCGTGGAGGGAGGTAGTCATTGCGTGTCGCGTGACGTTCGCCCGCTGCGTGGATGATGTGCGTCGCGGGCACTACTCGCTTCAGAGCGCCGCGCGGACCAACGCCACGGCCGCAGGCAGATTGCACAGCACCAGCTCAGCTTCGATGCGAAGCACCGGGTAGCCGAGACGGCAGAGCTTGCGGTCACGGCTCGCATCCGCTCCGCGGCGGCGCGAGTGGTAGCCGCCATCGACCTCGACGACCAGGCCGGCTGCTGACGCGAAGAAATCAACGATGAAGCGACCACCCAGCAGCACTTCCGCGCGAAACTGCACGCCGAGCTGGCGCGCCTTGAGCGCCGACCACAGGCGCGCTTCCGAGTCGGTGAGGCACGAGCGATGCTGACGAGCCTGCTGCTCGAGCCGAGCTTGTTTCTTCTGGTTGATTGAACAAGACATGTGAGCCTCCAGCGTCAGCATCGGGCCAGACGCAGCCTACCCAGGCGCAGGCTCCGTGACACGCCCCCGACGTGTTCCGCAGTTAGTGACTGGCGTGGCACGGAGCGTGCGCCCTCTCGCGAGGCTCGGCCCGCCGCCGACGCCGGAAGCGAGCGTCCTAGTATCACTCTCAAGAGTTATCGAGCTCGTCGACGACGCGAGGCGGCCGCCTCCCCCACGCCGCGCGCAGCAGCCGCTGCGGCTGCGAGCACGGCGTAAGGGGGAGGCAGGAAGCGCGCAGCTCGCGAAGCGAGCGAGCACGGCACGGTGGGGGCAACACCATCCCTCCCTCTCCGCAGCACGCCGCGCTCGGCTGCGGTGTCGGCTTGGAGCGGCTCGCGCTACACTGGTACGACGTCGACGACGTGCGCAAGCTGGCCGGGAGCTCGCTCAGCGCTTGAGCAGACGCAAGAGCTCTGTCGCCGCGCGCGGAGTGGGCAGGCCCTGGGCGGGGCGCTTCACGAGCCAGAGATCGCGTTGCGGCGTGGGATGCGTGAGGCGCACCGCGCGCAGCTCGGAGTCCGACGGCCTGAGGTAGCCCTCGGGCAAAATGGTCAGCGCGAGGCCCGCCCGCACCAGCTCGCACAGCGCTTCGGCCGAGGACAGCGTGAGCAGCACGCGCGGCGAAAAGCCTGCCGCACGGCAGGCATCGTGAATGATTTGCCCGGTAAACGTGGCGGCGGGCACGAGCACCAGCTCGCGTTCGGCGAGCGCCTTCAGTCGTATTGAGCGCCGCTGCGCGAGCGGATCGCGCTTGCGCACCAAGGCCACGAGCTGTTCGTGCCGCAACAGCTCCGCCTCGACTTCCCGCAAGGCGGAGGCCGGGGCGCCCGCGACGAACCCCAGGTCCGACTGGCCCGTAGCCACCGAGCGCACGATCTTCTCGGCGGCCAGGGTGCGCACCGAGAGCTCGATGCCGGGGAAGCTGCGCGCGAACTCGGCAAGGGCACGCGGCAGCACGGTCACGCACGCGCTCTGTACCGCGCACAGCCGCAGCGAGCCCTTACTGCCGGCGCTGATCTCGCTCAGGTCGTCTTGCAGGGCCCCGAGCGCGGCCAACGCTTGTCGCGCGCGAATCGCCAAGCGCTCGCCGGGCTCCGTCAAGCGCAGCGGCGCACGCGCTCCGCGTTCCAAGATGCGCACGCCGAGCTCGGACTCCAGTCGCGACAGCGCGTGCGACAGCGTGGGTTGCGCGACGTGCACTTGGCGCGCCGCCCGAGTGACGCTGCCCGCCTCGACGCAGGCCAGAAAGTAAGAGAGGTCGCGGAGCTCCACGCCTATCATTCTAGCCGAGAATGATAACCATCGATATCTATCATTCGCTTCGATGCCCTGAGAATGGCAAGTAAGAGCCATGAACAGCGCCTGGAACCCTGACCTATATGACGACCGCGCCGCCTTCGTGTCCGAGCTCGCCGCCGACCTAGTAGTTTGGCTGCGGCCGCATCCCGGCGAACGCATCCTCGACCTCGGCTGCGGCACGGGCACGCTGACCGCCCAAATCGCGCGCCAAGGCGGTCGCGTCACGGGCGTGGATCGATCTCCGGAGATGATCGCGGCCGCGCGCGAGAAGTACCAGGGCGTCGAGTTCGACGTCGTCGATGGCCAAGCACTGCGCTACGAGCAGGAGTTCGACGCCGTGTTCTCCAACGCCGCGCTGCATTGGATGCCGCGCGCGGACGAGGTGTTGCGCGGAGTCGAACGCTCACTGGTACCGGGCGGTCGCTTCGTGGCCGAGCTCGGCGGGGAAGGCTGCGTCGCGACGGTGATCGACGCCGTGCGCGGCGTGCTCGAAGAATGGCAGATCGACTCCGCGCGCTACGTGTCCTGGTTCTTTCCAAGTCCGGGCCGATACGCCGGGCTGCTCGAGGCGCACGGCCTTATGCCCCGCGAGATCCGCTACTTCGAGCGGCCCACCCCCGTGCCGGGCGAGGACGGCCTGGGCGCGTGGCTCGGCGTCTTTCAAGCCGACCTGAAGCGCGATCTCGGCGAGCGGTGGCCAGAGCTGTGCAAACAGGCATCCGATCGTTGCCGGAGCACTCTGTTTCGAGATGGCGGGTGGTTGCTGGATTACGTGCGTCTGCGGGTCGTTGCCACAAAGCCGCGCACAAACCCGTGAGCAACGGCTCGTCCGACCCAAGATTTGTCGACCACTCGCTTAGCTGCGCTTGGTGCCCCGCAGGATCGAGAAGCCGATGGGGGAGTTGCCACGCGGTGGGTATTCATTGATAGCGCCCGCTCCTACGGTGCGTACGGGCTCGACAGGCCGTGCCGTGCTCCGGTCACTCGCGGGACCCTTGTCCATCGCGGAGCGGTGGTGGTCTTGGATCGGCACGCAGCATGGCGATCAAATCCGTGACACCGGGGTCGTGGCCCGCCTGCTTGAGTAGGGTCGTCACCTGCCCACGGTGGTGCGTTTGATGATTGAACAGATGAGCGACGGACCACCACAGCGGACCGTCGAATGCGATGCCTCGGCGAACGTACCGGAAATCTGCGAGGAGCCGCTCCGCAGTCAACGTCGCGACCCAGTCTTCGATCTCGTCGTCCATCTCCTTGCGTTCGGCCTCGAGCTCCGCGAAGTCTGCGTACAGCTCCTGATCGAGAGATCGAATAGCGCCCGGTCCGATCCAATCACTCTGCAGCGGCGCGTCCAGGAATCTACCCATCCACACGCGGTCCGTAAGCAACAGGTGATTTAGCGTGGCGTGAATCGATTTGAAAAACGCGGCGCGGTCCCGTTTGCGCTCTTCATCTGAAAGCCGGAAAGCTACGGCATATAGCTGCTCGTTCATCCAACGGTTGTAACGGGCAAGCACTTGGCAGTGGTCAGGGGTCATGATCCGCAATCAGGGTAATTGGCCTCCGAAGGCCGAAGTTTTAGCACTTAGCGCGCCATTCGCGCATCCCGGCTAGCCGGCGGTCAACTAGACTATCCCGTCGTCCACGAAGCGCGCTGTCGACGAAGCGCGTGAGGCGCTCCCAGTTTGCGATCGTGTACGCAGCGGCTTTGCCGATCGAGAGCGATTTGAGTACGGCCTGGGTCCAAAGCCACGTTTTTAGTTTGGCGAGAACGGCCGCCGATTCGGTGCGGCGCAGCTCGAGTCTGCGGGCCACAGCGCTGCCCGCGCGCCCATCGATTTCGTAAAACTCGCCAATCCAGCCGAGCGCGAGATTACTTCTGGATGGTCGGGTTGTCGTCTTGGATGCGGTGACAGACGACGCCGTGTCACGACGGGGCAGCGCGAGATCTAACAATGGACTTCGTGCGGCGCCGGGCCCGTGCCGCGGCCGCCACATCAAGTACCCTGTGAACCGGCTTCAGTCAGCCTTTGCGAGCCACCCACGCCGCGACGAGCGCGGCCAACGCTGCGGATAGGAACAACCGGTGCTCGCGCACTAACAACGCGGTAAGTGTTGACTTGGCAATGGTCAAGGATCATGACCCGCCATCAGGGTGTAACTGGCCTCCGCAGCAGTCGTCGATCACCGCTGGTCCACGGACGGTATAGTCGCACCATGTGACGGGTGATTGAGCGGCGCGCTCGCCGCGCCATGTTCAGCCCGCCGGCGCGGCAGCGTCTTTGATGAACTTCGCGTAAAAGAATGCGGCTACCACCGCGCCTAGCACAGGCGCCACCGCATACACCCACCATGCGCTCGGGAAGTTTGCCGACACAATCATCGGCCCGAACGCGCGAGCAGGGTTGATTGCGCCGCCGCTGACCGGGCCGCCTAGCAGTACCGCAGCGGCGAGAGCAAAGCCTACCGCTGGCGCGGCGGCGGCCGCGGGTACTCGTTCGTCCGTTGCCACCGAGACAACTACCAGAACCAGGAAGAAGGTCGCAATTGTCTCTACTGTGAACGCTTGCAGAACTGACACTCCAGCCCCCGGCGAGGTCGCCGCCAGGTGAGCCACCGCATTGCCGGCATCTCCAAAGACCACCCACACTGCGGCGGATGCAGCGCACGCGCCGCCGAGCTGAGCACCTAGGTACGACGGCACATACTTCCATGGAAAGTTCTTGGTGGCCGCCAACGCCAAGGTGACGGCCGGGTTGAAGTGAGCGCCCGAGACGTGACCCAAGGCACTCACCAAAGCGATCAAGGCCACCCCAAAGGCGAGGCCGACGGATAAGGAGTTCAACGCTCCGCCCGCGATTGCGCGGTCGAGACTAGCGGCGGTAGCAACGCCAGTTCCGATGAACACCAACATGAACGTGCCGATTGCCTCTGCCGCCGCCGCTCGCAGCATATTCGCGCCGAGCTCCGCACCATAGAGTCCGCGTGACTTTGATTTCGGCGCGGGCTTGTTGGGTTCGGTCGGCGTTCGCTGTTCCATGAATTTTGAATCTCCGTGTTAGAAATGCATCGGCTAGCTGAAGCAGCTGAGGTGTCCGAGTGGCGCTGTTATGGACTCGATTTACTCCTCCGGCATGCCGATCTTCAGGAACGCCACGCCGGGCAGGGTCGCAAGGGCTAGTTCGAACCCGCGGCGGCACACGCCAAGCGGGTCTCATACCCAGCCTTTCCAGACGAACTCTAAGAGTACGCCCGACTCAACATCGTCGTCGAAGGACTTTTGCCCATTCACGATCTTATGAACCCCCAGAAGGTCGTTAGAGGTCGGTTATTCCTCCACGTAGCATCGAGATACGTCGACCGCATAGCTGAGAAGCCAAAGTCGCCTCCGAAATACTCAAATGGGAACGTAGCGACGAATCTGTAACAAGCAAAAATATGGCATTCAAAAGTTGCAAGCGAGCACCGGCAGATCAGCGGTGAGCGAGCCGGAGCGAATTCATTGCGAATTCGGGCGCCACAACACTGGGTTGAAGAGTGGCGAAACGAGACAAGCGCGATCATCGGTCTCGTATCTTGCGCACTAATATTTTG
Organism: uncultured Polyangiaceae bacterium; assembly: GCA_964236865.1. GTDB lineage: Bacteria > Myxococcota_A > Polyangia > Polyangiales > Polyangiaceae > PMG-095. Next base: position 35,301 of record CAXSGJ010000009.1, read on the forward strand.
AGCAACCGGGACCAACACTCTGTTTGCGCCGAAATATCACTAATTGCGTGTGGCTCGCTAATTGCCTTGCGCCAGCTGCGTCACTATTGGCGCCAGAAGCGGCGACCGTCGTCGCTCCGCAACTAAAAGCCGACGGTTCGGAATCGTTTCACACGGGCACGGGCAGCGCGCCTCGGGCAAGGGCGGAGCTGAAACGCTCCAACGCGTGAACAATCATCGAGGCGTGGCCCCGCCGTTGCGAACCGATCGAAGTGTAGAAAGAACGGGACATTAATGACGAGCCAAACCACCTACGAAATAAATGAATCAACAACGCGCGAGCCAATGCACGTCGCGAACGTCGGATCGCCCGCGTCCAAGAGAATATCTTGGGCCGCCATCTTCGCGGGCGTCGTGATCGTGCTCGTTGTCCAGCTCACACTTAACACGTTGGGGCTAGGCATCGGCGCCGGCACCGTGGACCCTCTTTCAGAAGAGCACCCGATGAACGGCATTGCATTGGGCGCCGGCGTTTGGTTCGTTGTCACGCTCTTGATCGCGCTCTTCGCGGGCGGATATGTCGCCGGAAGGCTCGCGGGCGTGCCGCGTCGAGTAGACGGAATTTTGCACGGTACGCTAGTGTGGGGCTTGGCCATGCTGGCTACGGGCTATTTGCTCACCACCGCGCTCGGCGGCGCCATCGGCGGCGCGGCGGGCGTGCTCGGCAAGGGTCTTAGCCTCGCCGGCTCAGGAGTGGCGGCGGCTGCCCCCGCGGTTTCGAAAAAGGTGGGAAGCGCGCTCGACAACCAAGGAGTCAGCCTAGACACCGGGCCACTTCGTTCGCAGCTGGAGACTCTGCTGCGTCAGACAGGCAAGCCAGAGCTGCAGCCGGCCGCCCTCACTGGCATAGCCAAGAATGCGGATGCGGACGCTAAGGCAACGGCGACCCAAGCGGCGGTTGCGCCGCAAGCTTCCGACGACGAGGTGCGGGGTCTGGTCGACCGGATCATGAAAGGGGCGGACGGCCCGATGCAGGCGGTTGACCGCGATGCACTCGTAAACGTCGTCGCTGCGCGGAGCGGGAAGAGTCACGATGAAGCGGGGCAGATCGTGGCGAATTACGATAAGACCTACCAAGAAGCGCAGGCGAAATACAAAGAGTTAAAAGACACGGCCGCGCTAAAAGCTCGTCAGGCCGGCGATCAGGTCGCCGAAGGCGTCTCCAAAGCTGCGCTCTGGACCTTCTTTGCTTTGATACTAAGTGCACTGGCCGCTGCCTTTGGTGGAAACGTGGGCACGCCGCAGGAAACACTGCCGACACTGCCAGTCGCACGGCTCGCCTAAGCGTGCGAAGAATCTCAACGCTTGTGTCGACGCCGTGACGCGAGCGTTGTGCGAACCATCGCGCAAGCAGTGCACTTTGCTTGGTGCGATCCTCATGGTCGCAGCGAGCTGCGACGTGCAGCGAGCTGACCAGAGTCCGCTCTGCTCGCGTGGGGCGTCGCATTCGACCGCATCGAGGCGGAGCGTCACGAAGCGTCGCACGGTCGCCGCGACACGTTGAAAGAATACAGATCCTCGTGCATTCGGCACAACAACTGCATCGCCCAGGAACTGCGGCAGCGAAAGACGGAACTTGGAAGAACCTTTCATCGTTTTCGATAGCACCGGAGTCGGCGCCGCGGCCGTGTCACACAGCGACCCAAACATGCTGAAAGTGACGCTTGCGAGCGGCGCGCGCATCTTGCTGGTCCGGGCGCTCGTTGACCTCACACCAACCGGCTACCGCTATCCTCTGCCGTTCGAAGCTGCGCCGGCAGGTGAAAGCACCAGCCCGCAGCGGGATGCCGCTCCTCTAGAAGACAGTTTCGACGTTCTCGAGGAAACGTTCGAAGCCGTAGAAGAGTCGCTGCACGTGAAGAAGGTCCCGGTGGTGCGGGATCACGTGCGAGTCACCACGCACGTCGTCACCCGCGAGGAAGTGGTGGACATCCAAACGAGTGATGAAGAAATTTCCGTCGTGCGCGTCGCAGTCGGGCGCGTGGTCGATTCTATCGCCGAGCCCAGAACCGAGGGCGACACCTTAATCGTGCCGGTGTACGAGGAAGTTTACGTCGTTGAGAAGCGTCTAATTCTGCGGGAAGAAGTGCGTGTGACGCGCACGCGCTCGCAACACACTCGGTCCGAGACGGTCACGCTTCGTAGCGAGCAAGTGAATGTGGAGCGCGTCGAATAGCAATCGGCCGCGCTCAGCTCTCAGGTCCTCAAATCAGACTCGGAAAGCAGGTACAACATGGCGAAAACATTGGTAGGAACGTTCGACACCCAGGTAGCGGCAGAAGACGCGATGCAACAGCTCGCAGGCATTGGCGTAGGCGAAGGCCACGCGCGCCTGCTCGATAGTTCCAGTGAGGCAGGGGCTTCCTCGAACGCGAGTGACAAGTCGTGGGTCGACAAGGCTGGCGCCTGGTTTGGATCGATTTTCGACGACTCAGACGGTACAAGCCGTCAAGAAGCGCATGACTACACCGAAGCGATTCGGCGTGGTCACTTCGTGGTCGTCGCCGATGTCGAGTCCGATCAGGTCGACCAGGCCGTCAGCATCATGAATCAGCTCGGGACGGTGGATGTGACGAAGCGAGCCGAATATTGGAAGGCGAATGGCTACACCGGCCAGGTCGATTCGGCGGCGCCGCAGTTCACGGTCACCGAACGCGCAAGCGAGCTTGCAGCGTACTCGACAGAACAGCCTGCCACGCTCGACGTGGTGCAGGAAGAGCTCGCAATCGGCACCCGCGTCGTCCAGCGTGGCGGCGTGCGCATTCACAGCTACATTGAGGAACGCCCGGTTGAAGAGCTGGTGAAGCTACGTGAAGAACGCGTGAACGTGGAGCGACGGCCCGTCGATCGCGCCGCCGGAGTAAGCGACCTCGCGTTCAAGGAGCGGTCGATCGACGTAACTGCAATGGGGGAGGAAGCAGTGGTCGAAAAGCGCGCGCGCGTGGTTGAAGAGGTAGTGGTCGGCAAAACCGTCGAGGAACGGGAAGAGACAGTTCATGAAACCTTGCGCAGGAAAGACGTTCAGGTCGAGCAAATTCCCGGCGCCCGCACCACTGGAACGCTCCCGCCATCGGTTTCCTGAGCGGGTCGGCGCTCCCTAGTTGTGCTGCACTTCTTCCTTTGGCTTGTGTGCTTACACGCAGCGCCGAGCCCGGCTCAAGCCGAGCTCCGGCGCTCAGCGCAGGTCTCACTCGTTTCGCGACACTCAGATACCGTACGCGCGAAATGCTAAGGCGGTCTTGCAGCAAAGTTCGTGCCTGCCTGCGGCCGTTTTGATACGCCGCGCTGCCGCTCGCTTCAGCCAAGCGTCACGATTCGCTCTTACCACGGCCGATCGAGCTCGAGATCGGCCAGAGCGTGTGAGCGCCAAATGGAGTAGGCCACGCCACCGTGCGAGCGGAGCACTTCCTGAACGGCTGAATGAGCGCGTTGACCGGTGCGAGCTCGGGGGCCGCGGTCTTCCGTCACGTCGTGGCTAGATTATCATACGCGGTTAGCCCTACCCGCGCGTCGCCACCGGCGAGCCGATTTCGCTTTTCCTTCGCGAACGCGCCCACCAGCCGCTCGGAGGTACCATTCGTGTACACACTGGCGGTGTCGATGAAATTTCCGCCGCGATCGACATAGGTATCGAAGACGCGGCGCGATTCATGCTCATGCGAGCCCCAACCCCTAGAGGGTTATTGGCGGTCGCAGAGCGCAACAACTTTCGACGCGCGGCCGCGCACCTCGGAGTGTCGGCGCCCGCCCTGAGTCAAAGTATCCGCGCGCTCGAAGAGCAGCTCGGTGTGCAGCTGTTTCGGCGCACGACTCGTAGTGTCACGACGACCGAACGGGGCGCAGAGCTGCAGGCCAAACTGCAGCCGCTGCTCGCGGAGCTGGACTCGGTGATGCAGGGCATTGGCTCGGCAGACGCGCGGGGCACGGTCCGCCTCAACGCGCCGCACGTGGCCGCCGCCGGCGTCGTCACCAGTTGGCTCGGTCCGTTCGCGAAGCTGCACCCTGAGGTCGTGCTCGACGTGACCATCGATGATCGCCTGACCGATATCGTGGCCGAGCGCTTCGACGTCGGTATACGGTTGGGCGAGCGGCTAGCGCGCGACATGGTGGCCGTCGCGGTCGAAGGCAAACTGTCGCTCGCTGCCGTCGCGAGCCCGGGTACCTACGTAC
>CAXSGJ010000009.1:39592-98284 GCA_964236865.1 uncultured Polyangiaceae bacterium
AACGCCGCGCGAGCTCGAAGCCCACCGCTGCATCCGCCAACGCCTACCGACCCACGGCCAAATCTACCGCTGGGAGTTTGAACGACGCGGCCGCACGCTCGAAGTGTCCGTGCAGGGCTCGCTCGTGGTCAACCAAACCGAGCTCGCCATACGCGGCGCGCTCGCGGGCGTCGGCATTGCTTATGTGCTCGAGAGCGAAGTCAACGCGCACCTCCGCGCAGGTCGCCTAGTCCGCGTGCTCGAAGAGTGGTCGCCGTCCTTCCCCGGGCTGCATTTGTATTACCCTCGGCACCGTCACGTTTCTCCTGCCGTGAAGGCGTTCCTCGATTTCGTACGCGCTGAGGTCCGCGCGCGCCGTGCCTAGCTGCGACGCTTGGGTGCCGAGGGCCGAGCAGATTGCCGACGCAACACGACGCCGAAGGCTGTGACGCCGTACGGGATGAAGCGTGACCACCCCCCCTTCTCTGCACCCTAACGCTTCTGAAGCCGAAACTTCGCACCTGTTCGGTTCGTATGAGGGGAACAATGACCGTGCGTCACCTGCGATATTCCGCGCGTGAATCACGCAGGTGAGCGCTCGTTGCTTTCTTCATCCGCGTGCCATTCGCCGCCATGGCCTTCCAACGACTCGATGTCCTGCGCGAACTGAGCTTCGAGTTGCGCGCGGCTGGCCTTGGCCTGGGAGAGCTGACGGCTTTCGTCGCCGAACACGGGCAACAGTTCTTCGAGCGCTTGCACATTGTGCACGCGGAAACGGTCGGCGCGTTCACGGGCCTCGTAGGGTGAGACGCCCAAGTGCTCGAGCGCGCGGCGGCCGATGCGGAGCGCGGATTCGAATGTCTCGCGTTCGACATGTCGGATCTTGAATTGACGCAGCTTGATGTAGTGACTCACGTTTCTCGCGCGAGCGACCACACGTAGGTGCGGAAAATGCTCCTGTGCGAGCTCGGCCAGCTTGATGCTGGAATCGACGTCGTCCAGAGCGATCACGAGCAGCTTGGCGTGGGCCGCGCCCGCTGACTGCATGAGGTCGAGCCGGGTGGCATCGCCATAAAAGACGCGAAAGCCGAATTTTCGCAGCGTCTCGACTTGGTCCGGATCGTGATCGAGCACGGTGGCGCGCGTGCCACTCGCAAACAACAGCCGGCCTACGATTTGGCCGAAGCGGCCGAAGCCAGCGATGATCACCGGCGCGTCCTGTTGATCGATGGCGTCAGCCGGGCGGTCGTCCTCCCGGCTGAGCCTGCTGGCCAGGTCGCTCAGCAGCAGGAGCAGCGGCGTCAGGGCCATCGACAGGGCCACCACGAGCGTGAGCACTTCATCCCATTGACCCGGAAGGAGCCGCGCCTTGCTGGCGACCCCGAACACGACGAAGCCAAACTCACTGCCCTGCGCAAGCAGCGCCGCGGCCAACCAGCGCTGATGTCGAGGCACACCCAAGCGCGGCGCGATGGCGGCGAGGCCCGCGCCCTTCAACACCGTCAGCCCGAAAACCAAGGCGACAATCAGGAGCGGGCGCTGAGCGATCAGGCCAAAGTTGATGGACATACCGACGGCAATGAAAAACAAACCCATGAGCAAGCCCTTGAACGGCTCGATGTCGGTCTCGAGGGCGTGTCGATACTCGGAGCCGGCCAAGACGACGCCGGCCAAGAAGGCGCCTAGAGCCATCGACACCCCGACCGCGCTCATCAGCTCGGAGATTGCCACGACGAGCAACAGCGAGAAGCCGGTGAACACTTCGCGGAGCCCGGTGTGGGCCATGATCCGCAGCACGGGGCGAGTAAGGTAGCGGCCCGCAACGATGACGAACGCAATCGCGGCCAAGACCTTGAGTATCGCCAGAACGCCGCCCCCTTCAGTCTTGCCGCCCGCCAACAGCGGCACCAACGCCACGAGCGGGATGGCGGCGATGTCTTGAAACAGCAACACCGAAAAACTGGCGCGTCCGATCGGCGCGGCAAGCAGGTTGCGCTCACGCATGGTCTGCACGGCGATGGCCGTAGAAGACAAGGACAGAGCGAGGCCAGCGACGAGCGCTGCTTGCCAGGGCAGGCCCACCGCCCATGCCCCCAAAGCCAAGAGCCCTCCGCACACCCCCAGTTGCAACGAGCCGCCCCCGAACACCGGCGCCCGCATGCTCCAGAGCCGCTTTGGGTCGAGCTCGAGCCCGATTAGAAAAAGCATCAACACCACGCCAAACTCGGCAAAATGCAGGATCGATTCGACGTCCTCGACCAGACGAAGGCAAAACGGACCAATCACGCAACCGGCGATCAAGTAGCCGAGCACCGAGCCGAGCTTGAAGCGCGCCGCCAGTGGGACGAACAGCACGGCGGCCGCCAAGTACACCATGGTGTCGAAGAGAAACCCGTGGGTGCTCATGACGCCGCTCCGCTCGCGTCGGGCGCATTGGGCGCGCCTGGCCCAGCGGGGTCGTCCAGGCCGGCTAGGAACGCGTGCAGGCGCTGATAGTAAACGAGGCCATGCGCACGCAGGTCCTCGTCGGTGGCGCGGTGCGAGCCGTGCACGATCAAAGGTTTTAACCAATGCATGCCGCAGAAGCGAGCGGTCTGCTCCACGGGCGGCATGAACTTATCGAAAGAATGACCGTGCATGCCGCCTTCGCGGTAAGCGTCGAGGTCGCCGCCGGTGGTCGGGACCCACAGGCAAGCCTTGTTACGCAAAGAGTCACCGTCTTTGCCGTAGGCCCAGCCGCGTGCGAGTACCTTCTCGAACCACAGGCTCATCAAGGGTGGCGGGCCGTACCAATAGACCGGGTGCTGCCAGACGATCAGCTGGGCGTCCATGAGGGTGGCCTGTTCGGCCGCGACGTCGATCGAAAAGTCCGGATACCGCTCGTATAACGAGCGAATCTCGACGTCCTTCGATGCGCGGGCGGCCGCGAGCAACGTGCGCCCCGCGCGTGATCGATTCGGGTAGGGGTGCGCGTAGATGATAGCGATGCGAGCCATGTTCGAGCGGACGATACACGTGCGGGCTTACTTTGGGCTCTCGCTTTGCGCCGAGTCTTGGGCCCGCAAAATTTCGCGCGGCCCCCGGGCGACGGCACCTTCATGTGGAAGCGGCACCCGCACTGTGCCTCGCCGGCTCGCCCCGTCCTAAGGGCGAATGGGAGCTCACGGCAGCCTTAGGGCGCTCGTTCGAGGCATGAACGATACGCTGCGCGCGGCTCTCGCTGAAGTGATGTCAATACTCACGGCCACGACCGGGCTCGGCGCTGGCGCGCTGTTCGACGAGCGTGGACGGAAATTGCTCGTCGAGCGCCTGCCGACTCCTCTCGCGCAGACCTTTCCCGAACCCAAAGACCGCGAGGTAACCGCCTTCGACCAGCGCCGCAGCACGCCGGTTGCGCAGAAGCCGAGACGCGTTTTGGCCGCTGCAACAGTACGACCGTAACAAGCGGGGCACACGCTCGAAGCTTGCGTGGTTGGCGCGCCGCTTGCTTCCCGTCGCGCCATGTATGTCGTGATGGGAGCTACCGGCCACATCGGTTCAGCGTTGGCACGTCGCCTGCTCGAGCACGGAAACCAGGTGCACGTGGTGTTGCACCGCGAAAAGGAAGTGGCCGATTGGCGCGCACGCGGTGCCACCAGCAGCGTGGCCGATGTGCGCGATCCCGTGGCGCTCCGCAGCGCACTGGCGGGCGGAAAACGAGCATTCTTGCTCAATCCCCCGGCGCCACCCGGAAGCGACGCGGAGGCCCAGGAGCGCGCGACGGTGCGTTCGATCATCACTGCGCTCCGCGGTTTACCGTTGGAACAAGTCGTCGCTGAATCAACCTACGGCGCGCGCGAAGGCTCAGGCATCGGTGATTTGGGAGCTCTTTACGAGCTCGAACGCGCGCTCGCCGAACAGCCGGTGCCCGCGCGCGTGATCCGCGCCGCGTACTACCTGAGCAACTGGGATAGCGCACTCGACAGCGCTCGTAACGAGGGCGTACTGCACACATTTTATCCGCCGGATTTCCACTTACCCATGGTCGCGCCCGGAGACATTGCTCAGGTCGCCTTCGACTTGCTCACGGCGTCGCCCGCGTCCAATCAGTTGTGTCATGTAGAAGGCCCGGACCGGTACACGCCGGCAGACGTCGCGCGCGCGTTCAGTCTGGCACTGGGCAAGCCCGTCCACGCGGTCGAAACGCCGCGTGCGGCTTGGGGTCAGGCACTGAGCGCGCTCGGTTTTTCGGAGGCGGCGGCAAGCTCATTCATAGGCATGACCGAGGCCACCTTGAAGGCAGAATTTCCAACAGTCAGCGAAACGCGGCGCGGTCCAACATCACTCGACGCGTATGTCGCGGAGCTCGTGTCGCGGAACTGCAGCAATTAGCCGGGGCAGCTAACCGTGGAGCGCACGGTCACGGAGTCGCCGTCGCCCTAGGCGCAGAACCTGGGCAGCGCCTCGCCGTGCCGTACAGACGCCGCGCAGCGTCTGCTAATGATCTTGTGAACTCATGGCCCGCCGCCCGTATCCAACGTTGTCGACGCAGTTCCCTCCACGAGAATCTTCTTGTTGATCTTCGGATCGGCGAGCTTGTCTTGGTCGGGGGCTTCCAGATAGCAGAGGGCCTGCATGGTAGATGATCTCTTCCTTTACGTGCAGCAGCAACCTTGCGACCATCGTGAGCTTGTCGAGTTGCTCCTGCACCGCTTTCGTGTAATGCGCAGTCACCGACTCTAGGGTTGAATCCTCTGGTGCAAGTTCAGCGCCTCATCCGGACCTTGTCGGTGGCGTTGGGTTCGCCGAACGACGCAGGTGACGCAAACTTGGCCGGCGTCTGGCTCGACGCCATCGTCCAACCGTGAAGTCACTCGGCAGCATGCGCGAGGGGCACGTCGTTATTCTGCCAGTGAAGGCCGGCTGGGTTGGCTTCCTTCATGAAGTCGACAAATGCTCGAACGGTCGGCGCGAGCTCGCGCTTACTTGGAAAAACTAGGTTCGCGGCGATGACCGGTGCAGTGAAGTCCGTCAAGAGAGGCATGAGCCTTCCAGCCTTGATCTCCGGGGCGCACAGGTAGCAGGAGATGATGCCGATACCGGCACCGTTCACGACCAAGCGGTGGATTGTAAGCGCGTCGTTGACACAGACGCGCGGCTCCACGATGACCTCCGTCGTTCGACCATCTTTGACAAAGCTCCACGTGCGCGGTCGACCGTCCGTTCCTGGCATTTCGATCAGCTCATGCGCCGCCAGATCGGCCAGGGTGCGTGGCACGTATTTCCCCTGCAGGTAGGCGGGCGATGCGCACAGCACCCGCTTCATTTCTCCGAGGCGCACGGCCACCATCGACGAATCCGGTAAAGGCCCGAGGCGAATGGCCACGTCCACACGGCTGGAAACCAGCTCTTCGATCCGGCTGGTGAGGTCTACCATTACTTTGATGCCCGGGTAGCGGCGAAGAAAGGCCGGCAGCTGCTCACCGAGCACATTGATTCCAAATCCGATTCCGACGCTCAACCTCAAGTCACCACGCGGCTCGGCCGTGATGCTGCTGAAGTCATCGCTGACCTCTTGCAGCTGACCTAATGCCCCGGCACAGCGCGCCATCAGCCGCTCGCCGGCGGCGGTGAGCACCACCTCGCGCGTGGTGCGCTGAAATAAGCGCACGCCGAGCGTCGACTCCAAGCGAGCAATGCTCCGGCTGACATTGGACTTTGGCTCAGACAGGGCGCGCGCCGCAGCCGCAAAGCTGCCGCGCGACCCCACCTGCTCAAAGACGCGAAGGTCGTTGAGATCGATCATCGAGCGGAATTGTCTCACCATCCGGCCGGGCCGGTCCACGGGAAATCGATTGTCTCATCTTCGGCATGCTGAGTTGCCAGTGCGGATCGATCTAAACGCTGAGTTGCGTACTACGAATATTACCTATGAGCCGCAAAGTTTTAGCACTCGGGGCGGATGGCAAATTCGCGGGGTTGGTGGTTCCGGCCCTGGCCGCACGCGGGGCGGACGTGCGGGGGCTGATCCGAAACCCCCGCTCCGCGGATACGGTGCGAGCCCGCGGCGCGCGCGAGGTTGCGATTGGCGACCTTCACGACCCCGCAGCGATGGCCCGCGCGCTTGAGGGCGTGACCGCAGTGTTCTACATCGCACCTGCGTTCCTGGACGGCGAGGCGGAGGTCGGAAAAGCGTTCCTCGCCGCCGCGGTCGAGGCGGGGGTCCGCCGTTTCGTCTTCTCCTCGGTGATCCATCCGGTGCTGAGTGGGCTGCCGAACCACGCGCGCAAAGCGACGCTGGAAGAGGCCGTGCTCGACTCGCACCTGGAGTACGTCTTCCTGCATCCGGCTCTGTATTTTCAGAATTACGCGGCCGGTTGGGGACAGGTGCAAAAAGCCGGGGTGCTCGCGGAGCCCTGGTCGACCGACACACGATTTTCACGCGTCGACTACCGTGACGTGGCAGAGGTCGCAGCCATCGCCGTGATGGAAGATCGCTTGCTTTTCGGCACCTTCGAGCTGTGTGCCGATGGCGCCCTCGATCGTAAGGAAGTGGCGGCGCTGATCAGCGCGGTCCTGGGTCGGCCGATCCGGGCTGAGCGCATCGACCCGAACCAGCTCGGCCCGCAGGCTTCGCGCATGCGGCCCATGTTCGATCACTACGACCGAATCGGGTTGCGCGGCAATGCGCTAACCCTAGCCACGATTCTTGGGCGTGAGCCACGCACACTTCGCGCGTACTTCGAGGAGCTCGCAACGACGGCGGGTAAGGGCGGCTGAACTTCATGAAGCAACCGAGCGGACGGCGCGCATCACATGAGTAAGGAATCGCTATGAAGCCCTCACGAGGGTTCGAAGAAATGACGCTCGCCGATTGGAATGGCGTGGTGTTTTTCCTTTGCCTCGCCCGACGCCGATTTCATATCTGGCCAGACCATCAATGTGGATGGCGGCAAGCATTTGCTTGACGCAAGCAACGAACGCACAACGCCAATAAAGGACATTGAAATGAGGAACGCCGCCGCCCCCCAACCCAGTTCCCCAGTACCGCCCGATGACCCGAACCGCAGGCTATCTGTGGTCGACCCCGACGATCCCAAACTGCGGCACGTGGCCGTGGTCGGCGACACCTATACTATCCTGCTGTCAGGCGCTGAAACTGCGGGTCGATATTGTCTGATCGACATGAGCGTGCCGTACTGCGGCGGCCCTGGCCCTCATCGACATGATTTCGAAGAGATGTTCACCTTACTGGAGGGCGAAATCGAGTTCACGTTCCGGGGCGCGAAGACGGTCGTCAAGGCTGGGATGACGGTCAACATCCCTGCCAATGCTCCTCATTTTTTCACCAACCCTGAAAAGAGCCAGGCGCGCATGCTGTGCATGTGCTCGCCAGCGGGTCAGGAGGAGTTCTTCATGGCTCTCGGCTCACCCGTCGAGAGCCGCACCGCACCCGCTCCCAAGATGAGCAAGGAAGACCAAGCCGAGTTCATGAAGAAGGCCGAGCGCATCGCGCCCGAGTATCGAACCGAGCTGCTCAAGCCGTAAGAGGGCGCTTTGTTCTACGTCGAACGCTGGGCGGCACCGCGCGGCATCGTGCTACCCATCAACACTGCCCGCCACTTGACTCGAATGCTCGCTCGCCCCGCCTGCATCGGGTCATGCATCTATGGGGCGAGCTGTAAAATCCCGCGCGACGCAGCGGGCCGCGCTCGTGCCGCATTTCAAACCCGACCCCGACCGTTCACATCGGCGGCGATACAACGCTTGAAGAGGATCCAACCCATGCCGAACTTGTTCGAACCATTCAATCTTGGTGGCCTGCAGTTGCCTAATCGCATCGCCATGTCGGCCATGACGCGCACCCGCGCGACGGAGAGCGATGTTCCGACCGATTTGATGCGTGACTACTACGTGCAGCGAGCCAGCGCGGGCCTGATCGTCACAGAATGCACCCAAGTATCCGACCAGGGGCACGGCATCCTGCGCTGTCCGGGCATCCATCGCGCCGATCAAGTCGAGGGCTGGAAGGAAGTGACCTCCGCGGTCCACGCCGCGGGCGGACGCATTTACTGTCAGATCTGGCACTGCGGTCGCGTCGCTCACCCGGACATGCGCCGCGGCGAGCCGCCGGTCGCGCCTTCGCCCGTTCCCGCTACGGGCGAATTCTTCCTGCCCAGCGGTCGCGTCGAGTTTCCCGTGCCGCGCGAGCTCGGCATCAGCGAAATCCCCGGCATCGTCGAAAGCTTTGCGCAGGCGACACGCAACGCCCGCGAGGCTGGCTTCGACGGCGTCGAGCTGCACGGGGCCAACGGCTACCTGCAGGACCAGTTTCTGCAGGACGGCAGTAACCAGCGCAAGGACACGTACGGTGGCGGCGTCGAGGGCCGCGCGCGGCTGATGCTGGAGACCGCGGAAGCAATGATCGGAGCTTGGAGTGCGGAACGGGTCGGCGTTCGGTTGTCGCCATCAAACTTTTTGTACGGCGTCGACGACAGCGACAAGCTCAACACCTTCGGCTACGCCGTGCGCGCGCTCGATGCGTTGCGCGTCGGCTATCTTTGCCTGCTCGAGCCAAATGCGAAGGACCTCGAGCGCGGCGTTCAAATCAAGCACGTGGCCGCCACCTTTCGGCCGATGACGACGGTTCCGGTCATCGTCAATGGCGGTTTCGACAGGGCGAAGGGCGACGCGGTGATCGCCAAAGGTGAGGCGGACATTGTGGCGTTCGGCGTGCCCTTCATCGCCAATCCTGATCTGGTTCGCCGGCTGAGCGTCAACGCGCCATTCAACAAGCCCGACCCCTCCAAGTTCTACGGTGTGGGTCCGGGCGGTTACACCGACTACCCAGCACTCGCTGACTAACTGATACCATCAACCAGTGCGGTCACTTCGTGCCGGAAGAGTGGCCAGAAGTGGGGATCCAGCACGTCCTCGCCCTGGCCGCCGCGCACCGTTCGACTTGAGAGCTAGCGCGCGGCGAAGTCAGTGCGTGGCCAGGAAAGCGATCGCCTTGGCGCTCAGGACCCGGCTATACACCCGCGCGTCCGAAATCTCAGCCTGCAGAGCGGGGGTGGGGGGGCTCGTGTCACCGAGAGCCTGGTGCGCTCTCAGAGCGTTGGCGTCTGCCTCCGCGTCGCCTGGATTGCCGCAGCCCATGGCAAGTTTGTCCAACGCCAAGCTCAGGTCGAAATCGAGGTACGCGCCTGGGAGATCGGCGTTGATGATGCGCGGACCGCTACTCCACGACGTGCTGTCTGGTCCCACGCCGCGCACGATACCTCGAGCGCCGCCAACGCCAGCCAAAACCCCACGGCTTTACTGACATCTTCCGAGCGGTCATCGGCGGGAGCTGCGCAACAAATGACCCTGGTCCCGTACGGCTCGACTTACTCCCGCCTGACCATGATTCCAGTCTTGCAGTGAGCGAACGGTGAACGTGTCGCCCCGCGACGCCTGGTTCCTGGTCCGCCAGCGCATCTCACAACGAAGAGAATGCCTTCTGTCACGACCACCCTCAGAGGCGTGGGGTCGCTTGGCTCGCGTTGGGCGAATCACTTCCCGGCCGTGACAGCCCGGTGGGCGTTCACCTTCTTGCCGGTGCGTCGGAGGTTCGCCCGGTGCCGCGGAACGCGCTCTTCTTGCGCCGCGGGCTCGTGCCGCCCAGAAGCCGGAGCGCCGCCTCGCGCCCGATGCTCGCCACCTGCGTGGCGGGTAGTCCGGTCTTCGCCAGGAACTCCATCCCTTGGCTCACCGACAGGAGCAGTCGGGCGAGAGCCCTGGCGCTGGTGTCCTCTGGCAGAGCGCCGTCGTGGATGGCCTCCTCGAGGAGAGCGGCGAGGTCGGACTCGAGCGCACCGAAGGTATCTCGGGCCATCTTCTGCACCGCCTCATCGTGATCAGCTAGCTCCGTGGTGCTGTTCACAAGCAGGCAACCGCGCTGGGTCGACAGCTCCGTTGGCGGGGCAGAGCCCTCACCCCGGAAGAATGATCGTAGGCGCTCGATGGCGGGCTTTCGACCAGCCTCACGCCCGAGCAGCGCTCGCACTTCGGCTAGTCGCCACGCGGAGTAAGCCTCGAGCACCTCGAGGAACAGCTGACGCTTGTCGCCGAAGGCTGCGTAGAGGCTTCCCTTGCCAAGGCCAGTGGTGCGCATGAGGTCGTCAAGTGACGTTGCTTCGAACCCCCGCGACCAGAACGCATCGCGCAGGCGCAGGAGGACCTCGGCTTTGTCGAATGCGCGTGGTCTGCCCATGCCAAAACAATAGGACTTGACTAACGGGTCCACAACCTTAAGTAATGGACCACATGGTCAACAACTCGAGCAACTCTCCGTTCTCTTCGTCCCCGTTCCCGACCGATGCGCGTGAGCTCCAGGGCAAACGCGCGCTCGTCACGGGCGGTTCGCGCGGCATCGGCGCCGCAATCGTGCGCCGGCTCGCGGATGCCGGCGCGAAAGTTGTCGCCTCGGCGCGCACACCCGTCGCCAACTTCCCGGCGGACGCCACCTTCGTGCAGGGGGATGTCGGCACCCTAGCCGGTGCCCAAGCCATCGCCGGACGGGCCGAGGAGCTGCTCGGCGGCGTCGACATCCTCATCAACAACGCCGGCGCGGCCCGCTCCTTCGCGGGGGCCCTGGCGGTGAGCGACGAGGAGTGGGTCGACGCCCTCAACGCCAACTACCTCGCCGCAGTCCGCTTGAGCGCCGCGCTCTTGCCCGGAATGATCGCGCGCCAGCATGGGGTGATCGTCAACGTCTCGAGCGTTGCGGCGTACATCGCGGGGCCGCCGATGGTCCACTACGGCGCCGCCAAGGCCGCGCTCAACGCCTACTCGAAGAGCCTCGCCACCGAGCTTGCGCCGAAGGGCATCCGGGTGAATGTCGTGAGCCCGGGGAACGTCACGACCCCCGGCGCCGACAAGGCCCGCGAGGACATCGCCGGCCGCTTCGGCATCGACGTTCAGGCACTGACCGCGGGGATCCCTCTCGGGCGCAAGGGAGTTCCCACCGACATCTCAGAGCTCATCGGATTTCTCGTGTCGGAGCGGGCGGCTTGGATCACGGGCTCGGCGTTCATCATTGACGGAGGCGAGGCTTCGTTCGTCGTGTGATCGAGCGAACCACAGTCAGCGATGAAGCGACAAGCAGGGACAGCTTCGGGCCGAAACTGCAACCAAGTTGATGCGCGTCGAACACGGCCTGTTCGCCGATCATCTATATGTTTGAATATAGCCTGCCCCGGAATGCGGCGTGGTCAGGACAGCCGAGTTCGGTGCGCCCGTTGGAACGGCTTTATTTTAGCATAGACCCGCAGAAAGTGGCTCGAGCTACTTGCTTGGGCCGAATACGCGGATTGAGTAACGCGTGCGCTCGGCGCCGATCCAGCACGGCACAGCGCCCTCGGCGGCGGCTTCGGCCTGAAGCGTTTGGCCGCGAGCCATTCCCCGATTGACGATATCTGCAAAATCGCGGGAGCGTCGATCGCATAGTTCCACGCGACGGGCGGCCGAAAAGGCAACGCATCTCAAAAAACAGATTGATGTAGCCGAGTTTCCTGACGATCGCTGTGCCCGTAAAACTCGGACATGCCCATGCAGCCTATTCCCAATCGCTGAGACGTCGGGCCCGCCCTTCCCCAGAGTCCGTGTTTTGAATGACGCTTATAAAAATCGCAATCGGCTGAAGACGCATCAGCAGTTATCAGATGACAATATGGGTGCTGTGTCATTGGATGACATGTCAGCCGCCCAATCGAGGCATCAAGCCCGGGGGCCGAGCGGGAATTGGTCGATCAGGGCGAAGGTCTCCGCGGGGCGTTCGAGCTGTGGTAGGTGCCCCGCGCGCTCGACTAGCGCAAAGCGCCCATTACCGAACGCTTCCGCGTAGGCCTTGCCATAGGCCGGCGGGATGATGCGGTCGCTCTCGCCCCAGATTGCGAGCGTGGGGATGCGCACGTTCTTCAAGCGCCGCAAGAGCTTGGGGTCGTGCATGTAGGGGTCGGACGACATCAAGCGCAGCGTCGCCATGTTGGCGCGTTGTTGCGCGATTTGCTCGGCGGGCAACGCCGCCGGGTCGCGGAAGAATTTTTCCGGATCGTGGAACGAGAGCTGAGCGATGCCGCGCGGGTCGAGCGAGAAGACGTCGGTGATCGCCTGACCGTCAATGGCGACGCCTGCGGCGTTGATCAAGATCAAGCCGCCGATGCGTTCGCCGCGATCGCGAACGGCCATGTCGGCGCCGATCCAACCGCCGATAGACGAGCCGATCACCAGCACATCGCGCCAGCCTTCGTGCTCCAAGAGATCGAGGTAAGCAACGGCGAGGTCGTCGACTCCGGTGAGCCACGCGGGTCGCGCGGTGCCGTTCCAACCCGGATGGGTCGGTACGATGGCGCGATTTCGGAGGGCGACGTGCTCGGCAATGCCGGCAACGCTGACGGGCCCAGCGCCGCCGTGCAAAATGAGCGTCGGGCGACCGGACCCAGCTTCGGCAACGGTGAGGCTCAGATCGGCTTGGAGCTGAATCTGGCGCAAAGTGGAGGCGTTTGTCATCGGTCCACCTTAACTCAACACGTTTATATACGCAAGCTGATTTGCGTGATAGGGTCTCCAAATGGTCGTCGATCTGCGAGTACTGGGGCGCGCAATCAAGGAAGCGCAGTACCGCCATCATCGAACGATGGACACTCGCCTGGCGGCGATTGGTACGACGCTCGTGCAGTGGGATGCGCTGCGCGCTATCGCCCGCATGCCCGGTGCCTCGGCGCACGACTTGGCGCAAGCGACCTTCCAGAGCGATCAGGCGTTCGGCACGCTCAGCGCTCGCTTGCTGGTCCAAGAATTGATCGAGCGTCGACCCGGATATGGTCGGCGCATCGAGCACCACCTCACCGCGGCCGGGGAGCGCGTGTTGGCGGCGGGCGATCCGATCGCCGACGAGCTTTTGGCGAGCTCTTTCTCAGGCTTGAACGAGCGGGAACGCGCGACTTTGCTTGAACTGTTGCGACGAGTCGGCATGGGCCTCGAACGGCGCTGACGGCGCTCCATCGAGCCGCATTCAATGCGCGGGCGCGAAGTGCAGCTGCTCCGTGAAGGTCAACTTCAGCGAAGGCCTTCACGTTGTCCTCAGTCACCACGGGATGCTGGTTTTTTCCCAGCGTGTGAACGTGCCTGTCGGGCCATCCGGACCGAGCAACGCGACGCGCACCACCTCTCGGGACCCGTCCTCGACGGACTCGAGGCCTTCGTACCCGTTGAGGCTCGTCTTCGTGAAGCCGGGCGACACCAAGTTGACCTTGATTCCGGTCGACTCTAATTCGACCATCATGGCCAGCGTTATCGCGTTGAGAGCGGTCTTCGATGCAGGGTAAATTGGGCCATAAAACTTATGGTGCGGGTATGCCGGATCCGCATTCGTCCCGAGCGAGCCAACGCCGCTCGACACGTTGATGATCCTGGCGTCAGATGATAGGCGTAGTAGCGGGAGCATCGCCTGGTAAACGGCGAGGACGCCGAACACGTTCGTGTCCCACACCGCGCGCATTTCGTCGAGCGAAGCGTTGCTCGCGAGCGATATCTGCGCGTATTCCTGGAGGGACAAGCCGAGCTGCCGCTTTCTTGTGTTCGATATGGCGGCGTTGTTCACGAGCAGGTCGAGGCGGCCAAACTCGTTTCGGATGCGCGCCGCCGCGGCGGCGATCGAAGCGCCGTCCGTCACGTCGAGTTGGAGGGCGTGTACGCTGCCTCCCTCGATCGTCTTGACCGCTTCCGCCCCGCGGGCAAGCTCGCGCGAGCCTGCGACGACGGTGACGCCCTTCGCAGCGAGCTCCTTAGCGACTTGGAACCCTATCCCCTGATTAGCACCCGTGATCAAAGCGATGCGTTCGTTCGACATGTCTGTCCTCCGAGATGGTTTGGCGCGAGCTCCGCGCGGACGTGGACCGCGAGATCCGGAAGGCCCGTTACGAATATAGATAGCCGGCTACCGATATTGGTAGCCGGCTATCGTTTGTCAAGCCATGCTGTCACCGGTGAAGCTAGGCTCGGAGCTTTGCACCGAGGCGTTCGAGCAGGTCGAGGAGCCGGGCTCGATCGGGGCCCGAAAAGTCCTCCAGCGCCCTCTCTTCCACCGCTCGGAGAACGTTCGGCAGTACGGTGCGGAGCCTGGCACCGACCGGCGTCAGGTGGATTGCCACCAGGCGGCCGTCGGTCGGATGCTCCTTCCGAACCACGAGCCCGGCCGCCGCCATGCGCTGGACAGCGCGCACGACGGTAGGCCCTTCAACGCCAATCGCGTCCGCGATCTCCCGCGTCGTCTGACCGTCTCGTTCCCAGAGGCGCTCCAGAATAAAACTCTGGCCTGCGTGCACGCCGTGACGTTCGAGCGCCGCTTGCGCCGCCGCCTTGAGACCTCGCGAAACGGGGGCCATCAGATGAAGAAGCGACGGAGCCTCCTGTTTTGCGGTGCGAGTGCGCATCAGGCGAGTTCTACACGGGTTGAGGCCCCATCGCCTGCGCGGTGAGGCTTCCTCGAAGCGGCACGGCATGCCGTGCCTGAGCGAGCGCACTCGCTCGCGAGATTTACCGATGTTTATCCGTTCGGGTCCTTGCTTGGGTACAACCGCTCAAGCACCCTGGGCAGCTCCTTCTTCATGAATTTTCGTGAGGTTGTGTCGCCGAAGAAGGGAGGCGTCTTCTCGGCCAGCACTAAGTGGGCGAGCCCGTGCAGGGTGGCGAGCCCGCACAACATGTCGGCCGCGTCTTCGAACCGATCGAGGTCTACCTCGGAGTTGCCGTGGTAGGCGAGCAGGGCCAGGCCCAGGCGCAGGCCGGGCTTTTTGCTCACGTCGGGATAGCGGGGATGATTTCGGTTGACCAGGTCGTTCCTGAACATCAGTCGGAAGTGACCGGGGTGATCCACGGCAAAGGTGACGAACGCGAGGCCCAGCGCACGAACGTCCGCCACCACATCATCCGAGCGCCCGGCCTCCTCCAGGTAGCGGTCCACGCGTTCGTACGCGAGAAGCGCTACCTCGGTGAGCAGCCCCTTCGCGCTGCCGAAGTGATGCGCCGGGGCCGCCGGGGACACGCCCGCGCGCTGGGCAGCCGCCCGGAGTGAAAACGTCTCGATGCCGCCCTCCGCGATGATCTCATCAGCCGCTCGGATCAGAGCGACTCGCAGGTCGCCGTGGTGATACTTCGACTTTTTCGGAGGCATATTCTTCGTATAATCTAAACATTGTTTAAATTGCATCTAGACAATGTTTAGATAGGGCGTACGTAGTGTTGACGCACTCGCTTGCTGCCAGTGCATGCAACCCACAACGCATTCAAGGATTTCCATGAAAAAAACTTGGTTCATCACCGGCGCATCTCGCGGTTTCGGCCGCATCTGGACTGAAGCCGCCCTCGAGCGTGGCGACAACGTCGCAGCCACCGCCCGGGATGTGGCCAGCATGGTCGACCTCAAGGAACGCTTCGGCGCCGCCGTGCTACCGCTGGCCCTCGACGTGACTGATACTGGGCAGGTGCGGCAGGCTGTCCAGCAGGCACACGCCCACTTCGGCCGGTTGGACGTGGTGCTCAACAACGCGGGCTACAGCTTGGTCGGCACGACCGAGGAATCCAGCGTGGAGGAGGTGCAAGCCATGTTCGACGCCAACTTCTTCGGCACCCTGCGCGTCATTCAGGCCGCCCTGCCCTTGCTGCGAGCGCAGGGCAGCGGACATATCATCGGTGTGTCCAGCGGCCTCGGAATCCAAGCCATGCCGCTCATCGGCTTCTACTGTGCTTCCAAATTCGCCATCGAAGCGCTCCACGAGAGCTTGGCAAAGGAGGTCAAAGCCTTTGGCGTCAAGGTGACCTTGGTTGAGCCAGGTGCCTACGCGACGGAGTTCGGCAGCCCCGCCTCGCTCAAGCACGCTAAGGAAATGGGGGAGTACAACGGATTGCGCCAGGAGGTGTTCGGGCGCTTGATGGGGGAGAAACGGGGCGACCCCAAGGCGACCCCGGAAGCCATGTTCGAGCTCGTGGATGCCGCGGAGCCGCCGCTGCGCTTGTTCCTGGGCAACAAGAACCGGCCCATGGCGCGCGCCGCTTACGCGGAACGTCTGGCGACCTGGGAGGCGTGGGAGCGCGTCTCCAACGCCGCCCAAGGCGAACGAAAAAAGACGCAGCCGCGTAGCAGCACCGGCTGGGTCGACCGTGTCATGTCAGTGCGTGGCACGGTCAAGGCGCGTGCAACTTCGAGCGCGATCGATCGCATTTTCGCTGACGTCAGCCGCCGTCGAGCGCGACGCCGGGGAATAGGGCGAACGGCGAGGTCTATCAACGCGATAGACATCGCGCCGCAATCGTCCCTGAACCGACCGTCTCTTCTTCACGCGCGTGAGATGCGATGTGAGAGCGCCGCTTCACGCGCAGGCAACGGCCTCGATTTCAATCTTCCATGCCGGACGGGCTAGGCCAACCACTAGCACTGTGCTCGCTGGCCGCCGCTCGCCGAGCGCTCGTGCACGGGCGAGCCCGCTCGCCGGAATGTCAGCCGGATCGGGAATGTACACCGTCACCTTGACGAGATTATCGAAGGTCATGCCAGCGGCATGCAGTTGCAACTCGAGGTTGCGCCAGGCCAGCCGCGCCTGCTCCTCGATACCCGGGGGGCTGGTACCGTCAGGTTCCGTCCCCAACTGACCGCTGAGAAACAGAGTGCGCGAGGCACCGCTAACCTCTATCGCCTGGCTGTAGGCGGCGGCGGGCGGTGGTGCGAGCTCAGCGTTGATGGCGCGTGTCTTCATGGGCATTGGCGAATGAGCTTGTTTGTTATTTTTCATTGTCTCGCGCAACCGGCAAGGCATCAGAACGGCTTTGAATGGCCGTCTGACGGGGGCGACCGGGACGTTTGACGCGCTCGCCCAGTACAAGCCGCGACCCGGTTAGCGCTTCGGCGAGCGCCCGGTGGCCAATGACGGAGATTCGGTATCACCTCAAGCGCGCAACCGCGATGAACACCGCCCGGCCGCACCCCGCCTCCGGCGGCGAGCCTTGGCGTCACGAGGCGCGCAGCGCTAGCCGCGCTGACGCGCTCGGAAGGTTTGGACCTTGGCGCGGTTGCCGCACGTTGCCATGCTGCACCAACGGCGCCGGTGCGACTTCGTTCGGTCGTAGAAGTGCAGCACGCACTCATTGCTCTCGCAGGTACGTACCAAGTTGAAATCACCGTTTGCCAATAGTTCGGCGGCGGCCAGCGCGACGGGCATGAGCAGCTGCTCGGCCGTGTCCGTCGCGAACCGTTGCTCGAGCCGTAGCTCTCCCAGCCGGTCCTGAACGATAACGGGCGCTCGCCGGCACTGCGCGAGGAACTCGTTGATTGCGGTAAGATCCAGTCGCTTGTGCGCCTGACGCCGGCGCACGAGTTCTCGCACCCTTTCGCGCAGCTCGCGCGCGGTCCCGAGCACACCCTTCCGCACCGTGAGGGTCGACAGCACGCCGGCGTTCACGAGCCAATGCGCGACGTCCTCGTCGGACTGCAGGATGTCGATCTCTGTGCCATCGACCTGCAGCACGGTGTTTAGCAGGTCGAGCGCCAGGTCGTCGGCGATGAACAGCGGTTGCAAGGCATAGAACTGTAACCTCTAAAAAATGATTTGACAAGTTACGCGCTCGCGCTCAGTTGGTAACCATGAAAAACGCCAATTGCCGGTTACGCGCTTTCAAATCTCAAGGCGCGGCCCTGACCGGGGCGCTCGCTCTTGCCGCGTGCGCCGCGCCCACCCGTGCTCGGACCCCCATTCACAGCAACCCCGCCGTATCTAGGAGCTTCACCCCGATGGCATCTATCGTGTCGATCCCCAAAGTTTCGCTCAAGCGCGTGCACGCCGACGGCGTCGATGTTTTCTATCGCGAGGCCGGACCGACGGACGCGCCCGTCATCTTGCTGATGCACGGTTTCCCGGCGTCCTCACACATGTTCCGGGAGCTGATGCCGCGCCTCGCAGGTCGCTATCGCGTGATCGCGTTCGACCTTCCGGGCTTCGGCTTCACGAAGGTGCCCAAGGAACGCGACTACGTGTACTCGTTCGACGCGCTTGCGAAGACCACTGAAGCAGTCGTCGCTGCGCTTGCGCTGAAGACGTACGCGCTGTACGTGTTCGACTACGGCGCGCCGGTTGGATTACGCCTCGCGGTCGCCCACCCAGAACGCGTCACCGCGCTGATTTCTCAGAACGGAAACGCTTACGAAGAAGGCCTGGGCGAGGCGTGGGCGCCGATTCGTGCATACTGGGCGAAGCCATCGGCGGAGAACCGTGAGGCGGTCAAGCGTGCCGTGCTCGGCTACGAGGGCACGAAATCTCAATACGTGGAGGGCGCGCCCGACCCGAGCAAAGTCGAGCCCGAGTCCTACACCCTAGACGCGGCGCTGCTCGAGCGGCCCGGGCAGACGGACATCCAGCTCGACCTCTTCCTCGATTATCAGAACAACCTGAAGCTCTATCCGACCTTCCAGAAATTCTTTCGCGAGCATCACCCGAGAACACTTGCCATCTGGGGCAAATACGACCCGATTTTCACTCCCGCAGGCGCGGTCGCCTACCAGAAAGACAATCCGCAAGCGGTCGTCAAGATGCTCGATGCCGGTCACTTCGCGCTCGAGACGAACGTCGACGACATCGCGATCGCGGTCGATGAGTTGCTGAGCGCAGAGTGAGGCGAAGCAACCATGAAGGGCGACCGTGCCGAGGTAATTGCCGCTAGGTCGCGAGCTCAACGAATCATTGGGTCTGCGGGCTGCCCTGCGGGTCGGCGCGGCCAGACAGCCGTGTGGCGACGCGTGCCGGGCTTTCGTCCGTCGTTTCGGCGACACGGTCGTCGTCGATGCGCCTTGCGCGTTGCCCGACATCATGGCTGGTGGCTTTTCTCTCGATCTGAATCTTCAGAGTTGTGTCGACCTCGGCGGGGACTGCTTCGACTCAGCCGGCGATCCAGGACACCGATCACTAGCGCCGTGCTGGTGATCGGCCTAACCACGTCATCGGGAACTAGGCCCAACTTTTGCTGAAAAGCGATCACGCGCTCTTTGGTCGTTCCCCGAAAATGGCATCCGGCGCGAGGAGGGGTAATGCGGAAGCAATGTGACGCACAGCGCCTTGGTAGGTGACGCCATCAAAGCAGCTCTAAGCGAACAATCGTTTCGCCGACGTAGCCGATGCGAACTTGCAGCCCCTCTCGGATCGGACCACCGCGAGTGCTCGTGGTATTGAAGCCGGCAGTCACAATATTGTGCGAGTATTCGAAGTGTTTGCCTTGTACTTCAAACTGTTCGACCCCGTGGCCGTTGACGGGCATCGGCACGAAATGCTCGACGGGACCTGCGACGAACTGGACCGTGCCAGCGTCGACCGCTTGCTCGAGAATTACGTATTCACGATACGTACCCAAGCCGGAAAGGGCGGTCCACAAGCTGGTGAAAGCCAGCGCGACCCACGCAGCGACCGTGAGCGCCTTCGGGAGCGGTGGCATCCGCGGCCGCCGCGTATACAGCACGAACGCGAGAGTCCCAGCGACGAAAATCAGACCGACAGCCGGAAACCACCAATCACGGAACCACTCGCGAGAGATGTCGAACACCAGGCGGTGGTGCGAAGACGATGGATTCACGCGCCGGGCCTCACGGCTCGCGGAATATCCTCCCAAACTGAGCTCGCATTCTCGATCATCTCGAAAGTAGGGGGCTCGTAGCGAACCATACCTGGCCAAGCGGGCTCCAGCAAGCCGAAAGCCCATGCGTTGGGCGCCCCAGGTCAGCCGAACGCAATCGTGCCGGCGACCGTGCGGCGGCTCTCACGGATGCCGGCGAAGGTCGCCTCGGCGCGCACACCGGTCGCCGACCGGACGCCACCTTCGTACAGGGGGATGTCGGCACGCTGGCCGTGCCCAAGCCCTGGCCAGACGGGCCGAGGAGCTGCTCGGCGGCGTCGACGTTTTCATCAAGACGCCGGCGCCGCCCGCTCCTTCGCGGGGCCCTGGCGGTGAGCGAGGATATCGCCCGCCGCTTCAGCATCGACGTTCAGGCGCTGACTGCCGGGAGCCCTCTTGGGCGCAAGGGCTCATTCATCGCGCAATCTCGATGCAACTCTCTCCGACGGAACTAGGGTTCATGGCGCGCGACCCACTGAACGCGGCTCGGCGGGGGCGCGTTCGGCGATGCGTTGCTGAAGCTGGGCGACGCTTGCGCCTTGCAAGTGGTCGTAGGCCAAACGGAACAGCCACTCGGTGGCGCGCGCGTCGGCGGCGGTCCTCACGCGGTGCACGACGAAGCCGTCGCTCCACGGAAACGGGCGCGCAAGCTTGGCCGCGATCAGCGTGACTCGCAGCGGGCGGGGCACGGCGACGTGCGCTTCGGCATACAGGTGTAAATGCCCGAGCTCTTGCTCGCCCACGTAGAAGTCAGCGCCGTCGACGATCGATTCATCGCCCAGCTGCCAGTGCGTGCGCGCGTGGACGCTACCCCAGCTTTCGATACTGCGAGCGACCGACTCGGACGGCCCGTTCAGGGTCGGTCGCACCGCGAAGTGGCCTTTGTCGCTCAGCTTCATCATCGTGAGAGCATGCAGCCATCGGCGCGTGCGTCAATGCCCGGCGCCAGATTCGAGAGGGGGCGATCGCAGGAACGACGACGCAGCTCGCGGCACCGCGCGAGCCTCCGAGCGCGGCTACTTCACGCGCGGCGAGCTGCGTCGCTCGGATCGCGAGCGCTCACTCCCCCTCGAAACGTTCCGCGTCGGCTACGCTAGTGGACGAACACGGACGCCGGCAGCGTCTGCTTCATGCACGGCGCGCAGGCCACCAAATGTTGGTCCGGACCGCGCCGATCCCCCTGCGAATCGTCGACTCCCCGCCTCGGTGGAGATCCCGAAAAGGGCTCTGTTAAATGCGCCAACCCGCCCCCCCGTTACCTTGCAAATTGAACGCCAAGAGTTTAATTTTCCATGATGATCGCGAGATGAGCCTTCTCCTCATTCGGGACGCCTGAGCCGACAAGCCGCCGTAGCCCTGATCGGCCCGCGGCAGGTGGGGAAGACGACGCTCGCGCATCAGATCACCGAAGCATTCGGTAAGACGGCTCTCTACGTCGACCTCGAGGCCCGGGAAGATCGCGCAAAGCTCAGCGACGCCGCGCTCTTCCTAGCACCTACGAGGATCGGTTGGTCATCTCGACGAGATCCACCGCGTGCCTGAACTCTTCGCGACGCTGCGAGGTCTGATCGACCAGGGACGCAGGCGCGGCCTTCGGCACGGCCGCTTCCTGATCCTAGGCTCGGCATCGATCGAGCTGCTCCGTCAGTCAGGCGAGAGTCTCGCTGGTCGCATCGCCTATGTGGAAATGGGACCGCTCGATGCGCTCGAGGCTGCAGGCGCCGGTGAAGCGCTTTCCACAACCGCTTGCCGGTATTCGCGTGTAGCGGCGGGAGACGCCGCGCGGGTAAAGTCGCCCAAGATCTATGTGCGCGACAGCGGCTTGACAACCGCCGCCTTGCTCGTGCGCAAGCGATGCACGCCCTTGGCGCGCGAGTTGCGACTTGAAGATGTCGTCTGCGAGCCCCGACTCCTCGAGCCGCATAGTCAATTACTAAACACCAGGTCCTCAGTCCCCGCTTTGGATAAAACGACGAAGAAATTGCCATCCGCTTCCTTATCCATCACGCACCGCCACCCAGCTTCGACGCCCGCGGTTCGACGGACATCCTCCCGCGTGGCGATGTCGACGAGCGGGCTCCCGCCCGGTCCAGCCGAGACTTCGTTCGGCTTGCGCTGCTTCATAAAGAGATACTCTTCGGAGATCTTTCCATCGCGGAACTTCGCAACGGTCGCCATCATGAAATTCATCGAAGCCACCACGCCGACCGTGCAGTTCCAGTCCCCGTCGACAACGACCGGGCGATGGTTTGTGATGAACGCGTTAGGCATTTTCGCGATCATTTGCTCCAGACCCTGGATGTGGGCGTCAATACCATCAGTCTTCATAGCGCCCATGAAGACTTTGACATCGGACGTGTGATATTCGCGCATCAATTCCCAGTCCTTGTTGTTCCAACCGAGAAAGTCGACGAGGTGAAAATGAACTGCGTTCGTCGTCGGCGTCGACCACTTGGTGGTTGGAACTTGAGGGGTAGCGCTCGTCGAGGCGCCGTTGGCGCAGCCATTGACGGCGAGAACTAGGAACGGGATCGCGAGGGCGTAGCGCCATCGCGATGGTACGGCGTTCAAAACTATCGAAAGAGAGGCAAACATGGATTTTCCTGGTCAGCGGCTTTCAGCACGAGTGCCGCGCAAGGTAATCGCCAGTGGTCATGCTCACAAGGTGTTCCGCCGCAACAATCGGTAGCGTTCGCGCAACAGTCATAGCTACCCTCGAGGCATGCCAAACGTTGACCTTGCGCTCCTGCCCGCTTTCGTCGCCGTGGCGGAGTTGGGAAGCTTTTCCGCTGCCGCGCATCGTCTCGGCGTTCAGAAATCGTCCGTGAGCCGGAGTATTGCGCGGCTCGAGTCCGCGATTGAGACGCGCCTCGTTCACCGAACCACTCGGCGCGTTACGCTGAGTGCCGCCGGTGCTTCGCTTTATGAGACAATCGTCGAACCCATGGCGGCCCTTCGGACCGCGACGAGTGGCCTAGTCGAACTCGACGGGTCACCGACCGGCCGCCTTCGCGTCACCGCCCCAGTGGACATTGGCAGTCTCATCTCCGAGAGCGTTGCTCGCTTCACCGAACGGTATCGGCGCGTTGAGGTCGAGCTGCGGCTGACGAGCGACGTCGTCGACCTCGTCGGCGAGAGAGTCGATATCGCGGTCCGCGTGGCGACACGGCCTCTACATGATTCATCGCTCCACGTGAAAAGCATGGGAGAGCTCCGTGCTGGCGTGTTCGCGTCCCCGCTCTATCTCGCCCGCCAAGGCGTCCCGAAATCGCCCGATCAGCTCGCAGCGCACGAGTGGGTGGTCTTCTCGAGCACTCGACGGCTGCGCATTTACAACGACGGTAAGAGTCTCGCCGTCGCGACCAAGGGCCACGTTGTGTGCGACGACATGATCTTCCTCCTTCACGCCGTGCGGCACGGCATCGGCCTTGGGCTTCTGCCGCATTTTTTGGCTGAGCCAGAAGTCCGCGCCGGAAAGCTCGTTCAGGTTGTGCCGGCATGGGACGCAGTTGGCGCCAAGGTTTGGCTAATGACGCAGGCGGCCCGAAAAGCATCGAAGAGCGTCGCGGCGTTCGTCGACTGCGTTGAAGCAACGCTCTCGGGGCAGCGTCTTGTCCGGCCGAGATGACCAAGGTGGAGCTCCCCGATCCCGATCCGTCGTGCGTCGCTTTTCACAGGCGTAGGGGCCGCCTGTTCGTGAGCGCGAGCCCTCACAGTAAATTGAGGTCGTTCCCGACGCTCGTTCAGGCGTGGCGACTGGGTCGCAGACAGCACGCCGCGCTAAAGCCGAGTAGCGGCTTGAAACGCCAGCCCGATGGCGGCGGGCAACGCCTGAATGAGCAGGATCTTCCGGCTGGCGGTGATTCCGCCGTACAGGCCGGCGACGAACACGCAGACGAGGAAAAAGGCCTTTACCTGGCCGCCGCCCGCCCCCAAAAGCAGCCCCCAAAACAACCCCGCGGCGAGAAAGCCATTGTACAGGCCTTGGTTGGCCGCGAGCGCCTTCGAAGCGCGTGCAAACTCGGGCGTTAGACCGAATGCGCGCAAGCCGCGCGGCTTGTCCCACAGAAACATCTCGAGCACCAAGATGTACACGTGCAACAGGGCGACGAGGAGTACTATCGAATTGGCAATGGCAAACATGGCGAAGCTTGGCACGCTTCCAGCGCGCGCCTCAACGGCGTAAGTATACTTTGGTCAGGCATTTGCATCCGGGTCCTGTCACGCCTGGCGGTGGCGCATGCCCACTCGCTTCGTTGCCAGATCTCGATTCAAGCAGTCCACAACTGCGAATGACGCGAACTCTGGATCGGCAATGGGGCTCACTGCCGAGTGACTTTGATCCCGCGGCTCGACGCCGAGTCGCGCGGACCGGCGAGAGTGGCCGCGTTGCTCGATCCAGAGCGCGTGGACCGCTGGACGCGCGGTCGCGCGTCGTGTTCGAAGCGTGGAGCAAGCCCGAGCTGTTCGAGCAGTGGTGGATTCCGAAGTCGTTCGGTCTGTCCCTGATTTCTTGCGAGATTGCGAGATGGATGTTCGCGTCGGAGGCGGATACCGTCTCGTGCTCGCTCGTCCGAACTCAACGCCGATGGCGTTCTACGGCAAGTACGTCGAAGTGACGCCGCACTCCCGCCTCGTCTGGACCAACGAGGAAGGCGCCGACGGTGCCGTCACTACCGTGACCTTTGAGGAAAAAGCCGGCAGGACTTCTGATCATGCACGAGCTCTATCCCTCGAAGGAAGCGCTCGATCGGAACATCTCCGCTTCGGAAGGGATGGGCGAGACGTTCGAGCAGTTAGACGAGCTTCTGGTTACCTCCCGCGCGAATGCAGAAGGGTCGTGAAGTCGTTCGCGTCCGTCTGCGGAGCCAGGACGCAGCCCAAAGAGCCGTCAGTGGCCATGCTGGCTCGACCGTGACACTTGTGTCTGGAGCGAGCCAGCGGCAGCCATCGGTTCGGGTCGAACGGCAGGGCCTACCGCGAAGCGTGGCGAGCAAACTTCTCGATCGCAGCCGCGCTCACCGGCGTAAAAAAATTGACGAGATTGCCGTCCGGGTCGCGGAACAGCAGTGATCGGTTACCCCAGGGCATGGTCGTCGGTTCTTGCAATACCTCGCCGACCAAGGCGGAGACCTTGCGGTATTCGGCATCGACATCGGCAACCAAAAACTCGACGATGACCGACTGATTAGCCGCGGGGCGAGCGGCAAAAGCGACGAACCATTTCATGGTGCGCTCGCTAGCGATGGCCAGGGTGCACGCCGGCGTCGCGATCTCGGCGAAATCCTCCGTGTACCAGGTGGGGGCGATGCCCGTGATTCGTTCGTAGAACGTCACCAATCGCTGGATCTCGCCGGTGATGATGCGAATTGAAACAAAGTTCATGTCGGCTCCTGTCTCCTGTCCTGTTCCTTTCCCCGTAGCCCGAGCCTGCTGACAGCGTGGTGGCAGCAGTGTAGGTTGGGCTCGCGATGCGCCGTTCGGAGCGACTGTTCGCCATCATTCAGATGCTGCGCGGCAGACGGCGCGCGCTGACGGCGCAGCAGCTGGCGACCGAGCTCGAGGTTGGGATTCGCACCATTTATCGCGACATGGCGGAGCTCGCGGCACAGCGCGTGCCGATTCGCGGTGAGGCGGGCACGGGTTACGTGATCGACGCCGGTTATGATTTACCGCCGCTGATGTTGACGCCGGACGAGCTCGAGGCCGCCCTGCTCGGCGCAGCATTGGTCACGCAGCGTGGCGACGCTGCCCTCGCGCGTGGCGCTCGTAGCCTCATCGACAAGCTTGCCGATTCGGTTCCCAAGCACTTGCGACCCACGCTGCTGGACGCGAGCCTTCGCCCGGCACGCCCGCGCAGCGCCATCGCGGACGGCGTCGATATCGGCCCGATTCGCACCGCGATCCGCGAAGGGCTCAAGGTCGAGATCGCATACGCAGATGACGCCGGCCAGGCGACCACGCGCACCATATGGCCCTTCACCGTCGCCTACACCGAAGACGTCCGCATCATCGCCGCCCACTGCGAGCTGCGCCAAGGGTTCCGCCACTTCCGCACCGATCGCATCCGCAAAGCCCGCGTGCTCACCGCCAAATACCCCGAGTCACAGCGATCTCTGCGAAAGCGCTGGGAGCTCGAGTTTCCGCACCGCCTCGATCGCGATCGCTAGCGTTGCGGTAAGATGAGTGATTGCCGAGCAAGCCGCAGCGGGCCGACGCAATTGGGTCATGGGGACTTTGTATCGAGAAACTGCTAAGGGCCCGCGAATGGCTAAGTCGGTCGATGATCGCGGTCGAGGCGCCTGGCTGGCGAGGCCTGACGAAGGCGCAGACTGCTGGTATGTAAGTGAGGCGCAACGAAGCCCGCCGAAATGCCTGGGCCGCGAGAGCGATCGACTTTGCCGTTCGACGGCCTCCAGGCCGAGCAAGGTCTCGTGATGGTGTTCGCTGCGCCAGCTGCGCGCCTTTGCGGTGTGACACTTGCCGCCGTCGCAGTACTCCTGCCCCAATCGGCTTTCGCGCAGAATTCCGACCCTGGGTACGCTTCGGTCGATCCCGATCTGACACCAAGCGAAACGCCCGATGGCCCTGTTCGGATCGGCCCTCCTCCACTTGCGTCGGCTCCCACCGACACGCTGCCACCCCTGACCTGGAATTGGTCGCAATTCTCGACTGTCAACTACGTGATCGGCGCGACCGCCGGCGCCGTAACACTGAGCTCGGCTATCGTTAAGCCGCGAGCAACGCATGCCTTGAGCGGGGGGCGCTGGTTCGACGACGACGTGCGGAACGCGCTGCGCGTCCGTTCGCTCTCCGATCGCTATATTTTCCGAGACGCCTCCGATGTGGGGTTATCGCTCACGGTGACCTGGCCATTTGTCGCGGACGCGCTGACGGCGGCATGGTGGTACCGGGGCAGCCGCGAGGTCGCCGAGCAAATGGCGCTGATCGATTTGGAAACGCTGACCATCAGTGCTGCGATTCAAGGCGTGAGCAACGTGCTCGTGAGCCGCGAGCGTCCATACGGACGGGACTGCGGCAGTAATGAGCTGCCGAGCAATGCCAGTGACTGCGACGGCAGCTCGCACTACCGCAGCTTTTTTAGTCAACACTCAACGCTCGCCTTCACCGGGGCAGCGTTGATCTGCGTTCATCACTTCGACAATGAGCTTCTGGGCCCGCCGTGGGATGCAATCAGCTGCGCTGGCGGCTACGCCGTCGCGGCAACGACGGCGACATTCCGTGTCGTCAGCGACCTACACTACGCGAGCGACGTCATCACGGGTGCACTCGTCGGCACCCTCGTTGGCTATGGGGTGCCACTGCTGCACTACCGCAATAAAAACTCACTGCCCTCCACCCAGACGGGCGGCCCCGAGCTGCACTTGATTCCGTCGCCCGGCGGGCTCGGACTTATGGGCACCTTCTGATGTTCGCGCCGCGGTACCGTGTTGGCTCGCTTTGGAGCGCCATCTAGAAGGCAAGACGGCCTCCGAAGCCCTGCCGCTGCCAGTCGTGATCCCGGTCGTGCTGTACCACGGCGAAAACGCCTGGTCAGTAGGTCGACGGCTGGAGGACCTGTTCGACAACGATTGGTGACGCAGGCAGCCTCTCAGAGCTGATTCCGCGCCTGAGCTTCGTGCTGGACGATCTCAGCGACGTCACGGACGAAGCCCTAGAAAAGCGCGCCTTGGGCTGGTCCCCGTCCTCACCCTGTGGGCCTCGCGCGACGCCAGAAACCCCGAACGGCTCGTCCAGTCCGCGCGTCACTGGGCAAGCACGATCGCCGATCTGCTCCAGGCCCCCAATGGGCGAGAGGCCCTCTGGACCCTTTCCATTATATTACCCTGGTGGCTGACGACTCGGTGGCCATCACGCTGGCCGACGCGATCGAGGCCGCTCAGCCTGAAATTAAGGAAACCCTAATGACCCTCGCCGAAAAATGGAAAGCCGAAGGCGAAGCACGCGGCGTCGTAAGAGGCAAAGCCGACACTCTGCGCAAGCTCTTGACGTTGAAATTCGGGGAGCTTCCAAAAACCACCGCGCTGCGCCTCGCCAGCGCGCCCGAAGCAGACCTCGATCTTTGGGTTGAGCGCGTGCTCGGCGCTGACGCCCTCGATAGAGTCATGGCTCCGTAATCTTCCGCGCCGGCCACGTGGGATGCTCCGCGGGGTCACGAGCGTCTCGATACAGCGCGTCCCGTCTGCGCCGCCGAAGGCTTCGACGAGCGCGACACGCGCGCGACCATCAGACCCATGCCTCGACGTCCGGCGTGCGATCCATCGCCTACCCCCGCGTAAAGTTAGTGCGCGTTCTTATCCGCCCGGCTCTTTGAAGCAGCGTAAATCGCGCGGTATCCTTCGCGATAAGTCGGGTGCGCGAGCTGAACGCCGAAATCTGCGCGTGTTTTAGAGCTGTCGACGGACCGGCTGGCGCGCAGGGTCAAAGGGACGTCCGCGCCTTCACTCGCGGGCGGGAATTTCAAACCAAACAGATCGCACACGAAGGACACAACTTCGATCACAGGCGCCGGCTCGCGGTCTCCGGCAAGCAGCAGTGAGCCTTCTGCCGCGGTCAGTGCAGCGAGCACGAAGGCTGCCGCGTCGTCGACGTGCACTCGGGAAACGACGTTCGTGCCGGCGCCTGGCAAGCGAAACGCGCCGCGCGCGATGCTCAAGTGCAGCCCGTTGTTCGGCCCGTAGAAGGCCGGCAAGCGAACGATTCTTGCGCCTGCATTCCGCCACGTTGCCTCCGCGGCCAAACGTAGGAGCGCGCGCTCACCCGCAGCTGCGACCGCGGTCGCTTCAGTCACGAGCGCTGCAGTTTCTGGATAAACTGCGGTCGACGACAAGTACACGAGGCCCGCCGCGCCAGCGACGGCGCCCGCGAATTCCTTATCGGTTTGGCCGTCGGGTGGAAACGAGACGACGACGCTCGCGCCGCGGGCCAAGCTCTGGACAACGTTCAGGTCGCTCGCTTCGACGGGGGTGATATCTGCGAAGCGCGCGTCCGGGACCCCGCGTGTCGTGCCCCAGGCCGGCGCGTCCGGCAAGGCATTCCGTACCGCGCGGGCGACGCTGCCGACGCCGAGAAAGAGCAGCTTATCCACGTCCAAAGCTTAGCCGAACGATGAACAGGACACACGTTCTCGTGCGCAGAATTCACCCACGCGCGCCGGAGCGTCAGGAGCGAGCTCATTCCGCCAGTGATTGACAGCGGGGTCGAGAACCTCACCGCACTCGATGAGCTACCCCAGGGGGCACGACTGCTCAGCTTCGTCGGGCGCACTTGTGAGGACGACTGGGCCTCTTCGCGGCTCGAGCACCTGCCCCGATTGCTCGAGCGTAAGCTGACTTTCAGCAACGACCAATGGTCCATGGCGAGCGCGCAGCTGCTCAGTGCGCATTACAAGCCCGCGCGAGGCCTCGCGCATGCGGCTTTGGCGCCGTTCCAAAATGACCAGTAAAACGGATACTTGGCGGGCTTAGCGCCGTGATAGGCATTGTTAACAGTGGCCAGCACACGCTATGGTCTGTCGAGCCCGTAACGCCCATCAGGAGCTGGCGCTATCCATGAACTTTAACCGCGTTATCGCCGCTTCATCGGCATCTCGATTCAGCTTGCATGCGCGCAGCATGGCTAGCGACTCGGCCCGGCATACTCCGTCAAGTCGTTTCAGCGTTGGTCCGTTGCTCGTGCTCACGGCGTTGGGTGGCCTGCATTGCTCATCGAGCATCGATTACAGCCCTGCTGCGGCAGGCGCGCCGGCTCAGGGCGGCGCGGCAGCGAGCAGCGGGGTGAGCGGGAGCGCTTCAATCGGTGGCAGCTCGGCAGCGGGAAGCTCGGCGGGTGGCTTATTCGAAGGCGCTGCAACAGGCGGGAGCGCGGCGAGGGGCGACGCGGGAGGTGCTGGCACGCCTGGGACCGCAAACGGTGGCGCCGCGACGGACGGTGGAGGCGCCAGTGCGGGCGGCGCCGGAGGCGCGTCGGCTGGGGTCGGCGGGCAGGCTGCAGCAGGCGCCTTCACGGGCGGCGCGGCAGGCCAAGGGGGCGGCCCGGGCTTCACGCTATCGAGTTCGAAGCTCACCGCGGGCGCCGCCTTTCCGGCTGAGTACACGTGTGCAAACGCCATGGATCATTCTCCGCCATTCTCCTGGGCGGCGGGCCCGAACGGGACGTTGAGCTATGCGCTCGTGCTCTTGGACACGAACAACATGTTCACACACTGGGTGCTGTGGGACATCCCGCCGGCCACCACCTTGCTGCCTGAGTCATTACCGACGACCGCCGCCCTCAACGCGCCTGCTGGTGCGAAGCAGCGCGCCGGCCAAGGCATGGGCTACCTGGGGCCCTGTCCCAACGGCACGACGCACACGTACGTGTTCACGCTCTATGCGCTCGACGTCGCGACGTTACCTGGTGTAACCCAGGCTAGCTCGACCGCACAATTGCGCACCATCATTGAAATGCATGATCTTGCAAGCGCACAATTGAGCGGCACGTCGAACGCCAAGCCACCGTGAGATCCCTCCTTTTCGCGAAGAACGCGACGCCGACCTGTTCTTAGAACCTGAGCCCGCACCCAAACAATACGCTATTGGAGCTCGGCCACCCGCCTGGAATCATCTCGCGCCGATACTCTGCGCTGATCAGCAGGAGCGCGACGCGAACCCCGACGACCACGCCCGGCGCCCAATGAAAAGCTAACGGATAACCCGCGTTATCCGACTGAATGGTCACGGTCTGCGCGGCACCCAGCGCCGCCTGCGGGCGGATGAATAGGCGTTCCTTCAGCGGATAAAGTTCATAACCGAACTCGACGTCGAGCGCATCCATGTGAACTGCCTGCGACAGATCCGTGTATCCACTGTAGTGCGAGAACGACAGTCCAAAGTACAACCGCGGCGCCGGCAGCGTGAGCCCCGCCTGCGCACCGAGCACAAGGCCGTAGCGATTCCTCGCGTCATCTTCGAACTCGTCGCTGATGCAACGCGGCGCGTGGCTGATGATGCTCAGTTGGTCCAGGTGACGGTGTCGAGCGAGGGCCCCGCCGTTGCCGAGACGGTGTTCGCGCCAGCGGCCCACACGACGTCGTCCCAAACGAAGAGGCGATTCGCCGAGGACTTTACGCCGAGTGAGATGCCGTTCAGCTTCAGCTCGACCGTGGCCTGGTTTGAGTACACGCGAATGCTCTTACCGGACTTGGGCAAGGCGCTGAAGCGCCGGCTCGTGATGTACACGAATGGCTCGCTCGACCAGTTGGCTTTGTACCAATAGAAGGCGTCCTTCTTGATTTGTCGGTCGAAGGTGACGAGGCCCTTGTCATTCAACCCCGGCGAAGCGCCCTCGGTGCGGGTGTCGCTGGCAAAGTCGAACAGCGCCCACACGAACTTGCCCCAGATGAACTTGCGGGTAGCGAGCGCTGACCAGCAGCCTTCGTGATAATAAGATTGGTACTCCTCGGTGTGCTGGCCCGGCGTGTGATCGGCTCCGGTATCTTGTGCCGCGGGAGTGGCGGTGTGCAGCGCGATGTTCGCCCCGGCGCCATACTCCGTCACCGCGAGCGCCGCCGTGGGTTTAGCCGCGTGCGTCTGGTCGGCCCAGGTCGCGAAGTCCAAGACCTTGCCGCCGTACCAGCCTTGGTATTCGTTGAAGCCATGCGCGGTGCCGTGGAAATTCACCGTGCTGAAGGTGTCCCCGGCATTGGCGGCGTAGGCGGGGATGCGCGTAGGATCTTCTTTTGCGACTACGTCCG
The DNA here is from genome assembly GCA_964236865.1 of uncultured Polyangiaceae bacterium. Taxonomy (GTDB): domain Bacteria; phylum Myxococcota_A; class Polyangia; order Polyangiales; family Polyangiaceae; genus PMG-095. The sequence continues at coordinate 71,001 of CAXSGJ010000009.1, forward strand.
CCAAGTGGGCGATCAAGGCATCGGGGCTGGGCCCGGCCTTGAGCAGAGTTTCGTTGCCTACGCTCCAAAATACGATTGCCGGATGATTGTAGTTTTGTCGAATCAGCTCCGTAAGTTGCTGCTCCGCATTGGCGGCGAATTCCGGCGTATCATTGATGCGGTTCACGACCGGAGTTTCGGCCCAAACCACGAGCCCACTCCGGTCGGCGACATCATACGTGTGCTGAGCGTGCTGATAATGCGCGAGCCGCAGCGCGCTGGCGCCGAGCTCTTTGATGACTGAGAAATCCGCGTCCGTATCCGTGTCGGCGATCGCCCAGCCCTTGTCCTTGTGATCCTGGTGCTTGTTTACGCCGTGCAGATCGACGTACTTCCCGTTCAATGAAAAGCCCGTGCTCGGGTCGAGACTGAACGAGCGCAGACCGAGTGGGACGGTCACCGAGTCAGAGACCGCGCCGCTAGCGAGCAGGTCGACGCGTACCGAATACAGGTAGGGGGCCGCCATGCCGTTCCACAGATGCGGGTTCGTCAGCTTGCCCGTGAACGTCGCGTCGGCGTAGCCCTTCGCCGTTACTGCCTGCGTCGCGCTGAGCGACAACACCGCAGAGCTGGTGGCGTCGAGCACCGTCAGCTTCAGGCCGGCCACGGCAGCCGCCGCAGCAGCGTTCGAAAGCTTGACCTTGATCGATAGATCCGCCGAAGCCGCGCTCACGTTCGTTTGCGTTACGTACACGCCGGAAGAGCCAAAATCCATCGGGCTTATCGCGAGCGGCGGAGTGCTGAGCAAGTGAACGCTGCGATACAGCCCACCAAAGAACGTAAAGTCCGCGCTGAGCGGCGGCACGTTGGCGGTCGGGCTGGCCGTGATGAGCGTGTTATTGGCGTCTACGCCGGGCGCGTTGTTCACTTTGACCGCGATCACGTTATCTGCGCCGAACGTCAGCAATTCAGTCACGTCGAATCGAAACGCCGCAAAGCCGCCGGCGTGGGAGCCGGCGAGCTTGCCGTTCACATACACGTCACTGATGATGTTCGAGCCATCGAACTGCAGGTAAAGCCGCTGCCCCATGAGCGCGGCCGGCACCGTCAGATGCTTTCGGTACCAGCCAACACCGCGGTAATAGGGCGTCGCGGGCCCGTCCTGCCCGTCGACGGCATTCCAAGTGTGCGGCAAGTCGAGTTTCGTCCACGCGCTGTCGTCGAAGACGCTCGCTGATGCGCCCGCGACGTCTGCCTTCTGAAAGGTCCAGCCGCTATTCAACAGCGTGTCTAAGCGGCTGCCCGACGAGGTTGCGTCTCCCCCACCCGCCGCGCCTCCGCCGCCCGCCGCACCTGCGCCAACGCCGCCTACCCCGCCTAGCGCCCCACCCGAACCAGCCGGCGCGCTGCCGCCCTGGGCCGCGTCGCTCGACCCGCTTTGCGCGCTGCTGCCCGCTGCGCCGCCGCCTATGCTGACACCCGAGTTGCCACCTGAGCCCGCACTTCCCGTTGGGCCACTGCCTGCCGAGCGCCCAGATGAGCCGCACCCAAGGGCCATCAGGAAAGCACACCCGCAGGCCGCCAGGGGCCGCAGCCACCCACTCGGCGCCGAACACTCGCCGAGCCGCCGCCGATCGCGCGCCGCTGCCTGGATCCGATTGACGATTGAAAGCATATCCTGGTCATTGATAGCTAAAACACCGAGCTCCGCCAGCCCACGTGACGCCTGCCTGCGCGCCCGGGCGAGGCCACGCTGTGCGGCTCAGTCTCGGCGTCCCGCCCCCGACCCGGCGGCTCACCGCTTGACTGGGCAGGCCCCGGTGTCCGCGCAAGCAAACCGTGGGTCGGCCCTTGAGTGGCGGGGAGTGTTTGACTTGTGAGCGGCGCGCGCTTCCCCGGGGCGGAACGCGACGCCGAAGGCTGCGCCGGCCGCGAAGTAACGCGTGATCATTGCTAAGCCCTCTCTATCTTTTGATTTTCATGATCACCTGGCGGCTCGGGGCACGCAGGCTTCGCCGATGCATTGATAGTCACACGGACCGATTGCGGCGGGTTGATTGGCCAGCACGAGCGGTCACAGTATGAACACGTATGAGCTTACCGCGCCCGATTCCGCCTCGAATGAGCGACCCAGCCGAGCTGCCTTCGATACCGTAGCCCTGCGCTGAGCCAACAGCGGCATGAGGCAACGGCAAGACAGCGCGGCGACGGCTCGGGGTTCATCTTTTAAGGAAACAGCAAAGCGTTGGCCGACGACGTGAGCCGGATCAATGATACCAACCGCAAACTACAACAAGCTGAACGCAACTCTGGTCATCCCAGGAGCCTGCGGCCGGCGTGAACCCGGTGGATCCGAATGCCTCGGCGTCGCGTTCGGGTGGCGTCATGCCGTGCTACGCTGAGCGTCGATGGTTCTCGGCAACCCCGCCCTCGCCGGAGTACTCGCGGTTTTCCGGCAGCAGCTGAGCGCGCACTTCGGAGCACGTCTGGTCAGCGTGACTCTGTTTGGCTCATACGCTCGCGGCGAAGCCGGTCCCGACTCGGACGTCGACGTGGCCGTCGTGCTCAATCGGATTCAGAGCCATGCTGAGCGGGTCCTGCCCATGAAACTCGCGTCCGGGCTGGAAGGGTTCCAGTTGACGCCGCTGGTCATGTCTCAGAGCGAGCTCGACTTTTTGAGGGCACGGGAAGATCTGCTAGCAGGAAATTTGGAGCGGGAAGGCGTGTCGGTATGACCGACGAAAACGCCCGGGCGAACGCGCTCGCGGAGCTGTCCAAGGCACGCGCCGCCCGCCGCGCAGCGCAGGCGCTCATCGAGCTCGGCCTGCACGACGACGCGGCCAACCGGCTCTACTACGCCGCCTTTCACTTGGTGAGCGCAGCACTGGTGAGCCTCGGTATTCAAGCTCATTCCCATGCGGGGCTCGCCTCCTTGCTCGGCCAGCACCTGGTAAAGCCCGGGCTGGTACCGGTCCGGGTCGCTCATGATTTTGCGATCTTACTCGGCTTGCGAAATCAGGCCGACTACAACCGATACTTCATGCTGGACGCCCCAACCATATCCGACGAGCTCACGCGTTTAGACACGCTCTTCGCCTCGCTCGAAGCGTTCTCGGAGCTCCGCGGCGACAGCTGAATTGCCGCTTACCGGTTGCAGCCGTGCGCCGTCAGCCGCGCTTTCAAACCGGACGAGCATAGCCGCAATAGCTGCACCACCTCATCGAGTTCGAGGAGGGGGGCGATCGTGATCCGGCGTCGCACCTCTCAGACTGCAATGTTCCGCGCCATCGCGAATCGAGTCCGCGCCGAACGCGGCGCTTCGAGCCCGCGGACTGGGCGGCCCATATGCTAAAGCTGTTTACTCGCACATCGGTTGCACCGCCGGACCTCGATCAATGCCCCGAACATTTTCTTTTACATTACAGGCTCAAGCAGATGGCTGAACTCACTCGCTGGCGCACGGCAAGGGTCCTCTTCGTCGGAGTCAGCCTGCTGACGCGTTCGTCATTCGCCCAGGACGCCGCCATCCCCCTAGACGGGCTTGAATTGTGGGTCAGAGCCGATGGCCCAATGAAGATGACCGGCGCTCAGATCACAGAATGGTCGGATGCAAGCGGTAAGGCGAACCACGCTGTTCACGACGCCTTTGGCGCCGCCATTCCGGTCCTGTCTACCGCCAACGGTAAGCCCACGCTTCACTTCAACGGCGGCTACACCGGCTTTCACTTCACCAAAATCGACCACGTGCGCACAGTATTCGCGGTGCTGTCGAAGGACTCGACCTCGTGCCTACCAACGCTGCCCAATTATGGGACGCCAGCGAAGTTCTGGCTTGGTGGCAATGCGAACCCGACTTACTTTCATCCGGAGCACGGCTGCGCCATTTATAACTCCAACCTGAGCGAGGTTTCACCGAACCTCGTCAACGGCAAAACATATCTCAACGGCAAGTTGGTCGAGGGCAGAACAACGCGCTTTCCCTTCGAGCTCGGGTTGGTGTCGATCGTTGCAAAGGCGGATGTTGCGGCCGATACCGTCGCCCGGGATCGCAACTTCAATGATCGCTCTTGGCAGGGCGATATATCCGAGCTCCTGATCTATAGCCGCGCCCTCGATGACGCGACTCGGATCAGCGTCGAGAACACGCTGTCCAGAAAGTATGCAATCGGCGCTGCGCCGGGCGGCAGTGGCGGAGCGGCAGGTGGCAGCGCGAACGGAGGAAGCTCCGGAGACGCGGGTAGCGCAGCTGGCGGCAGCGCTGGGACGACGAGTAGCGCGGGGACGACGAGTAGCGCGGGGACGACGAGTAGCGCGGGGACGACGAGTAGTGCCGGGGAAGCATCCGGCGGAGCGGCCGCGGGCGCCGTTACTGCCAGCGGATCGGGCGGTGACAACCGTGCGAGCCGCCCCGAAGCCGACGGTTCGTCCTGCGCGACAGGCCGGCGTCACGCCGGTGGCTCGAGTCCGCTTGCAGTCCTTTTCGCGGTTGCGGCGGTTCTAGGTGCCCGACGACGGCGCGCGCGCTGAACCCGAGCATGCGCAGCGCTTCGCAGAGCCAAATTGACGACGACCGTCGACCCCCTATTGAATCGGGTATCCGCGCCATAGCCAGATCAGGTAGCCCGCCAGAGTTTGCTTTTGCACGTCGCGGTCGACGTGGCCTCCCCCGTTCGCCACAATGTAACGCGTGTGATAATTATTCTTCGTTAGGGCCGCGAACATCGCTTCGTTAGCCGAGAGGGCACTAGCGCTATCGCTCGTGCCGATTTGCAGGGCTACCCTGAGTGGCTTCATTGCCGCACTCGCGACGAGGTGATGCTGGGTGTCTATGTATTCAGCGGCGCCCTTGGGATGCTCTGGCGTGTCATGCAGGTCTTGGAAGCTGCCCGAATAACTCAATACTTTTTGATAGAGCTCGGGATGGAACCAACCCATCGTGAACGCGCACGCGCCGCCCGAGCTGCCGCCGAGCGTTCCGCGCCCTTCGGGCCTCGCGGTTAGGACCAAATCCAAGCCCGTCTGGTCTTTCACGGCCTTCTTAGCTGCGGGTATGACCTCGCTCTCGATGAACGTCGTGTAAACGCCGGACACGCTGTCGTATTCGATACTGCGTTCGCTGTGGGCGTGATCATTTCCCGGGTCCGGCCCGGGATCGATGAAAATGACCGCCATCCGCGGAACCTTCTTTTGATCAATCAAGTTATCGAGTGCAGGCGGCACCACATCCACGTATTGGATGTTGCTGACACCATCTTGAGCGATCATGAACGGGACTTCGGTCCCGGACACATAATTGGCAGGCAGGTAGACCGCCCCCAAACGCGAAAATGGTTTACCGACGCCGTCGACCGGGTAGATCTTACTGTCGGAAGACGCCATGGTGAAGCGCACGCGCTGACCTTGAGGGACGCCTTTGACAACCGTTTGCGCCGGGTCAGCGACGAACGGCTTGTCGATCGTTATCCGACCATCTCCCTCGTTGCCTGGGTCGGCGCTGACCATCGTCCCGCTCGCGCCAGCGGAGCCGCTTGTGCCGCTGGATCCAGAGGCGCCCGCATCAGCGCCCGCTCCGGCGCTGCTGGCGACGCTACCCGCTGAACCACCGTTGTTGCTTCCGGCCGCCAATGCGCCAGCGGCATTCGGCATTCCCGCCGTCTCGAGTTGACCCGCACCACCGACTCCCGTTGTACCCGCTACTCCGCCGGATGCACCGCCCGCCGCGCCGCCTGCGCCGGCGCCGGCTCCTTTGGCGCCCTCGCTTGCGGAGGTTCCGCAGCCGGCGATCAGTAGGAAAATAATCGTCGGCGCCACCGGGACCCGAGCCTTCGACAGCAATAGCCGCCGAGCCATGGCGCGCGACGCAACACGTCCTCCAGAATCAAAGTCATTCGACATAGATCTATCCTATCCCACTTATTGCGCGCGCAGTTCAGCGACGCAGTCACCGGAATTTTCTAGGTCAGTGGCGGGACCGACTGAGCGCTGAGACTACCGCGTCGCTCTCGCGTTATGCGGCCCGTTGCCCGCTGTCGGAGGCAAGCCGATGACGTTAGCGTTCCGTCAAACAGGGACAACGCCGGGCAGTACCGCGCACGCCGTCATCGAACCGGCGCCAACCGTCTCGGCAAACACGGCGCACGGTTTCAGCTCATCCATCTTTTAGACTGCCTTTAAGGCGTTGGTAGCAGAGGCCGACATACGCTTCCATTGTGAAGCCTGCATGGTGTATCTGACCGTCGTGCTCCGCCCTATCGAAGCGAGTCAACGTAGCGCCGACCGGCCCGGAGCGGCCCGCGCCCTGTTGGCGCTCGGCGTCGGTGGGTTCGCGATCGGTACGGGCGAATTCGTGATCGCGGGCCTGCTGCCCGATGTCGCACGCGACATCGGCATCAGCATCCCCGCTGCTGGAAACTTGATCAGCGCCTATGCGATCGGGGTCGCCGTAGGGGCGCCCGTGCTAGCGGTGCTCACCGCGCGCTGGCCGCGCCGGACCCTGCTGATGGCCTTGATGGGCTTCTACGCGCTCGCAAACTTTGCGACCGCGCTCGTCCCGGGCCAGCTCGGAGTCGGCGCGATGCGCTTCGCATCTGGATTACCGCACGGGGCATACTTTGGCGTCGCAGCGTTGGTCGCCGCCGCCCTTGCGCCGCCCAATCAGCGCGCTCGCGCCGTCGGCTTCGTGATGCTCGGACTCACTAGCGCGACGCTCGCGGGCGTGCCGCTGGCCGCCTGGATCGGTCAGCATTTCGGTTGGCGCGGCGCGTTCGTCTTCGTCGGCGCCGTGGCGGTGCTCTCCGCTCTGTCGATTCGCTACGCCGTTCCCAACCTACCCGCGGACCCGCACGGAAGCCCGATGCGCGAGCTCAGCGCGCTCGCGCGGCCCCAAGTCTGGATGACGCTCGCGATAGCCGGCATCGGCTTCGGCGGCCTGTTTTGTGTCTTCAGCTACATCAAGCCCACGCTGATCGAGGTCAGTGGTCTGGACGCCTCTCGGGTGCCGTTGGTTCTTTCGCTGTTCGGCTTGGGTTGCGTCGCGGGTAACCTAATCGGCGCGCGCCTGGCCGATCGCGCGTTGATGCGAACCATCGGCGGAACGCTAGTTTATTCTGCGGCGCTGCTGGCGAGCTTTGGCTCGCTCACGCACCACGTGCCGGGCGCCCTGCTCGGCGTGTTCCTGCTAGGTGGTATCGTGGCGCTCGCGCCAGCGCTCCAGATCCGCCTGATGGACGTCGCGGGCGACGCTCAAACGTTAGCCGCAGCGCTCAACCATTCGGCGTTCAATGTGGCGAACGCGCTTGGTGCCTGGCTCGGTGGTGTCGCGATCGCGGCGGGCTGGGGTTGGTCATCGCTCGGATGGGTCGGCGCGTTACTGGCCATCGGCGGCTTGCTCGTGTTCGGAGCGTCCCTCATTCTGCACCGGGCAGCACAGAAAGTAAGGCGTTAGCCGAGCCAGGCGCCCGCGGATCGGGCCTTACTTAGCGGACTAAATTCGGTGGGGCGAACCGAAAACCCCAGGGGTTATCGGGGTTGGTGATCCCACTCGAGAGGGCACCCCGTTGATGCCCCGCCCCACCGACATGTCGTGCAGGGGCAGCCAAGCCGGAAGACAGGCCAAGCAGCTGCATGTATTGAAGCACGGCAATTTGCTGCATCTGAACCAAGTACACGTCGCCCTGGCGAACATTGGTGACGTACGTGTTCTGGTTGTTGTCGCCGTAATGGATCTGAGACGGCGGTGGAACTTCTTGAGCCGCGAACGCCGGTGCCGCGGCGGCTTGAGATGCGACGGCAGGGGCTTGAATCGCGACGGCAGCCGGCATGACGGCAGCCGGAGCGGCAAGCGCGACGGCCGCGGGCGTGACGGCCGCAGGCGTGGCAGCCGCGACCGCTCGCGGTTCAATCGCGGCAGCGGTGGCGGTAGGCGGCGGCACAGCGGGGGTGACTTCCGCGATAGGTTGCGCGGAGAGAATCCGCGCGCTTTCCACTTCTGCAGCCGCGTGCCCCGCCGGAGTTGCGCGCTCCTCGGTTGACGATGCCTGAGCCGGAGCTCGGGCGGACACCCGCTCGCGGTAGGCAGCCTCCAATCGCATCAGTACATCCGAAACTGAGCTCCCTGCCGGGGTTGGCCCAGCGCCGTCGAGGTCACGAGCCGCTTGGATGGGCGCGGGTTCTGCTGCCGCACGCCCGGGCTCGGCCACGTGGGCGGCTGCGACGAGCGCGCTCGTCGGCTGGGCGCCCGAGGCCGCAGCTGCGGCGGTCACGAGCTCGCCGACCTGGCGGGACGAGCGCTGTTGCGTCGAAGCCACAGCGCCCGCGCCGTCCCCTGTTCGCCACAAGGCGAACAAAATGGCGTTGCTGAGACAGCCGCCCGCAAACGCACACAATAGAGGTAAGCGGATGGCGCTCATCGCCAGAGGACTGTACCACGCGGACGCGACCGCGCCGTCGGGAGGGCCTCCCCAATTCGCGCGCCGACTGCGCGCCCTTCGCGCGTGCCACTAAAGGAGCCCCCCGACGCCCCGAGCGCCGTGACAAAGGTGCTTGCACAGGAATCCACTCGAGCGGCAGTCGACGATTTCCGCGCACAGCACGGCGACCGGCCGTGAACAAGAAGGGGATGTCGCGCTGCCGATGGCGCGGCCTACAAAAAGTCGCCGGCCAACTGGACGTCGTAACCTAATTGAGGCGTACGCTCACTAACGCAGGGTGACGAACGAGGCACCACTTACCACGCCCCTCCGGCTAGTGACTGCACCGGAAGATTTGGAGTTGGTCAAGCGCTGCGTCGCGGGCGACCGGCAGGCTCAGCGGACGCTCTTTGCGCGCGAGCGCAAACACGTCCACTGGACGCTATTTCGCATTTTGGGCAATAGCCAGCACCTCGAGGATCTCATCCAGGATGCCTTCCTCGAGGTGTTTCGTTCGCTCAACACCTTTCGCGGCGAGTCGCTGCTCTCCACCTGGGTCGAGCGCTGTACGGTGCGCGTCGCTTACGCCTATTTCCGACGCAAAGCCCTGGTGCCCCGCTTGGAGCCGGTACACGACATCGTGAATGGCGCGCCCAGTGCCGAGCAGCGCGTCATCCATCGCGAGGCCGCCCGGCGCCTTTATGCGCTGCTCGACCGCCTAGAGCCGTCTCAACGCATTGCCTACACATTGCATGAGCTCGACGACAAGCCGCTGAAAGAAGTGGCTAACTTGATGCAGGCTTCGCTGGTCACCACGAAGGTTCGGGTGTTTCGAGCGCGGCGCAATATCGAAAGACGCGCTCAGAAGGATCCGCTGCTCAGCGAGTTCGTCGTGAACCGACCCGCCCCCGTTCCTTGGAAGAGATGAGCAATGGCCAAAATTAACCCGCCGCGAAACCACACTAGCCCCCCGGCGCGCCTGCTCGAGATGGACTTAGAACCGCTCTCCGAGCAGCGTTGGAGCAAAATTGAGCACAGCGTTTTTGCGCGACTCGATGCCGGCGAGCTGCCCCCCACGCGGAGCTCGACTCGGCTCGCGCCATCCCCTGCGCGCCGCGCGGGTCTGTGGGCCCTGGGTTTGGCGGCTGGTCTATGCGCGGTAGTGTCGGTGCTGCGTGGCCCGTTGCAAGGCGAGGCAGCCAGCATTTCGCGCATTTCGACCGGCGTCACCGCTTCGCATGTGGCGTTGCCGGGCGTATTGCTCGACGTGAGCCCCGAGTCCGCAGTCGTGGTGAGTGGCAGCGCCGACGAAAGCGCGCTCATCGTGGTCGACCGAGGCGAAGTGACGTGTGACGTCGCACATCGACGTCCTGGTGCTCCGCTGATGGTGCAAGCCGGGGAAGTCAGCGTAGAGGTGGTGGGCACGCGCTTCACCGTGGTGCGTCACGGTGACGCTGCCAGCGTGAGCGTGCAAGAGGGCGTCGTCAAAGTGAGAGCCCGCGGCCGCACTGCCTTGGTGAAGGCGGGCGAACATTGGGCGTCGCACGAGCCGGCCCCGGCGAATGCGGCGCCGTTCGCAGACCCGCTTTCACCGGGCGGGCCGCCCGAAGCAGCAAGCCCGGCGAACACCGCACGCATCCCCCCCGAGCGCGAAGCGGCCGCGAAGGCACTCCGTGAGACCACGAAAAAGCGGCCGGGCGTGAGACCGATCTCGCGAAATGCCGAGCCTTCGACGTCGAGCCTCCAAACGCAGTTCGAGGCGGCCACGCAGCTCGAAGCAAAGGATCCCGCCGAGGCCATTCGGCTGTACGGAGCACTGGAAGGTGGGAGTGGGGGTTGGGCGGCAAACGCTTTGTTCGCGCGCGGCCGGCTGGAAGCTGCGCGCGGCAATCGGGCGACGGCGCGTCGAGTTTTGACCGAATATTTGGCGCGCTATCCCAGTGGGACGAATGCGCCGGATGCGCGGCTGTTGCTCGATAGATTGGAGTAACGGTCGCTGACGTGCTCGTCTCTGTTTCCCGGTGCGTACACTCCGCTCTGCCTTCCTGTGCCTGTTGCTGCTCGCGCGCCCAGCGCTGGCCCAGGACCGTCGCGTTGCATTGATCGACGCTGACGTGGAGCTCGAACACGCGGTCTCGGTGGCTTTATCCCCGTGGGGTGTGACCATCGCCACGACCCACCAACCTTCGCCGGGTAACGACTTACTCACGGCAACGAGCCGGGCCGCTGCACTTTGTCGGCAGCTCACCGTTAACGTGGTGGTTTGGGTTTCCGAGTCGGACCGGGGCTCTCTGCTTTGGATCTACGATGCCGAGACCAACCAGGTGACCACGCGCGAGCTCGCTGAGCAACCTCCGTTCTCGAGCCCAGCCGCAGCATCGGTCGCGCTGAGCCTCAAGGCGCTGTTGCGCACCACAGACATCGCTCCGCAGCTCGAACGCGCCGTACCTCCTCCGCTCTTGCGTCGGACCGTGAGCGAACGGCTCACCCTCGGGGCATCGGGCAGCGTGCGCTTCATCGCGCGCGATACGACCGAAGTCCGCGGGAGTGTCGGGGGAATGTGGTGGGTTAGGCCGGGGCCGACCCGGATTGGCGCCGCGTTGTTCTTCGGCGCAGGTCCGGGCGTCTCCATTAGAACTCCGCACTTTGCAGGCAAATTTAGGGACTTGTCTGTGTCGGCGGTGCTAGCGTGGCAGGTGATCGGCAGTCGTTTCGTGCGGAGCTCGCTGTTCGGCGGGGCGACCGCTCATTTCTCGAAGCTGTCGGGCGTTTCGCAGTCGCTTGCCCAGTCAGCTGAGTCACAGCGCGTCACCCCGACACTCGATGCTGGCAGCGACATCGCGCTGACGCTCGGGGGAGGGTTCCATCTCGATTTAGGTGTCAAGGCGTTGTACTTGCCGCGACGACCACGCTACCTGGTAAAAGGAGAGACGGTCTTGAGCCTGTGGCCAGTGGCGGCCGAATTCGGAGTCCGGCTTGGCGTCGACCTTTGGTAAACTCTCGACCCTGAGCGCCGTCACGCTCTTTGCGCTCGCAGCCAGCGGCTGCGGGCGCGCGGACATCGAACTCTACCCCGACTCGCCCTCGCCGCCCGACATGCTCCCGCCGGCAATGCCAGCCGGCGGGAGCATGAGTCAACCCAGTAACCCGCCACCGGCTGAGCAATGCAACGCAGTGGTCCCGGCCGCGCTGTTCCCAGCCCTGCCGCCGATGGGCTGGAACGGCTACAATACGTTTGGATGCACTGCCGCGCTGGATGAGCAGAAAGTGAGGGATACCGCGGACGTCCTGCTTTCGAGTGGCATGCAGGCCGTTGGCTACCGCTATGTTGACCTCGACGACTGTTGGGAGCTCCCGCGCAGCGAAACAGGCGACATCAGAGTCAACGACATCAAGCTCCCGAGCGGAATGGCGGCGCTCGGCTCTCGCCTCCACGACGACGGCTTCGAGTTTGGGGTATTTCGCACATCCCGCGACTGTCCGGCGATGTCGGCCGAGCACTATGTCGAGGACGCCGCGACTTACGCGGCGTGGGGCGTCGATCTATTGAAGTTCGTCCCGTGCACCGCTGGCGTCGATGGGCAACCGAGTGTCGAGCACATGGCCACCGCGCTACGCGAAAATGGCCGGCCTATCCTGCTGAGCTTAGTGGATCCGCCATTTTCCGATTGGATGCCGAACGTGGCTCAAATGTCCCGCACCAACGCGAGTATCAAACCCACCTGGGCATCTGTCTTGTCGACCTTGGACGCGAGCGCGCCGCTTGCGCCCTATAGCCGGCCGGGCGCCTTCAACGACCTCGACATGCTGGAGGTCGGCAATGGCACGCTCAGTGAAAGTGAACAGCGGAGTCACTTTTCGCTCTGGTCAATTTCGTCCGCTCCCCTCCTCGCGGGCAACGATTTGACAACGATGACCGATGCAACGAGGGCCCTGCTCACCAACCCCGAGGTCATCGCGCTCGACCAGGATGCGCTGGGCTTGCAAGGCGCTCTGGTGAGAGATGACGGATCGATTCAAATTTTTGCGAAGCCACTGACCGGCTGCGGGGCTCGCGGGGTAGTGCTCTTGAACCGCAGCGAAACCGTCGTCAGCACGAGGCTACGTTGGTCCGAAATTTGGCTCGACGCGGGGGCCGCGAGCGTTCGCGACCTATGGGCGCATCGCGATCTCGGGAGCTTGGAGGATGAGCTCGAGGTCAGCGTGCAACCGCACGATGTGCGTGCGATACGCGTTGTTGGCGCGGAGCCCGCGACGCCACGGGGTGAAGTCTCCCTCGGGGATCTGCCTTGGACCTACGCCGCCAATGGCTTTGGACCCGCGGAGCACAATACTAGCAACGGCGAAGAGGCGGCCGCCGATGGGCTGCCCATCCAGATCGGCGACCAAGTGTATGCTCACGGGTTGGGGGTCCATGCGCCGTCGCTGGTGCGCTTCCGACTTGCCGGAAATTGCACCCACTTCAGCGCGCAAGTGGGTTTGGACAGCGAAGTATCAGGCAAGGGTTCGGTCGTGTTCCAGGTTTGGTCCGACGGAGAGAAGCTCTTCGATAGCGGTAAGCTGACCGGCTCCAGCCCGGCGCACTCGGTCGACATCTCTCTGCAGGGGCGCCAGGACCTGCGGCTGTTCGTGGGCGCCCTCGGGTCCAACGGGGACGATCATGCAGACTGGGCCGAGCCGCGGCTGACCTGCGCTGACTGAGTAAGGCCCCAAACGGCTCAGTCGATCGCTCTCGCGGCCGACGCAGTCCAGGCTTTCCCGGGTGGCTTCGTTGCTCCACATTTACGTGCCTGCGGTCTCCGCCGTCGTCGCGCCTCGCGGGCCGGGCGCCTCAACGCGATCAACGACCGACTTAGCCCTTCGAGGCCCTGAGGGCTCGCGTTCGGCCCTTTACTGAACGGCCCGCAGCGCGAGATTCGGGGAACCTCACGGCCCCGTGAGTCCACTATCGACTGGGTGAGAGCAGCGGTTCAGCTGCAGGAATCCATGCCCATGAGATATTTTTCATCGCGGCCGACGCGGCCCAGCCTTGCCTGCGCGTTACTCCTCTTTTCGGCATTAACAGGGTGCGTTGGAGAGGTCGAGAGCTCCCGCGGTGCGCCGGCCGGGTCGGCAAGCGGCGGGGGGCCCGTCGCCAACGCGAGCGGCGGGAGTAGCGGCGCTGGCCCGACGAGCACCGCTGGAGCAGCATCTTCAATCCCCGCAGAATGTCTGCAAGCACCCCACCCGGGCAACGCGCCCGTGCGACGCCTGACGCGCTTCGAATACAACAACGCCGTCCGCGAGTTGCTTGGTGATGCGAGCGAGCCAGCCAACGCCTTACCACCGGAGACGATCGGACGGACAGGTAATGTATTTGGAAATGATGCGAGTCTGCAGTCTGTGTCGAGCAATTTGGCGGACGCGTGGGGCACGGTCGCCGAGGGCGTCGCGGCCCGGGCAACGGCTACTCCGGAAGCACTGGGCAAGCTTTTGGCGTGCGCCAGCGCGGCCAAACCGGACGACACATGCGCTCGCGCACTGATCGAGAATGTCGCGTCGCGAGCTTACCGCCGCACGCTGACCGCCGCCGAGTCGGACAGCTTCTTGTCGTTGGAGAAGGAAATCCAGAGTAGCTCGACGTTCGCGTCGGGCATCGCAGCGGTCATCGAGGCCGTGTTGCAAGGGCCCGAGTTCCTATACCGGATCGAGTTTGGCACCCCCGCGGCCGACCACCCTGAGCTCCGTCGGCCCACCGCCGACGAGATGGCAACGCGCCTCTCGTTTCGGTTTTGGGGCTCGCTTCCCGACGACGCGTTACGGGCGGCCGCAAAAGACGGCAGCCTCGCGAGTGCCGAAGGAGTCAAAGCGCAAGCTCAGCGCCTCGTCGACTCTCCGCAAGCGCGTCCGGTCGTCCGCTTCTTTTTCGACAACCTGTTGCCCATCAGTGGTCTGACGAATCTGGCTCGGTCGAAAGACCAATTTCCGATGTACACGCAGCCGTTTGCCACAGCCTTACGCGAAGAAACCCAACAATTTCTGGAGCACGAAATCTTCGATCCAGAGAGCGCTGGTACTTGGACGTCCGCGTTGACCGCGCCGTACACGTACCTAAACGAGCAGCTGGCCACGTACTACGGGATCCCCGGTGTGCAAGGCGCTGAATTTCGCAAGGTCACGCTACCGGACACAACGAAGCGCCTGGGCTTGCTGACGCAAGGGGCGATCATGACTGGGACCATCACCACGAACGAGAGTAATCCGGTGCTTCGAGGCTCGTTCATACTCAACAAGATCATGTGCATGAATATCGCACTCCCCACCGACCCCGCCATCTTGGCTCAAGTGAAGGTGCCCGAAGGCGTTACGGGTAAGACCGCTCGCGAACGCTTCAGCCAGCACAGCGCTCAGGTAGTGTGCGCCGGGTGCCATCAGTTTCTGGACCCGGTCGGGTTTGCGCTCGAAAATTACGACGCGATCGGGCAGTGGCGCGACCAGGATCAAGGCATCACCATCGATGCTAGCGGGAAGCTGCCGGGCGACGCCAAGCCGCTCAACGGCCCGGTGGAGCTCGTGAAGGCGATCGCCGTGACAGACCAAGCGCAGAAGTGCTTCGCGCAACATTGGCTCGAGTTTGGTTACGGCAAAACAGTTGGCGACACCGATCGCTGTACGCAGGCAAAGTTGAATGAACTCTTCAAAAACTCGGGTGGCAACGTGAAGCAGCTGCTGGTGAACCTGACCCAGACGGATGCCTTCCTCTACCTGCCGGCGAAGGACTGAGTACCATGAAAAATTTCCGCCTCAATCGTCGTGCCTTATTGCGAGGCGCTGGTGGCATCGCGATCGCCCTGCCTTGGCTGGAAATCATGGAGCCCCTCGCAAGAGCTCAAGCCGCTCCCACTCCGGCCAAGCGCTTCCTCGCGGTTTACACTCCGGGCGGCACGGTCGTGGACAACCTATCAGGGGTCAATAGATGGCGCCCGACCGGGACCGAGACGGCGCCCAAATTGAGCCCCATATTGGCGCCACTCAAGCCCATGATGGACGCGAAGAAGTTGCTCATCGTCGACGGTCTCGACATGACGTCCAAGAACGGCGAGCAGCACCAAGCCGGCATCATTGCCTGGCTAACCGGAAATGGTCAGATGAACGCGCCGTCCAACGGCAGCTTGCCGGGAACGAGCTCTTACGCGATCAGCCCGTCGCTCGATCAGGTGTTGGCGACGCGCATCTCGGCGGGAAAGAAGCAGTTCTCGAGCATCGAGATGGCGGTGCGCTGGGGCACGGGCAAAGCCCACGGTTTGCTGTCGCCCATCAGCTGCGCCAACTTCGAAGACAACATGAAGTCGAGCCCAATCGCGCCCAAAGTCGACCCCGTGCAGATCTTCAAAGATCTGTTCGGGGGTCTCGGGACCACGGGCGATCCTATCGCGGATGCAGCAAAGGCGCGGAAGAAGTCAATTTTGGACCACGTGCTCGGTGAGTACACGTCGCTCGTCCCGAGGCTCGGCACTTCAGACCGCGCTACGCTGCAGCAGCACCTCGACAAGCTGCGCGACATGGAGCTCGGGCTCTCCGCGGTCGCCGCTGGTGCCGCAAGCTGCGCCAAACCGAGTCAGGTCGACACCACCGGCTACAACCCGGGCACCGGCAAATGCGGCAGCAATTGCGGTAGCGCAGACGTCGGTGGCAACGTCGACATTTCCACCGACAGTCAGATCCCCAAGGTCGGAACGTACATGATGGACATGATGGTGATGGCGCTCGCTTGCGACCTGACGGGTGTGGGCACCTTCCAGTGGACCGATACCGAAGCAAAACACACCTTTCCTTGGCTAAACTTATCGGAGCATCACCACTTTTATCAACACGATGGCGGTTTCAAGCCGGTCGAGTGCGAGAAAATCTACACCTGGTACTCGACGATGCACCTTCATCTGTTGCAAGCGATGAACGCTGTCACGATGGGATCGGACGGGCACACCTTGCTGGACGAAAGCGTCGTATTTTTCGGCTCCGAAATTTCTCAGCCGCCCGTACACAGCAACGTCGACATGCCATTCATGCTCGCTGGCGGCTCCGGCAGCATCACCGGCGGCCGCTGGGTGCGGTACACGGACAAGTCCGCGAACCGAAACTCACACAATAACCTCCTGGTCTCGATCTTGAACATGTTCGGCGACACGCGAACGACGTTCGGCAACCCGAAGTTCTGCGCCGGCCCGCTCGGTAGATTGACCGTCTGACCCCTCGCCCCCTCGCCGATCGTTGACTGGCGCAGACCCGCTTGACGGTCTCCGTCAGTTAGTCGGATTCAGACGCGCGCAGTCGCGAACGAGCGCCCGCGCTACTTCGCGTTCGCCGACTACGTCGTGGACCGTCACGGCATTCAACGCGCCAACCCGGAGCGCCACTCTCGGTCCAGCGTAGCGATCCGCGGCCCGTTCTGGTCGCGCTTGAAATTTGCCGCTTACCCATGAGCAAATTCGGCCATGAAATGAGTCGTTTCGAGCACGCCATGTCGCGGGATTCAGCTCAGAATCAGAGAAACCGTGGCGCGCGTTCAATGCGCAAAGGCCGGTTTCCACGCCATGAACCCATCCCGACTATCGGTCTTTTCCATCACTTTTCTCACCGTTGGCGCACTGGCCGCGATCAGCGCTTGTAGCGCCGGCGGCAGCAGCGGTGGCAGTAGTCCGCATGGGGAGGGCAATTCAACGGGCGCCCCCGCTGCGCCCAGCTTGAACTTGGGTGGCGGTACCGGGCTCGGCTCGGGCTTGAACATCGGCGGCAATGGCGCGGCCGGCTCGGGCTCGGACGGCGACCTGCCCGCGACGTGCGAAGAGGCCGGAGGCCTCCGCAGCTATGTGGGTTGTGACTTTTGGCCCACGATTGTCGCTAACCCGGTGTGGGGCCTGTTCGATCCGGCGGTCGTCGTCGCCAACGGCGGCACCACCCCAGCTCAGGTGATCATCGAAGGGCCGAGTGGATTTCACCAGCAAGTTACGGTCGCACCCGGCGGGCTCCAAACCGTGCTGCTCAAATGGGTGACGGAGCTGAAGGGCCCAGAGTTTTCGACCGTGAACACCTCCGGCGGGCGCATGAGGAACTCCGTGCGCGTAAACAAGGGTGCCTATCACATGACGAGCAGCGTGCCCATCACCGCCTGGCAGTTCGATCCACTGCAATACACCAAGCCAGCGTGCGCGGGCATCACCGGCGGAGAAAACGGCTGCCTCTCCGCTTCGGTGGACGCCTCACTGCTTCTGCCGTCCACTGCGATGACCGGCAACTATCGCGTGTTTGGCTATTCCTCGAAGAATGAAGGTGAGCAGTGGGGTTCCGTGCCCGGAGGGGCGGCGATCACGGCCACCGCGGACAACACGGTGGTCACCGTTCAGCTCGGACCCAAGTGTGGCGCTGAGCTCTTTCCGACCAAGGATCTTGGCGTCTGTGTATCGGCCAGCGCCAGCCCTGGCATCGCCGAACAGAAAGCCAACGACATCGTTCAATACATGATGAACGCAGGTGATGTGATCGAGCTCGTGGCCGCTTGGGCCGCCTACCCCCAGACCAAGAACGCCGACTTGAGCGGCTCGGTCGTCAATGCGAGCGCTCCCGTTCAGGTCATCTCGTTCAACGCCATCGCGCAGCTACCGGATTACTCCGTCGCCAACGCGGATCACATGGAAGAGAGTGTGTTGCCCGCCGAAGTGCTCGGTAACGAATACATCGTAGTGCCGCCGACCACGCCCAATGGGAACGCGGTCGGTCACGTGGTCCGCATCTACGGCAACGTGGACAACACGCACCTGACCTATCCCGGCACCAAGCCCCCCGGCGCTCCGGACGTCCTGATGGCCGGCGACATGGTACAAATCCCGCCGCTCCCCGTCGGGCAGCCCGCCGCGGAGTGCATCACGGTGCCCGGTCATTGCATGGTGAGCGAGCCCTTCGTCGTGCAAGGCGATCAGCCATTCGCGGTCGCTTCATTCATGGTTGGCGGGACCCTGCAAATGCCCGGTACGGACGCGGCCACCTCGCAAGGCGACCCATCCATGACGATGGAAGTTGCTCCGAAGCAATTTCGGCAGCAATACACCTTCCTAGCGCCGCCCGACTTCAAAGAGAACTTCGCGGACGTCTTGGTGCCCATGGGCGCCGAAGTGAAGCTCGATGGCATGCCGCTCAGCGGCACCCCCACCGCCGTTCCGGGCAGCAGCTGGGGCTTCGTGCGAGCCAAGCTAAACAACACCGGCACTGGCGCTCACGCTATCTCGACTAGCGACCCCGCCGGCCTAGGCCTGCAAGTCGAAGGGTTCGGCTTCGCCACGTCTTACTACTACCCAGGTGGGCTCAATCTAAAGCACATCTCCGAGCCCCCAGTCATTCCTGTCGTGAAGTGAGAGCGTCCCGGTGATCGGCTGAAGTACTTCCTCCTCTCTGGGATCGGCTCCGGGCCACGCCGGCAACCGACCTTACCTACAAGGAAGAGTAAGTCATGGCGCCCAAAGCCAATCCAAGCACGCCACGCTTGAACTAAAGGCTGGTCTCGTAGAGAACAGCTGTGCACGCGTTCGCTAGGGGTGAGCGACATAATATGTCGCGACTTCCATCGCGATATAGTTTGCCGCGCTGGTCGTGTAGTCGGTATCATTCGCGAAGATGTACGAGTTTTCGCAATCGGGGACGTAGTATTTCGGGCCCACTTGCACGAACCCGTTCGAAGCGTCGGCTACCGCTTGATAGGCCGCGTCCTCGTACGGCGCGGTGACGGTGTCCTGGTCATTGTTGTTGTTACAAAGCGTGTTATTGGGAGCGCGCCCCATCGTCAATAAATCGATCTGTCTGACGCTCGGGTACTTCGCCTGAATATTCGTGATCACGCTCTTCAGTAGCTTTTCCCAAGTGGGTTGATCCTTGGTTGCAGGCCCGAAGCCGACGAACAGCGCGCGGTCGGGCGTGGCCGAGCTCGCCGCGCACGGGTTGGCGGTAGGGATTTCCCACACGTCACTCTTGGGATCGGCCCACTTCTCGACGTACGAATACTTCTTCATCTTCGCTTCCCAGCGCGTCGCGTCGACACCATCTTGCAAGAACGTCTTGCTTGCGCCGCCGGGGTTGGTTCCATTGAACCATTGGCTTGTGGTGAAAAGCCCGAAGATCATTGTGCAGGTAAAGGGCGCGCTCGGAACAGCGCCGCCGTTGCCTCCTGGTGGCGCTCCTGCGCCCGTCCCGCCGGCAACGCCACTGCTCGTGCCTCCGACCGTTGCGCTGCTGCCGGCTGTACCGACGGCTCCGCCGGAGGCACCGCCTGCTGCAGCGGCAAAGCCACCGCCCGCGCCGCCACTAGTTGGCGGCGCTCCAGCCATGCTCTCAGCGCCAGCCGAGCCGCCCTGGCTGCCCACCGGGTGCGAATCACGGGTCGCGGCCGCGTCCCCCGAGCAACCGGAAGCCAACATCAGCGATAAGAGAAGCTCCGATCGACGGCAACAACGCATTAGTTTGAACCAATTTGCCCATGAAACTCAGTTGGGTGCAAGCTGATGGGAGGCGCGAGTCGGCGGAGCGCTTGCCGCGAAAGTTCAAAGTGGCAGTGTGGGGCTGCCTGGTGAAAAAGCTGAAGGTCATTCCGTCGATGCGCTGCGACAGGGGTTGCGGCGAATGCTGCGGCGTCGTGCCGGCCACCGAGACGGAGTTTCGCGGGATCGAGCGGTTCATCCGGGAGCGCGGGATCGTACCGGCGGCGCATGTGGACGGGACATGTCCCTTCTATCAGAGCGGCGGCTGCGCGGTTTATCCGGTGAGACCGCTCGTGTGTCGCCTATTCGGGCATTCGGTCGACCCGCTGATGACCTGCACCCGGGGCTACAATGTCAACGTCCCGGAGCGAGAGGCCGTCCGCACGTTGAGGGCCAACGGCGCCACCACACACGTCCTTCATGAGCTCGCCCCCAATTGGGATGACATCGCCCACATGATCTCCAAGCGCGGCCAAACTTAAACGCTCGTCAGTGTTTGCACTTGGCTGGCTCCCGCATCGCCGTGGCCCCTCCAACGCGCATAATCACGAATGGCCGACCGGCGCATGGCGACACTCGTGCCGAAGCATAGCAACGGCTCCGTTTGCGGCTCGGAGTCTCTCGTTCCATGCTCGCCGCGATGGCCGACCCATTGCGGAATCTTCGCGTCCTGATAACCGGCGCGACCAGCGGCATCGGGGAGCTACTCGTGCCGCTGCTGGCGGCGCGCGGAGCCACGGTGCTCGTGCACGGGCGCGACCCACTGAAGGCCGGCCAAATAGCCGCTGCGGCGCAGGGAGCGACACAGCCGTTCATTGCGCCGCTCGACTCGTTGGCTAGCGTTGCGCAGCTGGCGCGGGAGGTCGTCGCTGCCGGGCCGCTCGATGTGTTGGTAAACAATGCTGGAATCGGCTTCGGCAGCGATCGCAATCAGCGCGAGCTCAGCGCCGACGGCTTCGAGCTGCGCTTCGCGGTGAATTACCTGGCGCCTTTTTTACTCACCGAGCTGCTCACCGGTCACGGCCTGCCGTCACGCGCCGTGATCAACGTCGCGTCGGCCGGCCAAGCCGCGCTCGATCACGACGATCTGATGAACGAACGAAGCTACGACGGCGTGCTCGCTTATCGGCGGAGCAAGCTTGCGCTGATCAGCGATACCTTTCAGCGCGCCGCGCACGACTCAAAGCGCGCCTACCTGTCGCTACACCCCGGCACGTTCCTCGCGACCAAGATGGTGCGCGAGGCGAACATAGCTCCGCAGGGCAGCGCGGAGTCCGGCGCGGCCGTCGTCCTCTTCGTGATCGAGCAAGCTCTGTCCGGCAAGACGGGCCAGTACTTCGATCGACACAGCGCGGCGCCGGCCGACCCGAGCGCGTCCGACGCGGCTCAGCAGACGCGGCTGCGCGAAGCGGCCCTGCGACTCACGGCGCCGTTTCGTCAGCGGTAACGCGTACTGCATGCCCCTGCGACCACCATTCCGCTTGGCCTAGCGACACCCGCGCGCTCCAAAACGACCGCGACTCAAACGGCCCGATCCGCCATGTGCAGTCGCGGCGAGCCGGGCGAAAGCCGCTCAATCTGGCAAGCGGCCTCCAGTTCGCGCTCCGCTATACTCCTCTGCGATGGCCACTCACCTCGTCGTCGGGAACCCGACCGCTCAGAGCGGAAAGAATCAAGAGCGCATCGATCGCGCGCTCCTCCTGATGAAGGATGCAGGGATCACGGCTGACCTGTTGCCGACTCTGGCAGGGGGCGAGACCATCGGGGCCGTGCGGGCCGCACTAGAGGCGGGCTCTTACCGCGCCGTCGTCGCGCTCGGCGGCGACGGCACGTTTCGCGAGGTCGCCGCCGGCCTTTACACGAGCAAGCGGCGCGAGGACGTCGCACTGGGAATGCTTCCCGCCGGCACCGCCAACGACCAAGGCAAGAGCTTCGGCTTACAGGCGGACGAGAGTGCGCTCGCGCGTAACGTCGACGTGATTCGCGCCGCGCACGAGACCCGGCTCGACGTAGGGGTGTACCACACGGGGGATGCACTCACCCCCCCCGACTACTTCTTCGACTCCTGCGGGTGGGGCCTGTCGGCGCGCGTGCTCGCGCAGCGCAACAAGGACCGTGCGCTCGTCGAAACGCTGGGCCCGCTCAAGGAGATCTATCGTGACCACGCGGTGTACGCCGGGGCATTCCTAAAAACGTTCCTCGAGTCGTTCGTGATCGAAGACAGGATGCGCGTGATTGCCAATCTAGATGGACAACGGGTCGAGCTCAACGGCTTGAGCGACCTGATCGTGAAAAACACCCGGGTCTACGCGGGCGCCTGGGTGTTCGATGAAACCTCCCGCCACGACGACGGCATCTTCGAGCTAGTCCCATTCGTTGGCAAGAATGACTGGGTCTCGAAAGCGATTCGCGATCTAGAGTTCGTGCCGCTCAACGAGGAAATGTTGGAAGACCTCGGGCTCGAACACTCGAAAACGCTGCGCGCTTCGACCATGGATCTGGAAATTTTCGAGCCCGAGGGCGGCGCGCCGCTCGCCACGCAGTTGGACGGCGAAGAGTGGCCCGCCAGTTTCCGAGTGCGAATCGAGGTCGCCGCTCGGGGGATTCGACTGATCATCCCGGCGGACTGGTCGCGTTAGGTTCCTCGAATGCCCGACTCGGTCGATGGTCTCTCGAGAGGTGGAGTTATCCGCCGCCAGGATGGCGCTGGAAGTGCGGCAAGGGGTCGGTCAAGACTCGCCGCCGTTCGTTAAATTTATAAATTTGGGTTGATGGTCGCGAGGCGAGCCGCGCCCGGCACTGCCTTCGGCGTCGCGTGACGACGGCTCACCTCGCGGCACGGAAGGCCTTAGCGTTGCTCAATTCCAGGTTCGCTCGCACCGCGACGCCGAAGGCCGCGCCGCCGCGTGACGGTGTAGGTGATCATCAGCCGAAGACCTTCGCGCGCTTTGCGCTGAGTACCGGTTCGCCGAACAGTCAGGCGCACGCTGAACGAGGTAGCGCAAACCACGAGTGCTTTGACGCGTTTACCTGCTCACTCTGCCCTCCAACCGCGGGCGAAGAGCACGCCGATCGGTCCCGCTGATCACGCCCCCAAGTTGACAAATTGTTAAGCTCGACTGTCTAATTCACTTGTCCCGAGATGGCACCGGCTCGCGCGTTGGCGACTCGAATTCGCGTGTGGCTTGATCGCGTTTTTTGCAAAGCGTAGCATGAGATTCAAGATCGACTCTTATCTCGAATCACGGCCAGGCGTATCGAAGGTCGATACTATGCGAATGCTCAGAGTTGCCGCCGTCTGTGTGCTTGTTGCCTCCTCGAGCTGTGCCACCGGCATCGAAGCGCCGTTGAACGGGTCCGCGGAGGACAACGCCGGCGAAGCGGGCTCGGGCGCCGCTGAAACATCCGGGGCGGGCGGCGTGAGCGAGAGCGCTGCC
The DNA here is from genome assembly GCA_964236865.1 of uncultured Polyangiaceae bacterium. Taxonomy (GTDB): domain Bacteria; phylum Myxococcota_A; class Polyangia; order Polyangiales; family Polyangiaceae; genus PMG-095. Next base: position 94,329 of record CAXSGJ010000009.1, read on the forward strand.
GGTACATCGGGGTCGGGCGCTGGGCTCGGCAGCCGAGGCGGAAGCGGCGGCGGCGGAGGCACTGTCACGGCTTCGGGCGGCGGCCATGGCCCTGGCGGAGGAGGCGCAGGCGGGAGCACGAGCCTAGGTGGAGCAGGAGCAGGCGGAAGCAACAGCCCGGGCGGAGGCGGCGCTGGCGGCAAACCTGGCACTGCCGGCAGCGGCAATGCAGGCGGCGGCGCGAGCGGGAGCAGCAGCGGTGGCACGGGCGGTTCGCCACCGACAGTGCAGCCCAAAGGCCTGAGCGTGAGCAGCATCAAGAACAATAACCCGCACCAGACGGCGAGCAGCGGCGGCACCAGCCGCGACGACGCTTGTCCGCAAGGTCAGGTCTTGATCGGGTTCAACGGCACGATTGGTACCGATGTGGGTTACCTGCGAAGCGTGTCCGGCGTGTGCGCGACGCTAACGATGCAGGCGCAAGCGCCCTACGCGATCACCACCACCCAAGCAGCCTCGTTGCCCGTTCGAGAGACCGCCAAGGCGATCGCGCAGGCCGCGCTTTGCCCCGCCAATCAGGTGGTGGTGGGCTTTCAGGGCCGCAGCGGAGGCTACATCGACGCGATCTGGTTCAAGTGCGCGCCGCTCAGCGTGGGCCCGGGGCCTGGCTACGGCCTAGTCGTCGGCGCGACCACCGACACGGCGCTGATTGGCGGACAGACCGGAGGTAGCCCGTTCAACGCGATCTTGTGCGCCGCAAACCAAGTTGCGGTTGCACAACAGCCGACCGGCGGCAACTCCGTCAACAGCTTCGGTTTTGCCTGCTCTGAAGTCGCGGTCGTCAAGTGACGCGTCGCTGAGACCGGCTCCGAGCACCGGGCGCCCGAGGACGGCGCCCAGTGACGGCGATCCGCCGCAGCAGAAGCGCGCGTCAGTAGCGTAGTAGGCCAGGCAGCGCGGGCTTGCCCGTGCTCGCATTCTTGAGCGCGAAGTTGGTCGCGAAGAGCGTGCTGCCGCGGTACGCGACCGTGGCGGGGAAATCGAGGGGCGGGCCGCTCACGAGCGTGCTGATGCCGCCATCGGGATCGACGCGCACGAGCTTGTTCTGTCGATTGACGGCGATCACGAAGGAGCCATCCGGCGCTCGCGTTAACCCATCCGCTCCGCCCAGCGCCTCACAATCTGGACCCGCAAGGACCACGGGGGCGCCCGCGCCGCCCGCGGCGTTGCGGGGAATTTTGAGCAAGGTCGCCTGATCCATATTCACCACGTACACCGCGTCGTGCTCGACCACGAGGCCGTTGGCACCGATGGCAAAGCCCGGACCCGCGCCGCCGCAGGCATCTTTCTGCCCTGTCAGCGCCGCGCCCGAGGCCCAGCGCCGTGCGTTCCCTGCGGGATCGATGCGAAACACACTACCCGTGCCCGAGTCCGTAACCCACAGCGAACCGTCGCTGTCGAACGCAAGCGCGTTCGGGAACGGCAGCGCTGCGTCCTTGGCAAACAACGCCGCCGTGCCGCCCGACTTGGGAATGCGGTAGATCCCCGCTTGCACCTCGGGCACGAACGATGCGAGCCCGGCGTAGATGTCCCCCGTCGGGGCGGAAGCCAAACCTGTCATGAAGCCTTTCCCGGCGATCGGCGTTGGCAGTTGCCCAAAGGGAGTGACCGCGGCGGTGGCGGCATCGACACGCATGATGCGGCTCGTTGGAGCGAACCCCACGAACGCCGCCTCCGGCGTGACCGCCAACCCCTCGGGGAGCTCACCGGCCGAAGCATCGAAGCGCAGAACGAGCGCCAGAGCGGGCGCCGTAGGCCGCGTGTCTGCGGCCGAGGCATGCGCGTCGCTCGCCGGCGGTGGCGCGGTCGTGCAGGCAGCGGTCAGGAGACAAGTCGCGAGCGGAGCAAAGATGAGAGAACGCATGGTTAATCCTCGAGATGAAAAGAACGCTCCACGGCCACGCCCAGTCGAAATGGCAGAACGCCCGGGACTCAGCGCGGCCCAGATGCTGGCGCCCGCTGCCCAACTACCCTGCATCGCTTGCCCCGCTTCCAGTAGACCACCGGCAGTTGCAGCACTCATGAATCTAGTTCACTAATCGCGCATGCACGAACGTGAGGTTGTTTCGGGGATGGCGGTGTTCGTGGCGGTGGTCGAGTGCGGGTCACTCGCGGCCGCCGCCCGGCTAACCGGGCTGACTCCGTCGGCCGTCAGCAAGGTGGTGTCACGCTTGGAAAACACGTTCGGCGCGCCCCTGCTGCGGCGAACGACGCGCAGCATGACCATGACCGACGCGGGACAGATCTTCTTCGAGCGCGCGCGCGGCATTTTGCATGACCTGCGCGAGGTGGAACACGAGATGGCGAGCAACAACGCCGAGCCTCGCGGGCATTTGCGGGTGAGCGCTTCGCTCTTGCTCGGCCAGACACGCGTCGTGCCGATCGTGCTCGCGTTCATGAAAAAGACCCCCGCCGTGTCCCTCGACCTCGACCTGACCGACCGCGCCGTCGACCTCGTCGGGGAGCGCATCGACGTGGCCGTGCGCATCACCTCCGACCCTCCCCCAGCCTTCGTCGCGCGGCGCGTTGGCACCCTGCGGCGTGTGCTGTGCGCCAGCCCATCGTACCTCCGGGCGCGGCGCGCACCCCAGATCCCGGCTGAGCTCACCGAGCACACCTGCCTGCTACTGTCAGGCGCGGCGGCCTGGCCGGTCTGGAACTTCTTGCCGCTCGGCTCGGGCGGGGCGCCCGAGAGCGTGCGTGTCTCCGGAAGGCTTCGGGTCAGCAACACGATCTCCTTGCACGAGGCAGCAAGAGCGGGGCTCGGCATTGCGGAGCTGCCGAGGTATTTGGTCGAGGACGATCTGCGTGCGCGCCGGTTGGTCGCGCTTTTGGAGGCGTATCCAAGCGTGGAGCCCGGTGTCTTCGTGGTGTACGCCGCGGGCCCACGGTTGCCAGCGCGCGTGCGCGAGCTCGCCACCCACTTGGTGAGGGAGCTAGAGAAAGTGCTGCGCTAGGCGGAGCGTTACCACCTCTGGGCGTACGATCGGGCGCAAGGCAGCGCGAGCGAGCTCACCCCGTCGAGAGCGGTGGCTCGGCCCGCTATTGGCTCGCGAGTGGCCGTTGCGCGTCGCGCCTCTTGCAGCGGTGGAGCGACTGAAGACAGACACGCAGCACCCGTCACACGGAATTGCGTGAAGAGATAAAGCCGCCCTACCGTCAAATTGGGCGCATTCTCGAGCTTGAGTAACTATAATGGCACCATGGGAGTCGGGTCGGCGGGTGCGCTCTGGGTTGGGGTCGCTTTGTGTGCGGGGCTCGACGGTTGCTCGTCGGGAGTGCAGGATGCTACCGCTTCCGCGGCTGGCATGTCCGGCGTTTCGGGAACTGCAGGGGGTGTGAGCAGCGTCGGCGGCGGCGGCGTTGGTGGCACCGGCGGAGTGGCAAGCGATGGTTGCCCCGAGCATCCGCGCCCGCAACGCACGCAGGGCACCGTGGTGTCCCTGTCGCTGCGGCTGGTGATGGCGGGTAAACCGCTCGTGTTCGGACAGCGGAACACGCTTGCCGACGGCGGCTCCCTCGTTCCGCTCAATATTCGCTTCTACATTTCCGAGCTCAAGTTCTTGCGCAGCGTTGGCGAACCGGTCGCGGTGGATCCCGTGACCGCGGCGGGAACACCAGAGCCGTACGGCGTGCATTTCTTCAATGCCGAAGACCCGATTTCCGCCAGCCTGCGTGTGCTTGCTCCCGCCGGAGAATACACCGCGCTCAGCTTCGCAGTCGGAATCGGGCTGGGTTGTAACCAGCAGGCTGCAAATGGACTCATGGAACCGCTCTCGCCAACCTCGCAAATGACGTGGCCCCACACCGGCTTCTTGTTCCTCCGCTACGAAGGGCTGTACACCGCATCGGGCAGCGCCGGCGCATCGGGCAGCGCCGGCGCATCGGGCAGCGCCGGCGCATCGGGCAGCGCCGGC